>NZ_JBJZON010000001.1:0-926598 GCF_047200735.1 Pseudonocardia oceanicola
TGCGAACGGACAGGCGGAAATCGAGCGTTATGGTTCCATAATGGGTCAGGTGAGGGCGTCGACCGCCGCCTGCGCCACCTGGGTGTCCTGCTCGACCGAACCCGCGCTCACCCCGACGGCGCCGACGACCTCGCCGTCGCGTTCCACCGGGATGCCGCCGCCGAAGATGACGAGCCCACCCGCCAGCTGCTCGAGGCCGTAGAGCTCGGCGCCGGGCTGGACCAGCTCGGTCAACGCGCCGGTGGGCGCGTTCATCAGGATCGACGTGCGCGCCTTGCGCTGCGAGATGTCGATGCTCGCCCGGATCGCGCCGTCCTGGCGCGCGAACGCCAGCAGGTGCCCGCCGGCGTCGACGACGGCGATGTTCATCGGCTGGCCGATCTCGTCGGCCTTCGCCAGGCCGGCCTCGATCGCCTTGCGTGCCTCGGCATAGGTCAGGCCACTCATCATCGGGTCCTCTCTCGCGTCTCGCCCACGGCCCCGTCCGGCCCGCCGGGAACCCCTCCACCCAACCCGACGGGACCGGGCGCCGACAGCTCCGCCTTGGGTCAGGTTGCGCCTCGCCCGCGGGTGAGGCCGCACCCCCGCGGAGGGTGAGACTTCGCCGGTCGTTGTCCCCCAAGCCCTTCCGTCGCACCGCGGTGCTGTGGACCGTAGCGCCGGGCCGCACGGGGCGGCCGGGACTCAGGAGGTCCGATGACGGCAGGATCGATCGTGTTGTGGGAGGGCCTGGGCACCGCGGTGCTCATCCTCCTCGGTGTCGGTGTCGTGGCGAACGTGGTGCTGCGGCCGACGCTCGGGACGGGCGGCGGCTGGCTGATGATCACCTTCGGCTGGGGCTTCGCGGTGTTCGCCGGCGCCAGCGTCGCCCAGCCCTCCGGGGCGCACATCAACCCGGCGGTGACCCTCGGGCTCGCGGTGGCGGGCCTGACGCCGTGGTCGATGGTGCCCTTCTACCTGATCGGGCAGTTCGTGGGCGCGTTCGTGGGCGCCTGTGTCGGCTGGCTCGCCTACAAGGCGAACTTCGACAAGAACGTCGAGGAGGACGCCGAGGGCAACCGCGGCACCCGCGGGATCTTCTGCACCGGGCCGGTGGTCGCCCGGTCCGGCTGGAACGTGATCACCGAGCTCGTCGCGACCTTCGTCCTGGTCTTCTGGATCCTCACCAACCCGGCCGCCCAGGCACCCGACGGAGCGGGCGTGCCCCAGTTCGGCAACGGCGCGCTGGGCTACGCGGCGGTCGCGTTCGTGGTCATCGGGCTGGGCTGCTCGCTCGGCGGGCCCACGGGGTACGCGATCAACCCGGCCCGTGACCTGGGCCCGCGACTGGCCTACGCCCTGCTGCCGATCAGGGGCAAGGGCAGCGCGGAGTGGGGATACTCCTGGGTCCCGATCGTCGGCCCGGTGCTCGGTGCGGTCCTGGCCGGCCTGCTCGGCCTGGCGGTGTCGTGACCTCTCCGGCAGGGCAGCCGCCGTTCGGGTTGGTCCGGACGGAGAGGCTTTCCGCTCCCTGCGCACCTGCGCAACGGTGGGTCGGCGGCGCGGGTGCCGCGGCCGACCGGCTGTGCCCCGCTGCCCGCGTCCCCGCGAACGACGAGAGGTGATGCGCGTGTCCGCTCCAGCTTCCGGGTCCGGTCCCGACCTCGGGCCCGCCGACTACCCGCTCTCGGTCAACCGTCAGGACCTCCTGCGCACCCCGACGGGCAAGCCGATCACCGCCCTGACGATGAACGCCGTCGTCACCGGCGAGATCACCGCCGAGGACCTGCGGATCGCACCCGAGACGCTCCAGCTGCAGGCCACCCTCGCCGAGTCGGTGCACCGCCGGCAGCTCGCCGCCAACTTCCGGCGCGCGGCCGAGCTCACCGCGGTGCCCGACGCCGAGGTCCTGGCGATGTACAACGCGCTCCGCCCGCGCGCCTCGAGCAAGGCGCAGTTGCTGGAGATCGCCGAGAACCTGGAGAGCAAGTACCAGGCCACCGTGTGCGGTGCCCTGGTCCGCGAGGCCGCCGAGGTCTACGAGCGCCGCGACCTGCTGGCCCGCGGGGAGGAGGACTGATGTCGACGACCGAACGGCGCAGCAGGCGCACCGAGGTCCTGGAGGACCGCCCCGTCAACCTCGACGGGTTCGTGGAGGAGTGGCCCGAGAAGGGCCTCGTCGCGATGGAGTCGGACTTCGACCCGGCGCCGAGCGTGCGGGTCGAGGGCGGGAAGATCGTCGAGCTCGACGGCCGCGCCCGCGCCGACTTCGACTTCATGGACACCTTCATCGCCGACCACGCGATCGACGTGGGGACGGCGGAGGAGGTCAACGCGATCCCGTCGGTCGAGATCGCGCGGATGCTCGTCGACCCGCGGACCTCGCGCGACGAGGTGGCGACGATCGGCCGTGGGCTGACCCCGGCCAAGATCCTCGACGTCGTCAAGCTGATGAACGTCGTCGAGATCATGATGGCGATGCAGAAGATGCGGGCTCGCCGCACACCTGCCAACCAGGCGCACTCCACCAGCGCCAAGGACAACCCGATCCAGGTCGCGGCCGATGCCGCCGAGGGCGCGCTGCGCGGCTTCGCCGAGCTGGAGACCACCCTCGGCGTGGTCCGTTACGCCCCGCTGGTCGCGATCGCGCTGCAGGTCGGCGGGCAGGTCGGGCGGGGCGGCGTGCTCACCCAGTGCGCGCTCGAGGAGGCGACCGAGCTCGAGCTCGGCATGCGCGGCATCACCGCCTACGCCGAGACGATCTCGGTCTACGGCACCGAGTCCGTGTTCGTCGACGGCGACGACACCCCGTGGTCCAAGGCCTTCCTGGCCAGTGCGTACGCCTCGCGCGGGATCAAGATGCGGTTCACCTCGGGCACGGGCTCGGAGGTGCAGATGGGCAACGCCGAGGGGCGGTCCATGCTGTACCTGGAGATCCGCTGCATCCTCATGGCCAAGGGGGCCGGGGTGCAGGGCCTGCAGAACGGCTCCATCTCCTGCATCGGCGTCCCCGGCGCGGTCCCCGGCGGGATCCGCGCGGTGGCCGCCGAGAACCTGATCGCGAGCTGGATGGACCTGGAGTGCGCCTCCGGCAACGACCAGTCCTTCTCGCACTCGGCCATGCGCCGCACCGCGCGCCTGCTCCCGCAGATGCTGCCGGGCACGGACTTCGTGTGCTCCGGCTACTCGGCGGTGCCGAACCCGGACAACATGTTCGCGGGCTCCAACCTCGACACCGACGACTACGACGACTGGAACACGATCCAGCGCGACCTCCAGGTCGACGGCGGGCTGCGGCACGTCCGGGAGCCCGAGATCCTGCAGGTCCGGGAGAAGGCGGCGCGCGCGCTGCAGGCCGTGTTCGCCGAGCTCGACCTGCCCCGGATCACCGACGAGGAGGTCGAGGCGGCCGTCTACGCGCACGGCAGCGAGGACTACCCCGAGCGCGACGTGCTGGAGGACCTCAAGGGCGCGCAGTCGGTCATGGACCGCGGCGTCACCGGCCTCGACCTGGTGAAGGCGCTGGAGCGCAGCGGCTTCCACGACGTCGCCGAGAACCTGCTGACGGTGCTGCGCCAGCGCGTCTCGGGCGACCTGCTGCAGACCTCGGCGGTCCTCACCGACGACTTCGTCCCGCTGTCGGCGATCAACGACGCCAACGACTACGGCGGCCCGGGCTCCGGCTACCGCCTCCAGGGCGAGCGGTGGGAGCAGCTCAAGAAGCTGCGCCACGTGACGAGCGCCGAGAACCCCGAGACGGAGGTGTCGTGATGACCGCACCCACCGCTGCACCGACGTCGCAGCGCACGCTCACGCTGAACGAGGTCGGCCCGGCCGCGCGGGCGTCGCGGCCGGACGAGGTGGTCGTCGCCGTGTCGCCGGCCTTCGCGGACCCGTTCACCAAGACCATCGTCGACGTGCCGCACGCCGAGGTGATCCGCCAGATCCTCGCCGGCATCGAGGAGCAGGGCGTGCACGCCCGGCTGGTCAAGGTGTGGGACACCGCGGACCTCGCGGCGGTCGCGCACACCGGCGCCCGCCTGTCCGGCTCCGGCATCTCGATCGGCCTGCTGTCCCGGGGCACCGCGATGATCCACCAGCGGGACCTGCCGCGGCTGTCGAACCTGGAGCTGTTCCCGCAGTCACCGCTGCTCGACGCCGAGGTGTTCCGCCGGATCGGGGCCAACGCCGCCCAGTACGCCAAGGGCGAGTCGCCGGCCCCGGTGCCGACCCGCAACGACCAGATGGCGCGGCCGCGCTGGCAGGCCAAGGCCGCGTTGCTGCACCTCAAGGAGTACGAGTGCATCGTGGCGGGCCGGAAGCCGGTGGAGGTCGAGCCGGTGATCTCCCGCCGGTGAGCTCGCGAGCCGGCCGGACGACACCGGGCACGACGCGGCGGCTGGTCGTCGGCGTCGACATCGGCAACTCCACGACCGAGGCGAGTGTGGCCGCCGTGTCCGGGGACTCCGTCGAGTACCTGGGTACGGCGCTCACCCACACGACCGGGGTCAAGGGCACGCCGGAGAACACGGACGGGGCGGTGTCGGCGGTCCGGCGTGCGCTGGACCGGGCCGGCCGCACCGAGTCCGAGGTCGGGACCGTCCTGCTCAACGAGGCCACGCCGGTCATCTCCGGCCTGGCCATGGAGACGATCTCCGAGACGATCATCACCGAGTCGACGATGATCGGGCACAACCCCGCCACACCGGGCGGGGAGGGACTCGGGGTCGGCACCACGGTGGCGATCGACGCGCTGGCCGGCGCGTCCGGCCCGACGATCGCGGTCGTCGGGGCGGGCTGGGACTTCGACGACGTCGCGACCGAGCTCAACGAGGCAGCGGACCGCGGGCTGCAGATCGTGGCCGCGGTGCTGGCGCACGACGACGCCGTGCTCGTCGTCAACCGGCTCCGGGCCCCGATCCCGGTCGTCGACGAGGTCGGCGCGGTGGAGAAGGTGCCGCTCGGCATGCGCGCGGCCGTGGAGGTCGCGGCACCGGGACGGACCATCCGGACGCTCTCGGACTCCTACGGGCTGGCGTCGGTGTTCGAGCTCGACCCCGACCAGACCCGGCAGGTCTCGCCGGTGGCGCGGGCGCTGACCGGGAACCGGTCCGCCGTGGTCGTCCGGACTCCCAGCGGTGACGTGACCGACCGGCGGATCCCGGTCGGCACGCTCACCCTGTCCGGGGCGGGCAAGACCCTGCAGGTCGACGTCGACGCGGGCGCCGAGGCGATCATGGAGGTGCTCGGCCGGGTCCAGCCGCTCGACGACGCGACCGGCGAGGCCGGTACGCACGTCGGCGGGATGCTCGCGCAGGTCCGCGACACGATGACGGACGTGACCGGGCAACCGGCGGCGGAGATCCGGATCCGGGACGTGCTCGCCGTCGACACCTTCGTGCCCAAAGAGGTGCGCGGCGGCCTGGCCGGCGAGGTCGCGCCGGAGAACGCCGTCGCCCTGGCGGCCATGGTGCGCACCAGCCGCAGCCGGATGCAGGTGGTGGCCGACGAGGTCGCCGCCGCGCTGGGCTGCCGGGCCGAGATCGGCGGCGTCGAGGGCGAGATGGCGGTCCGCGGCGCACTGACCACGCCGGGCACGGCGGTGCCGATCGCGGTGCTCGACCTGGGCGGCGGGTCGACCGACGCCGCGCTGCTCGACCGCGACGGCGTCAGCTCGGCCGTGCACGTCGCCGGGGCGGGGGAGCTGGTCACCAAGCTGATCGACTCCGAGCTGGCGCTCGACGACCGGGAACAGGCCGAGGCCGTCAAGCGGTACCCGCTGGCGAAGGTGGAGAGCTTCTTCCACGTCCGGCACGAGGACGGGACGGTGCAGTTCTTCCCCGAGCCGCTGCCGTCCCACGTGTTCGCCCGGGTGGTCACGATGACCCCCGAGGGCCCCGCGCCGGTCGCGACCCGGCACTCCGTCGACCACGTCCGGCGGGTGCGCCGGGAGGCCAAGCGGAAGGTGTTCGCGGTCAACGCGGTCCGGGCGCTCAAGCAGGTGGCGCCCGGCGGCAGCCTGCGGATGCTGGACTTCGTGGTGCTGCTCGGCGGCTCGGCGCTGGACTTCGAGATCCCCGACCTGATCGCCGACGCCCTCGCCGGCTACGGCGTGGTCTGCGGGATCGGGAACGTCCATGGCAGCGAGGGGCCGCG
Organism: Pseudonocardia oceanicola; assembly: GCF_047200735.1. Classification (NCBI taxonomy): domain Bacteria; kingdom Bacillati; phylum Actinomycetota; class Actinomycetes; order Pseudonocardiales; family Pseudonocardiaceae; genus Pseudonocardia; species Pseudonocardia oceanicola. Next base: position 6,136 of record NZ_JBJZON010000001.1, read on the forward strand.
CAACGCGGTCGCCTCGGGGCTGGTCGACGCGCACGTGGCGGGCTCGTGACCGAGAAGCCCGTGATCGTCCTGCGGTACGCCGGGTCCCCGGACCCGGCGGTGCTGCGGGAGGTGTGCGCGGGGGCGGAGGAGGAGGGCGTGCCGACCCGGGTGGAGGAGGGCCGCGCGACCGACCTGCTCACCCTGGCGCACGGGGCCGCGCTCGAGTCGCCCCTGGAGACCGGGGTCGGCATCGACGCGTCCGGCGGCGTGGTGGTGCACCATGCGTCCCTGCCGCCGGAGGAGCCGGTGCAGCGGGTCGAGGCGGGCTCCCCGCGCCCCGACCTGCGCATCGCCGGCCGCACCGCGGCCCGGATCGTGAAGGTCCTGCCCCTCTCCTAGTCGCCCCCGGTGAGCGAACGGCGCTCTCGTCCATACCTGGTGAGCGACCGTGCCGCCCGTGCATTCGACAGCGCGCCGTGGGCCAACTGAGCGAAGGGCGCTCTCGTTCATGTCTCGTGAGCGAAAGTGCCGTTCACTCACGTCGGGGTGGGGTGGGCCGCCGTGTGGGTGTTCACCATAGGTGGACGCCGTCTAGGATGGTCAACGTGAGCCGGCCGAGCCCCGCGCGTTGGGAACCCGTCGTCGACGCGATCGGTCCCAAGGTGCGCGCCGCCCGTACCCGGCTCGGGCTGTCGCTGCAGCAGCTCGCGGCCCGCGCGGACGTCTCGGCCGCGGCGGTGCACAAGGTCGAGCGCGGGGACATGGTCCCGACCATCACCACGCTGCTCAAGCTGGCCGGCGCGCTCGGACAACCGGTGTCGGCATTCGTCGACGACAGCGGGCTCGAGCCGCCGGCCGCCGTGCACGTGCGGTCCTCGGAGCGGCTGCCCGCTCCGGCCGACTGGGCGCCCGGAGCGCTCGGCGTCGCGGTGGAGGGGCTCGCGGCTCCCACGGATGCGCTGCGGGCGGCGGCGGTGGAGGTCGTGGTCGAGCCGGGCGGCGAGAGCGGCGACACCAGGCCGCGCCGGCCCGGCGAGGAGCTGGTGCTGGTCCGGGAGGGCACGCTGTCGGTGCAGGTCGCGGGGGAGACGTACGAGGTGGAGGCCGGGGACGTGCTGCACTACCCCACGGACCGGGGGCACACCTGGCGCAACGCCGGCGATGTCCCGGTGCGCGCGGTCTGGGTGACGCTGCGGTGACCGCGCCGGTGCCCGAGACGCTCGCGGAGATCGCCGCCGCCTGCCTGGCCAACCCGGGCCTCGCCGCGAAGGCCGAGATCGCGCTGGTCGGCGAGGTGTTGGGCGGCACGGACTGGCAGCGCGGGCCGGGCGACGACGGCGCCGTGGTGACCGCGCACGGCGGGGCCGTGGTCGCGTGCGGCGAGGCGTTGTTCCCCCCGTTCGTGGCCGCCGACCCGCACGGTGCCGGGTTCGCGGCCGTCCTGACCAACGTCAACGACGTCGCGGCGATGGGCGGGACGCCGCTCGGGATCGTCGACACGGTGGTGGCGTCGGAGGACGTCGCGCGCAAGGCGCTGGCCGGGATGCGCGAGGCCGCGGAGCTCTACGACGTCCCGATCGTCGGCGGGCACCTCACGCTGCACGAGGGGGACCCGGCGATCTCCGCCTTCGCCGTCGGCGCGACGGCGTCGCCGCTCTCGGTGACCCGCGCCGCGCCCGGGCAGTCCCTGGTCGTGGCCGCCGCGCTCGACGGCCGGATGCGCCAGGACTTCCCGTTCTTCCCGGCCTTCGAGTCGCGCGGGCGGCGCAGCGCCGGCGACGTCCGGCTGCTCGGCACGCTCGCCGAGCAGGGCGTCGTGGTGGCGGCGAAGGACATCAGCATGGCCGGGCTCGTCGGTTCGCTGGCGATGCTGCTGGAGCCGGGGCGGCTCGGGGTGACCGTCGACGTCGCGGCCGTGCCGGCGCCGGGCGGGGTGCCGCTGGTGCGCTGGTTCACCTGCTTCCCGAGCTTCGGCTTCCTGCTCTGCGTGCCCGCCGGACGCGAGGCGGAGTGCCTGGCCGCCTTCGCCGAGCGGGACCTGGCGGCGGCCGTCGTGGGCACGCTCGACGCCTCCGCCACCCTCGCCCTCGCCCGGGACGACGAGCGGGTGGAGGTTCTCGACCTCCGTTCCACCGCGATCACCGGCCTCCCCCGCTGACCCTTCCTCCCGCCGCGCGGAAGCGCAGAGCGCGACTGGGGGACGCTGCGAGTGCGACTCGCGGGAGCCCGGAGCGCGACTCGCGGAAGGTGCACACCTCGTCCCGCGAGTCGGGGTGTGCGCTTCGGTGAGTCGGGGTGTGGGCTCCCGCGAGTCGGGGTGTGGGCTCCCGCGAGTCGCGCTCTGGGTCTCGGTGAGTCGGGGTGTGGGTTTCGGTAAGTCGGGGTGTGGGGCTCCCCGGCTCAGGGGGCGACGCGGAGGTGGCGCGGCGGGGTCGCGGGGACCAGGGTCGGGCAGATCCCGTCACCCGAACCCGGGCCCGAACCCAGGCCCGAACCCAGGCCCGCCCCTACCCCCGCCGACATCCCCACCGCGTTGCCCAGCACCGCGACCGGCGCGCCCGCACGGGTACCGCGCAGCGCCGCATCGGCAGCCAGGGTGAAGATCCGCAGCGCGCGCTCCGGGTCCCGCCAGCGGTGCTTCTCGGCGAACTCCACCCAGCGCGCCGGCGGGATCGTGGTGTCCTCCGGGTACTCCAGCTCCGCCCAGGTCACCGCGGTCTCGAACAGCTCGACGATCGCGTCCGGGTCGGTCTCGACGTCGAGCAGCCGGTCGTGGTGGACCCACCGCGGCCGGTCCGCACGGCATTCGGCCGGGCAGGCGAGCCGCGCCGGGCCGGGGATCTGCTCACGTGCGGGCTGCTGGGGCACGGCGGGCCTCCGATCCGGCGGGCGCTGGGGACTGCCCCCAGTTCTAGATCCCGCCCGGCACCCGGTGATGTCCGAGCTGTTTCATCCGGATGAAGGCGCCCGCGACCCGACCACCGGAGTCGCTGCCGCTGGCGACGCGCGTCGGTGCGGATCCCGGTCGCGGCCGGGCCGGGATCAGCCGAAGAACACCTCCGCCTCGGCGTAGAGCGCCGGGTCGACCGTCTTGAGCTGCTTGGTCGCCTCCAGCAGCGGCACCATCCTGATCTCGGTGCCACGCAGGGCCGTCATCATGCCCCACTCACCGGCCTCGACGGCGTCGATCGCGTGCAGGCCGAAGCGGGTGGCGAGCCAGCGGTCCCGAGCCGTGGGCGTGCCGCCGCGCTGGACGTGCCCGAGCACCGTGGTGCGGGCCTCCTTGCCCGTGCGGCGCTCGATCTCGTGCGCCAGCCAGTCGCCGACGCCGCCGAGCCGCGCGTGCCCGAACGCGTCCGTCTGCCCGCTCTGCAGCACCTCGGCGCCGCCGACCGGCGTCGCGCCCTCGGCCACCACGATGATCGAGGCGTAGCGGTCCCGGAACCGGCTCTCCACCCACGCCTCGACGCGGTCGACGTCGAACGGCTGCTCGGGGATGAGGATCCCGTTGGCCCCGCCCGCCATGCCCGCGTGCAGCGCGATCCACCCCGCGTGCCGCCCCATGACCTCGACGATCAGGACGCGGTGGTGCGACTCGGCGGTGGTGTGCAGCCGGTCGATCGCCTCCATGGCGATGGAGACCGCGGTGTCGAAGCCGAACGTGTAGTCGGTGCCGCCCAGGTCGTTGTCGATGGTCTTGGGCACCCCGACGACCCGGACCCCCTCGTCGTGCAGCTTGGCCGCGACGCCGAGGGTGTCCTCACCACCGATCGCGACGAGCGCGTCGACGCCCTGCCCCTCGAGGGTGCGGCGGATCCGGGCGACGCCGTCGTCGACCGCGAAGGGGTTGGTGCGCGAGGAGCCGAGGATCGTGCCGCCCCGGGGGAGCAGGCCGCGGACGTCCGGCACGCCGAGCGGCCGGACCCAGTCGGCACCGCCCTCCAGGACGCCGCGCCAGCCGTCGCGGAACCCGACGAACTCGTGACCGTAGGCCGCCGCGCCCTTGCGGACGATCGCCCGCAGCACCGCGTTCAGCCCGGGGCAGTCGCCGCCGCCGGTCAGGACCCCGACACGCATCGCGCGCCTCCGTTCTCCATCGATGCAGAACCGCCGCGATGTTACCGTTGTCACAGGCAGCCTGAAGGGTGGGTCCGGGGCGCCGGGCCGGACCTGCGGGTTCGAGCGCGGGGACCAGGGGTACCGATGGGCATGAGCACGACGAACGCCGTCTCCGCCGATCCGGCCGCCCTGTCCGTCGACTCCGCCCACTCCCGCCCGGAGGGCGCCTCCGACGAGCTCGTCGAGGCGGCCGGGAAGTTCTCCGAGATGCTGGAGCGGATCGAGCGGGCCCGCGGCGCCCTCTACGAGTTCCACCAGCTCATGGGCGGCGCCGACGCGATGCTCGACGACGTCGTGGACAAGCTGCGCGCCTGCGGGCAGCACGAGTGGGCCGAGCGCATCGGGACCGAGCTGGTCGGGCGCAACGCGATCGAGGGCCGCTGGACATTCCAGATCGTCGAGGACTTCGACGACAACTACTACAGCCCGCTCAAGGACACCGAGCGCGCGCTGCGGGACGACCTGATGCAGGGCCGCCGGCACGTCTTCGAGGCCGAGATGAAGCAGAGCCGCCGGACCCACGGCCACCCCCACCACACCGCCACCCCGGACAGCGTGGACTGATCTCACATCGGGGTCTCGCCGTTCCGCACGAACGGCACTGTCGTGCGGTAGGTCCGCACAAGAGTGCCGTTCGTGCAGGTCGGGTGCCGGAGTGCAGGTCGGGTGCCGGAGAAGGCTCAGCTGCAGAGGTCGGGGTCGAACTCGCCCGAGCCCGCGGAGCGCTCGAACGAGATGTGCACGTGGTCGAAGTGGTTCTCGGTCGCGTTGCCCCGGTTCTCCATGCGCTCCCAGCCGTCGCCGTAGTTGATCCGCTGTTCCCAGATCACGTACGAGATGCCGAGCGCCCCGCGGTTGGCGAGGGCGCAGGCGGCGATCCGGTCGCCGTGGGCGCCGGTCGTCATGAGGTCGAGGGCGCGGCCGTCGGGGTGGTCGGAGACGCGGCCGCGCTGGGCGACACCGATGAGGTCGGGCCGGTCGTAGAGGCAGGAGAGCACTCGGGCGGCGTCGCGGACCCACGGCTCGACCGCACCGAGACCGGACAGATCGACGTCGCAGTTCATCCGGGCCTCGCGGGCCAGCCGTTCCTCCTCGGCCCGGCGGGCGGCCTCGTTGAGCCCCGCGGACTTCAGCAGGTTCTCGGCGGCGCTCGGCCCGGGCGGGTCGGCCTCGCGGCGGACCGGCAGGACGCTCGCCGCCAGCGCGGCGCCGTCCGTGGCGAGCAGCCCGTCGTCGACGACGTCGGACGAGGCGACGTCGGACGAGGCGACGTCGGAGGACGCCAGCCCCACCTCGGTCGACTCCACCGCGGACGGGACCACGTCCAGCAGCGAGGCCGCCGGCGCCACCACGGACAGCGCACCGCCCGTGACCGCGGCGGCGGTGGCGCCGCGGCGCAGCGCCCGACGACGGGTGGGGGGTGGCGGGGCGCCGGCGCCCGCGAGCAGCCGGCGTACGTCGACCGTCCCGCGGCCGGGCGCGCCCGCGGCGGGGGAGCGGTGCCGCGACACGTCCTGCCTTCTCGGTGCGAGGCCCGGCCGGACCGCCGGCGTGGGGGACACCGGGCGGAGGGTCTCCGGGTCCGTCGGGGAGCCGGGCCGTCGCGTCGTGTCCGAAATGTAGCGGAGCGGTCACGAAGAGGCCTGGAGCGATGACTCACCGTGAGATGTGCGTACCGACGCGCGCGGCGAGCGGTCGGCTCACCCGTCGAGCGCGACGACGTCCGCGAGCACCGACGACGGGGTGGGGCGGCGCTCCGGTCCCGGGCTGTCGTGCACCACGAGCAGCCGGGCGGGCCCGGTGCCGGGGAGCAGCGCGACGCCCTCGGCGTGGTCCTCGCCCTGCCCGTGCGGCAGCTCGCCGAGCGGTGTCAGCCGGTCGCGGCGGACGAGCAGGTCCGCGTCGGCGGTCGCCGCGTCGCGCCACCGGTACAGCCGCACCGGCCCGGACAGGGCCATGCTCGGTCCGGCGAGGACGAGCAGGTCGTCGCCGTGCGGGCAGAGGTCCCGCACCCCGAGCCCGCCCAGGTCGAGCAGGTGGGTGCGGTATCGCGCACCGCCGGGGAAGGGGCCGAGGACCAGCCGGCCGTCGTCGGTGGGGTCCGGCTGCGGCAGGAGCTCGAGGACCACCGCCCAGCCGCGCAGCACCGGGCCCCGCAGCCCCACGTAGACGGACTCGCCGTGCACGGCCAGGCCCTCGACGTCGAACCCGTTGTCCTTGCCCGGAACCCGCAGGAAGGGGCCGAGCCGCGGATCGTCGGCGAGCAGGTCCGCCAGCCCGACGGCGCCGGGCGCGCCGACGAGCGCCGAGCAGACGCCCGCGGCGGTGCGGAGCACCAGCTCGGGCGCGCCCTCGGTGTAGGTCTCGACGGCGAGCCGCGCCAGGACGTACCGGTTCTCCTCGCGGCGGACCTTGGCCAGCCGCTTCAGTGCCTTGCCGACGTCGTCACCGGGCCGGACCCGGCGTCGCTTGAGGCTGTGCGAGCCGATCGCCCAGAGGAAGCCGCCGGAGCGGGCCAGCCCCTCGATGTCCGCCTCCTGGTCCGGCGGCCCGGGCAGCCGCACCAGCTCGGCGAGCGGGAACGTGACCGGCTTGTCGGCGACGGCGAGGCCCGCGTCGAGCTCGAGCCGCTCGACGGTCGCGGTCTCGTCGCCGGCGAGCCACACGGTGGACCCCTCGACGCGCACGGCCGAGAGGTTCACGTGGTTGCCCGAGCGGACGGTCTCGCCCGCGAAACGGAGCTCGACCTGTCGTTCGAGCCGGAGGAGACAGTCGCCCATCCCCCAGTTCTACCGCGACCGCGCGGTCGGGGTCAGCAGGTCGCGGGGCGCCCGGAGGGCGCCGACCCCTCGAACGACACGTGGACGTGGTCCCGGTGGTTCGCGGTGGGGCTGCCGCGGTCCTCCATGGCCTCCCACCCGCTGCCGTAGTTGATCCGCTGCTGCCAGATCACGTAGCTGACGCCGAGGGTCTGCATGTTCTGCACCGCGCACTCCGCGATCGCGTCGCCGCTGGACCTGCCCACCATGAAGTCGGCGGCGAGGCCGGACGGATGGTCGGAGGCGTTGCCGCGGCTGCCGACGCCGAGCGTCTGCGGCTCGCCGAACCGGCAGCCCAGGAACTCGACGGCGTCGGCCACCCATGGCTTGACGGCGCCGAGGTGCGCGGTGTCCATGGCGCAGGAGGTGCTGGCGGAGCTCGCCGGCGGCGTCCGGCCCGCAAGCGCCTGCTGCGCGCGCTCCTCGGCCGCCGAGGCCGCGGCGGCGGCCTCCGCCTCCTGCCGCTCGACCTCGGCGGTGACGTGCTCGCCCGCGATCCGGGCGGCGTCGGCCAGCGCCGTCATCTCCACGGCGGGCGCCGCGGGCTGCACCGGGACGGCCGGCACGGCGGCGGAGGCCTCGGGAGCGGTCACGGTCTCGGCGGCGAGCCGTGCCTCGGGGAGCGCGCCGGAGCGGAGGGCGGAGTCCAGGGACCCCGCCGGCGGGGCGGAGTCCAGGGACCCCGCCAGCGGGGCGGCCGCCCCGAGGACGGCGACGACGCCGCCCGCGGCGAGTGCGAGCGCGGACCCGCGACGGACGGGACCGGGGTGGGACCGGACCGCGTCCCCCACCTCTGCGGGACGGCACCGTGGGGAGCTCGGCGCCGGCTGCCGGTGGGGGATCGCGGTGCGGCCTCGTGGGGAGCGATGCCGGGCCACAACGACCTCTCGTGTTCAGCTGTCGGACGACCGGGCCGCGGACGATCGCGACGGGGAGTCGGCCCCACTGGGGAGTGGCGTTCGGGGCGCCCGGGGCCGTTCGTGATCGTTCCGTGATCCGGTCGCGACCGACGCTAGGGTCTTTCGCGCCCACGCACCGGGAGAGGTTGCCCCTGGTGAGGCGATCGGATCATGCGGAGCGACGAACGGCCGGCCGGGTGGCGCCCGTCCCGCCGGGCGGTCGGTGCGTGGTGGCGTTCACAGGTGCACCGCCGCTCGGCGCGCGGTTCGCGACGGTGGCAGGCCGTCTTGCGCCGAACGTCCGGCACCGACCGGTCCGGTCCTGCGGCCGTTCGGCGGATCGCCCTGAGTGGAGCCACTTCGGAGCGGGAACGACACGGGCGAGGTGGTGGCGCGTGCGAGCCTCTGGCCCGAGGAGCTCCGCACGCGCTGCGGGGAACCCCCGGGCGTGCCCGGGAGCTCGGGCCCGGGCCCGTTCGGGGGGGGAACGGGGACGGGCGGGTGTCAGGCGCGGGCGGTGCGGTGCCGGCCGCCGAGCGTTCCGGGCAGGCCGCCGCGCTGGATGTACTCGGCCTCCTCGGCGACCTCGCGGGTGGCGCACGGCCAGACCGCGGCGATGCCCGACGCCTCGCGGCACTCCCGGCAGTACCCGTGCGGATCGGGGGTGTGCTGCGCGAGGGTGCGCTGCAACAGGTCGGGCATTCCGGACAAGATCGACGCAAGCGCCACTGACTGTCACCTCCTGGAACTGTGGCCAGGAAAGTAGTGCTCCGACTACCCGAGGTGACAGCCAGGGTCGTTGCGAACCGGTTAACGGAGGCCTGCTATCGGCGTACGGCCGAGCGGCCCGACGGCGGATCCGTGGGCGGGCGCAACGGTCGCTCGGGGCCCTTGCCGATGCCGCGACCGCGCTTCCCGGGCTCCGGAGCGGGACCACCCGCTCGGGTCGACGCACACCCGCCCGGGGCCGTGCTCCCACTCGTCGTGCGCGTCCCGCCCCCCGATCGAAGGTGCGCGACCGCTCCGGCGGGTATCGACCGATTCGGCGTCGCCGGCCCTCCGGGCCGCTCCGCCCCCTCCGGAGCCGGGTCCGGGGACGCGGCCCGCCACCCGGCCCCCTCCTACCGGCTCACGCCGGGACGGGCACCGTCTTCCCGCGCCGCAGGTTGGCGACCACCGCCAGTTCCTCGGCGAAGCGGCGTCGCCGCAGGACCAGCACCGCCCCGGCCGCCAGGCCACCCGCGGCGCCGGCGGCGGCCAGCGTGAGCACGTCCGACCCGACGGGGCGCAACGCCGCCGCGACCGCCCAGCTCGCCAGCGCGACCGCGACCACCGCCGGCACGTGCTTGACGTACATCCGCAGCACCGCGCCCATCAGATCCTCGGACACCCGCGCGGAGAACCGCAACATCACGAGGAAGTGGGCGAGGATCGCGACGGACGCGCCGATCGCCACGCCGTTCACACCCCACAGCGAGGCGCCGATCGAGCACAGCAGCACGACCTCGCCCGCGTAGAGCCACTGCCGCCACGCCGCCCGGTACACCGCGCCGGTCGCGCGGGTGAGCGAGGTGCTGATCTTGTACGAGGTGCGGGGGAGCAGGACCAGCGCGAAGACCTGGACCGGCAGGATCACCGCGTCCCACTGGCTCCCGAGCAGGACGTGCACGACCTCGGGCGCGAGCACGAACAGCAGCACGGCGGCGGGTGCGGTCACCAGCGCGACGAGCGAGGCCGTGCGGACGTAGGCGTGCCGCAGCCGGACGCCGTCGTCGCGCACCCGGGCCATGGCCGGGAAGAGCGCCTTGTCCGCGGCGCCACCGATCACGTTGGCGGGCTCGGAGAGCAGGTTGTACGCCCGGGTGTAGACGCCGAGCGGGCCGGTGCCCAGCACGGTGGCGACGACCAGGTTGTCGGCGTTGAGGGCGATCCAGTTGCCGAGCTGGGTGAGCGAGTATCCGGAGCCGAAGTTCAGCATCGGGCGCAGCCGCCCCCAGGCCGTCGACGGCGCCTCGACGGCGACGGACGGTCGGGTGAGGGCCAGGTAGCCGACGCACTTGATCAGCGCCGCCGCGATCTCCGCCCAGGCCAGCGCGGCGGCGCCGAAGCCGAGCAGGGCCAGCGCCACCGACACGCCGATGATCCCCGGTCCGGCCGCGAGCAGGTCGACGACGGCCATCGGCCGGAACCGCAGCTCGCGTTGCAGCAGCCCGGTGGGCACCGCGGTGGCTCCGGCCAGCACGAGCGTGACCGACAGCATCCGCAGCAGCACGGAGTCGTCGGGTAGGCCGACCAGCCCGTTCACCGACGGCGCGAACGCGTACAGCGCCCCGGCCATGGCCGCGGAGAGCAGGACCGAGAACCAGAAGGCGGCCGCGACGTCCCGGTCGGTGAGCTCCCGCCGGTGCACCAGCGCCGCGGCCACGCCCAGCTGCGTGACGAGCTGGGTGAGCCCGACGACGAGCAGCGCGGCCGCGACCGAACCGAACTCCTCCGGGGTCAGCAGCCGGGCGAGCACCACGGTCGCCGCGATCTGCAGCACCGCCTGCCCGGCGGACCCGGTGAACGACCAGGCGAACCCGCGCACGGTGCGGGCGGTGAGGCTGGGCCGGCCCGCACGCCCGGGGTCCGGGATCGGTTCGGTGGGGGGTTCCGGCGGCAGGGACATCATCGGCCGCGCATCGCGGGGTGCACGCGGCCGGCGACGGCGAGCCCGGCGTACCACGCGAGCTGGGTGGCCGTGCGGCGCAGGGTCTCCCCACGCCGCGGCTCGGCGAACAGGTCGGCCGGCGGCAGACCGGAGACGGCCGGATGGAACACCGAGTTCCCCACCCCCTTCGTCAGCATCAGGTCCGGCAGGCCGTCACCGACGCGGCGCAGCTCGCGCGGGACCCCGTGGAAGCTCCAGCACTCCGCGAGCGGCGGCACGGGGCCGGGGTAGTCGAGCACGAACTCGAGATCGATCACCTTGAGCCCCGCGTGAGCGTCCCACATGAGGTTGTGGGGGGAGAGATCGAGCACGAACTTGCCGCGGTCGTGCAGGTCGCGGGCGAACCGGGCGAGCCGGCGCACCACGTCCGGCCGCAGCTGGTGCATCTCGGGCACGCCCGACAGCGGGCGCACGAGGTGCCGCCCGACGTCGGTGTAGTAGGGGGTGAGCAGCCAGTTCGGCCCGTGCTCGAGCAGCTCGGGCACCTCGGGCAGGTCGGCGAGCTCGCGGCGGGCCCGCAGCTCGCGCCGGAACGAGTCGAGCGCCCCCGGTCGGAAGATCTTGCAGACCGCGCGGCCGTGCACCGGGTGGTCGACCAGCGCGACCCGCGCCCGGTAGCCGGGGGAGTCCGGCGCCAGCATCCGGACCAGCGGGAAGGGCACGGAGCAGGCCTCGGTCAGCGCCGTGACCCGGGGGAGCAGCCGGGCCTGGACGTCGAGGTCGCCGAGGACCTCCAGGAAGTCCAGCGCCTGCTGCGGCCCGTCCGAGACGTGCAGCGGTTCGTAGTGCTGCTGCGGCGGGAGCATGTGCAGCAGGCGGTGCGTGGTGCGCGCGCGGACCTCGGCGATGCGGTCGGCCATGCTCCGCACGCCCTGCACGACGCCGGCGGGCGGCGCGACGTCGCAGGCGATCACGAAGGTGTGCGGCCCGCCCCCGGGGACCGGCCTGCCGCCGTGGCCCCAGTCCGCCCCGGCCAGCCCGGTCCGCGCGGCGGCGCGCTGCGTGGCGTCGAGTTCGACGACGTCGAGGATCTCCAGGCCGCGCGCGATGCCGGCCACCGCCTCGTCGATCTGGTGCGCGGCCGCCTCCCGGACCACGAACACCGCCAGCCCTCGCCAGGCGGGAGACCCGGCCGCGCGGCGCACGTCGAGGCCCCGCGGCGGCGTGGCCGCGTCCCGTGCGTCGTCGATCGTCATCGGCGTCCCCCCATTCAGCCGAACCGTCCGCCGGACGGGGTGAGCATACGAGTGAGGTGAACTCCCGGTGAAAGAGCCCTGACGCAGCGTGGACCATCACGTGTCCGGCCCCGCCCGCGGGGTGGATCAGTAGACGTCGCGCACGTAACGCCCGTCGGCGACCAGCTGCTTCACGTACGCGGCGGTGCGATCGGGGTCCATCCCCGCGTGCGCGGCGACGACGTCCCGGAGTGCGAGATCCACGTCCTTCGCCATCCGGGTCGCGTCGCCGCAGACGTAGAAGTGCGCGCCCTCGGCCAGCCAGCGCCAGAGCTGGGCGCCGTGCTCGCGCATCCGGTCCTGCACGTAGACCTTGTGCCGCTGGTCGCGGGAGAAGGCGAGGTCGAGCCGGGTCAACGTGCCGTCGGCCCGCATCGCCTCCAGCTCCTCGCGGTAGTAGAAGTCCGTCGCGCTGCGCTGCTCGCCGAAGAACAGCCAGTTCGGCGCGGTGTGCCCGCGGGCCCGACGGTCCTCCAGGAACCCGACGAAGGGGGCCACCCCGGTCCCCGGACCCACCATGATCATCGGGGTGGCCGGATCGGCCGGCGGCCGGAACCGCGGCGACGACCTCACCAGGACCGGTGTGGTCCCCTCGGCGGCCGCGTCGGCGAGGAAGGTGGAACACACCCCGCGCCGGGACCGGCCGTGCCGGCTGGTGAAGCGGACCACCGAGACGGTCAGTGAGACGGCGTCGGGGCTGGTCAGTGGGCTGGTGCAGATCGAGTACTGGCGTGGCTGCAGCGCGCTCAGCGTGTCCACCCACTCCTGCGCCGACGCCCGCACCGGGTACTCCGTGAGGACGTCCGGGGCCTGCCGGTCCCACGTCCAGCGGGCCAGGTCGGTGCCGTGCCCGGCCCGCAACAGCTCCTTGAGCAGGCGGTCCCCGGTCCGCTCGGCGACGAAGCCGAGCAGGGCCGGGGAGATGCGCGTGATGTCGAGGTGCCGGCCCAGGGCCTCGGCGAACGCCATGTCCGCGCCGCGCACCGTCACGGCCTCGTCGGCGGGCAGGGCGGTGAGCTCCAGCCACTCCTCGACCAGGTCCGGGTGGTTGAGCGGCCGGACACCGAGCGAGTCGCCCGCCTCGTAGTCGAAGGTGCCGTCGCCGGCGAGGGTGAACTTCCGGATCTCCTTGGCGGAGCCGGGCAGGCTCAGCAGCCGGGCCTCGCGCAGGGTGGCCCCGACGGCGTCGGGTGCGGGTGCGGGTGCGGCGGCGGCCGGTTCCGGCGGAGCGACGGGCCTGGTGGTGGCCGGGGCGCGCGTGCCGGCGGGGGTCTCGGCCAGCAGGGTCACGACCTGCTCGGTCCACGCCGCCGCCGGGGCCTCGAAGTCCGGGTCGCAGTCCACGCGGTCGAGCAGCCGGGTCCCGCCGAGCTCGGCCAGCCGCGCGTCGACCCGGCGGCCGTGCCCGCAGAACTCGGAGTAGCTCGGGTCGCCGAGCGCGAGCACCGCGAACCGGACGTCCTGCAGGGGCGGGCGGTCGGCCGCCAGATCGGTCCAGAAGTCCGCTCCCACGTCCGGGGAGTCGCCGTCGCCGAAGGTGCTCGTCACCACGAGGAGGTCGGCGTTCGGGGGGAGCGCGTCCGGACAGGTGTCACCCATCGAGAGCAGCCTCGCTCGGCGTCCGGTCGCGGAGAGTCGCGCTGCGACGGCCGAGGCCACGCCCTCCGCGTTGCCGGTCTGGGAGGCCCAGAGGACGAGCAGCGGCCGTCCGTCCTCCGCAGGTCCCGCACCGTCTCCAGGGTCGGTCCCCGCGGTGGATCCGGAGGCCGCAGCGGCGAGTCGCGAGAACGTGCCCGCCAGCATCCCGTTGATCCACGCGGCCGTGTCGGTCGCCACCGGCGCGCCCGCGGGCAGCACCGGCACGCCCGGCGCCCCGCCCCGGTCCACCCCGGCGAGGAACCCCGCGAGGTAGCGCCGCTCCGCGCCGGTCAGCACCGGCGGGGCGAGGTCGAGCCCGAGCGCCCCGCCGACCTCTCGTGAGTGGGAATCGTCGCCGGAGCGGTCCTCCGCACTCACGGCTGCGGGTGCGACCTTCTCCAGCGCCACCGCGCACGCCTTGAGCTCGGGCTGCCGGGAGGCCGGGTCCACCGCGTCGTTGGTCACCGCGTTGACCGCGAGGTCCGCGCCGAACAGGTCGGCCCAGTGGAACGGCGCCCAGCAGGTGCCCGGCCGCATCCGGTCGGTGACCACCGCCGGCAGCACCGCGCGCCCGCGCCGCGAGTCCACGGCGACCCGGTCCCCGTCCGCGATGCCCGCGGCCGCGGCGTCGGCCGGGTTGATCTCGACGACCGGGCCGGGGTTGAGCTTGGTCAGCGCCGCGACCTTGCCGGTCTTGGTCAGCGTGTGCCACTGGTGCTGCACCCGGCCCGTGGTGAGGACCAGGGGGTAGTCGTCGTCGGGCAGCTCGGCCTGCGGCATGTGCGGGCGGGGGAGGAACTGCGCCCGGCCCGACGGCGTGGCGAAGGACAGCCGCCCGTTCTCCGGCCGCCGCCGCTGGCTGACCCCGTCGTTGAGGTAGCGGACCGGGTTGCGCTCCGGCCCGTCCGGCGCGGCGGGCCACTGGACCGGCGTCGCGCGCAGCCGCTCGTACGTCACGCCCCGGAGGTCGTACCCGGTGGCCGGGTTCCAGGCCTGCGTGAGCTCGGCGAACACCTCCTCGGCCGAGGAGTACGTGAAGTGCTCGGCATAGCCCATCTCGCAGGCGACCCGCGCGATGATCTGCCAGTCCGGCAGCGCCTCGCCCGGCGGCGCGACCGCGGGCCGCAGCAGCGTCATGTTCCGCTCGGAGTTGATCATCACGCCCTCGACCTCGGCCCACATGGCCGCCGGGAGCACGACGTCGGCGTAGGGGTTGGTCTCGGTGGCCTCGAAGACGTCCTGGGTCACCACGAAGTCGCAGCGTTCGAGGGCGTCGATCACCACGCCGCGGTTGGCCACGCTCGCCACGGGGTTCGTGCAGACGATCCAGCAGGCCTTGATCTCGCCCTCGGCCATCCGCGCGAACATGTCGATCGTGCCGGTGCCGACGTCGGCGCGGATCGTCCCCTCGGGCACCGCCCACAGCTCCTCGACGAACCGGCGGTCGTCGGCGGACAGGACGGCGCGCTGGCCCGGCAGGCCCGGACCCATGTAGCCCATCTCCCGCCCGCCCATGGCGTTGGGCTGGCCGGTGAGCGAGAAGGGCCCGGAGCCGGTGCGGCAGATCGCCCCGGTGGCGAGGTGCAGGTTGACCAGGGCGTTCGTGTTCCACGTACCGTGCGTGCTCTGGTTGAGCCCCATCGTCCAGCAGCTCGTCCAGTTCGCGGCGCCGCCGATCAGCCGGGCCGCCTCGCGCAGGTCCGCCTCGGGCACGCCGGTGGTCGCGGCAACGGCCTCGGGGGTGTAGTCGGCGAGGAACTCCGACATCGCCTCCCAGCCCTCGGTGAACTCCGCGACGAACTCCTCGTCGACCGCACCCTGCTCGACGAGCAGGTGCAGCAGCCCGTTGAGCAGCGCGAGGTCGGTACCGGGTTCCAGCTGCAGGAACAGGTCGGCCTTCGCGGCCGTGGCCGTCCGGCGGGGGTCGACGACGACGAGCTTCGCGCCCTGCTTGACCCGGTCCATCATCCGCAGGAAGAGGATCGGGTGGCAGTCGGCCATGTTCGCGCCGATCACCAGGAAGACGTCGGCGTGGTCGAGGTCGGCGTAGGAGCCGGGCGGGCCGTCCGAGCCGAGGGACTGCTTGTAGCCGGTGCCCGCGCTGGCCATGCAGAGCCGCGAGTTCGACTCGATCCACTTCGTCCGCCAGAAACCCTTGGCGAGCTTCGTGGCGAGGTACTGGGCCTCGAGGGTCATCTGGCCGGAGACGTAGAGCGACAGCGCGTCCGGCCCGTGCTCGTCGAGGATCTCCCGCAACCGGCGCGCGGTCTCGGTGATCGCGGCGTCGACGGGCGTGGGCTCGGCCTCCGCGCCGCGGTCTGGCCGGCGCAGGGCGGTGCGCAGCCGTCCGTCGGCGACGAGCATCTCGGCGCTGTGCGCGCCCTTGGTGCACAGCCGTCCGGCGTTGGCGGGGTGCTCGACGTCGCCGCGGACCTTGCGGATCCGGGCGGCCCCGTCCGGGCCGGGTTCGAGGTCCAGCACCATGCCGCAGCCGACGCCGCAGTAGGAGCAGACCGTCCGAACGCTGGTGAGCGGGCCGGGGTCCGGTGTGCCCACGCCTGAAGTCCTCCGTGCCGTCGCGCGCTTGTCGATCTTCGCGGGTTCTCGTCACCCGCCCGGTCGACGCTAGGAACGGGGGATTGCCGTCAGGTCAGCACGATCGGTCCGCTGTGTCACATCCCGCTCACGGCCGCGCGCGGGCCGGTGTGCGGCGCAGGTCAGGAGGTGGGCTGGGTCACCCGCACCGCGAGGACGGCCGCGAGCCCGGTGACCTCCAGGGCGCGGGCCGGGTCGCTGCCGTCCGCGACCACCACGGCGAGCTCCGGTCGCCGCGCGACGGCCTCGCTGAGCAGGGCGATCCCGGCGCTGCTGAGCTACGGCACTGCGGTCAGGTCGACGACGAGCGCCCCGCCGGGCCCCCGCGCCGCCGGCAGCAGCTACCGTGCCCGACGACGTCCCCGATCACCAGGGCGACCCGGGTCCGGTCGAGGGGGAGCAGATCGTACCAGTCGCCTCCGGCCCGGGAGTCCTCCGCCGACGGGGTGTACCGGGCCGCGGCGGGGAGCCGGGCCAGGGCGGGCAGCTCGCGGGGCAGCAGGCTGCGCTGCAGCACGGTCGCGACCTCGCGCTCGGCCGCCAGCAGCCGCGCCCGGTGCAGCGCCTGGGCGCACTGGTCGGCCAGCGACTCGGCGGTCGCCCGCTCGGTGGCGCTCGGCACTCTGCCGACCGGCAGGCCGACGGTGAGCAGTCCGGGCCGGTCGGCCGCCTCCAGCGGGAGACACCCGAGCGAGCCGTACCCGCGGCGCGCCAGGGCCTCGCGGGTCCGCTCGTGGCGCCCCGCCCAGCCGTGGCCCGCCGTCCCGTCCTCGAGCAGCCACAGCGGTGCTGTGTCGCGCAGACCCGCGAGCAGCCCGTCCGGGCGCGCGGTCAGCGCACCGCCGTCGGTCAGCCGGTCGTCCTCCCAACCGGCGACGGCCGTGCTGCGCAGGGACGGCCGCGTGCGCGTGGACGCGCTGCAGCGACTCCCAGTACCGCACGACCACGGCGTCGAGCAGTGCCACCTCGTCCGCGGTCCGGTGCCGGGGCGTGGCCTGGTGCACGGCCATCGCCGCGACGAACCGGCCGCCCTTGTGCAGCGGCGTACAGATCACGGCGGCGATGCCGGTGCGGTGGTAGATCTCGCGCTGCCCGGCCAGGACCCGGGCATCGGTCTCGGCGTCGTCGAGCACGTAGGGCACGCCCTCGCGCGTGCACCGCCGCGTGTCGGCGCTGAACTCCGACATCGCCATCCGGCCGCTCAGCGGCGGCAGCCCCCGGGCGTAGCTGCCGGTCATCGTGACGTGGTCCTCGTCCGCCTCCGCCTCGGCGTAGGCGGACCGGTCCACCCGGAGGTGCTCGCCCAGCATCCGGGCGACGACCCGCATGATCTCCTCGGGATCGTCCAGCGGCTGCAGGGCACGCTCGAGCTCGGCCGTGAAGCGGGGGTCCGCGGTCCCGGAGGCCGCGGAGGGATCGGGCACGCGCCGGATCGTAGCCAGCGGGCGGGGCCACCGCAGGTGGACGGTCACCGCTCGGGTCGGACGCGTCGCACCGGCCGGGGGTGCCCGAGGGCCCCGCCTCACGAGCGGGTGACGAGTCGTTCGATGTCCGCCTCCCGGCCGACGATGAGGATGGTGTCGTCGTGGCTGAGCACGGTGTCCTGCCCGGCGTAGGTGAAGCTGCCGTCCTCGCGCTTGACCGCGACCGCGGTGACGCCGTGCCTGGACCGCAGTCGTGACTCGGCGAGCGGAACGCCGACGGCGCTGTGCGGGGGACGGATCTTGGCCAACGCGAAGTCGGTGTCGATCGGCATGTAGTCGAGCAGCTGCCCCGACAGCAGGTGCGCGACGCGTTCGCCCATCTCGTGCTCGGGGAACACCACGTGGTGCGCGCCGATCCGGCGCAGGATCCGGCCGTGGTGGTCGCTCACGGCCTTGGCCCAGATGTCCTCGATCTCGAGCTCCACGAGCAGCGAGGTGGTGAGGATGCTCGGCTCGAGCTCGCTGCCGATGGCGACCACCGCCCGGTAGAAGTCCTGGACGCCGAGCTGGCGCAGCGCGTCGATATCCGTGCTGTCCGCGGCGACGACCTGGGTCAGTTGCCCGGACAGGGCCTGCACCCGGGCGTCGGAGCGGTCGACGGCCAGGACCTCGTGACCGCGCTCGGCGAGCTCGAGGGCCAGTGCCGTGCCGAAGCGGCCCAGGCCGATCACGACGACGGGTTCTCGGGCGTCAGCCAACGGTGGTCCTCTCCTCGGGCCGGCGGTACCGGTGTGTACGGTCGCGCAGCGCGAGCGCGGACGCCAGGGTCAGCGGCCCGATCCGGCCGAGGAACATCAGGACGGCCAGGAGCAGCTTCGCCGGGGTGTTCAGGTCGGCGGTGATACCGGTGGACAGCCCGACGGTGCCGAGGGCGGAGACGACCTCGAACAGCACCCGGTCGAGCGGTTCGGCGGTGAGGGCCAGCAGGCTGAAGGTGGCGACGGCGGTCAGCCCGACGGCCAGCAGGACGACGGCGAGGGCCTCGCGCTGGTTCGTGATCGGCACCTGCCGGGGCCCGACCTCGACGGCGCGGTCCCCGCGGATCTCGGACCACAGGACGAACGCCAGCAGCCCGAAGGTGGTGACCTTGATGCCGCCCGCGGTACCGGCACTGCCGCCGCCGATGAACATGAGCACGTCGGTGACCAGCAGGCTCTCCGGGCGCATCGCCGAGACGTCGAGGGCGTTGAAACCTGCGGTGCGCGGCATGACGGCGGCGAAGAACCCGCCGAGCAGGGTGGGGCCGGCGGGCAGCGGCCGCAGGGTCGCGGGATTTCGGGCTTCGGTGGCCAGCAGCACGGCCGTGCCGCCGACGAGCAGCACCACGGTGACGATCAACGTGATCCGGGTGGTGACCGACCACTCCCGGGGCCGGTGGCCGCGCCGGAGCAGCTCGAAGAGGACCGGGAAGCCGAGGCCGCCGAGGATGACCGCGACGGCGATCGGCAGCAGCACCCATCCGTCCTCGGCGTAGCGGGTCAGGCTGTCGGCGTAGAGCGAGAAGCCGGCGTTGTTGAACGCCGAGATCGCGTGGAACACCGCGGAGTACGTCGCCTGCCCGGGGGGCTCCGCGTAGGCGGTGGCGAACCGGACCGCCAGGACGAGCGCGAGGAGGATCTCGCCCACCACGGCGAACAGGACGACACCCGTCACGACCTGCCTGACGTCCGCGGCGGTGACGGCCCGCGACTGGGCCTGGGCCACGAGGCGGGCGCGGAGCCCGAGCCTGCGGGACACCACGATCACGAACAGGGTCGCCAGGGTCATCAGTCCCAGCCCGCCGGCCTGGATCAACAGCAGGATCACCACCTGCCCACCGGTCGACCAGTAGCTGCCCGTGTCCACCGTGACCAGGCCCGTCACGCACACCGCGGACACGGCGGTGAACAGGGCGTCGACGAGCGGTGCCCGGCCGGGGTCGGCGCGGGCGAACGGCAGGGCGAGGGCCACCGTGCCGACGAGGATCGCGGCCAGGAACGACGAGGCGATCACGCGGGCCGGGTTCTGCAGCCGCGCGGCCTGCGCCGGGCGGCTGCGTCCCGGCCGGAACCGCCCCTCCCCTCGAGCGGGCGGCCCACCCCGATCACTCGACATGACGGAATGGTCGGCCATACCGGTGCAGGGCGCAGAGGGGACCCGAGCGGAGCGAGAACCGAGAGCGGCCGCGCCTGGGACGGCCACTCTGCGGCATCGATCGAGCGCATCGTGTAACTGTTGTCGTGATCAGGACGATGCTTCCGGTGCGAGGTCTCCGATGGGTTCTCGCTGCAGGCCTGACGAGGGGTGTGGCCTGCCACGGCCCGACCGTCAAGCAGTGTGCGGTCGGGCCTCCGGTCCGGTCAGGGCCCCGATCCGGTCAAGGTCCCAAACGATCGGCCCCTCACCCTGTTCCAGCAGGTGAGGGCCTTCATCGTGAGTGGCACGGATGGTGCCCCCGGCAGGATTCGAACCTGCGCTCCCGCCTCCGGAGGGCGGTGCTCTATCCCCTGAGCTACGGGGGCGACTCCCGCGCGCCGCGTTCCCGCGGCGTGCAGGGGAACCCTACAACACCCCCGGATCAGTTCATCGGGAGGGGTTCCGCTCCCCGCGCGGCGAGCAGCTGGCGCATCAGGTCGGCCTCCGAGCTCTGCGCCGCCAGGGCCTGTGCGGCGAGGTTGCGGACCTCCGGCACGGCGGCGCGGTCGGCCGCGTACGCCAGCATGTCCACACCGCCGAGGTGGTGGCGCAGCATCAGCTGCAGGAACAGCGTGTCGAGCTGCGGACCGGTCGCGGCGCGCAGGTCCCGCAGGTCCGCGTCCGTGGCCATGCCCGGCATCCGGGCGGCACCGGCCGAGGCGGCCGAGGCGTCCGAGGCGTCCGAGGCGGGCGGGGCTCCGTGCGCGTGCCCGCCGTCCGCGGGGTCCATCGCCATCCACGTCATGTACGGGCGCCCCGTCGGGAACGGCGCGGCGCCCCACAGCCCGAGCCAGCCCTGCATGCGGCCGATCTGCTGCAGCTGGGTGGTCTCGATGTCGAACGCGAGCTGCTTGATCTGGATGTCGGACGTGTGGTCCCGGGCCCACGAGGCCATCTCGACGGCCTGCTCGTGGTGCACGGTCATGTCCTGCGCGAACCCGACGTCGACCGAGTCGGCCGAGGGCGTGGTGGTCCCCGCCGAGCCGGGCAGGCCGACCATCGTCCCGGCGGCGCCGCCGATCAGCAGCAGCGCCACCGCGGCGGCGATCACGACGAGCGGGCGGACCCACCGCGGCTCACGGCGGCCGGGCGCGGCCGCCGCGTCCGGCTGGATCTGCTCAGTGGCCACGGGGCTCACTGGCCCGGTGCCGTCGGGTCGGCCATCGTGCCGCCGGTGGTGCCGGCGCCGCGCTCGGACACGATCGTGCTGCCGTCCACCTCGGACGGCGCCGGGGTCGGCTCGAAGGCCGGCGGGTCGTCCTGGTCGAACGCGCCCGGGCCGAGCGCCTGGCAGGTGGCGCCGATCTCCGGGTAGTTGTACTGGTTGCGGCGCAGTGCGGTGATGAACTGGTCGATCCGCGGGTCGTTCGCATCGCTCAGCTTGAGCTGGTGGTTCCAGGCCTGCAGCGAGATCGGCTGGTCCAGGCCCGGGTACGGCGCCAGCACCGTGTACGGCTGCCCGTCGACCTTCGCCGAGAGGGTCTCGAGCGCCTCCCCGGCGACGCGGTCGGGGTCGTAGGCGATCCAGACGGCGCCGTGCTCGAGCGAGTGCACGAGGTTCTCCTGGCGCACCGCCGTCGGGTAGACGATGCCGGTGCACGCGGCCCAGTACTGGTCGTGGGTCCCGCCGATCGGGGGGGAGTGCGTGTAGGCGACCCGGGTCGGACCGGCGACGTGCCCCTGCCCGTCACCGGTGTAGTTGTCGGTCACCACGCCGGGGATCTGCGTCGACGGGTCCCGGTTGGTGTCGCTCGGGGTGTAGGCGGCGAGGGCGTCCTGGGCGGCGCTGTTCTCGTTGTTGCGGTACACCGCGTAGCCGAAGATCGCGCCCGCGAACAGCACCACGACCAGGACGCCCGCGATCAGGCCCCACGGCGTCGACCGCCGGGTGACGACCGGGTTGCGGGCCTTGTTCCGACTCGCCTTGCTGCTCTTGCCGCTGGCCATGAACCGTCCAGATGTTCGGGGAACCGGGCGACCGTCACTCAGGCTGAGCCGGATCCTCGCTCCGCGAGCTCCGCGCCGAACGGACTCTCGCTCCGCAAGCTCCGCTCGGTGGTCGCGCCGACCGAGTGTAGGAGCGCCGCCTGAGAACCCCCCGAGTGCCACCTCCTATCCTCGTGGGGTGACTCCCGACGTGCTCGCCGACCTGGTCCGTGTCGCCGCGCTGGACGTGCTGGCCGCACGCGGTCTGGGCGCCGACGCACTGCCCGCCGACGCCGGCGTCGAGCGCCCCCGCAACCCCGAGCACGGTGACTACGCGACCAACGTGGCGTTGCGCACGGCGAAGAAGGCCGGTGTGGCCCCGCGCGACCTCGCCGGGTGGCTGGCCGAGGACCTGGCGGGCCGGCCCGGGATCGCGTCCGCCGAGGTCGCGGGGCCCGGCTTCATCAACCTCCGGCTGGCCGCCGACGCGCAGGGTGCGCTGGTGGGTGAGGTGCTCGCGGCGGGGGAGTCGTACGGCACCGGGGACGAGTACGCCGGGCGCAACGTGAACCTGGAGTTCGTCTCCGCCAACCCGACCGGCCCGCTGCACCTGGGCGGCACCCGCTGGGCCGCGGTCGGCGACGCGCTGGGCCGGGTGCTCACCGCACGGGGCGCCAAGGTCACCCGCGAGTACTACTTCAACGACGCCGGCGCGCAGATCGACCGGTTCGTCGCCTCCCTCGTCGCGGCCGCGAAGGGCGAGCCGGCGCCGGAGAACGGCTACGGCGGCGCCTACGTCGCCGACATCGCCGCTCGGGTCGTCGAGGCCGAGCCGGCGGCGCTGGAGTCCGCGGAGCGGGACGAGGTCTTCCGCCGCGTCGGCGTCGGGTTCATGTTCGCCGAGATCAAGCAGGACCTGCACGAGTTCGGCACCGACTTCGACGTCTGGTTCCACGAGAACTCGCTGCACGAGTCCGGCGCGGTCGACGCCGTCGTCGGTCAGCTCAAGGACTCCGGTGCGCTCTACGAGGCCGACGGCGCGTGGTGGCTGCGGTCGAAGGACTACGGGGACGACAAGGACCGCGTCGTCATCAAGAGCGATGGCCGTCCCGCCTACATCGCGGGCGACCTCGCCTACCTTCGGGACAAGCGGGCGCGCGGCTTCGACCTGTGCATCTACATGCTCGGTGCCGACCACCACGGCTACATCGCGCGGCTCAAGGCGGCGGCCGCCGCGTTCGGCGACGACCCGGCCGTGGTCGAGGTGCTGATCGGCCAGCTGGTGAACCTGGTGAAGGACGGCCAGCCGGTCCGGATGAGCAAGCGGGCGGGCACCGTCGTCACGATGGAGGACCTGGTGGAGGCCGTGGGCGTCGACGCGGCGCGGTACTCGCTGATCCGGTCCTCGGTCGACTCGGCGCTGGACGTCGACCTCGACCTGCTGGTCCGGCGCAGCAACGACAACCCGGTCTTCTACGTGCAGTACGCGCACGCCCGGCTGGCCTCGCTGGCCCGCAACGCCGCGGACCTCGGCGTCGAGCCGGGCCGGGAGTACGGGCTGCTCGAGCACCCGCGCGAGGGCGACCTGATCCGGACGCTGGGCGAGTTCCCGGAGATCGTGCGCGCCGCCGCCGAGCTGCGCGAGCCGCACCGGGTGGCGCGCTACCTCGAGGCGCTGGCCAGCGCGTACCACAAGTTCTACGACAGCTGCCGCGTCCTGCCGATGGGTGACGAGGAGGCCACCGAGCTGCACCGCGCCCGGCTCGGCCTGTGCGTCGCGGCCCGGCAGGTGCTGGCCAACGGACTCGGGCTGCTCGGCGTGAGCGCACCGGAACGGATGTGAGGACCTTCCCGTGAGAGCGCACCCCGCCGGCCCGCTGCACGGCGGCATCCAGGTGCCGCCGGAGACCGCCGGCCCCCGCCCGACCGGCGCCGCCGAGCTCGACCACCTCGCGCCGGCCGTCTGGCCCCGCCACGCCGCCCGCGGCGCCGACGGGGCGCTGCGCGTCGCCGGCGTCGACGTGCGCGAGCTGGCCGAGCGGTTCGGCACCCCGCTGTTCGTGATCGACGAGGCGGACTTCCGGTCCCGCGCCGCCGAGTTCGCCGCCGCCTTCGGGGCGTCGTGCGTGCACTACGCGGCCAAGGCCTTCCTCAGCACGGAGATCGCGCGCTGGGTGGCCGACGAGGGCCTGTCGATGGACGTCGCGAGCGGCGGTGAGCTGGCCGTCGCGCTGCGGGCCGGCTTCCCGCCCGAGCGGATCGCGATGCACGGCAACAACAAGTCCGTCGCCGAGCTGACGGCCGCCGTGGAGAGCGGCGTGGGCCGCGTGGTGCTCGACTCGTTCCACGAGATCGTCCGGCTCGACGCGGCGGCCGCCGAGCGGGCGGTCGTCCAGCCGGTGATGATCCGGGTGACCGTGGGCGTCGAGGCCCACACCCACGAGTTCATCGCGACCGCGCACGAGGACCAGAAGTTCGGGTTCTCGATCGCCGGCGGGCCCGAGTCCGACGCCGCCGAGGCCGCCCGACGGGTGCTCAAGGCCGGCAACCTGCGGCTGGTCGGCCTGCACAGCCACATCGGCAGCCAGATCTTCGACACCGAGGGCTTCGAGGTGGCGGCGCACCGCGTCGTCCGGCTGCTGGCCGACCTGCACCGCGAGCACGGGGCCGCGGCGCTGGCCGACCTGGCCACCCTCGACCTGGGCGGCGGCATCGGCATCGCCTACCGGCCGGACGAGGACCCGCTGTCGATCGAGGCGCTCGCGAAGGAGCTGCGCGGGATCGTCGAGCGCGAGTGCGCGGCCGCCGGGCTCGAGGTCCCGGAGATCGCCGTCGAGCCCGGGCGCGCCATCGCCGGGCCCGGCGGGATCACCCTCTACGAGGTGGGCACGCTCAAGGAGGTGCCGCTCGGTGTCGGCGCGCGGCGCTACGTGAGCGTGGACGGCGGGATGAGCGACAACATCCGCACCGCCCTCTACGACGCGCTCTACGACTGCCGGCTCGTCTCCCGGGCCTCGGCGCTCGACTCGGTGCCCGGCGGCGACCGGCCGGCGCTGTCCCGCGTCGTCGGCAAGCACTGCGAGTCCGGCGACATCGTGGTGCGGGACTGCTGGCTGCCCGCGGACCTCGCCCCCGGCGACCTGCTGGCGGTGGCCGCCACCGGCGCCTACTGCTACTCGATGGCCAGCGCGTACAACCGGCTGCCGCGCCCGGCCGTCGTCGCCGTCCGCGAGGGCGAGGCGCGGGTGATCCTGCGCCGCGAGACCGAGGAGGACCTGTTCCGGCTCGAGGTCGGTCCGTGAGGGTGGGCACCCCGGACTGTCGCGCGGCGCGCCGAGCAGGGATGATCCCCGGTCGGGCCCGGCCGGTCGCACCCGCCGGAGCCGCTCGCACCACCGTCTCAGGAGGATCGACGTGACGTCAGACGCGCCCGTCCGGGTCGCGCTGCTGGGCTGCGGGACCGTCGGGTCCGAGGTCGTCCGGCTGCTCGAGGACCAGGCGGGGGACCTCACGGCCCGCGTCGGCGCGCCCGTCGAGCTCGCCGGGATCGCCGTGCGCCGCCCGCACCGGCACCCGGGGCTGAACCCCGACCTGGTCACCACGGACGCCTCCGCGCTGGTCACCCGGGACGACGTGGACGTCGTCGTCGAGGTCGTCGGCGGCATCGAGCCCGCCCGCACCCTGCTGCTGCAGGCGATCAAGTCGGGCAAGTCGGTGGTCACCGCCAACAAGGCGCTGCTCGCCGAGGACGGCGCCACGCTCGCCGAGGCCGCCGACGGCGCGGGCGTCGACCTCTACTACGAGGCCTCCGTCGCCGGCGCGATCCCGCTGCTCCGCCCGCTGCGCGAGTCGCTCGCCGGGGACCGGATCACCCGGGTGGCCGGGATCGTCAACGGCACCACCAACTTCATCCTCTCCGCGATGAGCGCCTCGGGGGCCGGCTACGCGGAGGCGCTCGAGGAGGCCACCCGGCTCGGGTACGCCGAGGCCGATCCCAGCGCGGACGTGGACGGCTACGACGCGGCCTCCAAGGCCGCGATCCTCGCCACCATCGCCTTCCACACCCGGGTCACCGCGGCCGACGTGCACTGCGAGGGCATGCGCCGGGTCACGGCCGCGGACATCGCCGCCGCCACGGGCCTCGGCTGCGCGATCAAGCTGGTCGCGATCTGCGAGCGGGTCCCGGGGTCCGGGGGTGCGCCCGAGTCCGTGTCCGCGCGGGTCTACCCGGCGATGATCCCGCTCAGCCACCCGCTGGCCGGTGTCGACGGGGCGTTCAACGCCGTGTTCGTCGAGGCCGACGCCGCCGGGCAGCTGATGTTCTACGGCCAGGGCGCGGGCGGCGCACCCACCGCCAGTGCCGTGCTCGGCGACCTGGTCGCCGTGGCGCGCAACCGGGTCGGTGGCGGGCGCGGTCCGCGCGAGTCGGCGTATGCGAGCCTGCCCGTGCTGCCGATCGGCGACGTGCACACCCGCTACCACGTGAGCCTCGAGGTCGCCGACCGTGCGGGCGTGCTGTCGGCGGTCGCGGGCGAGTTCGCGCGGCGCGGGGTGAGTATCGCCGCGGTGCGGCAGACCGGGGGCCGCGAGGACGGGGACGTACCGGAGACCGAGGTCGAGGCGGCACGCCTGGTCGTCGTGACGCACGGGGCGCCGGACTCCGCGCTGCACGCGACGGTCGAGGCGCTCGCCGGGTTGGACGTGGTCCGCGGCGTGGAGAGCGTGCTGCGCGTGGAGGGGCTGGGCCGTCCGGTCAGCACCCTCGGCGTGGCCGGATGAACGCGCGGGCGAGCGCCGCGCGATGACGGGAGAGACTGTGAGCACCGCCGTGAACCGGCTGGCCCCCTGGCCGGGCGTGATCGAGGCCTACCGCGACCGGATGCCCGTCGGGCCGGACTGGGAGATCGTCACCCTGGCGGAGGGCGGCACCCCGCTGCTGCCGGCGCCGGTGCTGAGCGAGCGCACCGGCTGCGAGGTGTACCTGAAGGTCGACGGGCTCAACCCGACCGGGTCCTTCAAGGACCGCGGGATGACCATGGCCGTGACCGCGGCGCTGGCCGAGGGCAAGCAGAGCGTGCTGTGCGCGTCGACGGGCAACACCTCCGCCTCGGCGGCCGCGTACGCCGCCCGTGCCCGGATGACCAGCGCCGTGCTGGTACCGCGGGGGAAGATCGCGCTCGGCAAGCTGGCCCAGGCCGTCGCGCACGGGGCCCGGATCCTGCAGATCGACGGCAACTTCGACGACTGCCTCGAGCTGGCCCGCAAGACCACCGCGGACTACCCGGCGATCGCGCTGGTCAACTCGGTGAACCCGACCCGGATCGAGGGTCAGGCCAGCGCCGCCTACGAGATCTGCGACGCGCTGGGCCGTGCCCCCGACGTGCACTGCCTGCCGGTGGGCAACGCGGGCAACATCACCGCGTACTGGAAGGGCTACCGCAGCTACCACGCCGACGGCCTGATCGGTTCGCTGCCGCGCATGTTCGGTTTCCAGGCCGCCGGTGCCGCGCCGCTGGTCCACGGTGCGCCGGTGAAGAACCCCGAGACGATCGCCACCGCGATCCGGATCGGCGCGCCGGCCTCGTGGAACGGCGCCGAGACCGCCCGCGAGGAGTCCGACGGCCGGTTCGCCGCCGTCACCGACGACGAGATCCTGGCCGCGCACCGGCTGCTCTCCACGCGCGAGGCCGTGTTCGTGGAGCCCGCCTCGGCGGCGAGCGTCGCCGGCCTGCTGCAGGCCTCGGCCGACGGCCGGCTGGACCGCGGGCAGGTCGTGGTGTGCACCGTCACGGGCAACGGGCTCAAGGACCCGGACAGCGTGCTGGCCACCGCCCCGGCCCCCGAGATCGTGCCGATCGACCCGAGCGCCGTCGCCGCGGCCCTGGAGCTGGCCTGATGGGGCGCCCGTCCGAGGTGAAGGTCCGGGTCCCGGCCTCGTCGGCCAACCTCGGGCCGGGCTTCGACTCGCTCGGGCTCGCGCTCGGGCTCTACGACGACGTCGAGGTGTGCGCCACCACGGAGCCCGGTGTGCACGTCGAGGTCGAGGGCGAGGGCGCCGCGCAGGTGCCGTGTGACGAGACGCACCTCGTGGTCCGCGCCATGCGGACCGCGTGGGCGCTGTTCGGCGACGAGCCGGCCGGTCTGCGGATGCGGTGCCGCAACGCCATCCCGCACTCGCGCGGGCTCGGCAGCTCGGCCGCCGCCGCGGTGGCGGGCGCCGTGGCGGCCTGCGTGCTCTCCGGCCGTGACCCGAAGCTCGAGCAGGACGCGTTGCTGCAGGTCACCGCCGGGATGGAGGGGCACGCGGACAACGCCGCCGCCAGCCTGCTCGGCGGGTTCGTCGTGGCGTGGGAGACCGCGGGGAACACCGCCGAGCGGTTCCACGCCGTCCGGCTCGACGTGCACGCCGGCATCGCGCCGGTGGCGCTCGTCGCCGCGGTCGAGTCTTCCACGAAGACGACCCGCGGCCTGCTGCCCGAGCTGGTCCCGCTGCCCGACGCGGCGTTCACCGGGAGCCGGACCGCGCTGTCCGTCCTGGCCTTCACCCAGCGGCCCGAGCTGCTGATGGCGGCCACGGAGGACCGGCTGCACCAGGGCTACCGTCGCCCGGCCTACCCGGAGTCCGCGGACCTCGTCGACGCGCTGCGCGCGCTCGGCGTGCCGGCCGCCATCTCCGGCGCGGGGCCGACCGTGCTGGCGCTGACCTCGAACGGGACCCTGCCCGAGGCGCTGGACGCGAGCGGCTTCACCACGCTCCCGCTGCCCGTCGACACGCTCGGCGCGCAGATCGAGATCGGCTGAGGCCTCGCCGACACGCCGGGCCCGACCGGGGGCGTTGTTGCCGCAGCACCGCGAACCGTCTACCCTCGGCCTCGCACGGCGATCCACGCGTCACAAGCGTGGCCTCTCGAGCCGGAACCCACTCACTGCAGCCCATGCGGTTGGAATCCGGACCGGACCGAGCGGCCTCTTCCCCGCGACCGTCGCACTGGTCGCCGCCCCTGCACATCGCCGACGGCGGCTCTCTTCATGCCGCCCCGGCGTCGTTGTCCGGCGGAGGAGTCGGACGTGACGTGTGGAATCCGCTGGTCCCGGCACCGCCCGAGGGCCGGTCAGGAAGGAACTTCGTGAGCGAGACCGATCTCGTCAGCACCCCGGCAACGGAAGAGGGTGCTGCCCCCAAGAGGCGGGGCGGGCTGTCCGGAATGGTCCTCGCCGACCTGCGCCAGCTCGCCGGAGAGCTGAACATCCCGGACATCGCCGGGATGCGGAAGGGCGACCTCATCGCCGCCATCAAGGAGAAGCAGGGCGCTCCGGCGAGGCGGACCTCCCGGAAGGCGGCCTCGGCCGACCAGCTGCCGCTGGAGGCGGGAGAGGACACCGCCCCCGCCAAGCCGCGCCGCACCCGGGCCAAGGCCGCGGCCACCGCCGAGGCCGCCGAGGCCCCCGCCGCGCCCGCCGAGAAGCCCGCCGAGGCCCCCGCCGCGCCCGCCGAGAAGCCCGCCGAGGCCCCGGCCGAGCAGGCCGCCGAGGCCGGTGCGGCTCCGGCCCCGACCCGGCGCCGCCGCGCGGCCACCCGGCCCGCGGGCGCCCCCGAGCCCCAGCCGACCCCCGGCGTCAACGGGGTCGCCCCGGCCGAGCAGGCGAACGGGCAGGTGAACGGGCACGCGCCCGAGCAGGCCGCCCCCGGCGCCGCCCCGGCCG
The DNA here is from genome assembly GCF_047200735.1 of Pseudonocardia oceanicola. Classification (NCBI taxonomy): domain Bacteria; kingdom Bacillati; phylum Actinomycetota; class Actinomycetes; order Pseudonocardiales; family Pseudonocardiaceae; genus Pseudonocardia; species Pseudonocardia oceanicola. The sequence continues at coordinate 35,422 of NZ_JBJZON010000001.1, forward strand.
AGCAGGCCGGTGAGGGCACCGCCGCCGAGGGTGTGGAGGGGACCGGCCGTCGCCGGCAGACCCGGCGCCGCTCCGGCGCCGAGCCCCAGTCGGACACCCTCGAGGCCGTGGCCGCGAGCGTCGGCGCGTCCGAGAAGGAGCGGGGCGACCGCACTGACCGGGGCGAGCGGACCGACCGGGGCGAGCGGACCGACCGGGGCGAGCGCGACGGCGAGGGCGGCGGGCGCAACCGCAACCGCCGCAACGACCGCGGCGAGGGCGGCGGCCGCAACCGGGGCGACAACCGCCCGGACAACCGTGCCGACAACCGCGCCGACAGCCGCCCGGACAACCGCACCGACACGCGGACCGAGCGGGACTCCCGCGCCGACGACGACTCGGACGAGGACGGCGACGGCCGCGGCCGCCGCGGCCGGCGGTTCCGGGACCGCCGCCGGGGCCGGGACCGCGACTCGCGCGGCGGCGACCGCAACGTCGACACCGAGGTGCGCGAGGACGACGTCCTGCTGCCGGTGGCCGGCATCGTCGACATCCTGGACAACTACGCGTTCGTCCGGACCACCGGCTACCTGTCCGGCCTGAACGACGTCTACGTGTCGTTGTCGATGGTGCGCAAGCACGGCCTGCGCCGCGGCGACGCGATCACCGGAGCCGTCCGGCAGCCCCGCGAGGGCGAGCAGCAGCGGCAGAAGTTCAACCCGCTGGTGCGCATCGACACCATCAACGGGCGGGACTCGGAGTCCGGCAAGCAGCGACCGGAGTTCACCAAGCTCACCCCGCTCTACCCGAACGAGCGGCTGCGCCTGGAGACCGAGCCGTCGAAGCTCACCACCCGGGTCATCGACCTGGTGATGCCGGTCGGCAAGGGCCAGCGCGCGCTGATCGTCTCGCCGCCGAAGGCCGGCAAGACGATGGTGCTGCAGTCGATCGCCAACGCGATCACCACCAACAACCCCGAGTGCCACCTCATGGTCGTCCTCGTCGACGAGCGGCCGGAGGAGGTCACCGACATGCAGCGGTCGGTGAAGGGCGAGGTCATCGCCTCGACCTTCGACCGCCCGCCGTCGGACCACACCGCGGTCGCCGAGCTCGCCATCGAGCGGGCGAAGAGGCTGGTGGAGCTGGGGCACGACGTCGTCGTCCTGCTGGACTCGATCACCCGCCTGGGCCGCGCCTACAACCTGGCCGCCCCCGCGTCGGGCCGGATCCTGTCCGGTGGTGTCGACTCGACCGCGCTCTACCCGCCGAAGCGGTTCCTGGGCGCGGCGCGCAACATCGAGGACGGCGGTTCGCTGACCATCTTCGCCACGGCGCTGGTGGAGACCGGGTCGACGATGGACACGGTGATCTTCGAGGAGTTCAAGGGCACGGGCAACGCCGAGCTCAAGCTCGACCGCAAGCTGGCGGACAAGCGGATCTTCCCGGCGATCGACGTCGACGCCTCCGGCACCCGGAAGGAGGAGCTGCTGATGTCCGGCGACGAGTTCGCCATCAGCGTCAAGCTCCGCCGCGTGCTCGCCGCGCTCGACCACCAGCAGGCGATCGAGCTGGTGCTGGGTCAGCTCCGCAAGACCCGCACCAACATCGAGTTCCTCATGCAGGTCCAGAAGACCACGCCGGGGAACTTCGGCAACGACGACTGATCCGCGCACGGCGCGTCGCCGCCCGGCCCCGGTGGGAATCCCCGCCGGGGCCGGGTGGTTGAATGGGGCGGTACGCAGCCGGCTCCGGTTCACCCACATTCGGGGGCTCCGCCCCCGAAACCCCCGAACAGCGAGGGGTGTGAGACCCGGCGGCCGATCTTCGAGAGGAACATCCCATGCGTGAGGGCATTCACCCCCAGTACGTCGAGACCCACGTCACCTGCGGTTGCGGCAACTCCTTCACCACCCGCAGCACCAAGACCAGTGGCTCGATGACCGTCGAGACCTGCTCCGCCTGCCACCCCTTCTACACGGGCAAGCAGCGGATCCTGGACTCCGGTGGCCGCGTCGCCCGCTTCGAGGCGCGCTACGGCCGGCGCAAGGCCGCCAAGTAGCTCTCCCGTCCGGCGCCCGTCCCCGCACCAGGGGCCGGGCGCCGTTCGTATGTCAGGGGTGACGATCAGGGGAAACGGGGGCACGTGGTGGCGGTGAGCAGCAGCGCGGCGGGCGTGGACGCGCTGATCGACGAGTACGCCGAGCTGGAGGCCCGGCTGGCCGACCCGGCCGTGCACGCCGACGCGGCCACGGCCCGCAAGCTCGGCCGGCGCTACGCCGAGCTCGGCCCGGTCGTCGCCGTCGCCCGGGAGCTGGCCGGGCTGCGGTCCGACGAGGTCGCCGCCTGCGAGCTGGCCGCCGAGGACGCGGCGTTCGCCGCCGAGGCGGCGGAGATCGCGGGGCGGATCCCGGCGCTGGAGGCCCGGTTGGCCGAGCTGCTCGTCCCGCGCGACCCGCACGACGGCGACGACGTCGTCATGGAGGTCAAGTCCGGCGAGGGCGGCGAGGAGTCGGCGCTGTTCGCGGGCGACCTCGTGCGGATGTACACCCGGTACGCCGAGCGCCGGGGCTGGAAGGTCGAGGTGCTCGACTCCGTCGGCTCGGACCTCGGCGGGTACAAGGACATCACGCTGGTCCTGCGCTCGCGCACGCCGACGCCCGACGGGGTGTGGTCGGCGTTGAAGTTCGAGGGCGGCGTGCACCGGGTGCAGCGGGTGCCGGTCACCGAGTCCCAGGGACGCATCCACACCTCGGCGGCCGGCGTGCTCGTCTACCCGGACACCGGCGAGGACGCCGAGATCGAGGTCGACGACAACGACATCCGGGTCGACGTCTTCCGCTCCTCGGGACACGGCGGGCAGAGCGTCAACACCACGGACTCCGCGGTGCGCATCACGCACCTGCCCACCGGGATCGTCGTGAGCTGCCAGAACGAGCGGTCGCAGCTGCAGAACCGGGCGCGCGCGATGGAGGTGCTGCGCTCGCGGCTGCAGGCGCTGCACGAGGCCGAGCAGGCGGCGGCGGCGTCGGCGGAGCGGAAGTCGCAGGTCAGGACGGTCGACCGGTCCGAGCGCATCCGCACCTACAACTTCCCGGAGAACCGGATCTCCGACCACCGGGTGGGCTACAAGGCGCACAACCTCTCCACGGTGCTCGACGGCGACCTCGACGACGTCGTCGCCGCCCTCACCCGGGCCGAGCGGGCCGAGGCGATCGCCGCCGCGGAGGAGGGCGGGTGAGGCTCAGGCCCGCGCGGCTCGGAACCCCGACGCAGCGGAGGCGTGCGGCTGACGGGGGCGATGGAGCCGCGGCGCACCTGGGACGTGCTGCTGACGAGGGAGCCATCACGCACGTGGCGGGCGTCCCTGGTGTGCGTGATCGAGCCATCACGCACGGGGCGGGTGTCCCTGGTGCGTGTGCCGGGACCACGGTGCCTCGGAGGAGCGCAGCCGTGCGGTGTGGCGCACCGGCGCGCGTGGAGGCGCCGGCGTGAGCCGACTGCCGCTGCGGGTGGCGATCGCCGAAGCCGAGCGGGTGCTGGCGGAGGCGGGGGTCGAGTCACCCCGGGCCGAGGCGGAGTGCCTGGCCTCGTACGTCGTCGGGGTGCCGCGCGGGCAGCTGATGATGCACCCGCTCGTCGACCCTCCGCAGGCGGAGGTCTACCACCGCCTCGTCGCCCGGCGCGCCACCCGCGAGCCGCTCCAGCACGTCCTGGGTACGGCGGTCCTCGGCCCCGTGGAGGTCGCCGTCGGGCCCGGCGTGTTCACCCCGCGCCCGGAGACCGAGCTGCTGCTGGAGTGGGGCCTGAGGGAGATCCACGGCGTCGAGGATCCGCTGGTCGTCGACTTGTGTACCGGGTCCGCGGCGCTTGCCCTCGCCTTCGCCGAGAGCCGGCCGGACGCGCGGGTGCACGCCGTCGACATCGACCCGGGCGCACTGAGCTGGGCGCGCCGCAACATCGCGGCCCGCGGCGATCGCGTGACGCTGCACGCCGTGGACGTCCGCTGGCGCGATCCCCTGCCCGAGCTCGAGGCCCGCGTCGATCTCGTCGTCTGCAACCCGCCGTACGTGCCGGAGGGGACGCCGGTGCCGCCCGAGGTCGCCGAGTGGGACCCCGCCGTCGCCGTGTTCGGCGGCGCGGACGGGCTCGCGCTGATCCCCGCCGTGATCTCCCTGGCCGCGACGCTGCTCCGCTACGGCGGCGGGCTCGCGATCGAACACGACGACACCCACGGCGAGGCCGTCCCCGCGCTTCTCCGCCGGCGCAGGGTCCTCACGGACGTCCAGGAGCACGCCGACCTCAACGGCCGCCCCCGCTTCGCCACCGCCCGCCGCACCACTCCCACCTGACCGACCCGCGAGTCGCGCTCTGGGCTTCCGTGAGCCGCGCTGTGGGTTCCCGCGAGTCGCGCTGTGGGTTCCCGCGAGTCGGGGTGTGGGCTTCCGCGAGTCGCGCTGTCGGCTCCAGCGAGTCGCGCTCTGGGCTTCCGTGAGCCGCGCTGTGGGTTCCCGCGAGTCGGGGTGCGGGCTTCGTGAGTCGCGGGTTCCTGCGGCGCGGGGGTGCGAGTCCGTGCATGTCACGGGGGTGCGGGCGGGCCGCCCGGGGCGCGGTCGTAGGGTGCCCGACGTGACTGCTCCGGCCGTTCCCGTCTACGACTGCTCCGACCCCGACGCCCGCCTCGAGGGGCTGGCCGCCGCCGCCCGCGCGGTGCGGGCCGGGCAGCTCGTCGTGCTGCCGACGGACACCGTGTACGGCCTGGGCTGCGACGCCTTCTCCTCGACCGCGGTCCGCAACCTGCTCGCCGCGAAGCACCGGGGCCCGGACATGCCGGTGCCGGTGCTCGTCGGCTCCTGGTCGACGATCGACGGCCTCGTCCTCGGCGTCCCCGCGACCGCCCGCGCGCTGATCGAGGCGTTCTGGCCGGGCGGGCTGTCGCTGGTGCTGCCGCACGCGCCGTCGCTGAACTGGGACCTCGGTTCCACCAAGGGCACGGTGATGCTGCGCATGCCGCTGCACCCGGTCGCGCTCGAGCTGCTGCGCGAGGTCGGCCCCATGGCCGTGAGCAGCGCGAACATCTCCGGGCGGCCGCCCGCGAGCAGCGCCGCCGAGGCCCTCGACCAGCTCGCCTCCTCGGTCGCCCTCTACCTCGACGGCGGCCCCAGCGGCGACCCGGTGGCCTCCACCATCGTCGACCTGACCGGCAGCCAGCCCCGCATCCTCCGCGAGGGCGCCGTGACCCGCGCCCAGGTCGCCGAGGTCGTGGGGCAGGAGGTCCCGCTCGGCTGATCGGGACACCAGCGCTGTTCGATCATGGTCGAACGGCTCTCCGGTCCCACTTCACGATCGCCAACGGCTGAAGCCCGGACGTCTACGTTGCCGCCGAGGCCGAGGACGGCGCGGTGCTCCGCGCCCGGGCCGGGTTCCTCCTGGTCGAGCGGTGTGGAGGGGTCGCAGCGGGATGGGCCGCGGCCGAGCTCCTCGGCCGGTCCTGCGGGCCACGGAACGCACCGGCGGAGGTCCTGGTCCCAGGGCACGTCCGGGCACACGCCGGCCTCGTCGTGCACCGGGGCACCGCCGGCCCGGGCGAGGTCTGGCAGGACGATAGGTGGGCGGCGACATCGCCGCTGCGTACGGCTTGGGACCTCGCGCGACGCCTGGACCTGGTCGAGGCCGTGCTCGCGGTCGACGCGCTGGCCCGGCGGAGGCGCCGGGAGCCCGCGCCGTTCGATCTCGGCGACCTGCTGCGCCTGCGCAAGGCCCGCCCCGGAGCGCGCGGGTGCACCCGCGTGGATCGCGTGCTGGACCTTGTCGACCCGCGCGCCGAGTCGCCGATGGAGACCCGGATGCGCCTCCTGCTGGTGCTGGCCGGGTTGCCGGTGCCCGCGGTCCAGTACGAGATCCGCACCCGGGACGGGCGCCGGGTCCGCTTCGACCTGGCCTACCCGGAGGCGCGGCTGGCGATCGAGTACGACGGCGACGAGCATGACGACACGCTCGACCGGCGCCGCGACGTCCGCACCGCGCAGCTCGGCTGGCACACACTCCGCCTGCTGGGCGCCGACATCCTGCGCACGCCGCAGGCCACGGTCCGCCTGGTCGCCGGCCTCCGTAGCGAGCGTGCCCGCCACCTCGAGCGGGACACCAGAGCTGCCGGCACATGATCGAACAGCTCCGAGGTCCCACTCACGCCGGTAGTCCCACCTCGGTGGCCAGGCGGCTGCAGACCGCGCGGAAGTGGGCCCCGTGGTCCTCGACGACGTTGTGGGTGTGGCCGAAGAGCTCGAAGCCGATGGCGCCGAAGAGGCCGGACCAGGCCAGCACCAGACGGCCGCCGAGCCCCGTGCCCGTCGGGAGGCCCAGCGTGTCGAGCAGGCCCGGGGCGATGCTGGCCTCGTCGTCGCCGGGTGGGGGAGTGACGGCGCCGGCCGCGATCCCGTCCCGCAACACCCCCGCGAGCACCACCGCCACCCGGCCCGCGGGGGCGATCGTGTCCTGTGGCGCCGAGTAGCCGGGCACCGGGGAGCCGTAGAGCAGCGCGTACTCGTGCGGGTGGGCCAGCGCCCAGCTGCGGGCCGCGGCGCACGCGGCGTGCCAGCGGCCCACGAGGTCCTCCCGCGCAACGGCGCCCTCGGCGAGCTCGACGGCCTCGCCCAGCGCGTCGTAGCCCTCGACGATCAGCCTGGTGAGCAGGTCGTCCCGGCTGGGGAAGTAGCGGTAGACCGCCGACGACACCATCCCGAGCTCCCGGGCGACCGCCCGCAGCGACAACGCCGCGGCGCCCGAGGTGGCGAGATGCGTCCGGGCGACGTCGACGATCTCGGCGGTGAGCTGGGCGCGCACGCGCTCGCGAGCCGTGCGGGGCGCGGAGCGAGGGGAGGTCATGCCGGCAGTCTCGCAGGCGGGACGGAGCGGTGTCCACGACCGCGAGCACCGATCCGTCAGTACGGTTCGTGCACGACCCGGTGACGCTCCGCAGGCCCTCCGAGCTGTGAGCGGGTCCCCGGTCCGATGGGGAGGAACCGCAGGTAGCCTGGTGCACCGTGAGTGCGCACAGCGAGAACGCCCCCGGTCAGGACGTGCCGTTCTGGGGCCCGGACTTCGGAGCCCTGCAGCAGGAGGACCCGGAGATCGCCGGCGTCGTCCTCGACGAGCTGGAGCGCCTCCGCGGCGGGCTGCAGCTGATCGCCAGCGAGAACCTCACCAGTCCGGCCGTCCTCGCGGCGCTGGGGTCCACGCTCTCGAACAAGTACGCGGAGGGCTACCCGGGCCGCCGCTACTACGGCGGCTGCCAGGTGGTGGACCAGGCCGAGGAGATCGGCAACGCGCGCACCAAGGCGCTGTTCGGGGCCGAGCACGTCAATCTCCAGCCGCACTCCGGCGCCAGTGCCAACCTCGCCGCGTACGCGGCGTTCGCCAAGCCCGGCGACACCGTGCTGGCCATGGACCTCAAGCAGGGTGGCCACCTCACCCACGGCAGCAAGGTCAACTTCTCGGGCCTGTGGTTCAACGCCGTGTCGTACACGGTGCGCGAGGACTCCGAGCTCATCGACTACGACCAGGTCCGCGACCTGGCGCTGGAGCACCAGCCGAAGATCATCATTGCCGGGGCCACGGCCTATCCCCGGCTGATCGACTTCGCCCGGTTCCGGGAGATCGCGGACGAGGTCGGCGCCGCGCTGATGGTCGACGCCGCGCACTTCATCGGCCTGGTCGCCGGGAAGGCGATCCCCTCGCCGGTCCCGTTCGCCGACGTCGTCACCGCGACCACGCACAAGGTCCTGCGCGGTCCGCGCGGCGGCATGATCCTCGCCCGCGCCGAGCACGCGAAGGCGATCGACAAGGCCGTCTTCCCGTTCTCCCAGGGTGGCCCGCTGATGCATTCGGTCGCCGCGAAGGCGGTCGCGATGAAGGAGGCGGCGCAGCCTGCCTACCAGGCCTACGCCAACCAGGTCATCGCGAACGCCCAGGCGCTGGCCAAGGGCCTCGAGGCCGAGGGCATGCGGGCGGTCTCCGGCGGCACCGACACGCACCTCGCGCTGATCGACCTGCGCCCGATCGGTGTGACCGGTGGCGAGGCCGAGGCTCGCTGCGACCTCGCCCGCATCACGCTGAACAAGAACGCCATCCCGTACGACCCGGCCCCGCCGATGAAGCCCTCGGGCATCCGTGTGGGCTCGCCCAGCACGACCACGCAGGGCATGGTCGAGTCGGACATGGCGGAGATCGCGTCGCTGCTGGCGCGCGCCGTCAAGGCGGAGCACGGCACGACGGCGGGCGACCGCGAGCTGGCCGACGTCGCCGAGGCCGTCTCCACCCTCGTCTCGCGCGCCCCCGCCTACCCGCGCGGCTGACCCGGCCCGCGCGCACGCGGTGGTGCTCGCCCAGTCCTCGTACGGCCAGTCCTCCTTCGGGCTCGGCCTCCCGATCCGCGAGTACCTCCTGGTCGGGCTGGCCGCCGCCGTCGTGACGTTCCTGCTGGTCGGCCTGGTGCGGGTGCTGGCGCTGCGGCTCGGCGCCGTCGCCTGGCCCCGCGGCCGGGACGTCCACGTCACGCCGACGCCGCGATGGGGCGGGCTGGCGATGTTCGGCGGCGTGCTCGCGGGCGTCGGGCTGGCCGCGCAGCTGCCGGCGCTGCGGCTGGCGTTCGACTACTCCCGGGACGTGCAGGGCGTGCTGCTCGCGGCCGTCCTGCTCGTCGCGGTCGGGGCGCTCGACGACCGCTTCGAGCTCGACGCGATCACCAAGGCCGCGGGCCAGGTGACCGCGGCCGGGGTCCTGGTGCTGTTCGGGGTGCAGTTCTCGGTGTTCTGGATCCCGTGGGGCGGGGGCGGCAGCGGGATCTCCGGGTCGATCCTGTCGCTCGGGCCCGAGCAGGGCGTCGTGCTCACGGTGGTGCTGACCGTCGCCCTGGTCAACGCGATGAACTTCGTCGACGGCCTCGACGGGCTCGCCGCCGGCCTCGGCCTGGTCGCCGCCACCGCCACCTGCGCCTTCGCGGTCGGGCTGGTCCGCGAGAACGGCAACGACGCGGCGGCCTACCCGCCGGCGCTGATCGCCTCCGTGCTGGCCGGGGCCTGCCTGGGGTTCCTGCCGCACAACTTCAACCCGGCCCGGATCTTCATGGGCGACTCCGGCTCGATGCTGATCGGGTTGATGCTGGCCGCCGCCACGACGAGCGCCTCGGGCAAGATCCCGATCACCACGACGACGGACGGCTCGGACGTGCTCGCACTCTTCGCGCCGCTGATCGTGCTGCTCGCGGTGGCGTTCGTGCCGCTGCTCGACCTGCTCATGGCGGTCGTGCGGCGCACCCGGGCCGGGATGAGCCCCTTCTCGCCTGACAAGATGCACCTGCACCACCGGCTCCTGGAGATCGGGCACAGCCAGCGGCGCGCGGTGCTGCTGATCTACCTCTGGGCGGGCATCCTCGCGTTCGGCGCGGTGGCGCTCGCCCTGATCGACGACGCGGCGTTCGTGCTGTGGGCGGTCGCGCTGGGGCTCGGGGTGGCGGTCCTCGCCACTGCCGTGCCGCGGGCGCGTACCGCGCGCCGGGCCGGACCTGCGGGGCCGCCCCGTCCCGGCCCTCCGCCGCGCGCGCCGGGACGGACCTGACACGAGCGGCCCGCGCCGGGCCGACGAGGAGAAGCGATGAGCCAGAACCCGGACCCCGCCCCCGCGGCCGACGAGCAGCCGCACGTCCGCACCGTGCTGCGGCTGGCGGCGGCGATGCAGCGGACCGCGCTCCTGGTCGGGGCCGCGATCAGCGTGCTCGCGATCGTCCTGTCGGTGATGCTGCGCGGCGTCCCGGGCCTGATCGGCGCCCTGATCGGCGTGGTGATCGGGCTCGGCCTCGGGTTCGTCGGCACCGCGGTCATGAAGGGGACCGCCCGCGCGACGCCGGGCGGGGTCATGGTCGGCGCGCTGGCCTCCTTCGCGGGCAAGTTCGTCGTCCTGCTGGTCTTCCTGCTCGTCTTCCGGGGCACCACGCTGTTCGACAACCAGACCTTCGCGTTCAGCCTGCTGGGCGTGACCCTCGGCTGGATCGCCGGCGAGGTCGTCGGGTTCGTGCGGGCGAAGGCCCCGTCCGTCGACGTCTGAGGGCCGGCGCCCGGTGCGTGGCACGGCCGCCGGACCCGCTGCCGGAGGCGCCGGGTCGTAGGTCCGCACACGACCACTCGTTGGGCTGATCGGGTGAAGTTGCCGAAAGCGCCCGAGCTGTCCGAGATGTCCGTGACGGCGCTCTCATGGCGACCTGTGTCACACCCGGCCGGAACTTCTACAGGTGATAGAGCGACGTCGGACGGTCGCCACGGTCTCGGAGGGTGAGGACCGGGACCGACGGGGCCGTCGCGGCAGGTCGTACCGGGTAAGTGAGCCGTAACCCGGCTGATAGGGTCCCCCGTGATGGAGCAGGAACGGCCGCGCAAGGCGAGCGGCGGACCCGGCGGCACGCCGGGGCGCACGCCGCCTCCCGGCGAGGCCTGGACCGCTCTGTCGCACCTCCTGACCGGAATCCTCCTCTTCGGAGGAATCGGGTGGGCGGTGGACGAACTGCTCGACCTACGGGGCTTCACCGTGGCTGGCCTGCTGGTCGGGACGGCGGCCTCGATGTACTTGATCTACGTCAGGTACGTTAAGTCCTGATCGTCTCGATTCCGCAGACTCCGGCTCCCCGGACGGCGGAACCGAAAGGAGCATTGGGTGACCACGACGGCCACCGCCCCGGCACCGGGGTTCGAGTCCCCGGGGGTCGAGGACTTCCAGCTGCCCCCGGTCTTCGGGACCGTGACCAAGCCGGTCCTGGAGCTCGTGTTCGCGGCGGTCATCATCGCCGCGTTCTTCCTGGTGGCCGTGCGCAAGCCCGCGCTCGTCCCGGGGAAGGTGCAGTTCCTCGGCGAGGCGTTCCACGGCATCGTGCGCAACACGGTCGCCCGGGACATGATCGGCGGTCGCGACTTCCTCAAGTACGTGCCGTTCCTGACCGCGCTGTTCGCCTTCATCCTGGTGAACAACCTGTTCGGGATCATCCCGTTCATCCAGTTCCCCACCTTCTCGCACCCGGGCGTGCCCTACGCGCTGGCCGCGCTCGTGTACGTCGTGTTCACGTACGCGGGCATCCAGAAGCACGGGTTCGGCGGGTACATCCGGCTGTCGACCTGGCCGCCGGACGTGCCGTGGTGGGTGCGCATCATCCTCACGCCGATCGAGTTCCTGTCGAACCTGATCCTGCGGCCGGTCACCCTGTCGCTGCGGCTCTTCGGCAACATGTTCGCCGGCCACCTGCTGCTGCTGCTCTTCGTCCTCGGCGGCGAGTACATGCTGCTGCACGCGGGGGACTGGCAGCTGAAGGTGCTGTCCCCCTTCGCCTTCCTGATGGCGATCGTCTTCACGTTCTTCGAGGCGTTCGTCCAGGTCATCCAGGCGTACATCTTCGTCATGCTCACGGCGTCGTACATCGGCACCGTCCTCGCGGACGACCACTAGGTCCCGTCGAGTCCCACCCCAGAGACCCTTCGGAACCGCGGGACGGCCGCGGACCCGGATCGAAAGGAAAGCGGAAATGATCAGCGGCAACCTGAACACGATCGGCTACGGCCTGTCCGCCATCGGCCCCGGTATCGGCGTCGGCATCGTCTTCGCCGCCTTCATCAACGGCGTGGCGCGTCAGCCGGAGGCCCGCGGCCAGCTCCAGGGCATCGCGTTCATCGGCTTCGCCCTCTCCGAGGCCCTCGCCATCCTGGGCCTGGTGCTCGCGTTCGCCCTCGGCGCCTGACCTACTCCCGTACCGGGTAGTAGGCGGAGGAGCAGACACCCATGAACACACTTGCCGCGGAGGAGTTGAACCCGCTCGTCCCGCACCTCGCCGAGATCATCGTCGGTCTCGTCGCGTTCGGGCTGCTGTTCTGGATCCTCGCGAGGACCGTGTTCCCGCAGTTCGAGAAGCTGTACGCGGAGCGCACGGAGCAGATCGAGGGCGGTCTGAAGCGGGCCGAGGCCGCGCAGGCCGAGGCGGACGCGCTGAAGAAGCAGTACCAGGACCAGCTCGCCGGCGCGCGGGCCGAGGCGGCGCGCATCCGCGACGACGCCCGGGCCGAGGGCCAGCAGATCAAGGCCGAGCTGCGGGCCGAGGCCGAGGAGGACGCCGCGCGGATCCGGGCGCGTGCCGACGAGCAGGTCGTGGCGCAGCGCGAGGCCGCGGAGCGTTCGCTCCGCGGTGAGATCGGCGGCCTGTCGGCCGAGCTGGCCGAGCGCATCCTCGGCTCCGAGCTCGCCGACCCCGCGCGCCGGTCGGCCACCGTGGACGGCTTCCTCACGGAGCTCGACGCGATGGCCCCCCGCGAGACGAGCGGGGCGCGCTGATGGCGCTCGTCCTGGCCGCCACCAGCCGCGAGTCGCTGGCCGAGGTCTCGCGGCGCTTCGACACCCGCCTGGGCCCGCTCGCCGCGGGCGACCGGCAGAAGCTGGGCGAGGAGCTCTACGCCGTCACCCGGCTGCTGGTCGGCGAGCGCGTCCTGCGCCGGGCGTTCTCCGACCCGGCCACGGCCGGCGAGCAGCGCGTCCGGCTGGTCCGGAGCGTGCTGAGCGGCAAGGTCGGGCCGGCCACCCTCGAGTCCGTCGAGGACCTGGTCGCGACCCGCTGGTCCGCGCCCACCGACCTGGTCGAGGCGACCGAGTCGCTGGCCCGCACCGCGCTGCTGGCCGCGGCGGAGAAGCAGCGCGCCCTCGACGACGTCGAGGACCAGCTGTTCCGCTTCGGCCGGATCCTGGAGCGCGAGCCGCGGCTCACCGCCCTGCTCTCCGACTCCGACGTGCCGGCGGACACGCGGGTCGGGCTGCTGGACTCGGTGCTGGGCACGAAGGTCTATCCGGTCACCGCGGCGCTGCTGCGGGACCTGGTGCGGACGCCGCGGGCCCGCCACCTCGACGTCGCCGCGGAGGAGCTGTCCGAGCTCGCCGCCGCCCGGCGCAGCCGCTCCGTCGCCTACGTGCGCACGGCGGTCGCCCTGAGCGAGGCGCAGGAGCGGCAGCTCCAGGCCTCCCTCACCCGCCTGTACGGGCGGGACGTCGCGTTGCAGGTGGAGCTCGACGAGAGCCTGCTGGGCGGCATGGTCATCAGGGTCGGCGACGAGGTCATCGACGGCAGTGTGTCGGGCAAGCTCGCCGCGGCCCGCCGGTCGATCCCGAGCTGACCGCCCCACGTTTCGAAGAGAAGGAACAGACGACAGCCATGACAGAGCTGACGATCTCCCCGGAGGAGATCCGGAGTGCGATCTCCAGCTACGTCTCGTCGCTGGAGACCGGGACCTCCCGCGAAGAGGTGGGCACCGTCTCCGACACCGGTGACGGCATCGCCCACGTCGAGGGCCTGCCCTCGGCGATGACCAACGAGCTCCTCGAGTTCGCGGGGGGCGTGCGGGGTGTCGCGCTGAACCTCGACGCGCGGGAGATCGGCGCCGTGATCCTGGGGGACTACGGCGGGATCGAGGAGGGTCAGCAGGTCAAGCGGACCGGCGAGATCCTCTCGGTGCCGGTCGGCGACAAGTTCCTGGGCCGGGTCATCGACCCGCTGGGTGCCCCGATCGACGGCCTGGGCGACATCGAGGCCGAGACCCGCCGCGTGCTGGAGCTCCAGGCGGCCTCCGTGATGGAGCGCCAGGAGGTCCGCGAGCCGCTGCAGACCGGCATCAAGGCCATCGACGCGATGACCCCGATCGGCCGCGGCCAGCGCCAGCTGATCATCGGCGACCGCAAGACCGGCAAGACCGCGGTCTGCGTCGACACGATCATCAACCAGCGTCAGAACTGGGAGTCGGGCGACCCGAAGAAGCAGGTCCGCTGCATCTACGTCGCGATCGGCCAGAAGGGTTCCACGATCGCCGGTATCCGGCAGTCGCTGGAGGACGCGGGCGCGCTCGAGTACACGACGATCGTCGCGGCCCCGGCGTCCGACCCGGCCGGCTTCAAGTGGCTCGCCCCGTACACCGGCTCGGCCCTCGGCCAGCACTGGATGTACGCCGGCAACCACGTCCTCATCGTCTTCGACGACCTGTCCAAGCAGGCCGAGGCGTACCGCGCGATCTCGCTGCTGCTGCGCCGCCCGCCGGGGCGCGAGGCCTACCCGGGCGACGTCTTCTACCTGCACTCCCGCCTGCTGGAGCGCTGCGCGAAGCTGTCGAACGACCTCGGGGCGGGCTCGATGACCGGCCTGCCGATCATCGAGACCAAGGCGAACGACGTCTCGGCGTACATCCCGACGAACGTCATCTCCATCACCGACGGCCAGGTCTTCCTCGAGTCGGACCTGTTCAACCAGGGCGTCCGGCCGGCGATCAACGTCGGCATCTCGGTCTCCCGGGTCGGCGGCTCGGCGCAGATCAAGGCGATGCGGTCGGTGTCCGGCTCGCTGCGCCTGGACCTGTCGCAGTACCGCGAGCTGGAGGCGTTCGCCGCGTTCGGTTCGGACCTCGACGCCGCCTCCGCCGCCGCGCTGGGCCGCGGCGAGCGCCTGGTCGAGCTGCTCAAGCAGGCGCAGTACGCCCCGTTCGCGGTCGAGGACGAGGTCGTGTCGATCTGGCTCGGCACCTCCGGCAAGCTCGACTCGGTGCCGGTCGCGGACGTCTCGCGCTTCGAGGGCGAGTTCCTGGACCACCTGCGCCGCAACCACGAGGGTGCGCTGGCGGAGATCCGGGACACCGGGTTGCTCAAGGACGAGAACGTCGAGCGGCTCGAGAACCTGGTGGCGGAGTTCAAGAAGAGCTTCACCGCATCGGACGGGTCCTCCGTGGTCAAGGAGCCTCAGGCCGAGGCCCTCGAGGAGGACCAGGTCGACCAGGAGACGGTGAAGGTCAACAAGCCGGCGCCGGCTTCGAGCTGACGGGGTAGGGACCGATGGCGGCACAGATCCGTGTGCTGCGGCGGCGGATCAGGTCGACGCAGTCCATCAAGAAGATCACCCGAGCCATGGAGCTGATCGCGACCTCGCGGATCGCGAAGGCCCGGGCGCGGGTCGAGGAGGCCAAGCCGTACGCCGAGCAGATGACGGCCACGCTCACGGAGCTGGCCAGCAACTCGGCGCTCGACCACCCCCTCCTCGTCGAGCGGGAGAACCCGCGGCGGGCGGCGGTCCTCGTCGTGACGAGCGACCGCGGCCAGGCGGGCGGGTACAACGCCAACGTGCTCAAGGAGGCCGAGCAGCTCCAGTCGCTCCTGCGTGAGCAGGGCAAGGAGCCGGTGCTCTACGTGGTCGGGCGGAAGGGCGTGAACTACTACCGGTTCCGCCGGCGCACGATCGAGGCGTCCTGGACGGGGTTCTCGGAGCAGCCGAACTACGAGAACGCCGCCGAGGTGGCGCGCACCCTGGTGACGGCGTTCATGGCGGGCGCGGACGACACCGAGGACTCGGCCGGCGAGGACGGCGTCCGCGGCGTCGACGAGCTGCACCTGGTCTACACGCAGTTCCGCAACATGGTGACCCAGGTGCCGCAGGCCCGGCGGATGGCGCCGATGGAGGTCGAGTACGTCGGCGAGGGCGACGGGGTCGACGCCACGACGTCGGAGACGGCGACCGGCGGTGCGACCGGGGTCCGCCCCGGCGAGTCGGGTCCCGCGGCCGGCGAGGGCCCGGCGCGGCTCTACGCGTTCGAGCCGAGCGCGGACGTCCTGTTCGACGCGCTCCTGCCGAAGTACGTCGGGGCACGGCTGTTCGCGGCCCTGCTCGAGTCCGCGGCGTCGGAGTCGGCCAACCGGCAGCGGGCCATGAAGGCCGCGACCGACAACGCGAACGAACTCATCCGTACCCTGACACTGGAGGCCAACCAGGCCCGTCAGGCTCAGATCACCCAGGAGATCAGCGAGATCGTCGGTGGCGCCGACGCTCTCGTCAGCGCAGGAAGTGAGAGCTGATGACCGCCACCGTTGAGAGCACGGCCGCCGGGACGACCACCGGCCGCGTCGTCCGGGTCACGGGCCCGGTCGTCGACGTCGAGTTCCCGCGCAACGCCGTCCCGGACCTCTACAACGCCCTCCAGGTGAAGGTGGAGTTCGGCGACCTGGCCAAGACGCTGACCCTGGAGGTCGCCCTGCACCTGGGCGACAACCTCGTCCGGGCGATCTCCATGCAGCCGACGGACGGTCTCGTCCGCGGCCAGTCGGTCGAGGACCTCGGCCGGCCGATCTCGGTGCCGGTCGGCGACCAGGTCAAGGGGCACGTGTTCAACGCGCTCGGCGACTGCCTGGACGACCCGGCGTTCCGGCCGACCGGCGACCTGTGGAGCATCCACCGCAAGGCGCCGAACTTCGACCAGCTCGAAGGTAAGACCGAGATGCTGGAGACCGGCATCAAGGTCATCGACCTGCTCACCCCGTACGTGCAGGGTGGGAAGATCGGCCTGTTCGGCGGCGCCGGCGTGGGCAAGACGGTGCTCATCCAGGAGATGATCACGCGTGTCGCCAAGAACTTCGGTGGTACGTCGGTGTTCGCCGGCGTGGGCGAGCGCACCCGTGAGGGCAACGACCTCATCACGGAGATGACCGAGTCCGGCGTCATCAACGACACCGCGCTGGTGTTCGGGCAGATGGACGAGCCGCCGGGCACGCGTATGCGCGTCGCGCTGTCGGCCCTGACGATGGCGGAGTACTTCCGCGACGAGCAGGACCAGGACGTGCTGCTCTTCATCGACAACATCTTCCGGTTCACCCAGGCCGGTTCCGAGGTCTCCACGCTGCTGGGCCGCATGCCCTCCGCGGTGGGCTACCAGCCGACCCTGGCGGACGAGATGGGCGAGCTGCAGGAGCGGATCACCTCGACCCGCGGCCGCTCGATCACCTCGATGCAGGCGATCTACGTGCCCGCGGACGACTACACCGACCCCGCGCCGGCCACCACCTTCGCCCACCTGGACGCGACGACGGAGCTCTCCCGCCCGATCTCGCAGAAGGGCATCTACCCGGCGGTGGACCCGCTGACCTCGACCTCGCGGATCCTCGACCCGCAGTACATCGGCGAGGAGCACTTCCGCGTCGCCAACGAGGTCAAGCGGATCCTGCAGAAGTACAACGACCTGCAGGACATCATCGCGATCCTCGGTATCGACGAGCTGTCCGAGGAGGACAAGCAGCTCGTCGGCCGGGCCCGCCGGATCGAGCGCTTCCTGTCGCAGAACCTGCTGGTCGCCGAGCAGTTCACCGGTCAGCCGGGCTCGACGGTTCCGCTCAAGGAGACCATCGAGTCGTTCGACAAGATCGCCAAGGGCGAGTTCGACGACGTGCCCGAGCAGGCCTTCTTCCTCTGCGGCGGTCTCGAGGACCTCGAGAAGAACCGCAAGAGGCTCGAGGGCTGATGGCGGTGTGCCCACTCGCGACGAAGGAGCGAGTCCATTGGCTCAGATGATCGTGGAGCTGGTCGCGGTCGAGCGGCGGCTGTGGTCGGGTGAGGCGAGCTACGTGCTCGCCCGCACCACCGAGGGCGAGCTGGGCATCATGCCCGGCCACGAGCCCACGCTCGCGCAGCTCGAGGAGGCCGGCGTCGTCCGGATCGACCCGGTGGACGGATCGCCGCTCACCGTGGCCGTGCACGGCGGCTTCCTGTCGATCTCGCCCGAGCGCGTGTCGATCCTGGCCGAGTTCGCCGAGCTCGCCGACGAGATCGACGTCAGGCGGGCCCGCGCGGCGCTCGACCGCGCGGACGTGTCGGACGACGACGGTGTGGCCGCGCGCAAGCGCGCCGAGGCACGGCTGCGGGCGGCCGAGGCCGCCACGGCCGGGCAGTAGACCCGAACCAGGAGCGGGAGGCGTCGGGCAGCAGTGGCCGGGACCGTGGCGATCGTGGTCGGGGCCGTGCTGCTGCTCGCGTGTCTGTTGCTGGGCTGGCTCGCCGTACGGCGGGTGCGACTCATGCGGGGCGGCGGTGTGGACCTGTGTCTGCGCCGCCGCTTCGCCGTCACGGACTGGCACTTCGGCGTCGGGCGCTACCGGGGGGACGAGTTCGCCTGGTTCCGGCTGACGAGCTTCCGGGTGGGCCCGACCGTCGCCATCGACCGCACCGAGGTCGAGATCGTGGACCGGCGGGACCCGCTGCCGGAGGAGTCCTTCGCCATCCCCTACGCCACCGCGGTGCTGCGCTGCCGCGACCGCGGGGAGGACGTCGAGATGGCCATGGACCGGGACGTGCTCACCGGCTTCCTGGCCTGGCTCGAGGCCACCCCGCCGGGCCGCACCGGCTACCGGCAGGCCAGCTGACTGGTCGCGTCATGGAACCATAATGCGCTTTCGGCTCGTCCGTGGAAGCAGTATGGAACCATAATGCTCTGAATTCCGGTGCTGAGCCGCAGCATGGTTCCATGGTGCCCAGCGGGTTAGGCTCGGCCCATGGCCGTGCACCTGACCAGGATCTACACCAAGACCGGCGACGACGGGACGACCGCGCTCGGCGACTTCAGCCGGGTCCCGAAGACCGACCGTCGGCTCGCGGCCTACGCCGACACCGACGAGTGCAACGCGGCCGTGGGCGTCGCGGTCACGGTCGGACAGCTGGACGAACGGCTCCTGGCCCCTCTTCGACAGGTGCAGAACGACCTGTTCGACGTCGGCGCGGACCTGTGCGCGCCGATCGTGCCCGACCCGGAGTACCCGCCGCTGCGGATCGACGAGGAGTACGTGACCCGGCTCGAGGGCTGGTGCGACGAGTTCAACGCCGAGCTTCCCAAGCTGGCCTCGTTCATCCTGCCCGGCGGCACGCCCGGCGCCGCCTACCTGCACGTCGCCCGGACGGTCGCGCGGCGGGCGGAGCGGAGCGTCTGGGCGCTGCTGGAGACGGACGCCGAGCGGACCAACCCGCTGACCGCCAAGTACCTCAACCGGCTCTCCGACCTGCTGTTCATCCTCTGTCGCGCGGCGAACCCGGCGGGCGACGTGCTGTGGCAGCCGGGTGGGCCCGAGGCGGGCCGCTGAGCCGGGAGCCGATACCGTCGGGCGTCGTGACGGAGCATTTCGCGGTCCGCGGCGGGGCCCGGCTGTCCGGGACGGTCGACGTCGTCGGGGCGAAGAACAGCGTGCTGAAGCTGATGGCGGCGGCGCTGTTGGCGGAGGGCACGACCACCATCACGAACTGCCCCGAGATCCTCGACGTCCCGCTGATGGCGGACGTGTTGCGCAGCCTCGGCTGCACGGTGCAGGTCGAGGGGGACCGGGTCACCATCGACGTCCCGGCCGAGCCCGGCGCCCAGGCGGACTACCGCTCGGTGTCGCGCCTGCGGGCGTCGGTCTGCGTCCTGGGGCCGCTGGTGGCGCGCTGCCGCAAGGCCGTGGTCCCGTTGCCCGGCGGCGACGCCATCGGCTCGCGGCCGCTGGACATGCACGCCAACGGGCTGCGCAAGCTGGGCGCGACCACCGAGATCGAGCACGGCCGCGTCGTCGCCCAGGCCGACGACCTGCACGGCGCACAGATCTGGCTGGACTTCCCGAGCGTCGGCGCCACCGAGAACATCCTCATGGCGGCGGTCCTGGCCGAGGGAACCACCGTCATCGACAACGCCGCACGGGAACCCGAGATCGTGGACCTGTGCGTGATGCTGCAGCAGATGGGCGCGACGCTCGAGGGCGTCGGCTCCTCGACGCTGACCGTGCACGGCGTCCCGCGCCTGCAGCCGACCACCCACCGCGTGATCGGCGACCGGATCGTCGGTGCGACCTGGGCCTTCGCCGCGGTGATGACGCGCGGCGAGGTCACGGTCCGCGGGGTCGACCCGCACCACCTCGACCTCGTGCTGGACAAACTGCGCAGCGCCGGGGCCGAGACCCGCACCGGCGTCGACGAGTTCTCGGTGTCGGTGTCCGGCCGGCCCCGGGCCGTCGACTTCGTGACGCTGCCGTACCCGGGATTCGCCACCGACCTGCAGCCCATGGCGATCGCCCTCTCCGCGGTCGCCGACGGCACCTCGATGATCACCGAGAACGTGTTCGAGGCGCGCTTCCGGTTCGTCGACGAGATGGTCCGGCTGGGCGCCGACGCCCGCACCGACGGCCACCACGCCGTCGTGCGGGGGGTGGAGCGGCTCTCCAGCGCCCCGGTGTGGGCCAGCGACATCCGGGCCGGTGCGGGCCTCGTACTCGCGGGGCTGTGCGCGGACGGCGTGACCGAGGTCTGGGACGTCGACCACATCGACCGCGGCTACCCCCGGTTCGTCGAGAACCTGACCTCCCTGGGGGCGGGCATCCGGCGGGTGTCGGCGGACCCCGAGCGCTAGGCCGTCGCCCACCGGTCGGAGCAGTCCGGGATGCCGAGTACGTCCCGACGTGCGACAGTCCGCGTCACTCCGGGTGGCTTCTCACCCGGACGCGTGACCCTCCGGAGGTATCGATGACCGACGCCAGCCCTGAGCGTTCGCCCCGCACCTCGCGCCGGCACGGCGAGGGGTGGAGCCCGGACCGGGCGTCGGACGGCACGTCGGGCGGCGGGGTCGTCGACGGGCTGGGCGAGGTCGCCGGCTCCGTCGGCACGGCGGCCCGCGGCGCCCACCGGCAGGCCGCGAAGGCCGCTCGCAGCGAGCCGGTGCGCAAGGGTGCGCGCGTGGGGATCGCCGCCAACGGCGTCCTGCACCTGCTCATCGCCTGGCTCGCCCTGCAGGTCGCGCTGGGCGACGGCGGCGAGGCCGACCAGAGCGGGGCGGTCAGCACGCTCGCGCAGCAGCCTCTCGGCCGGGTGCTGCTGTGGGTGCTGTTCGTCGGCTTCGTGGCGGTCGTGCTGTGGCGGTCGTCGAACGCGCTGTTCGGCTTCGGCTACGTCGAGGAGGGCAAGAAGAAGCTGGTCAAGCGGCTGGTCAGCGCCGGGCAGGCCGTCGTGTACGCGGCGCTGGCCGTCCTCACCGCGCGGGCCGCGGTGCAGGGGAGCGCGCAGGGCGGCGGCGGCAGCAAGGCCACCGCGGGCGTGCTCGGTCTGCCGGGCGGGCAGGTCATCGTCGCGATCGTCGGCGTCGGCGTGGTGATCGGCGGCGGCGTGATGATCTGGCACGGCGCGAAGAAGAAGTTCACCGAGGACCAGGACCTCGCCGGGGTCGACCCGCACGCGCGCACGGTCGACGAGCGGACCGGCCAGGTCGGCTACATCGCCAAGGGGATCGCGATCGGCGTGCTGGGCGGCCTGATCGTGTCCGCGGCCGTCACCTTCGACCCGGCCAAGGCCAACGGCCTCGACAGCGCGCTCAAGACGCTCGCCGGCCAGCCCTTCGGCGTCGTGCTGCTGGGACTGGTCGCGGTGGGGATCGCGGCCTACGGCCTCTTCTGCTTCTTCGACGCGAAGTACCACCGGGTCTGAGGCGAAGTACCACCGGGTCCGGAGAACCCCTCCGTTCGGAGGGCTCGTCACCGGGGTGCGTACTTTCTCGCGCGGATCGCGTAGTTTTCCACCCAGACCGATGTGACGAGGCCCGTTCGACTGGGGTGGCGGAGGCTACCGGCCAGTACGATCCGGGGCGTCTTCGACGTGGAGGTGTCCGGTGCCGTACCCGACCGACCGAGAGCGCGACCGCCCCTGGGTGATCCGGACCTACGCCGGTCACTCGTCGGCGGAGAAGTCCAACGCGCTCTATCGGCGCAATCTCGCCAAGGGCCAGACGGGTCTGTCCGTCGCGTTCGACCTGCCGACCCAGACCGGGTACGACCCGGACGACGAGCTCGCCAAGGGAGAGGTGGGCAAGGTCGGGGTGCCGGTCAGCCACATCGGCGACATGCGGACGCTCTTCGACGGCATCCCGGTCGCCGAGGCCAACACCTCGATGACGATCAACGCACCGGCGATGTGGCTGCTGGCGCTGTACGTCGCCGTGGCGGAGGAGCAGGCGGAGGCGTCCGGGCTGGACCACGCCCAGGTGCGCGCCAAGCTCGCGGGCACCACGCAGAACGACATCGTCAAGGAGTACCTGTCCCGTGGGACCTACGTGTTCCCGCCGGCGCCGAGCCTGCGGTTGATCACGGACATGGTGGCGTGGTCGGTCACCGAGATCCCGAAGTGGAACCCGATCAACATCTGCAGCTACCACCTGCAGGAGGCGGGCGCGACGCCGGCGCAGGAGTTGGCCTACTCGCTGTCCACGGCGATCGCGGTGCTGGACTCGGTGCGCGACTCCGGGCAGGTGCCGCAGGAGCGCTTCGGCGACGTCGTCGGGCGGATCTCGTTCTTCGTCAACGCCGGGCTGCGGTTCGTCGAGGAGATGTGCAAGATGCGCGCCCTCGGCCGGTTGTGGGACACGATCACCCGCGAGCGCTACGGGGTGGAGAACCCCAAGCAGCGGCGGCTGCGCTACGGCGTGCAGGTCAACTCGCTGGGGCTCACCGAGGCCCAGCCGGAGAACAACGTCCAGCGGATCGTGCTGGAGATGCTCGCGGTGACCCTGTCGAAGGACGCGCGCGCCCGCGCGATCCAGCTCCCCGCGTGGAACGAGGCGCTCGGCCTGCCGCGGCCGTGGGACCAGCAGTGGGCGCTGCGCATGCAGCAGGTGCTCGCGTACGAGACCGACCTGCTGGAGTACGAGGACATCTTCGCGGGCTCGCACGTCGTCGAGGCCAAGGTGGCCGAGCTGGTCGAGGCCGCGCAGGCGGAGATCGACCGCGTCCAGGAGATGGGCGGGGCCGTCGCCGCCGTGGAGAACGGCTACATGAAGGGCGAGCTGGTCACGGCCCTGGCCGAGCGACGCCGTCGGATCGAGTCCGGCGAGGACGTCGTGGTCGGCGTGAACCGGTTCGAGACGACCGAGCCCAGCCCGCTGCAGGGCGACGCCGCCGCGATCGAGACCGTCGACCCGGCGACCGAGGCCGCCGCGATCGCCGCGATCACCCGGTGGCGGGCCTCCCGGGACCAGGCCGCGGTGTCGGAGGCGCTGACGAGGCTGCGGGACGCGGCCAAGACGGACGAGAACCTCATGCAGGTCTCGATCGACTGCGCCAAGGCGGGCGTCACCACCGGCGAGTGGGCCGGGGCGCTGCGCGAGGTGTTCGGGGAGTTCCGGGCGCCGACCGGGGTGTCGGCCGCCGTGGCCTCGGGGGAGGCGGCCGTGGAGATCGCAGAGGTGCGCGAGCGGGTCCGGGCGACCGGCGACGAGCTGGGATCGCGACTGCGCATGCTGGTGGGCAAGCCCGGGCTGGACGGCCACTCCAACGGCGCCGAGCAGGTCGCCGTGCGGGCCCGCGACGTCGGCTTCGAGGTCGTCTACCAGGGCATCCGGCTGACGCCGGCGCAGATCGTGGCGGCGGCGGTGCAGGAGGGCGTGCACGTCGTCGGGCTGTCGGTGCTGTCCGGTTCGCACCTCGAGGTCGTGCCGGCGGTCGTCGAGGGCCTGCGCGCCCAGGGTGCCGACGACGTCCCCGTCATCGTCGGCGGGATCATCCCGGCCGAGGACGCGACGGTGCTGAAGCAGAAGGGCGTCGCCGCCGTCTTCACGCCGAAGGACTACCAGCTCACCGAGATGATGGACGAGATCGTCACCCTCGTCCGCCGCCAGCACGGGCTGGACGTGCCCAGCTGATTCCCCGGGCCGGGCAGGGGACCGTTCGGATCGCGACCGGTCTGCTGCCCGGGGACGGGGATCACGGACGGCGGACGGCGGCCCGAGTTCCGCGGCGACGGGCAGAGCGCCCTGCCCGGGGTGATCCCCGGCGGCGCCGGCCCCGTCAGGCGTCCTCGCGCTCCTCGCCGCGGCGGCGGAAGAAGCCGAAGCCCGGGATGCCGTTGATGGCCTGCCGGACGCCCTTGAGCTCGTCGAGCAGCTCGTGGACGTCCGGGCCGACGCGGTCGAGGGTCGCGAGGATCGGCATGATGTCCGTCTCCAGGTGCTCGGTCAGCGCCGGGAGCTGGTCGACCATGCGGATCGCCGCGTGCAGCTCCTCCTCGGAGAACTCGTCGACGAACCGGGTCGCCAGCGGGGCCGCCCGCTCCGCGATGGGGCGATAGGTCGCCAGCAGGGCGCCGGCCTGCTCGGAGAGCCCGGAGGCGTCGCCGACCAGGTGGTCGGCGCGGTCGGCGACGGCGGCGGCGCGCCGCACCACGCCCGAGGCGTCGTCGGCCACCGCACCCGCCCCGGCCACGATCGTGCGGGCGTCGTCGGCCACCGAGCCCGCGGACCCGACGATCCGCTCGGCCTCCTCCGCGACCGTCCCGACGCGCTCGACGAGGTCCTCCGCGGACGCCGCCGTGCGCTGGACCCGACCGATAAGCTCGCCGGCCGACGTGGCCGTCCCGGCGACCCGGGTGATGAGTTCCTCGGCCGAGCCTGCCGTGCCGGCGACCCGGGTGATGAGTTCCTCGGCCGAGCCTGCCGTGCCGGCGACCCGGGTGATGAGTTCCTCGGCCGAGCCTGCGGTGCCCGAGACCCGGGAGATGAGCTCGTCGGCGGTGCCCGCGGTACCACGGACGGCGGCGAGCAGCCCCTCGGCCTCCTCGGCCACCACGCCGACGCGCACGACGAGCGCCTCGGCGTCGGAGGCGGTCGTGGTGACCCGGGTGATCAGCGCGGCGGCGTCGGCGGCGGTGCGGTCGACCTTCGCGATCAGGGCCTCGGCCGTCCCCGCGACGCCCTCGACCTGACCGATCAGCCCGTCGGCCCGGTCCGCGATGCCGTCGACCCGGTCGAGCAGCCCCTCGACCCGGCCCGCGATGCCGTTGACCCGGGCGAGCAGGGTGGAGACCTCGTCGAGCAGGCCCACGGTGCGTTCGGGAAGCCCGGCCGCGACACCGACGGCCTCGCCCGTCCACCCGGCGACGGTGCGCGCCCCGTCGAGCAGGTCCGAGGGGCCCGGGACGGGCAGGCCCGCGATGCGAAGTGCCATGGGGTGATCCTCCCGTATGCGCGCCGTCCGGGCCCGGCCAGCCGCCGTCGCCGACGGCCACGATCACTCTCCGCAACCGGCTTCCTCGTGCATCGGTGCACATCGTGGCGGTTTGTTGCGGTCGCGTAACGACACTCCGTGAGCGCCGCCAGCCTTTGACCACCCATGATCGACCACCTAGGTTCGATCTCCGTTGCCGGTTGCCGGCGCGCGGAAGTGCCCGGTTCGGCCGCTCGACGAAGATGCCGCCGAAAGGGGCTTGCCATGTCCGGATCCGCCTGGAACCGCCGAGACTTCTTCCGTCGCACCGCGATGGCCGGGGCCGTCGCGATCGGGGGCCCCGTGCTCCTGAGCGCCTGCACCCAGACCAACACCGGCGGGTCGGGCGGCGGCAGCCTGCTGGAGTCGGCGCGGCAGAGCGGCACGATCCGCGTCGGCATCGCGAACGAGGCGCCCTACGGCTTCACGGACGAGACCGGCAAGGTCACCGGCGAGTCCGTCGAGGTCGCCCGGGCGGTACTGCAGCAGATCGGCATCAACGACATCCAGGCGACGACCGTCGACTTCGGATCGCTCATCCCCGGGCTGAACGCCAACCAGTTCGACATGGTGACGGCCGGGATGTTCATCACCCCGGAGCGCTGCCAGAGTGCCGCGTTCTCGGTGCCGGACTACACCGCGCCGACGGCGTTCCTGGTGCCTGCGGGCAACCCGCAGAACATCGCCACGTTCGACGACATCAAGAACAAGAACCTCCGGCTCGCCGTGCTCAGCGGCGCCGTGGAGCAGGGCTACGCCCAGAGCGCGGGCGTCCCGGACGGGCAGATCCAGGTGTTCGACGCCCAGAACACCCTGCTGCAGGCGGTGACCGCGGACCGCGTCGACGCCGCGGCCCTGACCAACATCTCGCTCAACGACCTCGTCGCGAAGAACCCGGGCGCGAACGTCGAGGTCACCAAGGGCTTCTTCCCGGTGATCGACGGCCAGGAGCAGGTCTCGGCGGGGGCCTTCGTGTTCCGCACGGGCAGCGACGACATCCTCAACGAGTTCAACAACGCGCTCACCCAGCTGCACCAGAGCGGCCGGTGGCTGGAGATCGTCCAGCCCTTCGGCTTCAGCGAGGACAACCTGCCCGGTCCCGACGTCACGACCCAGTCGCTCTGCACGGCGAGCTGATCCGGCGGTCCGGGTGTTCGACAACCTCCCCACCATCGTCTCGGTCCTGCTCGTGGGGCTGCCGTACACGGTGATCGCCACCTTCGGCGGCATCGCGCTCACGATCGTGCTGTCCCTGGTGGCGGGGTTGCTTCTGCTGTCGCCGAGCAAGACGGTCCGGGGCCTCACCCGGGTGTACGTCGAGGGCTTCCGGGGCACGTCGGAGGTCGTCCAGCTGTTCTGGATCTACTTCGTGCTCCCGGTCCTCATCGGCTTCCAGCTCCTCCCGCTCTGGGCGGGCGTGCTCGTCCTCGGGCTCAACCACGGGGCCTACGGGGCCGAGATCGTCCGCGGCGCCATCCAGTCGGTGCCCCGGGCGCAGTACGAGGGCGCGATCGCCCTGAGCCTGTCCCCGGCCCAGCGGATGCGCCGGGTGATCCTGCCCCAGGCGGTGATGGAGATGCTGCCGCCGATGAACAACCTGTTCATCCAGCTGCTGAAGTCCACGGCCATCCTCGCGCTGATCACGGTGCCCGAGGTGACCCGGCAGGGCCGGGAGGTGCTCGTGCCGAACTTCGGCGCCGACATCGTCCTGATCTTCGTGGTGATGCTGCTGATCTACCTGGTGCTCGCGGCGTTGATCACGCTGATCATGCGCGGGCTGGAGGCGGCCGCGGGTCGTCGGCTCGGTCGCCGCCCGTCGAAGTCGGGCTCCGGGCCCCCGGCCTCGAAGGTCCCCGACCCGGTGGGAGGTGCCTGATGCCCCTGTGGGACTGGAACTACGCGTTCGACATCCTCCCCGACCTGCTGCTCGCGCTGGTCACCACGATCGAGATCACGCTGCTGGGCTCGGTGGTCGCGCTGCTGCTGGGGCTGGTGATCGCGATCCTGCGCCGGGCGCACATCCCGGTCCTGGACCAGGTGCTCTGGGGGTTCGTCGAGTTCGTCCGGTCGACGCCGCTGCTGGTGCAGATCTTCTTCCTGTTCTTCGTGCTGCCGCAGTTCGGCATCACGCTGAGCGCCTTCGTCGTGGGCGTGTTCGCCCTCGGCGTGCACTACGCGACCTACACCTCCGAGGTCTACCGCGCCGGCATCGACGCGATCCCGAAGGGACAGTGGGAGGCCGCCACCGCGCTGTCGCTGCCCCGCTCGCGCACCTGGACCGGCGTGATCCTCCCGCAGGCGATCCCACGCGTGCTGCCGGCGCTGGGCAACTACGTCATCTCGATGTTCAAGGAGGTGCCGTTGCTGCTGGCCATCGGGGTGATCGAGGTGGTCAACGCCGCGCGCGAGATCGGCTCGGTCACCTTCCGTTACGTGGAGCCCTACACCATCGCCGGGCTGCTCTTCCTGCTGCTGAGCTACCCGGCGTCCATGTTGGTCCGACGACTGGAGCGCCGCCGTGTCGCCGCATGACACCACCACCGAGCCCATGATCGTGTTCGACGGCGTGGAGAAGCGTTTCGGGCCCAACGTGGTCCTCAAGGAGCTGAGCTTCACCGTCGCGCCGGGGGAGCACGTCACCCTGATCGGCCCGTCGGGATCGGGCAAGACGACGATCCTGCGGCTGCTCATGACCCTCGAGAAGCTCAACGAGGGCACGATTTCCGTGGGCGGGCGCTACCTGTCCCACGAGGAGCGCAACGGCAAGCTGGTGGAGCCCCGGGAGAAGTACCTGCGCGAGGTCCGCAAGCACATCGGCATGGTCTTCCAGCAGTTCAACCTGTTCCCGAACATGACCGTGCGGGGCAACCTGTGCGAGGGCCCGACCCGCGTGCTCGGACTCTCGAAGGACGAGGCGAGCGCCCGAGCGGAGGAGCTGCTCGATCTCGTCGGGCTCAAGGACAGGATCGACGCCCACCCCACGCAGCTCTCGGGCGGCCAGCAGCAGCGGGTCGCCATCGCCCGGGCGCTGGCGATGCGGCCCGACGTCCTGCTGCTCGACGAGGTGACCTCCGCGCTGGACCCCGAGCTCGTCGCCGGGGTGCTCAAGCTGTTGCAGGACATCGGCGAGACGACCGACATCACCATCCTCTGCGTGACGCACGAGATGGGTTTCGCCCGGGACTTCTCGCACCGGGTGATGATGTTCGACGGCGGCCGCGTGCTCGAGGACGCGCCTCCGGACAAGCTGTTCACCGACCCGGACCACCAGCGCACCAAGGACTTCCTGCACGCGGTGCTGAACCACTGAGGGCTGTGAACGACCGGGGCCGGACGACCGAGGGCCGGCGCCCGCCTCACAGCCCGGGCTGACCGGCGCAGAGGGACCCGGTGGTGACGCCGGGGGGCGGGAGGTTCTCGGCGGTGAAGCCGAAGGGCCGCACGATCTCCAGCCAGCGGCCCGACGACTGCAGGTCGTGCAGGCCCACGTCGAAGGCCGTGCGCAGGGCGGTGTCCTCCGGGCGGAAGGCGAAGGCGCCCATGGGGAAGACCCGCTCGCCGTCGGCGTTGACCAACGCGGCGACGCCCGGGGTGACCTCCACCGGCGCGCCGGGGTTGCGGGCCAGTGCGTCGAGCAGGGAGAGCCGGGTGAGGACGGCGGCCGGGACGTCGCCGACGACGACCGCGCGGAACAGCGTGCTCTGCCCGTCGTAGGTGCGGATCGCCTCCGGCGACACCCCGGCCGCGAGCGCGTACTCGTGCTCCGCCGAGCCGGACAGCACCCCGAGGGGCACACCCGCGCGCCGCACGCCGTCGAACGTCCGGATCCCGAGCGGATTGCCCTCGGCGACCAGGAAAGCCAACGGGGCCACGAAGTCCGGCTGGGAGAACGCGACCCGGGCGCACCGCTCCGGGGTGATCGTGGTGCCGGCGGTGACGATGTCGAACTGCTCGGCGAGCAGGGCGTCGAGCAGCCGGTCGAACGGGACCTGGATCGCCTCGAGCCCGCCGACCCCGAGTCCGGCGAGGACGGCCCGGGCGACCGCGGGAGCCTCGCCGGTGACCGTGCCGTCCGTGGCCGAGTAGCCGTACGGCCGCTCGCCCGCGATGCCGATGCGGGCCACGCCGTCGTCCTGCATGCGCTCGAGCGCCGAGGCCGCGCGGGACCCGCATCCCGCCAGCGCGGCGGCGCCTCCGAGCGCGGCCGCCCCCGCGAGGAGCGATCGTCGGGAGACCAGGTGCATCGCGCCGAAGGGTAGCCGCCCGCCCGGACCCGGCTAATCCGGCCAGACCGGGCGGCGCTTCTCCAGGAACGAGGCCATGCCCTCCTTGGCCCCGGCGGACTGGGACATCGCGGCCATGACCTCGACCGCGACGGCGTAGGCGTCCGCCTCCGGGCGGTCGAGCTGCGCGTAGAGCGTCTGCTTGCCGACCTCCTTGCCGAACCGGCTGCCGCGGGTCGCGCGGGCGAGCAGTTCGTCCGTGCGGATGTCGAGCTCCCCGTCGGGCACGACGTGGTTGACCAGGCCCCAGTCCGCGGCCGTGCGGGCGTCGATCGGGTCGCCGGTCAGGGCCAGCTCCATCAGTCGCTTGCGGCCGACGTTGCGCGCCACCGGGACCGCCGGGGTGTGGCAGAACCAGCCGCCCTTGCCGCCGGGCAGCGCGAAGGCCGCCGACTCGGCCGCGACGGCCAGGTCGCAGGTGGCGACGAGCTGGCAGCCGGCCGCCGTCGCAACGGCCTGCACCTTGGCCACCACGACCTGCGGCACGGCCTGGATGGTCTGCATGAGCTCGGTGCACAGGGTCAGCAGCTCCCGGACGCCCTTGAGGTCCCGCGCGGCGACGTCGGCGAAGTCGTGCCCCGCCGAGAAGGCCTTGCCCTGCGCGCCGAGCACGATCCCGGTCGCGTCGCTGCCGCCGGCGGTCTCGAACGCGTCGAGCAGCTCGCGGAGGTGGTCCTCGGAGAGTGCGTTGCGCCGTTCCGGCCGGTTCATGGTGATGCGGACGGTGTCCCCGTCCTCCTTGACCAGGAGGTGCTCGTAACCCATGGGCTCACGGTAGCTGGACGAGCCGCCGGCACGGGTCTACCGTGACCATATGACCGGACCCGCCCTTCCAGTCACGGCGTCGGCGGAGGCGGCACGCGAGGACCGCCTCCTCGATGCGGCCGCCGGCCTGCTGGTCCGTTGGGGGTACCAGCGCGTGACGATCGACGAGGTCGCGCGCGGGGCGGGCATCGGCAAGGGCACCGTCTACCTGCACTTCCGCACCAAAGAGGCGCTCTTCCTCGCCGTTCTGCTGCGCAGCCACCGCAGGGTGATCGCGCGGATGGCCGAGCGGATGGAGGCCGATCCCGCCGAGGCGCTGCCTGCGCGCGCCGTCCGATCGCTCTACCGCGAACTGCTCGACGACCCGATCACCCGACCGCTCTACCTCGGCGATCCGGAGGTGCTCGGCCGGCTCGCGCACGAGGCCGCCGGCACCCTCGGCGACCTCACCGCCAGGCGCACCGAGATGGGCCGGCGCTGGTTCGGGCTCGTGCGCGAGGCGGGCCGGATGCCCGACGATCTGCCGATCGACTCGCAGATGCACGTGTTCAGCGCCGTCACCACCGGCTTCTTCTTCCTGGACGGCATGCCCGCCGCACCCGGGCCGGAGGATCCGGACACCCGCGCGGACCTGCTCGAACACGCCCTACGGAGCGCCCTGGAGAGCCCGGGGCCGCCGCTCACACCCGAGTGCGCGGCGGAGTGCGCCGCGCTCTTGCGCTCGCTGCTCGACGATCTGCCCACCCTGAGCGAAACCAGGTGACCACCATGGCCGTGCTCGACGCGCCCGCCCTCACCGACCCGGAACTCCTCGCCGACCCCTGGCACGTGTTCGGCCGCCTGCGCGAGCAGGCGCCCGTGCTGCGCAGCCGGTTCGGGCTGAGCGGCGACGAGCCGCCGATCTGGCTCGTGACCCGCTACGCGGACGTGCGCGCGGTGCTGGGCGATCCGCGGTTCGTCAGCGACCCGGCGTCGGTACCGGGCGGACGGGACAGCCGCCAGGAGATGATGACGGCGATGGGGATCACCGCGGACCTCGCGGAGTACATGACCCGCAGCGTGGTGACCGTCGACGGCGCCGACCACACCCGGCTGCGCAAGCTCGTCTCCCGCGCCTTCACCGTGCGCCGGGTCGGTGACCTGCGGCCGCGCGTGGAGGAGATCACGAACGGGCTGCTCGACGGGCTCGCCGGCGCGCCGCAGCCGATCGACCTGGTCGAGGCCTACGCGTACCCGCTGCCCATCACGGTGATCTGCGAGCTCGTCGGGATCCCCGAGGAGGACCGCGCGGCCTGGCACGTGTGGGGCCGGGACCTGGTGTCGACCGACCCGGCGCGGGTGCCCGGCGCGCTGCGCGCCGCCGTCGACCACATCCACGGTCTGATCGCGCGCCGACGGGCCGAGCCCACGGACGACCTGCTCGGCGCCCTGATCCGCACGCACGACGAGGACGGAGGCGGAGCTTCCGGGGCCGACCACGGACGCGGCGACCGGCTCACCGAGTTCGAGCTGGTCAGCATGGTCCTCGCGCTGGTCTTCGCCGGCCACGAGACCACCGCGCACCTGATCGCGAACTCGGTCGCCGCCCTGCTGACCCACCCCGACCAGCTCGCCCGGCTGCGCGACGACCCGGACCTGTGGCCCACCGCCGTGCACGAGCTGATGCGGGTCCACGGGCCGGTCAGCATCACCGAGCTGCGCTACGCCACCGAGCCCGTCGAGATCGGTGGGGTGGAGATCCCGGCCGGGGCCGCCGTCCTGCCCGTCCTGGCCGCCGCCAACGGTGATCCGCGCGAGTTCGCCGACCCCGAGACGTTCGACGTCGGGCGGCGGGCCGAGCGCGGGGAGGGGCACCTCGGGTTCGGCCACGGCGCGCACTACTGCCTCGGGGCGGCCCTCGCGCGGCAGGAGGGTGAGGTGGCGCTGCGGGCGCTGTTCACCCGCTTCCCGTCCCTGGAGCTCGCCGTCCCGCCCGAGGAGCTGGTCTGGGAGCCGGTCCCCGGCTTCCGCCGCCTCGCCGCCCTCCCCGTCCGCCTCTGACCCAGCGCGTGACGCATCATGGTTCCACAACGCGAGATCCGGGGCCGGAAGAGCGCGTTATGGCTCCATAACGCGGCGTTCGGGGTCGGAAGAGAGCGCATTATGGCTCCATAACGCGAGATCCGGGGCCGGAAGAGCGCGTTATGGTTCCATGGTGCGGCTCACGGTCGGCGGTCGTGGAGGACCAGCAGCATGTAGGCGGCGACGGACTGGGCGTCGGTGATCTCGCCGGCCGCGACCATCGCCTCGAACTCGGCGATCGTGAACCAGGCCTGCCGCATGTCCTGCTCGGTGTGCTCGCGCTGTGCCTCGCCCTCGGTGAGCTCGGTGGCGAGGTAGACGTGCCCGCGCTGGCTGGACATCCCGGGGGCGACGTCGAGCGTGCCGATCTTCTCCATCCGGCCGGCCCGCAGCCCGGTCTCCTCGACGAGCTCCCGGACGGCCAGCTCGGCGGGGTCCTGGGCGGCGCGGTCGGGCGCGGTGCCGGCGGGAAACTCCCAGCGCCGCAGGCCGATCGGGTAGCGGAACTGCTCCACGAGGTGCAGCCGGTCGCCGTCGCGGGGGATCACGAGGGCGTACGTGGGCTTGTCGATCACGCCGTAGACGCCGTCCGAGCCGTCGGGACGACGGACGGCGTCCTCCCGGACGGTCATCCAATTGTTCGCGTAGACCTGCCGGGTCGAGAGGGTCTCCACACGGTCAGCCTCCCACCTGCGACGATCGGGCCGTGCGCGCGACCCGGCTGATGGCCCTGCTCTTCGTGCTGCAGCGTCGCCGCTCGGCCACGGCCGCCGAGCTGGCCGCCGAGCTGGAGGTGTCCGAGCGGACGATCTACCGGGACGTCGCCTCGCTGACCGAGGTGGGCGTGCCGATCTGGACCGAGCCCGGGCCGGGCGGCGGGATCCGGCTCGTCGAGGGCTGGCGGACCCGGCTCGACGGGCTGACCGCGCAGGAGGCCGCGGCGATGCTCACCATGGGCGCGCCGCAGCTGCTGGCCGAGCTGGGCCTGGGCGCGGCGCTGGCCGGGGCCCAGGCCAAGATCCTCGCGACGTTGCCGGAGGGGCTGCGCACACACGCCCGCGCCGTCGCCGAGCGGGTGCACCTCGACGCGCCGGGCTGGTTCCAGAACCCGGCCGAGGTCACCCACCTCGCCGTGCTCGCCCAGGCGCTCTGGGAGCAGCGCCGGGTGCGGATCGTGTACGGGCGCCCTCCGGGGTCGACGGTCGGCTCGGCGGGCTCCGCCTCGGGGTCGACGGTCGGCTCCGCAAGCTCCGCCTCGGGGTCGACGGTCGGCTCCGCAAGCTCCGCCTCGGGGTCGACGGTCGGCTCCGCAAGCTCCGCCTCCGGGTCGACGGTCGGCTCCGCAAGCTCCGCCTCGGGGTCGACGGTCGGCTCCGCAAGCTCCGCCTCCGGGCACCGGGAGGTGGAGCCCTTGGGGCTCGTGCTCAAGGCGGGGGTCTGGTATCTCGTCGCGCGGGTCGGGGACGACGTCCGCACCTACCGGGCCGCCCGGATCACCGAGGCCGAGCCGCTGGGGGAGACGTTCGAGCGGCCGACGGACTTCGACCTCCCGGCCTGGTGGGCGGAGTCGGCGGCCCGGTTCGCCGCGTCGATGCTGCGCGAGACCGTGCGGCTCCGGCTCTCGCCCGCCGGGCTGCGGGCCCTGCCGCACGTCACCGACGCGGAGGCCGCGCACGCCGCCGTCACCGCGGCCGGCGAGCCCGACGCCGAGGGCCGGCGCGAGGTGCGGCTCGACGTCGAGTCGCTGCGGGTCGCGGCCGGCCAGCTCGTCGCGCTGGGCGGGGAGGTGGAGGCGCTCGAGCCGCCCGAGCTGCGGGCGATGCTCGCCGAGCACGGGCGGGCGCTGGCCGAACGCAACGCCCCTCTAGGGTGACGGGCCGTGCGCCTCGTCATCGCCCGCTGCCAGGTGGACTACGTCGGCCGGCTCACCGCACACCTGCCCATGGCCCCGCGGCTGCTGCTGGTCAAGGCGGACGGATCGGTGAGCGTGCACGCCGACGACCGCGCCTACAAGCCGCTGAACTGGATGAGCCCGCCGTGCTGGCTCACCGAGGAGCCGGGCGTCTGGACGGTGCGCAACAAGGCCGACGAGTCGCTGGTGATCACCATCGACGAGGTGCTGCACGACTCCTCGCACGAGCTGGGCGTGGACCCCGGCCTGGTGAAGGACGGCGTCGAGGCGCACCTGCAGGAGCTCCTGGCCGCGCACCCCGAGACCTTCGGCGAGGGCTGGACCCTGGTCCGTCGCGAGTACATGACGGCGATCGGCCCGGTCGACCTGCTCTGCCGCGACCCCGCGGGCGCGCACGTCGCGATCGAGGTCAAGCGGCGCGGGGAGATCGACGGGGTCGAGCAGCTGACCCGCTACCTCGAGCTGATGAACCGCGACCCGCTGCTCGGCGCGGTCAGCGGGGTGTTCGCGGCGCAGCAGATCAAGCCGCAGGCGCGCACGCTGGCCGAGGACCGGGGGATCCGCTGCGTCACCGTGGACTACGACGCACTACGGGGCGCGGACCCCAAGGACCTGCGGCTCTTCTGAACCGCCCGGCGGGGCCGGCAGCGCTCCCCGCAGCTGGACCAGCACGAAGTCGCGCAGATCCGCGGTGGTGTTCTCCGGGTGGATCAGCACCTGCAGGAGCATGGCGTTGGTGTGGTACCGCGCGGTCCGGTCCACGTCGAGGTCGAGGCCGAGCGCGCCCGCGGCGTACCGCAGGGCGGCGTCCAGGATCAGTGGGATCTGGGCGATCATCCGGCTGTCGTCAGGACCCCGCGGCGGGCCGTCGTTGCGGATGGCGTCCTCGTACAGCGCCGCGAAGAGCGCGAACGAGAGGGTGCGGCGGGCCTTCAGCAACTGCGCCATCTCGTCGACTGCCGACCGGACCACGTCGTACGGGTCCGCGCCGGCCGCGACCTGGTGCTCGACCCGCGTCGCCGCCGTGGCGATCCGCGGCGCGAAGAGATGGGCGATGAGCGCGTGCTTGCTGCCGAAGTGGTGGTAGAGCGTCCCGAGCGCGACACCGGCCCGGGCCGCGACCTCCGTCATCCGGGTGCCCTGCCAGCCCTGTGCGGAGAACAGCTCCTCCGCCGAGCGGAGGACGGCGGCCCGCGTCTCGGCGTTGCGCTCCGCGCGTCGCCCGGGCTGCCCGTCGGCCATCGGCGGAGGTTAGCCCAACCCGTTCGCGTTGTGGAGTAGCTGGAACGCGTTATAGGTTTCTCGTCCGCGCGGGTGCGCCGGGGACCCGCGTCCCCGCGCGGACGCGGGGCGCGGCCCTGTGCGGGGGGAGGGGTCCGCGCAGCGCCGCGTCCCGCCCCTGCGGGGCCGGGCCGTGGCCTCCCGGGGTTAGCCGGGATGGTCCGCCCGGGACGCCCGAGGCACACGCGGCCCCTGCCCGCCGCCCTACCCTGACCGACGTGACCGCCAGCACCGAGGCTCCGGCCAGCACCAGCACCAGCACCAGCACCGACACCTTCGACTCGCTCGACCCGCGGACCGGTGAGGTCGTCGGATCGCACCCGGTGCACGGCGAGGCCGAGGTGCTCGCCGCGGTCGCCCGGGCCGAGGAGGCCGCCCGGTGGTGGCGCGGGCTGGGCTTCGACGGCCGCCGCGAGCGGCTGCTCGCCTGGAAGAAGGCGCTGGTCGCGCGGCTGGACGAAGTCGCGGGCGTGGTCTCCGCCGAGACCGGCAAGCCGCTCGACGACGCCCGGCTCGAGCTGGTCCTCGCGATCGACCACGTCGACTGGGCGGCGAAGCACGCCAAGAAGACCCTCGGCCGGCGGAAGGTGTCGCCGGGCCTGCTCGGCGCCAACCAGTCCGCGACCCTGGGCTACCCGCCGGTCGGGGTGGTCGGCGTGATCGGGCCGTGGAACTACCCGGTCTTCACGCCGATGGGCTCGATCGCCTACGCGCTCGCCGCGGGCAACACCGTCGTGTTCAAGCCGAGCGAGCTCACCCCGGGCGTCGGCGAGATACTCGGCCGGACGCTGGCGGACGCGGTCCCGGAGAAGGCCCTCCTGGAGGTCGTGACCGGCTTCGGCGAGACCGGGGCCGCGCTCTGCCGCGCCCCGGGCATCGGCAAGATCGCCTTCACCGGCTCGACGGCCACCGGCAAGCGGGTCATGGCCGCCTGTGCCGAGACCCTCACCCCGGTGCTCATCGAGTGCGGCGGCAAGGACGCCCTGATCGTCGACGCCGGCGCGGACCTCGAGGCCGCCGCCGACGCCGCCGTGTGGGGCGGGATGTCCAACGCCGGCCAGACGTGCGTGGGCGTCGAGCGGGTGTACGTCGTCGACCCGGTCGCCGAGGAGTTCGTCGCCGCGCTGGTCGCGAAGGCGCGCGGGCTGCGGGCCGGCGCCCGGTTCGGGCCGATGACGATGGCCTCGCAGACCGAGGTCGTGCGCCGGCACGTCCGGGACGCGCTGGAGAAGGGCGGCCGCGCGGTCGTCGGCGGCGAGGGGTCGGTGCGGGAGAACCCGGGCGGGGCACCGTTCGTGGAACCGGTCGTGCTCGTCGACGTGCCGGAGGACTCCTGCGCGGTCACCGAGGAGACCTTCGGGCCGCTGATCGTCGTCAACCGGGTTCCCGACGTCGCCGAGGCGGTCCGGCGGGCCAACGGCACGAGCTACGGCCTGGGTGCGAGCGTGTTCACCGGCTCGGCGAAGGAGGGCGAGCGGATCGCCGAGGGCTTGCGCTGCGGCATGGTGAGCGTCAACGGTGTGATCGCGTTCGCGGGGATCCCGGCGCTGCCCTTCGGCGGGGTCGGCGACTCCGGCTTCGGCCGCATCCACGGCGAGGACGGTCTGCGCGAGTTCACCCGGCCGCAGGCGGTGGCCCGGCAGCGGTTCGCCCTGCCCGTGCCGGTCACCAGCTTCACCCGGACCGCGACGCACATGCGCACCCTCCTCGGGCTCGTCCGGGCACGTCACGGCCGGTAGACCGGCCATCCGGACGGGGTGTTCCCGGCCTCATGCGCGGGTTGCCGAGCGGTGGGGGATGAGAGGATTGCCGCTCTGTAGAGACCCTCGAGGCAGCGGGAGGTAACGGCGTGGCACGCGAGTTCCGGACGGTCGGCGTGGTCGGCCTGGGCACCATGGGTGCGGGGATCGTGGAGGTGTTCGCCCGCAACGGCCTGGACGTGATCGCCGCCGAGGTGGACGCGGCCGCCGTCGAGCGCGGGAAGGCGCACCTGGAGACCTCGACGAGGCGGGCGATCGAGCGCGGCAAGCTCACCGAGGAGCAGGCCGCCGAGCTGCTCGGCCGCATCACCACGACCACGTCGCTGGCCGACCTGGCCCCCTGTGACCTCGTCGTCGAGGCGGTACCGGAGTCGCTCGAGCTGAAGGCGTCCGTCTTCGGCGAGGTGGACAAGCACGTCGGCCCGGAGACGATCCTGGCGTCGAACACGTCGTCGCTGTCGGTCACTGAGCTGTCCGTGCGGACCGCGCGCCCGGGCAAGGTCGTCGGAATGCACTTCTTCAACCCGGCGCCGGTGCAGAAGCTCGTCGAGCTGGTGCGCACGGTCGTCACCGAGCCGGACGTGGTGGAGGACCTGCAGGCCTTCGCCGCCACCCTGGACAAGGTGCCGGTGGTGATCGGCGACCGCGCCGGGTTCATCGCGAACGCGTTGCTCTTCGGCTACCTCAACCACGCCGCGCGGATGTACGAGTCGCGCTACGCGAGCCGCGAGGACCTCGACGCCGCCATGCGCTACGGCTGCGGCTACCCGATGGGCCCGCTGGCGCTGCTCGACCTCATCGGTCTCGACACCGCGTACGAGATCCTCGAGACGATGTACGCGCAGTCGCGCAACCTCATGCACGCCCCGGCTCCGGTGTTCAAGCAGATGATCACCGCCGGGCTGCTGGGCCGGAAGAGCGGCCGCGGTTTCTACACCTACGAGAAGCCGCACAGCAGCAAGGTCGTGCCCGACGCCCTGACCCCCGGGTCGCTCGTGCCCGAGGACGTCCCGACCCGCGACGTCCAGCGGGTCGGCGTGGTCGGCACGGGCACGATGGCCAGCGGCATCGTGCAGGTGTTCGCGAAGGCCGGGTTCGACGTGGTGGTCCGCGGCCGCAGTGACTCCAAGGTCGAGGCGTCGATCGGCGGGATCCGCACGGCGCTGGACAAGGCCGTGGTGCGGGGCAAGCTCACCGAGGAGGACCGGGACGCCACGCTCGGCCGGATCACCGGCACCACCTCGCTCGAGGACTTCGCCGACGTCGACCTCGTCGTCGAGGCCATCGCCGAGGAGCTCGAGGTCAAGCGGGCCGTGTTCGGCGCGCTCGACGAGATCTGCAAGCCGGGTGCGATCCTCGCGACCACCACGTCGTCGCTGCCGGTCGTGGAGTGCGCCGCGGCCACCACCCGCCCGGGGGACGTGCTCGGGCTGCACTTCTTCAACCCCGCCCCGATGATGAAGCTGGTCGAGGTCGTCTCCACGATCAACACCGCGCCGGAGGTCGCGGCGACCGCGCTGGCTCTGTGCCAGAAGCTGGAGAAGGTGCCGGTCTCCTGTGGCGACCGCGCCGGCTTCATCGTGAACGCGCTGCTCTTCCCGTACCTCAACGACGCGGTGAAGATGCTCGAGGCGCACTACGCGACGGCCGACGACATCGATGCGGCCATGAAGACCGGGTGCGCCCTGCCGATGGGGCCGTTCGAGCTGCTCGACGTGGTGGGCCTGGACGTGTCGCTCGCCATCGAGCGGTCGCTGTTCGCCGAGTTCCGCCAGTCCGGCTTCGCCCCGGCCCCGCTGCTCGAGCACCTGGTCACGGCGGGCCGGCTCGGCCGCAAGACCGGCCAGGGCTTCCGGGACTACACCGCCCGCTGAACCCCCGGGGCGCCGCTGGCGGGGGCGCCCGGGCGGTGCGGCCGATCTGTGACGCGCTGCGGCGCCGCCCGCGTGGCGGTGCCGCGGCCGTTACCGTCGGGCACATGGCACGCGGACGACGTCCCCGCCCCTCGCAACGGGGGCGGGGCCGCGCCGTGCCTGCACCTCTGTCGTCGGGCATCGTGACCCGCGCCGAGGCGGGGCCCGACGGCGAGTGGGCCGTCCGGCACGTCCCCGGCGGCTCGTCGGTGAAGGACTACCGCTGCCCGGGCTGCGACCAGCTCATCCCGGCGGGCGTCGGGCACGTCGTGACCTGGCCCTCGGGGGAGTGGGGCACCGTGGAGGACCGCCGGCACTGGCACCTGCCGTGCTGGAACGCGCGCGGCCGCCGCGGCCCGGGGATCCGCCGCCGGTGACCCCGGCCGCCGGTGACCCCGGCCGCCGGTGACCCCGGCCGCCGGTGACCCCGGCCGCCGGTGACCCCGGCCGCCGGTGACCCCGGCCGCCGATGACCCGGCCGCCGATGACCCCGGCCGCCGATGACCCGCACCGCGACCCGCGGGGCCCGTGGGAGCTCGCCCGGGGTCGCGGTGCCCGGCACCCCTGCCGGGACGCGGGGTGTGGGGGGTCGGACCGGTGCGCGAGGGTGGGCTCAGGCGCGCGCCGGCGCCGGGCGGGGGCGAGGGCTGCGCCGGGTCTGCTCGCCGGCCTGCTGCGGGACGGCGGTGTCGCCCGACCCCGGTGCGCCGCGCTGGTCGGGGGCGTCCGCCGGGAGGCCGTCCCCGGAGGGAGTGAGGCCGTCCCCGGAGGGAGTGAGGCCGTCCCCGGAGGGAGTGAGGCCGTCCCCGGAGGGAGTGAGGCCGTCCCCGGAGGGAGTGAGGCCGTCCCCGGAGGGAGTGAGGCCGTCCGCGGAAGGGGTGCGTCGGTCGTCGGAGGGAGTGCGGCCGTCCGTGGGAGGAGTGCGGCCGTCCGCGGAGGAGGTACGGCCCTCCCACCCGGTTGCCCGGCCGTCCCC
The DNA here is from genome assembly GCF_047200735.1 of Pseudonocardia oceanicola. NCBI lineage: Bacteria > Bacillati > Actinomycetota > Actinomycetes > Pseudonocardiales > Pseudonocardiaceae > Pseudonocardia > Pseudonocardia oceanicola. The sequence continues at coordinate 75,207 of NZ_JBJZON010000001.1, forward strand.
CGAGGTCGGCCCCGAGCCGTCGGAGTGACCGGCGCGGTCGATCTCCTCGGCCAGCGGGCCCAGGGCGGCCAGGTCCGCGACGAGCGAGGCGCGGGCGTGGGCGAGCTGCTCGGCGACCCGTCCGCGCAGCTCGACGAGCTGCGCCACCCGGTGCTCGGCCTCGCGGACGAGGCGTTCGGCCTCCGCACGGGCGTCGGCGACGATCCGCGCGCCCTGCTCGTCGGCGTCCCGGTGGGTCGTGCGCGCGTAGCCGTCGGCGTCGGCTCGGGTGGCGCGGGCGTACTCGTCCGCCTCGGCGCGGAGCCGCGCGACCTCCTCCTCGGCGCTCCGCTGCTCGGCGTGCAGCGCCTCGAGGGTCTCGGTGCGCCGCTGCTCCATCGCGATCCGGAAGTCCTCCTCGACCCGGGCGCGCTCCGTGGCGGCGGCCTCGGCGGCGGCCGCCACGGCGGCGACGGACTCGGCGCGGTGCTTCGCGATCGCCTCGTCGTTGGCGAGCTTGTCCTGCGCCGCCTGGGCCTGCAGGGCCTTCGCCTCGGCGACGATCCGCTCGGCCTGCTCGCGGGCGTCGGTGAGCAGCGCCTCGCGGTGGCGCTCGGCGTCCGTCCGGCGTTGCGCCAACTCCTGGTCGCAGTCTGCCCGCAGGCGGGTCACCTCGGCGTCCGCCCGGGCGCGCGTCTCGGCGACCTCGTCCTCGGCCAGCCGGAGCATCGAGCGCATCCGCTCGCTGAGACCCTGGACGCTGTCCGGCGGCCCGGAGAGCCGCCGCACCTGCTGGCGCATCGCCTCGACCTGGTTGCGGGTCTCGTCGAGCTCGCGCGTCAGCCGGGTCACCTGTGCGACGGCGGCGTCCCGGTCCGCGGCGAGCAGTCGGACGTCGGCGTCGATCCGGTGCAGGTGCCCGTCGACCTGGTCCTGGTCGTAGCCGCGGCGGACGACCCGGAACCCCGCGGTGGGCTGGAAACCGGCGTCGGGCTGGAGGTTCTCCGGTTCACCGACCATGCGTGTCACGGTACCGGGCTACCGCATTCGCGCAGCCCCACGCGTGCACGCGGGTGGGCGGTGTCACCCGTCCGGGCGTGGACGATCCCCGCAACCCGCAGCAGACCGCACACCGCGGTACGACGACGCGTCCTGGGGGCGGCGCGACGAGACCCGACAACCGCGTTCTGGCTCCCCTCTCGCCACCGGGGGTCTCGAGACGGCCCGGGGCCGAGAACGCGCGATGGCTCCATGACGCACCGGGGTGGACGCCCGGGGTGCGTCATGGAGCCATGGTGGCGGCCGGTGTGGCGTCAGACCCCGCGGAAGCGGTTGATCGCCTCGAGGTGCGTGGCGCGCTTCTCCGGGTTCGTCACGCCCAGGCCCTCCTCGGGCGCCAGCGCGAGGACACCGACCTTGCCCTGGTGCAGGTTCTGCTGGACGTCGTACGCCGCCTGGCCGGTGTCGGCGAGCGGGTACACCTTGGACAGCGTCGGGTGGATCAGGCCCTTGTCGATGAGCCGGTTGGCCTCCCACGCCTCGCGGTAGTTCGCGAAGTGCGAGCCGACGATCCGCTTCAGGTTCATCCACAGGTAGCGGTTGTCGTACTCGTGCATGTACCCGGAGGTCGACGCACAGGTCACGATCGTGCCGCCCTTGCGCGCGCAGTAGACCGAGGCGCCGAAGGTCTCCCGGCCCGGGTGCTCGAAGACGATGTCCGGGTCGTCGCCGCCGGTCAGCTCGCGGATCTTCGACCCGAAGCGCTTCCACTCCTTCGGGTCCTGCGTCTGCGGGTCCTTCCAGAACTTGTAGCCCTCGGCGTTGCGGTCGATGACCAGCTCGGCACCCATCGACCGGCAGATCTCCGCCTTCTCCGGCGAGGAGACGACACAGATGGGGATGGCGCCGCCGTTGAGCGCGAACTGCGTGGCGTACGAGCCGAGCCCGCCGCTCGCGCCCCAGATCAGCACGGTGTCGCCCTGCTTCATGTCCGCGCCGTTGCGCGAGACGAGCTGGCGGTACGCGGTGGAGTTGACCAGCCCGGGGCTGGCCGCCTCCTCCCAGGTGAGGTGCTCGGGCTTGGGCATCAGCTGGTTGGACTTGACGAGGGCGAGCTGCGCGAGCCCGCCGAAGTTGGTCTCGAAGCCCCAGATCCGCTGCTGCGGGTCCATCATCGTGTCGCCGTGCCCGTCCGGGCTCTCCAGCTCGACGGACAGGCAGTGCGCCACGACCCGGTCACCGGGCTTCCACGCGTTGACCCCGGGTCCCGTCTTCAGCACGACGCCGGCCAGGTCCGACCCCACGATGTGGTACGGCAGGTCGTGCCGCTTGGCCTGCTCCGACTCGCGCCCGTAGCGCTTGAGGAAGCCGAAGGTGGACACCGGCTCGAAGATCGAGGTCCACACGGTGTTGTAGTTGATCGCGCTGGCCATCACGGCCACGATCGCCTCGCCCGGGCCGAGCTCGGGGGTGGGCACCGTGTCCAGGTGCAGGCTCTTGCGCGGGTCCTTGTCGCGGGTGGCGATGCCGTCGAACATCTCCGTCTCGTCCGCGTGGACCGTCATCGCCTGGTAGTGGTCCGGCACTGGCAGCCCGCCGACGGCGTCGAAACGCTCGGCGAGAATGGCGTCGAGGATCTCCTGCACGGCCTGGCCTCCGGTGGCGTGAGTCGGGTGACTTGCTTGGGATACCGATCAGTTACCGATCAGTATGGTACCCGAGGCATTGTGGTTGCGCGCTCCGCCGATGGTGCCGATCGTGACGCAGCCCCCCGACTGGATCAATGAAGCAGCCCCTCCGGCCGGGCGGGAACCGCCTGATCGGAGGGGCTGCTGTGGTCGGCCGGGTCGGCGTGCGAACCGCACCACGGTGCCGTGGGTGCAGAGCTGTCGCACAGGAGTGCCGTTCGTGCAGCTACGGGATCGGTGCAGAGGTCGGGCGGGGACGGGTCAGTGCCCGCCGGCCGCCGGCTCCACCAGCTCGACGAGCACGCCGCCGGCGTCCTTCGGGTGCACGAAGTTGATGCGCGAGTCCGCGGTACCGCGGCGCGGCTCCGGGTAGAGCAGGCGCAGCCCCTTCGCCGTCAACGCCTCCATCGCGGCCTCGATGTCCGTGACCCGGTAGGCGAGCTGCTGCAGGCCCGGCCCGTTCCGGTCGAGGAACTTCGCGATCGTGGAGTCCGGACGCAGCGGGGCCAGCAGCTGGATCCGGGTGGCGGAGGCGGGGTCGGCGCCGGGGGCCGCGAGCATCGCCTCGCGCACGCCCTGCTCCTCGTTGACCTCCTCGTGCGTGTTCACCAGCCCGAACACGTCGTGGTACCAGGCGACCGCCTCGCCGAGGTCCGCCACCGCGATGCCGACGTGGTCGATCTGGGTCAGCAGGGATCCGAGCGCGCCGTGGGCCGATTGCGTCTGTGCCGTCATGCCCGGGAATGTAATGCGCGGTCGCGGTCGCGGCCCCGTGTGTGGCTGCTCACCCCGTCCGTTCGGCCCGTCTCCCGGCCTGTGACCGGCGGGTATGGTCCGTGTCAATCCCAGGTGCCCAATCCGTGTGCCAACGCAGTTGCTGGAGGTCGTCGTGGCGCAGTCCGTGATCGTTGCTGGTTCCCGTACGCCGGTCGGTCGGCTGCTCGGCTCGCTGAAGGGCTTCTCGGGCGCGCAGCTCGGCGGATTCGCGATCAAGGGCGCGCTGGAGAGGGCCGGCGTCGCCCCCGAGCAGGTCGAGTACGTGATCATGGGTCAGGTGCTCACGGCGGGCGCCGGCCAGATCCCGGCCCGGCAGGCCGCCGTCGCCGCGGGCATCCCGATGGACGTCCCGGCGCTGACCGTCAACAAGGTCTGCCTCTCGGGCATCGACGCGATCGCCCTGGCCGACCAGCTCATCCGGGCAGGCGAGTTCGACATCGTGGTCGCGGGCGGCCAGGAGTCCATGACCCAGGCCCCGCACCTGCTGCCGAAGTCCCGCGAGGGCACGAAGTTCGGCGACGCCACGTTGATCGACAGCATGTCCCACGACGGCCTGTTCTGCGCCTTCGACCAGTGCGCGATGGGTGCGTCGACCGAGAAGTACAACAGCCGCTTCGACGTGACCCGCGAGGACCAGGACGCCTTCGCCGCCCGTTCGCACCAGCGCGCCGCGGAGGCGGCGAAGAACGGCGTGTTCGACGACGAGATCACTCCGGTCGAGATCCCGCAGCGCAAGGGCGACCCGATCGTGTTCGCCCAGGACGAGGGCGTGCGCGGCGACACCACCGGCGAGAGCCTGGCCAAGCTGCGCCCGGCCTTCTCCGCGGACGGGACCATCACCGCCGGCTCGTCGTCGCAGATCTCCGACGGGGCCTGCGCGGTCGTGGTGATGAGCAAGGCCAAGGCCGAGGAGCTGGGCCTGACCTGGCTGGCCGAGATCGGTGCCCACGGCGTGGTCGCCGGGCCGGACGCGAGCCTGCACGAGCAGCCGGCCAACGCGATCACCAAGGCCTGCGCGAAGGAGGGCGTCGACCCCAAGGAGCTGGACCTGGTCGAGATCAACGAGGCCTTCGCCGCGGTCGGTCTGGTCTCCTCGCGCAAGCTGGGCATCGACGAGGAGAAGGTCAACGTCAACGGCGGCGCGATCGCCCTCGGCCACCCGATCGGCATGTCCGGGGCCCGGATCACGCTGCACCTGGCGCTGGAGCTCAAGCGCCGCGGCGGCGGCGTCGGGGTGGCCGCGCTGTGCGGCGGCGGCGGGCAGGGCGACGCGCTGATCCTCCGCGTCCCGGCCTGATCTTGGCTCCGCAGTCCCCTCAGGAGCTGGTCGACCGCGCGCTGGAGGGGCAGCAGCGCGCGGTCGCCCGGCTGATCTCGCTCGTCGAGAGCGGCTCGCCGGACCTGCCCGAGGTCGCCGCGCTGCTCGCCCCGCACACCGGGCGGGCACAGGTCGTCGGGCTGACCGGCTCCCCGGGCGTCGGCAAGTCCACGACGACCTCGGCGCTGGTGGCCGCGTTCCGGGAGCAGGGCAAGCGGGTCGGCGTGCTCGCGGTGGACCCGTCGTCGCCCTTCTCCGGGGGCGCGCTGCTGGGTGACCGGGTCCGGATGGGCGACCACGCTGTCGACGAGGGCGTGTTCATCCGGTCCATGGCCACCCGCGGGCACCTCGGCGGCCTGGCCTGGGCCACGCCGCAGGCCCTGCGGGTGCTCGACGCCGCGGGCTGCGACGTCGTGCTCGTCGAGACCGTCGGGGTGGGACAGTCCGAGGTGGACGTCGTCTCCCTCGCCGACACCACGGTCGTGCTGCTGGCCCCGGGCATGGGCGACGGCGTGCAGGCCGCCAAGGCCGGCATCCTCGAGATCGCGGACGTGTTCGTGGTCAACAAGGCGGACCGCGACGGCGCCGACCAGACCGTCCGCGACCTGCGCTACATGATGTCCCTCGGCGAGCGACGGGACGCGTGGAAGCCTCCGGTGTGCCGGACCGTCGCGGCCCGCGGCGAGGGCGTGGCCGCGGTCGCCCGGGCGATCGACGAGCACCGCGCGTGGCTCGGGTCCTCGGGCGAGGGCCCGCGGCGGCGCCGTCGTCGGGCGGAGAACGAGATCGAGGCGATCGGGCTGGAGAAGGTGCGCGCCCGGCTCGGCGACGTCCGGGGCGGCGCCGCGCTCGAGACCCTGGCCGACAAGGTCGTGGCCGGCACGCTGAGCCCCTACGCGGCGGCGGACGAGCTCCTCGGCTCCCTCTGACGACTGCACCAACGGCACTCTTGTGCGGACCTACTGCACAAAAGTGCCGTTCGTGCGGGCCTACTCGCACGAGAGTGCCGTTCGTGCGGCCGAGTCAGTGGAAGTCGCCCGACGCCGCGCGGATGCGGCCGAGCAGGTCGAACAGCGTGGACCTGCCCTCCGCGTCGAGCCCCACCAGCCCGAAGTCGACGGCGGTGACGGACTTCGTGGCCTGCTCGACCCGCTCCAGCCCCTCGGGCGTGATCTCGACCAGCGTCGCACGCCGGTCCGTCGGGTGCGGGGTGCGGCGCACCAGCCCGTCCGCCTGCAGCCGGTCGACGATGTTGGTGACGCTGGTCGGGTGCAGCTGCAGGCGCTCGCCCATCACCCGCATCGGCAGCCGCTTCGCCCGCGAGAAGCTCAGCAGCACCAGCGCCTCGTAGCGGGCGAACGTGAGGCTGTGCGGCTTGAGCGCGGCGTCGACGGCGGACAGCAGGATCTGCTGCACCCGCATCACGCTCGTGACGGCGGCCATGGTGTCCGAGGGGCCGATCCGCTCGGCCCACAGCTGCGCCGCCCGGCCGATCGGGTCGAAGGGAAGCGGGTCACGCGCGGCCATGGCCACGAACGCTAGCAGGGCCGACATCCGCGACCCGAGATCGTGGGGCAGGCTGGCGGGATGCTCGTAGCGTTCAGCATCGCGCCGTCCGGCAGCTCGACCGACGACGGGAGCGTGGGCGACGCCGTCGCCGAGGCCGTCCGCGTGGTCCGTGAGTCCGGGCTGCCCAACGAGACGACGTCGATGTTCACCACCATCGAGGCCGAGTCCTGGGACGAGGCGATGGCCGTGGTCGGGCGCGCCGTCGAGGCCGTGCAGGCGCGCTCCCCGCGGGTGAGCCTGGTGCTCAAGGCCGACATCCGGCCGGGGTACACCGGCCAGCTCACCGCCAAGGTGGCGCGGATCGAGAAGGCGCTCGGCTCGGATGGCTGACCCGTTCTTCCTGCTGCTGCACGGGGCCTGGCACCGCGGGTCGAGCTGGGCGCCACTGCAGGAGGAGCTGCGGGCCCGCGGCCGCGCGTCCGCCGCCCCGGACCTGCCCGCCGACGAGCCGGGGATCGGCGCTGCGGGCTACGCCGCGGCGGCGCTGGCCGCAGTGCCCGACGAGGGTCCGGTCGTGGTCGTCGGGCACTCCCTCGGCGGGCTCACCGCGCCGCTGGTGGCGGCGGAGCTCGGCCCGCGCGTGCACGCCCTGGTGCTGCTCGCGGCGATGGTCCCCGAGCCCGGGCGGGCACACAACGACCTGCTCCGGGAGGACCGCACCATCATGGTCGAGGGGTTCGGGGCCGGTCAGGAGCGCGGGCCCGGCGGCACGACGAGCTGGCCGCAGGAGGCCGCCGCGGGGTCGTTGTACGCCGGGGTGGCGGAGGAGCTGGGGGAGCCCGGTCCCGTCGCCTCGGCCGTGACCGGGCTCCGCCCGCAGGCGTGGGCGATCGGCACGGAGGTCACACCGCTGACGGCCTGGCCCGCGGCGCGGACGGTCTCGGTCGTCTGCGCCGAGGACCGCGTGGTGAACCCGGCGACCTCGCGCCGGCTCGCGGCCGAACGGGGCTTCGAGGTCCGCGAGCTGCCGGGCGGGCACTTCCCGATGCTCACCCGGCCCGCCCAGCTGGCGGACCTGCTGATCGGGCTCTGAGCCCCCGCCGGCGCACGACGGCCGGTGGGCCCGGGTCGGCGGCCCCGGCCACCGGCCGTGCGGGAGGGCCGTCAGGCGATGTTGAGCGTGAAGAAGAAGACCCCGACCAGGATCGCGACGAAGCCCAGCACCATCGCGATCTTCGCCTGCTTCGCGGTGTCCGGGTTGCGCACCGCGGCGACGCCGAGGCCGATCGCGGTGAGCCCGCCGACCCAGCCGACGATCGAGATCGGGCTCGCGACCAGCGCGACGATGCCGACGATCAGCGCGGCCCTGACCAGCACGGGGCTCTGCTGACGGGCGGTCTTCCTGCGGGCCTCCGCCAGCAGGCGGTCGGCGACGGTGTTCTCCTGGCTCATCAGATCCTCCGGTCAGGGACGGTCCCGACGCGGATCCGTCCGGCCTGCGCGCACGGCGACGTGACATCCGTGCAGTCCGGTCAACGAGCACGCCCGCTCCGTGGTGCTCCGCCGGTCCGGTGATCCCCGCCGCCCGGCCGCGAACGCGGGGTGCGCGCTGTCACCGCATCGGCCCAACGGCGGGGCCTGGTCCGGGCCCGGTCGGACCTCCTACGGTCGGGGGAGATCGAGTTCGGGAGGCGCGATGACGACGGAGACCACCCCTGTGACCGGCGCGGATGCCACCGGCGGTGAGCATCGGGCGCGCCGCCTGTGGCGGGCGCTGGAGCCGTTGCACGCGGTGACGTACTTCGCCCCGGAGGCGCGGGCGGCGGGGGAGTCGCTGGGCCTGCGCGGCTTCTTCCGCGGCTACTTCGGCCAGCGGGCCGCACCGCTCGGGCCGGTGCCGGCGGAGGTCGTGACGGCGCTGTTCTACAACTTCGCCCCCGGCTTCGTCCGCCGCTCGGTGCCCGGGGTCTGGTCGGTGGCCGCGCCCGCGCAGCTGCTCGACGCGCGGCTCGCGGCCGTCGACGCCGCCCTGCGCCGGTCGCTCGGCGAGCTCGTCGGCTCCGCGGAGGTCGCCGAGGCCGCGGAGCTGGCCCGCGAGGCCGCGACCTCGGCGTCGACGGCGGGGCGGGCGCTCGCCGCCGCGAACGCGGCCCTGCCCTGGCCGGCCGCGCCGCACCTGGTCCTGTGGCAGGCCCAGACGATCCTGCGCGAGCAGCGCGGCGACGGCCACGTCGCGGCCCTCGTCGGCGCGGGGATCGACCCGGTGGAGGCCCTGGTGGTGTTCGCGGGTGCACAGGGCCTGCCGGGTGACTGGCTGCGCGAACGACGCGGCTGGACCGTCGAGGAGTGGGAGGCCGCCCGGGCGCGGCTCGCCGGCCGTGGCCTCGTGCAGCCCGGGTCCGGCAGCGGGGAGGTCGCGGACACCGTGCTCACCGCCACCGGGCGGGAGCTGTGCGCCGGGATCGAGGACCGCACGGACGAGCTCGCCGACGAGGCCTGGCGCGCCCTCGGGGACGCGCGCGCCGACCGGCTGGTCGAGCTGGTGGGCCCGCTGGTCGAGCGGATCCTCGCCGCGGGTGACTTCCTGAGGCAGAACCCGATGGGGATGCGCCCGCTGGTGCCCGTCCCCTCCTCCTGACCCGCGGGGCGCCCGGCTGCGCCCCGGGAATCTCGCCCTCGCGGGGGCCGGCTGCGCGCGGGCCCCGGGCGGCGGGCGGGGCGGGAGGCGATCGTGCCAGGATGGAAGGCGTGTCGCGACCCGATCCTCGTCAGGCAGCTCAGACGGCGGCCCTGTCGTCCGCGTTGGCGGGCGCCGTCGACCTCTCCGCGCTGAAGGCCCGCTCCGAGGCCGCGGCCCGCCAGCAGACGGCGGGCCCCCAGGGAGCCCCGGCGGCCTCGCCGGACGGCGCCGGCCGGTACGTCATCGACGTCACCGAACAGGGCTTCCAGCAGGACGTCCTCGAAGCGTCCCTGCAGGTGCCCGTGATCGTCGATCTCTGGGCGACCTGGTGCGAGCCGTGCAAGCAGCTCTCGCCGGTGCTGGAGCGCCTGGCGAACGCGAGCGGCGGTGCCTGGATCCTCGCCAAGGTCGACGTCGACGCCAACCAGCGGATCGCGCAGGCCTTCGGCGTGCAGTCGATCCCGATGGTGGTCGCGGTCGTCGCCGGCCAACCGGTCGACGCCTTCCAGGGCGCCCTGCCCGAGTCGCAGGTCAAGGACTGGATCGCCCGCATCCTCGACGCGCTGCGCGACCGCATGCCCGCGATCGCCGAGGGCGAGCGCCGGGCGGCCGCGGGGGGTGGCGAGCCGGTGGAGGAGCCGGACGACCCGCGCTTCACCGAGGCCGAGGATGCGCTCGAGCGCGGCGACTACGCCGAGGCCGAGGCCGCCTACCAGCGGATCCTCGACCAGGAGCCGGCCAATGAGATGGCGAAGGCCGCGCTGTCCCAGGTCCGCTTCCTCGTCCGGGCCGAGCAGGCCGACCCGTCGGCGATCGGCCGCGCGGACGCCGCCCCCGACGACCTCGACGCGCAGCTCGCCGCCGCGGACGCCGAGATCGCCCAGGACCGCGCCGAGTCGGCCTTCCAGCGCCTGGTCGCCGCGGTCGGCCGCACCTTCGGCGAGGACCGGGAGAAGGTCCGCAGCCACCTCGTCGGGCTGTTCGAGCTGTTCCCGGCGGACGACCCGCGGGTGAGCACCGCCCGCCGCGCCCTCGCCCGCGCGCTCTTCTGAGGACGCGCCCGGGGCGATCGGGGCGGGGCGCCGGACCTGATCCCCGCCGACTACGGTCGGCGTCCGTGTCGACGACCAGTCCGCAGCCCGTCGCCGATCCACCGCGGCCGCCGGCCCGGCGGTGGCCGGCGGCCCGGGTCGGCGCGGTCGTGCTGGCGCTGGCGGCTCTCGCCTCGACCGCGGCCCTGCACCTCACGCACCACAACTGGCTGATCCTGGGCCTGGCGTCGACGGACATGCGGGAGCTGCACGCGGACTTCGACACCTTCTGGCACTCGGCGGTCGCCCTGACCCAGGGCGGCGACATCTACGCGACGCCGGCGAAGCTGCGCAACCTCAACCCGCCGGTGCTCAGCCTGCTGCTCGCCCCGTTCGCCGGGCTCGACGTGGTGGCGGCCTACCGGGTGTTCGCCGCGCTGACCCTGCTGCTGATCGTCGCCGCCGTGGCGCTGGTCTGCCGTGAGCTTCGGCTGTCGCGGTGGTGGACGGCGGGCGCCGTGCTGGCGTTGCTCGTCTCCTCCCCGCTGCACGGCACGCTCTACCTCGGGCAGATCTACGGGCTGCTGCTGGTCGGGCTGGTCGCGGGATGGATCGCCGAGCGTCGCGGGCACCCGCTCCTGGCCGCCGCGCTCTACGGCGTCACGGTCGCGCTCAAGCCCTCGCTCGCCCCGGTCCTGCTGCTCCCGGCCGCCCAGCAGCGCTGGCGGCCCTTCTGGGCCGGGATCGGCGGCGCGGTCGTCGCCACCGCGGTCGGGGCACTGGCCGCCGGGCCGTCGAGCGCGGTGGAGTGGCTGCGGATCGGCTTCGGTGAGCCCGTACCCGACGTGCTGGACAACGCCGCGTTGCCCGGTGAGGCCGTGCGGCTCGGCCTGCCGTCGGCCGTCGGGACGGTGCTCGGCGCCGTCCTGCTGATCGGCACCCTCGGGTGGCTCGCCCACCGCACCCGGGCCGGCACGGTGGACCCCGGCGGCACCGCACCCTGGGCCGTGCTCGCGGCGGGCCTGCTGATGTCGCCGATCTCCTGGCACAACTACCTGCTGCTGGTGTGGCCGGGCGTGCTGGCGGTGGTCGCGATGTCGGCAGCGGGCAGCGTCCGCCGCGCCTGGGTGGGCGCCCTGCTGGCGCTATCCGCGATCCCGGTCTCCTGGGGCGACCTCTGGACTCCGGAGGACCCCTGGACCCCGCTCGGCCGCAGCCTCTACTGCGCGATCCTCGCGGCCTACTGGATCACCCTGCTCCGTGCCGCGGACCACGCTCCGGAGCCGGAACGCTCGGAGGCGCGATCCGTGGTCTAGCCATAACGCCGCGGAGGGCGCTACGTGCCAGCACTATGGAACCATGACGCTACAAAAAGCGCCGTCAGCAAGCGTCATGGTTCCATAGTGTGAAGAAGGGCTGGACGGGCCGGAGGACTCAGACGTTCCGGGAGTCGTCGTCGGCCGGGCCGATCTCGGGTGCCGGCGTCACGCCCCGGGCCAGGTCCGGGGTGTGGGCCGCGCCCGCGGGGGGCGGCTCGACAGCGGGCTCGGTCGCCGCGGACTGCACCGGGCGGCGCGGGTGCACCGGGCCGCCGGTCTCCTCCGGCACCAGCCAGAGCACGCCCGCCGGGGGCAGCCGCAGCACGGCCGACGCCGGCCGTCCGTGCCAGGCCGCGCGCTCGGCCTCGACCACGCCGAGGTTGCCCACGCCGGAGCCGCCGTAGTTGTCGGCGTCCGTGTTGACCAGCTCGCGCCAGTTGCCCGCGAAGGGCAACCCCACGCGGTAGTTCTCCTTGGGCTGGCCGGAGAAGTTCGCGATGCAGGCCAGGACCGCGGGCCGGCCGTCGTGGTCGGTGCCCTGCCGCAGGAAGCTCAGGACGTTGCCCGAGGCGTCGTTGGCGTCGATCCACGAGAAGCCCTCGGGCGAGTGGTCGGCCGTCCACAGCGCCGGGTGCTCCCGGTAGGTGCGGTTGAGGTCGCCGACCAGCGACTTGATGCCGCCGTGCAGCCGGTCGGCCAGCAGGTCCCAGTCGAGTGAGCGCTCCTCGGACCACTCGCGCACCTGGCCGAACTCCTGGCCCATGAACAGCAGCTGCTTGCCCGGGTGCGCCCACATGAACGCGAGCAGCGCGCGCACGTTGGCGGCCTTGTTCCAGTCGTCGCCCGGCATCCGGGTCCACAGCGAACCCTTGCCGTGCACGACCTCGTCGTGACTGATCGGCAGGACGTAGTTCTCGCTGAACGCGTACATCAGCGAGAAGGTCATCTGGTTGTGGTGGTAGCTGCGGTGGATGGGGTCACGCCCGGTGTAGTCGAGCGTGTCGTGCATCCAGCCCATGTTCCACTTGAACCCGAAGCCGAGCCCGCCCATGTAGGTGGGCCGCGTGACGCCCGGCCAGGCGGTGGACTCCTCGGCGATCGTGACCACGCCCGGGTGCTCCCGGTACACGGTCGCGTTCATCTCCTGCAGGAAGGAGACGGCGTCGAGGTTCTCCCGGCCGCCGTAGGCGTTGGGCAGCCACTGTCCGTCCGCCCGGGAGTAGTCGAGGTAGAGCATCGAGGCGACGGCGTCGACCCGCAGCCCGTCGATGTGGAACTCCTCGAGCCAGTACAGCGCGTTGGCGACCAAGAAGTTCCGCACCTCGCGGCGGCCGAAGTCGAACACCAGCGTGCCCCAGTCCGGCTGCTCGCCGCGGCGCGGGTCGGCGTGCTCGTAGAGCGGGGAGCCGTCGAAGCGGGCCAGCGCCCACTCGTCCCGCGGGAAGTGCGCCGGCACCCAGTCGACGATCACGCCGTAGCCGTGGCGGTGCAACGTGTCGACGAAGTAGCGGAAGTCGTCCGGGGTGCCGAAGCGGGAGGTCGGCGCGTAGTAGCCGGAGACCTGGTAGCCCCACGAGCCGCCGAACGGGTGCTCGGCCACCGGCAGCAGCTCGACGTGCGTGAAGCCCGTCTCGCCCAGGTACTCGACGAGCTGGTCGGCGATCTCGCGGTACCCGTTGCCCTGCCGCCACGAGCCGAGGTGCAGCTCGTAGACGCTCATCGGCTCGGCGTGGGGCTGCCGGACGGTGCGCGCGGCCATCCACTCCTCGTCGCCCCACTCGTGCTGGTGGGCGGTGACGACGGACGCGGTCGCGGGCGGGGTCTCGGTGGCGAAGGCGAGCGGGTCGGCCTTGTCGCGCCACACCCCGTCCTGGCCGAGGATCCGGTACTTGTAGCGGGTCCCGACCCCGACGTCGGGCACGAAGATCTCCCAGACGCCGGCGCCGCCGAGCGAGCGCATCGGGTGGGCCCAGCCGGCCCAGCCGTCGAAGTCGCCGGTCACGCGCACGCCCTGGGCGTTGGGCGCCCAGACGGCGAAGCTGGTGCCGGTGACCTGGCCGGCGGAGGTGTCGTAGGCGCGCACGTGCGCACCGAGCACCTCCCACAGGCGCTCGTGGCGGCCCTCGCCGATCAGGTGGAGGTCGACCTCGCCCAGGGTCGGGAGCCAGCGGTACGGGTCGTCCGTGACGTCGAGGCGGTCGCCGTAGCGGACGCGGACCTTGTAGTCCCCGGCCGGCCCGTCGACGACGCCGGAGAACAGGCCGGCGTCGTGCACCTTGACGAGCGGGTGCGCGTCGTCCGGGTCGCCGTCGCGCAGCACCCACACCTCGTCGGCGTGCGGGCGCAGGACGCGGACGACGGTGCCGCTGCCGGCCGTCGGGTGCGCGCCCAGCACCCCGTGGGGGTTGTGGTGGGCACCACCCAGGAGCCGGTCGGTCGTCGCCTGGTCCGGGGGGCAGGGGTCGATCGTGCGGGTGTCCTCGTGAGCCACCCGGAAACCCTATTGCGGACGCGCGGAACGCGCCCACTGTGGTCCGCCGAACGGGTTGTGGCCCAGGCCGAACCTCGCCGGGCCGTCCTACAGCGAGATGCGCGGATCGGACTCCGGGTCGGTGCTGGCGACGCCCTTGTCCTGCGCCTCCTCGAGCAGCCGCGCGATCGAGGTGAGCGGGATGCCGGCCCAGGTCGGGCGGGAGCGGGTCTCGTAGACGACCTCGTACACCGCCTTGTCCAGCTCGTAGGCGCGCAGCACCGCGGCCTCGGCCCGGGGGTCCCGCCCGGCGCGGAACGCGTAGCCGTCGCAGAACGCGGAGCGGTTGCGCACCGCCCACTCGTCCGCACGCCGGAAGAGCTGCTGCCTCTCGTGCTCGTCGGTGTCGGCCAACAGGACCTGGTGGTAGACGGCGTAGTCGAAGGACCGCAGCATGCCGGCCACGTCGCGCAGCGGCGAGTCCGGCTGCCTGCGCTCGCTCAGCGGGGCCGCGGGCTCGCCCTCGAAGTCGATCAGCAGCCAGCCGCGCGGGGTGCGCAGGGTCTGGCCCAGGTGCAGGTCGCCGTGCACCCGCTGGGTCGGGATCTCGCCGGAGAGCGCGTCGTACACCGCGCGGATGCCGTCGATGTGCTCACCGAGCGCGGGCACCTGGGCCGCGGCCTCGGTCAGCCGGGCGGTCAGCGCCGACCGCAGCTCGTCCGCGTCACGGGTGGCCGTGCCCAGGGCCTCGGCCAGTTCCCGGTGGACCACGGCGACCGTCTCGCCCAGCCGCCGCGCCTCGCCGGCGAAGTCGCCGCCCACCTCGTCGGCGTACAGGTCGCCCTCGGCGAACAGGTCCCGGACGCTGGTGAGCGCCATGGCCCAGCCCTCGGCCGAGTTCGACGCGAAGTCCTGCAACATTCCCAGCGTCGCCGGCTCCGTGGTGCCGTCGAGCGGGAGGGTGCCCTCGACCGCGCCCTGCAGCGACGCCACCTCGTGGCTGCCGACGGACCGCAGCGCGCGGTGCAGCTCCAGGTCCGGGTTCACCCCCGGCGAGACCCGGCGGAACAGCTTGAAGATGCTCCGCTCACCGTAGGCGACCGAGGTGTTCGACTGCTCGACCCCGAGGATCCGGCCGGCGACCCGGGAGGGGATCTCGGCGCCGGGTTCGGGCACGAACCGCACCTCGCCGTACGTGCGGCCCTCGCGGATGGCGTCGAGCAGGAAGGCGGTGGCCTCGTGGTCCCACATCGCGTCGTAGGCGATCCGGTCGCCGACCGCGCCGATCGTCGCGTACTCCAGGTCCGGCGCCGGCCGGCCCCGACGCCCCACGAGCAGCTGGTAGTGCTCCGGGGCGCTGCCGTCGGCGAAGGTCACCCGCAGCAGGCACAGGTCGAGGAGCAGGTCCCCCTCGTCGATCAGCGCGGTGCCGCCGGCCACCGAGACGGACTCGACCGGGCGGCCCTTCGCCGGGAACCAGCGCTGCCGCGCCAGGTAGTCGGGCAGGTGGGCCGGGAGCTCGTCGGCGAGCGCCGTCATGCGGTGTCCTCCGCGGGCTGGATCGCGAACCAGTAGAACCCGTGTCCGGGCAGGGTGAGCAGGAACGGCAGCTGACCGATCCGCGGGAACGGCACCCCGCCGGTGAGCTCACACGGCACGTGACCTTCCCAGGCGGAGAGGTCCAGCTCGACGGGCTGCGGGAAGCGGCTCATGTTGTGGACGCACAGCACGGTGTCCTCCCCGTGGGTCCGCGTGTACGCCAGCACCGACGGGTTCGACCCGCCGAGCTCGTGGAAGTCGCCGAGGCCGAAGGCGTGGTGGCGCTTGCGGACCTCGATCATGTGCCGGGTCCAGTGCAGCAGCGAGGTCGACGAGTTCGACTGCGCCTCGACGTTCACCGCCTGGTAGCCGTACACCGGATCCATGATCACGGGCAGGTACAGCCGGCCGGGGTCGCACATGGAGAAGCCGGCGTTGCGGTCCGGGGTCCACTGCATCGGGCTGCGGACGGCGTCGCGGTCGCCCAGCCAGATGTTGTCCCCCATGCCGATCTCGTCGCCGTAGTACAGGACCGGCGAGCCGGGCAGCGACAGCAGCAGCGCGGTGAACAGCTCGAGCTGGTTGCGGTCGTTCTCCAGCAGGGGGGCGAGCCGGCGGCGGATGCCGATGTTCGCCTTCATCCGCGGGTCCTTGGCGTACTCCGCGTACATGTAGTCGCGCTCTTCGTCGCTGACCATCTCGAGCGTGAGCTCGTCGTGGTTGCGCAGGAAGATGCCCCACTGCGCGCCCGAGGGGATCGCCGGGGTCTGGGCCAGGATCTCCGAGATCGGGAAGCGGTTCTCCCGGCGTACCGCCATGAAGATGCGTGGCATCAGCGGGAAGTGGAAGGCCATGTGGCACTCGTCGCCGCCGACCCCCGGGTCGCCGAAGTACTCCACGACGTCCGACGGCCACTGGTTGGCCTCGGCGAGCATGACCCGGCCCGGGTACTCGTCGTCCATCACCTTGCGGCAGCGCCGGAGGAAGGCGTGCGTCTCGGTGAGGTTCTCGCAGTTGGTGCCGTCCCGTTCGTAGAGGTAGGGCACCGCGTCGAGCCGGAAGCCGTCGATCCCGAGGTCCAGCCAGAACCGCAGGACGTCGATCATCGCCTCCTGCACGGCCGGGTTGTCGTAGTTCAGGTCCGGCTGGTGGGAGAAGAAGCGGTGCCAGTAGAACTGGCCGCGGACCGGGTCGTAGGTCCAGTTCGAGGACTCGGTGTCGACGAAGATGATCCGCGCCTCGGGGTAGCGGGTGTCGTCGTCCGACCACACGAAGAAGTCGCCGTACGGGCCCTCGGGGTCCCGCCGCGAGGCCTCGAACCAGGGGTGCTGGTCCGACGTGTGGTTCATGACGAGGTCGGTGATCACCCGGATCCCGCGCTGGTGCGCCTCGTCGAGCAGCACCACGAAGTCGTCGACCGTGCCGAACTCCGGCAGCACCGCGCGGAAGTCGCGGATGTCGTAGCCGCCGTCGCGCAGCGGGGAGTCGTAGAAGGGCGGGAGCCAGAGGCAGTCCACCCCGAGCCACTGCAGGTAGTCCAGCTTCTCGGTGAGCCCGCGCAGGTCGCCGAAGCCGTCCCGGTTCGAGTCGTTGAACGCGCGGACGAGCACCTCGTAGAAGACCGCCGTCTTGAACCACTCGGGGTCCACCTCGAGGGCGCGCGCGTGCCCGTACTCGTCGGCGCCCGGCTCGTTGACGACGAGCTCGCCGCTGCCCGTCTCGACCGTCTCACTCATCGGTTGCCGACTCTATCCGGGCCGGCCCGGTTTCTCAGGGTGGAGCGGGTACGGCCGTCGGGTTGCGCGCGGGGGAGGCGAGGCCCTCCGGCCCTACCCGCTGCCGAGTCTTCGGCACGAGCGTCGGCGGACGTCCACGACGAGAGGGGTGTGATCTCGGTGTTCCTCGATCTGGCGGTCCGGGACTTCCTCGACCGGGCCGAGCTGGTCTACCCCGACCGCGTCGGGGTCGTCGACGAGCCTCGACAGCCCGCCCCGTCCTGGGGATCGGTGACCTACCGGGACATGGCCCGCCTCGCCCGGGCCCAGGCCGCCGGGCTCGACGCGCTCGGTGTCCCGGCCGGGGGTCGGGTCGCGATAGTCTCGCAGAACGCCGCGCGGATGCTGGTGTCCTTCTTCGGGGTGTCCGGCTGGGGACGGGTGCTGGTCCCGATCAACTTCCGGCTCACCCCCGGCGAGGTGGACTACATCCTGCGGGACAGCGGTACGGAGGTCCTGCTCCTCGATCCCGAACTCGAGCACCTCGGCGAGGCCACCGTGGCGAAACACGTCCTGGTGCTGGGTCGGGACGACGGCGCGGTCTTCGACGAGGCCCGTGAGCCCGTCGACCGCCCGACCGTCGAGTCGGCGACCGCCACCCTCAACTACACGTCGGGCACGACCGCGCGTCCGAAGGGCGTACAGCTCACCCACCGGAACCTCTGGATCAACGCCGTCGTCTTCGGGCTGCACCTCGCACTGACCGACGACGACGTCCTGCTCCACACGCTGCCGATGTTCCACGCCAACGGATGGGGGCTGCCGTACGCGCTGACCGGCGTGGGCGGCCGGCACGTCGTGCTCCGCAAGGTCGACGGCGGGGAGATCCTCCGGCGGATCGACCGGCACGGCGTGACGGTGCTCTGCGGCGCGCCCGCGGTCGTCTCGGCGGTGCTGGACGCGGCCGCTCACCGGGACGGCCCGGTCCCGGGGTGGGGCCGGGTCCGTGCCGTGGTGGCCGGGGCGCCGCCGCCGACCCGTCTCATCGAGCGGATGCACGAGGAGCTGGGCTGGGAGTTCATCCAGATCTACGGGCTCACCGAGACCTCCCCGCTCCTGAC
Organism: Pseudonocardia oceanicola; assembly: GCF_047200735.1. Taxonomy (NCBI): domain Bacteria; kingdom Bacillati; phylum Actinomycetota; class Actinomycetes; order Pseudonocardiales; family Pseudonocardiaceae; genus Pseudonocardia; species Pseudonocardia oceanicola. The sequence goes on from NZ_JBJZON010000001.1 coordinate 93,352, forward strand.
CGTGAACCGGATGCGTGAGGAGTGGCGCGGCCTCGACGGACCCGCTCGCGCCCGGAGACTGCGGCGGGCAGGGGCGCCGGCGCTGGGTGTCCGGCTCCGCATCGACGACGACGGCGAGGTGCTCGCGCGGACCAACCACAACCTGGAGGCCTACTGGGGCAAGCCGGCGGAGACGGCGCACGCCCAGGCGGGCGGCTGGTTCCACACCGGCGACGGCGGCACCCTGACCGACGGTTATCTCACGCTCTCGGACCGCAAGAAGGACGTGATCATCAGCGGCGGCGAGAACGTCTCGTCCATCGAGGTCGAGGACGTACTCACCGCACATCCCGCCGTGCGCGAGGCGGCGGTCATCGGCGTCCCCGACGAGACGTGGGGCGAGCTGGTGACCGCGATCGTGGTGCTCGAGGGCGGGGCGTGCTCCGCCGACGATCTCGTGGCGCACTGTCGGGAGCGGCTGGCGGGCTTCAAGTGCCCCAAGCGCGTGGAGTTCACCGACGCGCTCCCCAGGACGGCGACCGGGAAGGTGCAGAAGTACGTCCTGCGCGAACCGTTCTGGCGAGGCCGGGAGGATCGGATCAGCTGAGGGAGGCGGTCCTCGGCCCTGATGGTCGTCGGGGTGGCCGGTCACGCCGTGCCGGACCGGCGAGGCGGGTCACCGGGCCGGCCGCACGGCCGCGAGGAGCTCGCCGGCCCGGGCGTCGACCTCCCGCAGCAGGCCGTCCTGCGCGAGAGCGGTGTCCGCCCGGTACCGGTCCGCGTGCGCGACCCGGTCGGCGACCAGCTCGAGCAGGCGGGCGGCCAGGTCGGGGTCGCCGACCTCGAGTCCCCAGTCCCGGTGGCCGATGTCGTCGAGGAAGAACCACATCTTGTCGTGGGACACCAGGCTCACCACCGGCACGCCGAGACCGAACGGGATCATGGTCGCGTGCCCGCGCATCCCGACGACGGCCGCGGCGCCCCGGTACGTCCGGTAGGCGTCGTCGACGGAGCCGGCGTACAGCCGCTCCACCTCGAGGTGCAGTCCGTGGGCGCGTTCCAGGTCGTGGACGAACCGCTCGTCGACGGGCAGGTGCGCCGCGTAGGCGACCTCCCAGCCACGCCGGCGCATCTGACCCGCCGCGTCCGCCATCTGGTCGAGGAACGCCGGGTAGCCGCTCCCGAACCGGCGCTCGGCCCGGTCGAACGCCATGTTGAGGAGTACCCGAGGCACCTCGGCGGGTGGGGCCGCGGGCAGGTCGACGAGCCGGCACAGCACCGTCGTGGGGCAGGGTGAGAGCCGGACCCGGTCCCGGAGCCGCTCCGGCAGCAGGTCCCGCACGCGCTCCACCGAGCCGGTGTTGCGGAACCCGAGCACCTCCGACCGCTCGGCCAGGGCGACGATGTGGTCCCGGAAGCGCGGGTGGTCGATCCGCTGCCCCCGGAAGAGGTTGAAGCCGACGGCGTGGAGGGCGATCGGCACCGTGATGCGGCGCAGGGCCTCGACGGTCGCGTTCCACTGCCAGCCGCTGCTGCCGTTGGGGGCGGTGTCCGGGAGGATCAACCCGCCCCCGCCGACCACCAGCCCCGAGGTCGCGTTGATGCGCTCGACGACCTCGTCGTCGACGACGTGGTGGGCGTGCACGGGGGACCACTCCAGCGGTCCGGCGGACCTCTCGAACGCGGCGCGCACGGCGAGCGGCAGCGCGATGTCGCCGAAGTTGCCCTGGCCGGTGACGAAGAAGGCCACGTGCGCCAGCACCGGATGCCGCGGGTCGGTGGGCGACCGGTACTCGGCGGGCGCGGTCACGGCCCGGTGCAGGCGTGCGGTCGCCTCGGCGTCGGCCGGGTGCAGGGCGAGGACCTCGCGGGCGAACGCGGCCGAGGTGGCGTAGTCGCGCTCCACCCAGGCGAGGTCGCAGCTGGTGGTCAGCGCGGGCGGCGCGGCATCCGACGCCGCCCCGGATCCTTCGGACGGAGGAGCCGGGATCGGATGCGAGACGCCGGTCAGCGCCGTGCGGACCACGGCCCGGCCGCGTCGGGTGAGCCGCACCGCGAGCGGGCGGACACCGGGCACGCGCGGAACCTCCTTGGACGGGGAGCCGGGGTGGGCGGGCGGCCCGAGGGCTGCCCCGAGGACGGGTCGGCCGGCATCAGCCCCGGTGCACCCGCAGGATGTGGGCGACGTTCTCCAGCGGCTGCAGGCGCACGTAGTTGCGCTCCTGCCAGCGGAAGATGTCCCCGGTGATCTCGTCGGTCACGGTGAACGAGTCGTTCCAGCCCAGGCCCAGCTCCGGCATGTCCAGCCGGACCATGCCCTCGCGCATCTCGTGCGAGTCGAGTGTGACGACCACGATCACCGTGTCGCCGCTCGCCGGGTCCGTCTTCGAGTAGACGAGCAACTCGGGGTTGTCCACCTCGTGGAAGTGGATCTCGCGCAGCTGCTGCAGCGCCGGGTGGGCGCGGCGGATCTCGTTCAGCCGGCCGAGGAAGGGCTCGAGCGAGCGCCCCTCGTTCAGCGCGGCCTGGAAGTCCCGCGGGCGCAGCTCGTACTTCTCCGAGTCGAGGTACTCCTCGCTGCCCGGCTTGACCGGGGTGCCCTCGAACAGCTCGAAGCCCGAGTACACGCCCCAGGTCGGCGACAGGGTCGCGGCCAGCACGGCGCGGATCGCGAACATCGCCGGGCCGCCGGTCTGCAGCGACTCGTGGAGGATGTCGGGGGTGTTGACGAAGAGGTTCGGCCGGCACTCGTCCGAACGCTCGGCGTGCATGAGTGCGAACTCGGTCAGCTCCTCCTTCTCCGTGCGCCAGGTGAAGTAGGTGTAGCTCTGGGTGAAACCCAGCCGTGCGAGACCGAACAGCCGGGCCGGGCGGGTGAACGCCTCGGCCAGGAACAGCACGTCGGGGTAGCGCGCCTTGACCTGCCAGATCAGCCAGTGCCAGAAGTTCGGCGGCTTGGTGTGCGGGTTGTCCACCCGGAAGATCCGGACCCCGTGCTCGACCCAGTGCAGGACGACCCGCAGCGCCTCGGCGTAGAGCCCGGCGGGGTCGTTGTCGAAGTTGATCGGGTAGATGTCCTGGTACTTCTTCGGCGGGTTCTCGGCGTAGGCGATCGACCCGTCCGGGCGCACGGTGAACCACTCCGGGTGGGCCTCGACCCAGGGGTGGTCCGGGGCGCACTGCAGCGCGAAGTCGAGCGCGACCTCCATGCCGAGGTCCTTGGCGCGGGCGACGAAGGAGTCGAAGTCGTCGATCGTGCCGAGCTCGGGGTCGATCGCGTCGTGCCCGCCGTCGGCGCTGCCGATCGCCCAGGGCGAGCCGACGTCGCCGGGCTCGGCGTGCACGGAGTTGTTGCGGCCCTTGCGGTGCACCGTGCCGACGGGATGGATCGGCGGGAGGTACACGACGTCGAAGCCCATGCCGGCGATCCGGTCGAGCTCCTTGGCCGCGGTGACGAACGAGCCGTGCACCGCGCGACCGGTCTCGTCCCGCCCACCGGTGGAGCGGGGGAAGAACTCATACCAGGAGCCGAACAGGGCCCGCTCGCGGTCGACGTAGACCTGCTGGGTGCGGCCGCGGGTGATCAGCTCGCGGACCGGGCGCTCGGTCATGATCGCGTGCACGGCGGGGAACAGGGCCGGGGCGACCCGGGCGTGCAGCGGCAGCGCGGTGTCGCGCAGCGCGTTGGCGGCGCCGAAGAGCAGGTCGCGGTGGGCGCGCTCGCTGGGCCTCCGGCCCACGCGCTGCAGCAGCCGGGCGCCGGACTCCAGGTCGTTGGCCAGCTCGTCCGCGCTCTGGTCGGCCTTCAGCTTGACCTCGACCGCGTGCCGCCAGGTGGCCCACGGGTCGCTCCAGGCGTCCACCCGGAAGGTCCACAGTCCCGGCTCGTCGGGCACCACGGTGGCGACGAACCGGTCCGTGCCCACCCCGTCCGGCAGCATCCGGACGTGCTCGGCCTGCGCGGTGGAGCCGAGTCGCTTCCACACCACGTTGGCGGCCACGGCGTCGTGCCCCTCGCGCCACACCGTGGCGCGGACGGGGATCACCTCGCCGACCACGGCCTTGCTGGGGTGACGGCCGTCGCCCACCGCGGGACTGACGTCATCGATCCCGAGCCGACCGGTCATCGACGCCCACCCCCGCATTCGTAGATCGGATTCGCACGCCTTCGACCTGCATCACGTGCGTCACAACCGTACCTACCCCGTCCACCGCTGCGTGTAACGGGACAGGGCGTGGCGGCACAGGTTCACACGCTCTTCACCGAGCCGTCCCGGCCGCCGGCGCGCGCTCGTCCGGCCACCCGCCGGACCGGAGTCGCGCCGGCTCGCGGCGCGGCGTCGTCACGGCGCTCGACCGCTCGGAGCGGCAGGCGTGTGAGCTCGTGCTGGATCGGTCACCGTACCGATTCCGTACTAGGGTGCGGCCCCGTGAGAGCCCTCCGCCGCTTCACCGTCCGTGCCCAGCTGCCCGAGCGGCTGGCCTCGCTGCAGACCCTCGCGACCAACCTGCGGTGGAGCTGGCACCCGGCCACCCGCGAGCTGTTCGCCGCGCTCGACCCCGAGGCGTGGGAGCGCTCCGGGGAGGACCCGGTGCGGCTGCTCGGCGAGATCCCGACCGCCCGGCTGCGCGAGCTGGCCGAGGACGCCGAGCTGGTGCAGACCGTGGCCGACCTGGCCGCGGACCTGGAGCGGTACCTCACCGAGGACCGCTGGTACCAGGGCGAGGAGCGGCTGCCGGGGGCGATCGCCTACTTCTCCATGGAGTTCGGCGTGAGCGAGGTGCTGCCGAACTACTCCGGCGGCCTGGGCGTGCTGGCCGGCGACCACCTCAAGGCCGCGTCCGACCTCGGGGTGCCGCTGATCGGCGTCGGGTTGCTCTACCAGTCCGGATACTTCCGCCAGTCGCTCTCGCTGGACGGCTGGCAGCTCGAGCACTACCCGGTCCTCGACCCGCAGGGCCTGCCGCTGCAGCTGCTCACCGGCGCCGACGGCGCGCCGGTGATCGTCGAGGTCGCGATGCCCGAGGGCCGCAGCCTGGCCGCACGGGTGTGGCAGGCCGCCGTCGGGCGGGTGCCGCTGCTGCTGCTCGACGCCGACATCGAGGCGAACGACGCCGACCTGCGGACCGTCACCGACCGGCTCTACGGCGGCGACCAGGACCACCGCATCAAGCAGGAGATCCTGATCGGGGTCGGCGGGGTCCGGGCCGTCCGGGCGTACTGCGCCGCGACCGGCCACCCCGACCCGGAGGTCTTCCACACCAACGAGGGCCACGCAGGCTTCCTCGGCCTCGAGCGCATCCGCGAGCTGCACTCGGTGCGGGGGCTCGCTTTCGACCAGGCGCTCTCCGCGGTCCGCTCCGGCACGGTGTTCACCACGCACACCCCCGTGCCGGCGGGTATCGACCGGTTCCCGGTCGACCTGGTGCGTCGCTACCTCACCGACGCGTTGCTGCCCGGCCTGCCCGCCGACCGGCTGCTCGCGATGGGCGCCGAGGACGACCCGGCCATGTTCAACATGGCGCACATGGGGCTGCGGCTGGCGCAGCGGGCCAACGGCGTCTCGAAGCTGCACGGCGAGGTCTCGCGCGGCATGTTCGGCGGGCTCTGGCGGGGGTTCGACGCCGACGAGGTGCCGATCGGCTCGGTCACCAACGGCGTGCACGGGCCGACCTGGGAGTCCCCGGACGTGGCCGCCCTCCTCGGCGAGCCGGGCGCCGTCCCGGGGGTCGGCTCCGCACTCGACCACGTCGGGGACGCCGAGCTCTGGGGCCTGCGCAACACCCTGCGCGCCCGGCTGGTCGACGAGGTCCGCCGCCGGGTCCGGGCGGCCTGGCTGGAACGCGGCGCGTCGATGCCGGAGCTCGGCTGGACCGACCACGTCTTCGACCCGGACGTGCTCACCGTCGGCTTCGCCCGCCGGGTGCCGACCTACAAGCGGCTCACGCTGATGCTGCGCGACCCCGACCGGCTCCGCGACCTCCTGCTCGACCCGCACCGCCCGGTGCAACTGATCGTCGCCGGCAAGTCCCACCCGGCCGACGACGGCGGCAAGGCACTGATCCAGCAGATCGTCCGGTTCGCCGACGACCCGGCCGTGCGGCACCGCATCGTGTTCCTGCCGGACTACGACATGTCGATGGCGCGCTACCTCTACTGGGGCTGCGACGTCTGGCTGAACAACCCGCTGCGCCCGCTCGAGGCCTGCGGGACCTCGGGCATGAAGTCGGCGCTCAACGGCGGGCTCAACCTCTCCATCCGCGACGGCTGGTGGGACGAGCTCTACGACGGGGGCAACGGCTGGGCCATCCCCACCGCCGACGGCATCATCGACCCGCACAAGCGCGACGACCTCGAGGCCCAGGCGCTCTACGAGCTGCTCGCCACGCAGGTCGCGCCGGCCTTCTACGAGCGGGACCACGGCGTCCCGCCGAAGTGGACCGGGCTGGTCCGGCACACCTGGGAGACGCTGCGCCCGCAGGTGCAGGCGACCCGGATGGTCCGCGAGTACGTCGAGAACTGGTACGCACCGGCGGCCGAGGCTGCACGGACCGTCACCGGCTCGGACTACGCCGGGGCGAAGGAGATCGCCTCCTACCGCGAGAAGCTCGACGCCGCGTGGACGAAGGTCACGGTCACCGGGGTGGACGCGTCCGGCCTGCCGGACACCCCCGTCGTGGGGGCGCCGATGACCGTGCGCGCCGCGGTCGACCTCGGCGGGCTCGCGCCCGAGGACGTCACGGTCGAGGCGATCGTCGGCCGGGTCGACGAGGCCGACGAGCTCGACGACACCGTGCGGGTCGCGATGAAGCACGTCGGTGCCACGGACGGCAGCGACCGGTTCGAGGCCGTCGTCCCGTTGCCGCACGCCGGGCTCGCGGGCTACACGGTCCGCGTCCTCCCGCAGCACCGGCTGCTCGCGTCCCCCGCCGAGCTGGGGAAGGTCGTCCTGGCCTGAGGGGACGGCCCGTCGGCGGCGTGGGGCGCGCCGTCCGGCGGTCAGCCGCAGCCGCAGGCCCCGCCGCAGCAGCCGCCTCCGCCGCCACCTGTCGGGGCCATCGCCGGCACGCCACCGGCGCGGCCGCCGAGCGAGACGGTCGACAGCAGCTTGACGGTGTCGCTGTGCCCCTGCGGGCAGTCGGCCGGGTCCGAGGCCGCGGCCATGGGGCGGTCGACCTCGAAGGTCGTGGTGCACTCGCGGCAGCGGAACTCGTAGCGCGGCATGGTCGAGAGGGTACGCGGCGGGGGCGTCGTGGTCACCGGCCGCGGCGGTCGCCGGGCGGCGGGGACGAGCTCTCCGCGAGCCTCCCACCACCGGCCCGTGGATCAGGCCGGGTCCGGGTGCCCCAGCACGCGGTCGAACCCGTGTGCGAAGGTCGCCCACTCGCGGCGTCGGGCGGCGAGGATCCGCTTCCCGAGGGGGGTGAGGCGGTAGTGGCGCCGGTCGGGCCCCAGCGTGATCAGCCGGTCGTTCTTCAGCCGGTGCAGCCGGTGGTAGGTGCCCTGCAGGGAGGGGCGGAACACGCCGTCGCTGCGCTCGCGGAGCAGGTCGTGCACCACGCGCCCGTTCTCCGGCCGGTCCTCCACGATGGCGAGGATCAGCAGGTCCAGCTGGCGGGCGTCCCGGACGCGGACCTCGCTGTAGCGGGTCTTCCGCTCGCTCTGCACGGTCGCCGGGCCGCGGGCGCGGCGCACCGCGGGCCGACCGTCCCGTTCCGGGTCGGCGGTCGCGGGTCGCCGGGCCGGGGTCCGCCCGTCCGTCCGCTCGGTCGTGGCGAGCCCGCCGGTGCGGCGGCCGTTCCTGTCGTCGGTGGGAATCGTTCCGCTCCTCGTGTCTCGGGTGTCACCGCGGACGTCGCCCCGTCCGGTCCCGTCCTCGGCGCCCGGCGCGGTGCTGTCGCCGGTTCCGGTGGTGTCGTCGCTCCCGGTGGTGTCGCTCCCGGTGGTGTGGTCGGTCCCGGTGGTGTGGTCGGTCCCGGTGGTGTGGTCGGTCCCGGTGGTGTGGTCGGTCCCGGTGGTGTGGTCGGTGCTGTCGTCGGTGTCGTGGGGCTCGGCGTCGGCATCGTGGGCGCGGGGTTCGGCGGAGTCGCCCCCGGCGGAGCCTTCGGGGCGACCGCCCGCACCCGCCTGGTCGCCTGCGGGGCTGCGTCCACGGCGTCCAGGGCGTCCAGGGCGTCCAGGGCGTCCAGGGCGTCCGCGGCGTCGCGGAGGGCGGAGCGCGGCGGCCGGCGCTCCGAAGGTCGACGACAGGTCGCGCACCGGCCGGGTCACGTCCGGGCCTTCCGTCGCCGTGCGCCCGTGCGCTCCGCCTCCTCCGCGGCCTGAAGGGCGCTGAGCACCTCGATCCCGAGCGCGCGGTAGTCGCCGGCGACGCTCGCGGCGGTCGCCGAGATCCGCTTCGTGCGGGTGCCCGAGCGCAGCTCCTCCCACCAGGTGGGCTGGGCGGCCGCCTCCACCTCGAGCTCGTGGGCGAGCTTGCCGAGGCGCCGAGCGTCCTGGGCGGTGCGTTCGGCGTGCCGGATGCTGGTCTCGAAGCGGGGCGAGGAGCCGCCGAAGGCCTCGTCGATCGCGGCGCGGGCCTCCCCGTGCACCGCGCGGGCCCGGGTGCCCGTCGCGAACAGGACCACACCGAGCAGCCCGAGCCGGGCGTTGATCTCCCGGGCGAGGGCGAACCGCTCGGCGACGAGCGTCATGCCGAGGAGCCCGCCCAGATCGGACTTCGTCGGCATGAGCACCCAGCGCGCCGAGGCGAGCGCCAGATCCGTGAGGATCGTCGACTCCGGCGGGCAGTCGACGAACACGACCTCGTAGTCGGCCGCCACGGGGGCGAGGACGTCGCCCAACACACGGAACGCGGTGCGGCCGTGGTGCTGCAGCCGGGAGACCATCACCGGCGTCAGGTCCTCCAGACGGGCGCCGCCGCACACGACGTCGAGCTGCGGCCGGACGTCCACGGCCGGTCGGATCGGCGTCCCCGCGAGGATCGCGCCGAGCAGCCCGGCGCCTTCGTCGTCGATCTCGGAGCCGCGGTAGCCGAGGTCGTCTGCCAGGTTCGCCTGTCGGTTGAGGTCGACCAGCAGGCAGCGGTAGCCCGCGCCGGCGAACTGGCCGCCGAGGTTCGCGGCGATCGACGTCTTCCCGACCCCGCCCTTGTCGTTGACGATCGCGATCACGCGGGCGAGCGCGGCCCCCCGCTCGCGCTCGCTCGTGCGCCTGGCCACGGCAACCTCCGCACTCGTCGGCGGGCGTCGTCGCCCGCGCGTGGTGAAGCGTGCTGCACGTACCCGACCGCGCCGAGCGGCACACCGTCTCGGGACGACGGCGTCCGGTCCGCGCAGCACGAGCCGCCGATCGGTCCTCCGCGCCGTGGACCAGGCGGCAGAACCGTCACGGGGACGAGTCGGTGCCGCCCCTGCGCCGACGTGCCGTCCGCTCCGAGCCGCCCCGCCCGGAGGTCTCCCGTCGAGCGGCCGACCGGCCGGCCGACCTCCCGCTGCCGGTACGCGCCGCCCGCCGTCCACGCTCCGCGTCCGCCTGTTCCCCGCCCGTCCCCCGCGTGCGCGCGCGGCGGGTCAGCAGGTCGCGGAGCTCGTCCTCGGAGGGGGAGTCATGCTCGACGGCGTCGTCCTCGTCGTCCTCGTCGTCGGCGGTGGTCGCGTCACGGGGGGTGTGGGTGTCGTCGGTGCCGGCGGTGTCGGCGGCTGCGTCGCGCGCGGTGTCGGTGTCGTCGGCGTCGTACTCCTCGTCCTCGTCCTCGTCATCGTCGTCGTCGGCGTCCGCGTCGTCGGCGTACTCGGCGTCGTCGTAGTCGTCCTCGGCCTCGCCGGCTTCCTCGTCCGCGTCCTCGGGTGCGTCGGCGTCGGCCTCGGAGTCCTCGTCGGCCTCGAAGTCGGCGTCGGCCTCGAAATCGTCGACGTCCTCGATGTTCGCGGCGGCCCCGCTGGTGTCGTCGGTGTCGCCGTCGTCGGCGCCCTCGTCGTCCTGGTCGAGTTCGTCGTCCTGGTCGAGTTCGTCGTCCTGGTCGAGTTCGTCGTCCTGGTCGAGTTCGTCGTCCTCGTCGTCCTGGTCGTCCTGGTCGTCGTCCTCGTCTTCGTCCTGGTCGTCTTCGTCCTCGTCGTACTCGGCCGAGCCGTCCTCGTCCTCGTCGTCCTCGTCGTACTCGGCGGAGCCGTCCTCGTCGTCCTCGTCCTCGTCCTCGGTGTCGCCCGCCTCGCCCGAGTCGTCGAGCTCGTCGGCGGAGACCTCGTCCTCCAGCTCGTCCGGAGTGGTCTCGTCCTCGTCCCGGTCCTCGTCGCGCTCCTCGGGCTCCGGCTCGCGCCGCCCCTCGTGGCCTTCCGCCGCACCGCCGCCCGCGGTGGCGGTGCCCTCCTCGTCGGCCGCCGCCCCACCCCGCAGGCCCGCGTCGACCTGGGCCTCGCCGGTCTCCTCGATCCTGATCCGGATGGTCAGCTTCTTGCTGCCGAGCATGATGTAGCCGCTGATGTCGGCCAGGTCGGAGGGCGTCGTGTCGTCAGCCATCGGTCCGCCCCTCCCCGCGTTCACGGACTGCTCTCGCCATGACCACGAGTCCTCCTCCCGTTCGTGCGGCGGAGCGTGCCGCCGCCACCCGCCGTCCGGCGAGGTGGCGGCGGATGCCCGAGGACCGCGCCCGGGCAAACGCGCATCCGGCGAGGTTGGGCCGTTCGCCCTGCGGCTGCCGCCGTCCGGAGCCGGTCAGCCCGCGACGCGTCTGAGCAGCAGGAGGGAACGGGGCGGGAGGGTGACGGTGCACCCGGGGCGCAGCGGCCGCTCGGTGGCCGGGCAACCGTCCTCCCGGGTGCTGTCGAGCACCGGGACCAGCCGCGAGCTGCCGCCCGGCAGGACGCAGGGGGTGCCGGAGTCGCCCGCGTGCAGCACGAACAGCCACTCCCCGGCGAGCAGGCCGAGGGAGCGGGCGTGGGCGTCGTGCCAGTCGTCGCGGGTCATCGGCCGGCCCGACGGGTGCCACCACCGCACCTCCTCGTCGCGGAGGAAGCGGTCGCGGTGCAGGGCGGGGGAGGACCGGCGGATCGCGGCGACACGGGCGGTGAAGCGGGTCATCGCCTCGGCGGCCCCCGGGTCGAGCTCGTCCGGCGACCAGTCGACCCAGGTGGTTCCGTCGTCGAGGCAGTAGGCGTTGTTGTTGCCGTGCTGGGTCCGCCAGCGCTCGTCGCCGCCGACGATCATCGGCGTCCCGATCGACAGCAGCAGGGTGCCGAGCATGGCCCGCGCGGTCGCGCGCCGCCGCGCCCGGACGACGGGAGAGGACGTCTCGCCCTCGACCCCGAAGTTCTGCGAGCGGTTGTCGTCCGTGCCGTCGCGATTCTGCTCGCCGTTGGCCTCGTTGTGCTTGCGCTCGTAGGAGACGAGGTCGCGCAGGGTGAAGCCGTCGTGCGCGGTCACGAAGTTCACCGACGCCCACGGTCGGCGGCCGGACAGCGCGTAGAGGTCCGAGCTGCCGGTCACCCGGGAGGCCAGCTCGGCGATGTGCCCGTGCCCGCGGAAGAAGTCGCGCACGGCGTCGCGGTAGCGGCCGTTCCACTCGGACCAGGCGACGCCGAAGCCGCCGACCCGGTAGCCCTCACCCGTCGCGTCCCACGGCTCCGCGATCAGCTTGCAGGTCGAGAGCACGGGATCCTGCGCGATGGCGGTGAGCAGCGCGGAGTGCGGGTCGAACGGGCCGGAGTGGGGCCGGCCGAGCACCGAGGCGAGGTCGATGCGGAAGCCGTCGACGCCGTACCGGGTGACCCAGTGCCGCATGGCGTCGCAGACGAGCCGGATCACCGTGGGGGAGCCCGCGTCGAGGGTGTTGCCGGTGCCGGTGATGTCGGCGTCGTGGCCGAGCCCGCCGAGGGAGTAGTAGGCGCGGGCGTCGAGGCCGCGGTAGGAGAGCGTGACGCCGCCGACGCCTCCCTCGCAGGTGTGGTTCGGGACGAAGTCGAGGATCACCTCGATGTCCGCGGCGTGCAGCGCGTCCACCATGGACCTGAACTCGGCGGTTTCGGCGCCCGGCACGCTCGCGTACCCGCCGTGCGGGGCGAGGAAGCCGAGCGTGGAGTAGCCCCAGTAGTTGCGGGCGCCGCGCTCGAGCAGGGCGGGCTCCGACGTGCTCGCACACACCGGCAGCAGCTCGACGGCGGTGACCCCGATCCGCTGCAGGTGCCCGACGACGGCGGGGTGGGCCAGCCCGAGGTACGTGCCGCGCAGCTCCGGCGGGACCTCGGGATGCCGGGCCGTGTAGCCCTTCACGTGCAGCTCGGCGATCACCGTCTCGGACCACGGGACGTCCGGGCGCGGCGGCAGCGGCGTCGTGTCGTGCGCCTCGACCACGGAGAGGGGTACCGCGCCGAGCGAGTCGACCGTGCTGGCCGGGCCGGCCATCGGGTCGTCGGTCCAGCCGCGTGCGGCCGCCGGATCGGTGACGTCGCCGGTGATCCGCCGGGCGTACGGGTCGACGAGGATCTTGTGCGGATTGAACCGGTGGCCCTCCCACGGCCGGTACGGGCCGTGCACGCGGAAGCCGTAGCGCTGCCCCGGCCGGACCCCCGGGACGTGCCCGTGCCACACCCCGAAGGTGCGTTCGGTGAGCTCCACCCGCCGCTCGACCCACCCCCCGGGGGCACCGTCCACGAGGCACACCTCGACGGCGTCGGCGCTGGTCGAGGCGACCGCGAACCGCGCCCCGGTGTCGTCGACGTGGGCACCCAACGGGAAGACCGGCACGATCGGCGAGGATAGGGGGGTGAGTTCCCCCGGATCGTCCGCCGGCCCGAAAACGTCCGTGCAGAGCGTCACACCCGACCCGTCCGATCTGGTGATCTCCCTGGACGGCGTCAGCGTGCGCCGCGGGAAGACCGTGCTGCTCGACTCGATCGACTGGCAGGTCGAGCTCGACGAGCGCTGGGTCGTCCTCGGCCCGAACGGCGCCGGGAAGACCACGCTGCTGCGCCTGGCCGCCGCGGAGATGCACCCGACCACCGGCACCGTCGACGTGCTCGGCGAGCGGCTGGGCCGGGTCGCGCTGTTCGAGCTGCGTCCGCGCATCGGCCTGACCTCGGCGAACCTCGGCATCCGGATCCCGGGCGACGAGCGGGTGTCCGACGTCGTGGTCAGCGCCGGGTACGGCGTGCTCGGCCGGTGGCGCGAGCGGTACGACGCCCAGGACACCGAGCGTGCCGGGCAGCTGCTCGACCAGCTCGGCATGGCCGGGTTCGCCGACCGCGAGTACCGGACGCTGTCCGAGGGCGAGCGCAAGCGGGTGCTGATCGCCCGCGCGCTGATGACCGATCCCGAGCTCCTGCTGCTCGACGAGCCCGCCGCCGGACTCGACCTGGGCGGGCGCGAGGACCTCGTCTCCCGACTGTCCACGCTCGCGCTCGACGCCGACGCCCCGGCGTCCGTGCTGGTCACCCACCACGTCGAGGAGATCCCGGTCGGCTACACCCACGGGCTGCTGCTGCGCGGCGGCACGGTCGTCGCGGCGGGCCTGCTCGACGACGTCCTCACCGAGGAGAACCTCTCCGCCACCTTCGGCCTGCCGCTCGCCGTGCAGCGCCGCCGGGGGCGGTACACGGCCTGGCTGCGCTGACCCGGAGCGGCGAGCGGCGCTGTCGCACACTCCTCGTGCGCGACGGCGCCGTTCGTGTACGCCTCGGGGCGGCGGCGAGGGTTAGGGTCCCGGCGTGACGGAATTCGTGAGGCTCGAGGTCGACAACGGGGTGGGGACGATCCGGCTGGACCGGCCGCCCATGAACGCGCTCAACCGGCAGGTCCAGGGGGAGCTGCTGCAGATCGCGCAGGAGGCCGCGACCCGTGCGGACGTCCGCGCGGTGATCGTCTACGGCGGGGAGAAGACGCTCGCGGCGGGAGCGGACGTCAAGGAGATGGCCGACATGTCCTACTCGGACATGGCCCCGCGGGCCCGCGCCCTCTCCGCCGGTCTCGGCGCGCTCTCGATCATCCCCAAGCCGACGGTCGCGGCCGTCACCGGCTACGCGCTCGGCGGCGGGCTCGAGGTCGCCCTCGGCGCCGACCGCCGCATCGTGGGCGACAACGCCAAGCTCGGCTTCCCGGAGATCCTGCTCGGCATCTTCCCGGGCGGCGGCGGGACCCAGCGGCTCGCCCGGCTCGTCGGGCCGGCCCGGGCGAAGGACCTGATCTACACCGGACGGTTCGTCGACGCGCAGGAGGCGCTCGCCATCGGGCTCGTCGACGAGGTCGTCCCGGCCGACGAGGTGTACTCCCGCTCCGTCGAGTACGTCTCCCAGTTCACCTCGGGCCCCGCCCTGGCCTACGCCGCCGCCAAGAAGGCGATCGACGGTGGCCTGGACACCGACCTGCGCACCGGCCTGGACCTCGAGTCGGAGCTGTTCGCGGGCGTGTTCGCCAGCGACGACGCCGGCATCGGCATGCGCTCCTTCGTCGAGAACGGCCCGGGCAAGGCGAGCTTCACCGGTCGCTGACCCCGCCCCCGAATCGCACGAACGGCACTCTTGTGCGGACCTACCGCACAAGAGTGCCGTTCGTGCAGTCGGGGGGCGGTAATGTCGCAGCACGTGGGTGCACGGGAGCTGGTGGTGCTGGGGACCGCGAGCCAGGCGCCGACCCGCACCCGCAACCACAACGGCTACCTGCTCCGCTGGGACGCCGTGCCGGTGGTCGGGCCCGCCTCCGCATTGACGGTCGGCTCCGCAGGCTCCGCCTCCGCATTGACGGTCGGCTCCGCAGGCTCCGCCTCCGCGGGGCTGTTGTTCGACCCCGGGGAGGGGACCCAGCGGCAGATGGTGTTCGCCGGCGTCGCGGCGAGCGCGGTCACTCGGATCTGCCTCACCCACATGCACGGCGACCACTGTCTCGGCGTGCCCGGCGTGGTCCAGCGGCTCTCGCTCGACGAGGTGGGGCACCCCGTGCACGCGCACTTCCCGGTTTCGGGGCAGGAGCACTTCACCCGGCTCCGGTACGCCACCTCCTACCGCGAGCGCGCCGACCTGCGCGAACACCCGCACGCCCGGGGCGGCGTCGTCGCCCGTGACGCGATCGGCACCCTCGAGGTCCGGCGGCTGGACCACCCCGTCGAGGCCTTCGGGTACCGGCTCGTCGAACCCGACGGCCGCCGGATGCTGCCCGACGCCCTCGCCCGGGCCGGGATCGCCGGCCCGCGCGTCCGCGAGCTGCAGGCCCGCGGCGAGCTCGACGGGGTGCGGCTGGAGGAGGTCAGCGCACCGCGGCCCGGGCAGGTGTTCGCGTTCGTCATGGACACCCGGCTGTGCGACGGCGTGTACGCCCTGGCCGACCGTGCCGACATGCTCGTGATCGAGGCGACCTTCCTGCAGGAGGACGCCGAGCTCGCCCACGCCTACGGCCATCTCACGGCCCGGCAGGCCGCGACCGTGGCCGCCGAGTGCGGCGTGCGCACCCTCGTGCTGACCCACTTCTCGCAGCGCTACACCCAGCCCGAGCGGTTCGCCGCGGAGGCCCGGGAGGTGTTCGACGGCGAGCTCGTCGTCGCCGAGGACCTCATGCGGATCCCGGTCCCGCCCCGGGTGACCGTCCCCTAGGGTCGCGACCCATGAGAACGGACCAGGCTCCCACTCCGCACGCGACGGCCGAGCAGGTCGAGGCCGCCTGGGACGACCCCAAGCTGGCCAACGTGCTCTACCACGACTGGGAAGCGGGCACGTACGACGAGAAGTGGTCGATCAGCTACGACGAGCGCTGCATCGACTACGCCGCCGGCCGCTTCCGCCTGGCCACCGGTTGGGACGGCCGCCCCTACGGGCACGCCCTGGAGCTGGGCTGCGGCACCGGCTTCTTCCTGCTCAACCTGATGCAGGCGGGGGTCGCGGAGAAGGGCTCGGTCACCGATCTCTCGCCCGGCATGGTGCAGGCCGCGCTGCGCAACGCCGAGCACCTCGGCCTCCCGGTCGACGGGAAGGTGGCCGACGCGGAGACGATCCCGTACCCCGACGACACCTTCGACCTGGTCGTCGGGCACGCGGTGCTGCACCACATCCCGGACGTCGAGGCCGCGCTGCGCGAGGTGCTGCGCGTGCTGAAGCCGGGCGGGCGGTTCGTGTTCGCCGGCGAGCCGACCACGATCGGCGACACCTACGCCCGCACGCTCTCGCGGTGGACCTGGAAGGCCGCCACGACCGTCACCAGGCTGGGACCGCTGCAGGTTTGGCGGCGGCCGCAGACCGAGCTCGACGAGTCCAGCCGGGCCGCCGCGCTCGAGGCGGTCGTCGACCTCCACACCTTCGACCCCGCCGAGCTGGAGCGGATGGCCGAGCGCGCCGGGGCCCGCGAGGTGCGCGCCCGCACGGAGGAGTTCACCGCCGCGATGCTCGGCTGGCCGGTGCGCACCGTCGAGGCCGCCGTGCCGGCCGGGAAGCTCGGCTGGCGATGGGCGATGTTCGCCTATCACGCCTGGCAGCGGCTCTCGGCGCTCGACGCCGCGCTGAGCAGGGTCGTCCCGCGGGCGTGGTTCTACAACGCGCTGATCTCCGGCACCAAGCCCCGCTGAGGTCCTGCACGAACGGCACTCTCGCGCGGTGGGTCCGCACAAGAGTGCCGTGGGTGCGGACCCGTAGAACTGCGGAGTCGATGCCGCCGCGCGTCCGGGACGATCGGCGCGTGCTGCGTCCCCGCCCGTCGCCCGCGGGCACCTTGACCCCGCCCGCCACACTGATCGACATGGAACGCCCGCTCGAGCCGTTGTGGCGCGGTGTCGTCGTCTACCGCGTGCTCACGCTGGTGACGGTGATCGGGGTGTCCGCCTTCCACATGGCCGACTACGCCTCGCCGGTCGGCGCGGGGCTGGTGCTGGCGGGCATGACGGCGTGGACGGCGGTGCTCGCCCGCGGCTACCTCGGCGGCACCGGGCCGGCGGACCGGAGGGGACCGCTGGCGCTGGCCGACCTCGCCGTCTGCGCGGGGATCATGCTCACGACCCCGCTTATCGTCACGGACGCCCAGCTCGACGCCTCGGCGCCCGGCATGGGCTCGATCTGGACCTCCGGCGCGGTGCTCGCCTGCGCCGTCGCGTACCGGGTCCCCGGCGGCGTGGCGGCCGCCGCGGCCATCTCCGCGGCGCTGGTCGTCGCCAAGTCCCGCGCCACGCTGACCGAGCTCACCGACATCCAGCTCCTCGTGCTCGCCGGGCTCACCGTCGGGTTCGCCTCGCTCGTGCTGCGCCGGGCCGCCGAACGGGTGCGCCGCGCCGTCGCCGAGGAGGCCGCCGCGGCCGAGCGGGAGCGGCTGGCCCGGGCGGTGCACGACGGAGTGCTGCAGGTGCTCGCGCACGTGGGGCGGCGCGGGGCCGAGCTGGGCGGCCCCGCCGCCGAGCTCGGCACGCTCGCGGGGGAGCAGGAGGTCGCCCTGCGCACCCTGCTGACCGGCGGCGACGGACGGACCGACGCCGACGGGCGGCGCGATCTCGCGGCCACGCTGCGGGCCCTGTCGTCGGGCCGGGTGACCGTGTCGGCCCCGGCGCACCCCGTCGAGCTGCCGGCGGCGACGGTCGAGGAGCTCGACGCCGTGGTCCGCGCCGCGCTGGCCAACGTCGAGCGGCACGTCGGCGCCGACGCCCCCGCCTGGGTCCTGGTCGAGGAGCTCGGCGACGCCGTCGAGATCAGCGTGCGCGACGACGGCCCCGGCATCCCTGCGGGCCGGCTCGCCGAGGCGGAGCAGCAGGGCCGGCTGGGTGTGGCCCGCTCGATGCGCGGCCGCGTGCACGACCTCGGCGGGACCCTCGAGCTGGACAGCGGCCCCGGGCGGGGCACGGAGTGGACGATCCGGGTCCCGGCCGGGGCCGGGCGGCGCAGGGAGAACGGGTGACCGTCACCGTCATGGTCGTCGACGACCACCCCATCTGGCGCGCGGGTGTGGCCCGCGACCTCGGTGAACGCGGCCTCGAGGTGGTGGCCACCGCGTCCGACGCCGGCGCGGCCGTCCGGATCGCCCCCGCCGTCCGGCCGCGGGTCGTCCTCATGGACCTCAACCTCGGTGCGACGTCCGGGGTCGACGCGATCGCCGGGATCGTCGAGAGGCTCCCGGACACCAGGGTGCTGGTGCTCTCGGCCAGCGGGGAGCACGCCGACGTGCTGGAGGCGCTCAAGGCCGGCGCGACCGGTTACCTGGTCAAGTCGGCGAGCGTCGAGGAGCTGGTCGACGCGGTGCAGCGCACGGCCGACGGCGTCCCCGTGTTCACCCCCGGCCTGGCGGGCCTGGTGCTCGGCGAGTACCGGCGCCTCGCGCAGGCACCGGCGCAGGAGCCGGCGGTGCCGGCGCTGACCGAGCGCGAGACCGAGGTGCTCCGGCTCGTCGCCAAGGGGCTCACCGCGCGACAGATCGGCGAGCGGCTCGTGGTCTCGCACCGCACCGTGGAGAGCCACGTGCAGAACACCCTGCGCAAGCTGCAGCTGCACAACCGTTCCCAGCTCGTCCGCTATGCGATCGAGCAGGGCCTGGCCGACGACTGAGCCGAGCCGATCAGGCGAGCCCGTGCTCGATCGCGTACCGGACCAGCGCGGCCCGCCCCGGGACGTCGAACTTGCGCAGGGTGCGCTGGATGTGGTTCTCCACCGTGCGCGGCGACAGCACGAGCCGCGTCGCGATCTGCCGTGCGGTGAGGCCCTCCACCACCCACCGCAGCACCTCGGACTCCCGCTCGGTGAGCCGGGGTGTCGCGACGTCCACCGCCGTGGCCGCCGCGTCGAGGGCCCGCTCTGCCAACCCCTCCCCGAAGGCCGAGCCGCCGCCGACCGCGGCCCGCAGGACCTCCGGGAGGGCAGGGTCCTCGCGCAGCACGTACCCGGTCGCCCCGGCCCGGACGACGTCGAGCACGAGCCCCGCTCCCGCGCCGGTCCCGACGACGGGCAGCTCGGGCAGCTCCGCGGCCAGGGTCTCGACGGCGTGCAGGGCGGCGGGCCCGGCGTCGGCGTCGACGAGGACGACCTGCGGCCGGAGCGCCCGGGCCGCGGCCACGGCGTCGGCGGGCGGGACCGCTGCGCACACCGCGAGCGGCGCGGGAACGGCCGGATCCCCGACGAGCAGCACCGCCAGCTCCACCTCGGCCTCCTCCCGCTCCCGGCGATGTCGATCATCTCGACCCGCGGGGCGAACGGGGAGTGGCGGACGGGCGAAATCACCGCTTCGGAGCAGGACGTGCCCATCCGGGTACGGTGCGTGCTTCCCGGGTGTGCTTCCCCGGGTGTGCTTCCGTGTGCGTGCTTCCCCGGGCGACTCGCTGCGCCGCCCGGTCCCGGCCCGGGCGTTCGCCCGGGCCTGGGCCGCTCGATCCCTCGGGTCAGTCCTTCAGCCGCGCAGCGATCTCGGCGAGCACCGCGTCGAGGTCGGCGTCGAGGGCGACCGCGACCGGCGGGCCCGGCGCGTCCGGCCGCCCGTCCGGCACGACCACGCCCCGTGCCGGCCCGAGGTCGCAGGCCACGAGCAGCGGCAACGGCGTGGTGTGCAGGACCCCGGGGCGGATCGCCTCGAGGAGGGCGACGGCGTCGTGGAGGGCGACCGCGTCCCGGCCGTAGTGCTCGCGGAAGGCGACCCGGTAGGCCGCGATGATCTCGGCCAGCGCCGCCCCGGTCGGCCCCCCGGCCGCGAGCCCGGCGACCCAGCCGGCGTCGGCAGCGCAGCGCAGCGTGAGGTCCAGCGGCACGAGCGTGACCGGGACCTCGGGCTGGGTGAGGACGCGGTGGGCGGCCTCGGGGTCGGCGTAGACGTTGAACTCCGCGGCGCCCGCGGTGTTGCCGGCGCCGAGCGAGCCGCCCATGACCACGAACCGGCCGATCCGGTCGGCCAGCTCCGGATGGGCGGCGAGCAGCACCGCGCAGTTGGTCAGCGGCCCGATCGCCGCGATCGTGACCGGCTCGGTGGCGCCCCGCAGCACCTCGGCCATCAGCTCGACGGCCGGGCGCGGGTCGAGCGGGGCCCCCTCCGGCAGCGCCCCCGCGCGCCCGCCGAGCCCGTCGGCGCCGTGCCAGCGGGCGGCCCGTTCGAGCTGCGGGTGCACCAGCGGGCGGCCCGCGCCGCGGGCGACCGGGACCTCCGGCCGCCCGGCCAGCGCGACCAGCCGCTGCGCGTTGGGCAGGGTGTGTTCGAGGCCGACGTTGCCGAACGTGGCGGTGACCGCCCGGACGTCGAGCTCCGGGCTGCGGAGCGCGAGGACGAGCGCCACGGCGTCGTCCACGCCGGGATCGGTGTCGAGGATGAGCGGCGTCGGCACCGCCTGATCGTAGGAGCGCTACTCGCTGCGCGTCGGCTCGCTCTCGTTCTCGCGGTCCAGCTCACGGGCGGCGTCGTCGGTGGCGCCGGCGTCGTTGCGGTCGCCGTGGCTGCGCGGGTTGCCCTCGTGGTCGTAGTCGCCGCGGGCGGTGCCCGCGCCGTCGCCGGTGAGCGAGGACTCCGCGCCCTCGTCGCCGGGGGCGTCGCCGGTGCGCTCGGTCATGGGACCTCCGAGATCGTGGGTGTGCGTCGGTGGGTCTGCTTCCCCGGACCGGTCGGCGGGCAAACGCGGGTCCCGGTTTAGGGTCGGCCATGACCTCGATCCGGCAGCGCCGGGCGCACCGCGACCCGGAGCAGGTCCGCTTCCTCACCGTGGCCTCGCTGCGCTGGGTGTTCCGGCACCGCGCCTGGACGCCGTGGTACCTGGTCCGCTACTGGCGGCTGCTGCGCTTCCGCGCGGCGAACCCGCACGTCGTGCTGCGCGGCATGGTCTTCCTGGGGCGCGACGTCGAGATCGTCGCCCGGCCCGGGTACGGGCGGCTGGAGATCGGCCGCTGGGTACACATCGGGGACGGCAACTCGCTGCGCTGCCACGAGGGCTCGATGCGGATCGGCGACAAGGTGGTCCTGGGCCGCCACAACACGGTCAACTGCTACCTCGACGTCGAGATCGGGGCGGCCTCGATCGTCGCCGACTGGGTCTACGTGACCGACTTCGACCACCGTACCGAGGACGTGCACGTCCCGATCAAGGACCAGGGGATCGTCAAGGCGCCGGTGCGCATCGGGCCGGACACCTGGATCGGGGTGAAGGCGTCGGTCCTGCGCGGCTCGCGGATCGGACGGGGCAGCGTGCTGGGCGCGCACGCGGTGGTCCGCGGCGACGTCCCGGAGTACTCGATCGCGGTGGGGGCGCCCGCCCGCGTCGTCCGCAACCGGGTCGAGGACTACGAGGCCGCGGCCGCCGAGCGAGCCGCGGTCGCGGACATGGCGCGCAAGCAGCGGGCCGCGGTGGAGCGGCGGCTCAACCGGACGTGAGGACGTTGCCCGACGGGATCTTCGGGCGGGGGAGCTCCTGCGGGCCGCCGTGGGGCGCCGCGGCGTAGAGCTCGGCCGTGCGGGCGGCGATGCCGCGCCAGGAGAAGTCGGTCCGCAGCCGCGCCCGCGCCGCCCGGGCCCGCCCGGCCGCCGCCCGGGGGTCGGCGAGCGCGCGACCGACCGCCCCGGCGAGGGCGGGGACGTCGCCGGGCGGGAAGGACCAGCCCGTCTCGCCCTCCACGACGAGCTCGCCGAGCCCGCCCGCGGTCGACGCGACCAGCGTGGCGCCGGCGGCGGCGGCCTCCAGCGCCACGATGCCGAACGGCTCGTACCGGCTGGGCAGCACGACGGCGTCGGCGGCCGCGAGCAGGCCGGCCAGGTCGCCGTCGGGCAGGTGGCCGGTGAAGGTCGCCGCGCGGCCCACCCGGTGCCGCCGCGCCTCGTCGCGCAGGAACTCGCGCTGGGTGCCGGTGCCCGCGACCAGCAGCCGGGTGCCGGGGTGCCGGCGCCGGATCCGCGGCAGCGCGGCGAGCAGGTCCTGGACGCCCTTCTCGTACTCGAGCCGTCCGACGAACAGCAGCAGCGGCGCGTCGCCGGGCGCGTACCGCTCCCGCACGGCCGCTGCCCGCGCGCGGCCGACCTGCCAGCCCCGCGCGTCGATCCCGTTGTGCACCAGGTGGATCGCGTCCGGGTCGAGGTCGAAGAGCCGGGCTGCCTCGGCCCGCATCGCCGCGGAGCAGGTGACGACGGCGTCGGCGCGCCGGGCCAGCGCCCACTCCACCGAGTGCACCTGCCGGTTGAGCGGGGCGGAGAGCCAGCCCGCGTGCCGGCCCGCCTCGGTGGCGTGGACGGTGGCGACCAGGGGCGCGCCGAGGACGTCGGCCAGGGTGGTGGCGGGGTGGGCGACGAGCCAGTCGTGCGCGTGCACGACGTCGGGCCGCCAGTCGCCGAGCCGGGTCAGCGCGACACGGACCAGGGTGTGGCCCATCGCGAGCGTCCAGGCCACCATGTCGCGCGCGAACTCCAGGTGGGCCGGGTCCTCGGCGGCGCGCAGCACGCGGACGCCGCGGGAGCGCCGGTCGGTGGTGGGGTGCGTGCCCGCATCCGTCCCGGCCGGCTGCCGGGTCAGGACGACGACCTCGTGGCCGGCCGCGGCGAGCTCCCGGGCCAGCGCGTGGACGTGCCGGCCCAGCCCGCCGACGACGACCGGCGGGTACTCCCAGGACACCAGCAGCACACGCATCGTCGCCGATCCTGGCAGGCGGTCACCTGGTGGTTACCCTCGGGCAGAAGTCGTCCCGCCACGCGCGGGTCGACGCAGGCGCCCGTCCGCGCCCCGGCCCGCGGCCCCGGTCAGACCCGCAGCCCGCGGGCGTCGACGTGCCCGAAGGGCACCGGCTCCCAGTCCGCGACGAGCGCGATCGCCTGCTCGCGCCGGCCCTCGTCGAGCAGGCGGGCCAGGGCGAACACCCGCTCGGCGTGCCGGCGGGCGCGCTCGCGGGCGTAGTCGACCGTCGACCCCGTGCTCACCATGAAGGCCCAGTCGCTGGACAGGGCGAGCAGGGCCTGGACCGCGAGGGCGTCGAGGAGCGGGTCGCGGGCGAAGGAACGCCCCTTGCCGACGGCGGTGAGCAGCGCCTCCTGCACCCGGCCGCCCTGCTCGACGAGGTCGCCGACGGCCTCGCCGGCCCACACCCGCCAGTCCTTGCCCGAGCCCCACGACGAGGGCGGCAGCTCCACCGGCTCCCCGACCAGGCCGGGGTCGGCGAGCGCTCCGCGCAGCGTCGTCACCCGGACCCCGGCCTCCGGCAGCGCCCGCAGCACCGCCTCCAGCCAGGCCGGGCCCTCGTGCCACCAGTGCCCGAACAGCTCGGTGTCGAAGGCGGCCACGGTCAGGGCGGGCCGGCCGTGCCGCTCGCGCAGGGCGTCGAGCCGGGCGCCGACGACCCCGACGAAGTCCGCCGCGTCCCGCTCCACCTGGGCGGTGGCGCGCGCCGGGGAGTACGGCGCCTTCTCGTGCGGCGGGACGTCGCCGCCGGTGACCCGGGCCGGCTTGAGGCCGGACGCGTGGTCGTAGGTGTGGAAGTCCCGGTGGTCGCGGTGCCCCGGGTAGCCCTTGCGCGGCGACCAGACCCGGTAGGTGACCTCGAGGTCGCGGCCGACGCAGACGACGTCGCCGTCGCCGACGGGTCGGGCGAAGGCGGTCTCGCCGCGCAACGCGGGCCCGTCGACCAGGAAGTGGGTGACCCCGGCCGCGGCGTACTCGCGCTCCATCCCGGGCGCGAAGCCGCACTCCGGGGCCCAGATCCCGGCGGGTGCGGCGCCCGTCCGGAACCGGGCGTCGGCGAGCCCGGCCTCGAGCGCGAACTCGCGGATCCGAGGATCGAGCAGCGGCCCGAAGGGGTGCGTGGCCGGTCCGCCCACCAGCTCGACGGCGCCCTCGAGCGACCGGAACACCGGCGAGCCGCCATGCCGCCAGTGCGTCTCGAACTCGGCGAGCGCCGCCGCGGACCGCCGGTGCTCGTAGGCCGCCAGCTCCGGCAGCCGGCGTGCGGCCCCGTGCGCCCGGAGCTGCCAGTTCGCGAGCCAGGCGTGCACCCCCCGCAGGCAGTGCGGGTCGTCGAGCTGTGCGGCCAGCACGGGGGTGACGCCGAGGGTCAGCAGGTCCCGGCGGCCCTCGGCGGCGAGTCGCCGCAGCACGTCGGCCAGGGGGAGGTAGGCCTGGGCCCACGCCTGGTAGAGCCACTCCTCGCCGACCGGCCACCGGCCGTGGTGGGCGACCCAGGGCAGGTGGCTGTGCAGGACCAGGCAGAAGGTGCCCCTCACGGGCGGCTCGCCGTGACCAGCAGGTCGAGGCTCGCGTCGAGGTCGGCCGGCGTGAGGAGGAAGTCGTCCACGGCGACGGACGCGACGTCGGCGAGCAGGTCCGCGGGCCAGGTGCCACCGGCGAGCGCGACCGCCACCTGGGCGTCGACGAGCGAGCCGCGGTGCCGGGCGTCGAGCGCCCGCAGCCGCGGACCGTGGTGCAGCCCGTGCAGCTCGACGTCGGTGAACCCGGCCTCCCGGACCAGCTCGGCCAGTTCGCCGGGCGCCAGCTCGCGGGTGTGGAACGGGTTGAGCGGGGTGTCCCGGCCGGGGGAGAAGGTGAGCCGGTTCGGGGTGGACACCATGACCCGGCCCCCCGGCCGCAGCACGCGCCGGCACTCGCGGAGGAACCGCCCCTGGTCCCACAGGTGCTCGACGACCTGCAGCGACACCACCGCGTCGAGCCGGGCGTCGGGCACGGGCAGGGCGACGAGGTCGGCCCGGGCCACGCCGACGCGGGGGTAGCGGCGGGCGACGTGCACCGCGGTCGGGGCGTCGTGGTCCAGTCCGAGGACCCGGTCGGCGACGCCCGCGAGCAGGTCCGCGCCGTAGCCCTCACCGCACCCCGCCTCCAGCACGGCCGCGCCGGCGCACAGCGGGAGCAGCGCCGCGTACACCGCTTCGTGGCGGCGGAACCAGTAGTTCTCCTCCGGGATCCCCGGCACGGTGCGCTCGCCGGTCAGGGGGAGGGAGGTGCTCACGGGGCCTCCGGCGGAGTCGGGAACGACGATGTCCGACGACGAAACCATGCGGACGGCGGTACGTCGCCGCCGGGCCCGGCGCGGGTCAGGCCGTGCGGGGGTCCGGGCCGGGGTCGTTGGACACGGTGACGACCCCGCCGACGCACTCGTTCAGCCAGGCGAGCAGCGTGTGGTCGTCGAGCGTGAGGGGGACCTCCGGGCCGCCCCAGCCGAGCCGGGTCACGGGCCGGTGGGCCAGCGCGTCGTCGAGCAGGAGGGCGAGGCCGTCCGTCAGCAGGACGGTCACGCCCGCGCGGGTGATCTCGCGGGTCCCCTCCTCGCGGTCGCCCGCAGCCAGGTCGGAGCCGGTCCGCACGACGTAACCCTGACCCGTGCGGTCGTCGAAGCCCGTCACCAGCACGCGCACCCTCCCCCGTCCGCCGGCGCGGCGCCGGCCGGCACCCGGATCCTAGGAGAGCGGGGCCGGTGGCAGGGGCGACATGCCCCGGGCTCCGACGCGGGGAACGTCACTGTGCGGGAGCCGTACTCGCGCTGGTGAGGGGTCTGGTGAGCAGGCTCACCCCGGACCTCGTTTGCTGTTCGGATACCGCACGGTAACAATCGAGCGCAGGTCAGACGGCATGCCGCGGCCCCCGAGAGCCCCGATCCACGGGGTGGAACGGGCGCCGCGGGGCCGGCGGACCGGTGGTTCGGGCGATGTCGTGCCGGCCGCGGACGGAGCCGGGCGGACCCGGCGTCACCCGCCCGTGCCGTGACGGCGCACACGACCCGGATCGGCGCTAGGTTCGCACGCAGGTTTAGCAGGCGAGAAGCCGTGGCGACCCCCGCAGGAGCGGGGCGACCGCCGCGCAACCGGCAGGAGGTCGAAGAGGTCCGATGAACATCGTCGTGCTGGTCAAGCAGGTGCCGGACACCTACTCCGAGCGGAAACTGTCCTCGGGCGACCACACCCTGGACCGGGACGCCACGGACGCGGTGCTGGACGAGATCGACGAGCGTGCGGTGGAGTCCGCGCTGCAGCTCAAGGAGGCCAACGACGGCTCCGAGGTGACCGTCGTCGCGATGGGCCCGGACCGGGCCACCGACGCGATCCGCAAGGCCCTGTCGATGGGTGCGGACAAGGCGGTGCACCTGTCCGACGAGGCGCTGCACGGGTCGTGTGCGGTGCAGACGACCAAGGCGCTGACCAAGGTGATCGGCACCCTGGGTGAGGTGGACCTGGTCCTGGCCGGGAACGAGGCCTCGGACGGGCGGATCGGGGCGATCCCGGCGATGGTGGCCGATGTGCTGGGTCTGCCGTCGCTGACCCACGCCCGTGAGCTGACCGTCGACGGGTCGACCGTCACGGTGCGCCGGGAGACCGACGACGGGGTCACCGTGCTGACCACCGAGCTGCCCGCCGTGGTCTCGGTGAACGAGAAGATCAACGAGCCGCGCTACCCCTCGTTCAAGGGGATCATGGCGGCGAAGAAGAAGCCGGTCACCACGCTGACCCTGGCCGACGCCGGCATCGACGCCTCCGAGGTCGGGCTGGCCAACGCCACCTCGACCGTGACCTCCTCGCAGCCCAAGCCGCCGAAGTCCGGTGGCGAGAAGGTCGAGGACGAGGGCGACGGCGGCGCGAAGATCGCGCAGTTCCTGGTCGGTCAGAAGCTCATCTGAGCCACCCCGTAGAGACTTTTCGAGAAGAGGCAAAGGAACATGGCTGAGGTTCTGGTCCTCGTCGACCATCTCGACGGGGAGATCAAGAAGAGCACGTTCGAGCTGCTGACCGCGGCCCGCGCGCTGGGCGAGCCGTCCGCGGTCGTCGTCGGCCCGGCCGGGTCGGCCGGCAAGCTGTCCGAGGGGCTCAAGGCCCACGGTGCGGCGAAGATCTACGTGGCGGAGACCGACTCGTCGGACTTCCTGACCCCGCAGGTGTCGGTGCTGGCCTCGCTGGTCGAGTCGAAGGACCCGGCCGCGGTGCTGGTCGGCGTCTCCGCCGACGGCAAGGAGATCGCCGGCCGGCTGGCGGTGCGCACGAACTCCGCGCTGCTCGGGGACGTCGTCGCGGTGTCGCCGGACGGGGCGACCCACTCGGTGTTCGGTGGCGCGTTCATCGCCGAGGCCAAGGCCAACACCGGCCACCCGGTGATCACGCTGCGCCCGGGCTCGGTCGAGGTCGAGCAGGCCGACGGCGCGGGTGCGGAGGAGACCGTCGAGGTCCCGGCCGCGTCGGGTCGGTCGGCGCAGGTGCAGTCGCGGGAGCCGGTCACCGGTGGCGACCGGCCGGAGCTGACCGAGGCCTCGGTGATCGTCTCCGGTGGGCGTGGTGTCGGCTCGGCCGAGCAGTTCACCGTGGTCGAGGGCCTGGCCGACTCCCTCGGCGCCGCCGTGGGTGCGTCCCGTGCGGCGGTGGACTCCGGCTTCTACCCGCACCAGTTCCAGGTCGGGCAGACCGGCAAGACGGTGTCGCCGCAGCTCTACATCGCGCTGGGCATCTCGGGTGCGATCCAGCACCGGGCCGGCATGCAGACCTCGAAGACGATCATCGCGGTGAACAAGGACCCCGAGGCGCCGATCTTCGAGATCGCCGACTTCGGCGTGGTGGGCGACCTGTTCAAGGTCGCGCCGCAGCTGCAGGAGGAAGTCGCCAAGCGCAAGAACTGACCTGCGCAGAGGTCTTCGCGCGGCCCCGCCCCCGTCACTCCGGGGGCGGGGCCGCCGCCGTTCTGACCCTGGCGACACAAGAGGTCGACCGAGGACGTGAAGTCAGGGCCGGCCGACACCGCCGCACTGCAGCCGGGAGAGCGTTGATCATCGACGCGTGAGCCGCGTCGTCACGCGTGATCGCCGGCTAGGTGCACTGAGGGCGCCGAGCACTGCCCCTGCTGCACCCGAACGGCGATCATGAGGTGGGTTCGGGCTGTCGCGGCAGCTCCCTCCGCAGCCGAGCGCCGGTGTACCCGCCCTGACCGCCTCAAGATTGTCGGTTCGGTGCGTTCAGTGTGCTGGGCACTGCCGCCGCCGCACCCGAACGGCGATCACGAGGTGGGTCGGGCTTGTCGTGGGTCGGCGGCGCGGGACCGCCTCACCCGTCGGAGTGGCGGCGCGGCGAGGTTCACCGGCCCTTCACGCGCGGGACGCCGCCGGTGGCGTGGGCGTTCGGCCCCGGCCGATACCAAGCACGCGTGACCTCTTCCCAGGTTCTGGTCCGGACGCCGGAGGCGGCGGCCACGCGCTACTCGCTGCTGCTGACCACCGACTCGGAGGACGTCGAGGCCGCCCAGCGGCTCCGCCACCGGGTGTTCGCCGGGGAGCTCGGCGCGCAGCTCGACACCCTGCGCCCCGGCCTCGACGCCGACCGCTTCGACGAGTTCTGCGATCACCTCGTGGTCCGGGAGGACGCGACCGGCGAGGTCGTCGGCACCTACCGGATGCTGCCGCCGCGCCGGGCCCGGGCGGCGGGCGGGCTCTACTCCGAGGGCGAGTTCGACCTCGGCGCCCTCGACCCGATCCGCTCCTCCCTGGTGGAGACCGGGCGGTCGTGCGTCCACCCCGACCACCGGGCGGGCGCGGTCGTCGGGCTGGTCTGGGCGGGCATCGCCCGGTACATGCTGCTCACCGGCAACCGCTGGCTGACCGGCTGTGCGAGCGTTCCCCTCACCGACGGCGGAGCGCTGGCCGCCGGGGTTCGCGACACCGTCCTCGCCTCGCACCTGTCGCCGGCCGGGTACCGCGTGACGCCGCACCACCCGTGGGACGCCGAGGCTGCCACCCGGCACCGCCGCACCGCCCTGCCCCCGCTGCTGCGCGGCTACCTCCGGCTCGGCGCCTGGGTCTGCGGAGAGCCGGCCCACGATCCCGCCTTCGGCTGTGCCGACTTCCTCGTCCTCCTCGGCCTCGACCACGCCGACGGCCGCTATCTCCGCTTCTTCCTGGGGGAGCGGTGAGCGAGCGGAGCGCCCCCCTCGCCGATCCGCCCGCCACACCCGCCCGACCGGCTCCGCCTCTCGTGCCGCTTCCGCCGGCCGCACCGCCTCCGCCCGTCGTACCGCCTTCCGCCGTCGCACCGCTTCCGTCGGCCGTACCGCTTCGGCCTGCCGTACCGCCTCCGCTGGCCGCACCGCCTCCGTCGGCCGCACCGCCTCCGTCGGCCGCGGCGCCTCCGTCGGCCGCGGCGCCTCCGTCGGCGGCGGCGCTTCCGTCGGCGGCGGCGCTTCCGTCGGCGGCCGTGCTTCCGTCGGCCGCACCGCTGCCGCCCGCCGTACCGCCCACCCTCCACCCCACCCACCCCGGCCTCCCGGCGCTCGCCGTCCGCCCGGCGTGGGCGCCCTGCTCGCCCTGCGGCCCCGACTGCCTGCCCGCCCCCGGGCCGCGGGCCGCCCTGCGTGTCGCGCGCCGACTCGTCGCCCTGACGGTGCTCCTGCTCGTCGCGCTGCCGGTCCTCCTCACCGGCCCCGACCCACGGCTGTTCCGCGCCGTGCTGCGCGCCGCCGGCGTCCGCCTCCGCATCCGCGGTGACACGACCTACGGCACCGGCGGCGTGCTCGTCGTCGCCAACCACCTCTCCTGGATCGACGTCGTCGCGCTCGGCGCCCTCGCCCCGGTCCGCATGATCGCGAAGCGCGAGGTCGCCGACTGGCCGCTGATCGGGCCGATCGCCCGGCGCACCGGCGTGCTGTTCGTCGACCGGGCCGGGCTGCGCGGGCTCCCCCGGGTCGTCGCCGGGACCGCGGCCGCACTGCGCGCGGGCGCGACGGTCGGCGTCTTCCCGGAGGGCACCACCTGGTGCGGCTCGGCGTCGGGTCCCTTCCGGCGGGCCCCCTTCCAGGCCGCGCTCGACGCCGGACGCCCGGTCCGGCCCGTCCGCATCGACCTCGCGCTGCCCGACGGCCGCCCCACCACGGCCGGTGCCTTCGTCGGCGACGAGACGCTCTGGGACTCGATGCTGCGGATCCTGCGGCTGCCGCGCCTGGACTGCACGCTCACCCTGCTGCCCGTGCTGCCTCCCGAGGGCGACCGACGGGCCCTCGCCGCGCAGGCCGAACGGGCGATCACGTCGGCCTGGTAGCCACCCGGCCGGGGCGGCCGGTCGGCGATCCGGCGTCTACCCTGAACGGTGATGAACGACCAGGAGACCGCGCCCGCCACGGGGGCCCGACGCCGACCGGGGCCCCGGCCGTGACGTACCTGGACCACGCGGCCACCACCCCGATGCTGGCCGAGGCCGTCGCGGTCATGGCGGAGGCCATGGCACGCACCGGGAACGCGTCGTCGTTGCACTCCGCGGGCCGCCGCGCCCGGCGGGAGGTCGAGGAGTCCCGCGAGGGCATCGCCGCAGCGGTGGGCGCCCGGCCGTCGGAGGTCGTGTTCACCACCGGCGGCACGGAGAGCGACAACCTCGCCGTCAAGGGCATCTTCTGGGCCCGCCGCGCCGCCGATCCGCGGCGCACCCGGGTCCTGGTCTCGGCCATCGAGCACCACGCCGTCCTCGAGTCGGCGGAGTGGCTCGTCGAGCACGAGGGGGCCGAGCTCGTGCTCCTGCCGGTCGACGCCGCCGGCCGGGTGCGGCCGGAGGTGCTGCGCGCCGCGATCGCCGAGGCGCCGGAGGCCACCGCGCTGGTCTCGGTGATGTGGGCGAACAACGAGGTCGGCACAGTCAACCCGGTCCGCGAGCTCGCCGCCGTCGCGCACGAGTTCGGCGTGCCGGTGCACACGGACGCGGTGCAGGCCATCGGGATCCTGCCCATCGACTTCGGCGCCAGTGACGTCGACGCACTCACCCTCACCGGGCACAAGCTCGGCGGCCCCTACGGCGCCGGCGCCCTGCTGCTCGGCCGCGAGGTCGCGGCGGTCCCGCTGCTGCACGGCGGCGGCCAGGAGCGCGACGTCCGCTCCGGCACCCTCGACACCCCGTCGGTGCTCGGCCTGGCCACCGCGGTGCAGAAGGCGGTCGCCGACGCGCCCCGCCGGGCCGCGGTGCTCACCGACCTGCGGGACGAGCTGGTCAACCGGATCCGGGAGATCGTCCCCGACGCGACCCTGAACGGCGATCCCGGCACGTCCGTGATCGACGGCGGACCCTCCCGCCTGCCCGGCAACGCCCACCTCAGCTTCCCCGGCTGCGAGGGCGACAGCCTGCTCATGCTGCTCGACGCGCACGGCATCGAGTGCTCCACGGGCTCGGCGTGCACGTCCGGCGTCGCCCAGCCCAGCCACGTGCTGCTGGCCATGGGCGCGAGCGAGGCGGTGGCCCGCGGGTCGCTGCGGTTCTCCATGGGACACACCACGACCGAGGCCGACGTCGCCGCGGTCGTCGACGTCATCGGCCCCGTCGTCGAGCGGGCCCGCCGGGCCGGCGCCGGCGGCACCCGCCGGCGCGAGACCGCCGGCCGCTCGTGAGGGTCCTGGCGGCGCTGTCCGGCGGCGTCGACTCCTCGGTCGCGGCCGCGCGGGCCGTGGCGGCCGGGCACGAGGTCGTCGGCGTCCATCTCGCCCTCTCCCGCACCCGGGACGCGCTGCGCTCCGGCTCCCGCGGCTGCTGCTCGCGCGAGGACGCCGCCGACGCCGCCCGCGTCGCGGACGTCCTCGGCATCCCGTACTACGTCTGGGACCTGTCCGCGGAGTTCGCCGAGGACGTCGTCGAGGACTTCGTCGCGAGCTACGCCGCCGGCGAGACGCCGAACCCCTGCCTGCGCTGCAACGAGAAGATCAAGTTCGCGGCGGTGCTGGACCGGGCCCTCGCGCTCGGCTTCGACGCGGTCTGCACCGGTCACTACGCCCGCCTCACCGACGGCGTCCTCCGGCGGGCCGCCGATCCGGCCAAGGACCAGTCCTACGTGCTGGCGGTGCTGCGCGCCGACCAGCTCGCGCACGCGATGTTCCCGGTCGGTGACACGGAGAAGCCGCTGATCCGCGAGGAGGCCGCGCGGCTCGGGCTGCGCACCGCGGCCAAGCCGGACAGCCACGACATCTGTTTCATCCCCGACGGCGACACCCGCGGCTTCCTGCGCGAGCGCCTGGGCGAGCGGCCCGGCGAGATCGTCGAGGCCGGGACCGGCGAGGTCCTCGGCGCCCACGCGGGCGTGCACGGCTTCACCGTGGGCCAGCGCAAGGGACTCGGCCTCGACCGCCCGGCCGCCGACGGGCGCCCCCGCTACGTGCTCGGGATCGAGCCGGTCACCGGCACCGTGACCGTCGGGCCGGGGTCGGCGCTGAGCGTCCGGACCGTCGAGGCCCGGCACCCGGTGTGGTGCTCGGGCACCGCGCCCCGCGCGCCCTTCGCCTGCACCGTCCAGGTCCGTGCGCACGGCGGCACCGCCCCCGCCGAGGCCGTCCCGCTGGACGCGGACCACGGGGCCGACGTGCGCGTCGAGCTCGCCGAGCCGCTGCGCGGCGTCGCCCCGGGGCAGGCCGTCGCCTTCTACCGCGCGGACCCGGCGGGCGACGTCGTCCTCGGCTCCGCCACCATCACCGCGACCGCGTAGTGCGGTCACCGCACGAGGTCCGGCGGGGTCAGCCCACCGAGACCTCGGCGACCATCCCGCGGGTGAGGTGCGGCGGCCCGTTGCCGTCCCCGAGCGGGCAGAGGACGAAGTACCGGCCCGGCTCCAGGTCGACCAGCATCCCGGCCTGCTCGCCGGGAGCGGCCGTCGCGGACCCGGGCACCACGTCCACCTGCGTGGCCAGCTGCTCCGGGGGCATGGCGCGGACCTGCGCCAGCGTCAGGGCCTGGTCCTTCGGCCGCACGATCAGCACACCGTGGAACAGCCCGGCCGTCGACCGGTTCACCAGCCGGACCGCTGTGGGGCCCGTCCGCAGCGCCGCCGGGACGCCGTCGAGGCGGTACTCCGTGGCGGTCACGAGGAGCTGCTGGTAGCCGCAGTTGTCATAGGCCCACGTCTCGTACTCGTTCACGCTCCGGGCGACGACCGGGGCGTCCTCCGGAGAGGCCGTGCCGGTCGCGGCAGTGGACCGCAGCACGCCCTGCAGGGAGGTCAGGGTGGGCCGCAGGTCGGCCGGTGCCGTCGCGAGCGCGGAGTCGAGCAGCGGCAGGATCCGGCCGGCCCAGGCCCGCACCGCCGCGGGGTCGGACACCCCCGCCGGGTCGACCTCCGGCGGCGGTACGGCGTCGATCTTCAGCAGGTTCGTGCACGTCGAGGCGACCGGTACGGGCGCGGCCGGGACCGCCGCGGCCGCCGCATCGGGGCCGTTCGCGCACCCGACCGCCCCGGAGACGAGGGCCGCGACCAGGGCCCCGGTGCCCAGCAGCCGCCCCGCCCGCCCGACAGTTCCCGTGTCCATGAGGTCCCCCCCACCCTGTCACCGACCGCGAGGTCCGAGGATGGGTCGCACGGGCGGGGCCGGGCAGGGCCTGAGGACCCCCGTTCGCACCGGTCGGCTCCGGCGCGAGCGGACGGCGTCGGAGTGCGGCCCCGGCGCGGCCGCGCACCGGCCGCAGTGTGAGACTCGGACCCGTGAGCACGCCCGACGACCCGCTGGCCGCCCTCCTCGCCGCCGCCGGCCTGGGCGAGGAGAAGTCCGAGCCCGAGGACGACCCGCTGGCCGCCGCCCTGGCCGCCGCGGGCCTCGGCGACGTCCGGCCCGGGGAGGTGGTCGCTCCCGAGCCGCGGATCCAGGTCAGCGCGGCACCGGAGGAGCCCGAGGCGGAGGGGCCGCGGGAGCGCTGGCCCGCGGGCTCGGCGACCGGCGTCGGCTCGGTGCCCGGCACCGATCCGCGCGAGGCCGCGGAGACCGTCGCGGGGGAGTTCCCGCTGCTGCCGCACCTGCCGGAGCTACCGGCCCGAGGCGTCGGCGCCGACCCGGTCGGGCGCGCCGCCGGCATGCTCGTCGACCTGGCGGTGGAGGTCGTGCCGACGGCGTGGCGGGTCACGGCGCGGCCGGGCAAGGACCACCGCCGCGCGGTCGACCTGCTGCGGTCCGACCTCGACGCGCTGGACGAGGCCTGCGACCGGACCCGGCCGGACTGGGTGAAGGTGCAGGCGGCGGGCCCGTGGACCCTGGCCGCGTCGGTCGAGCTGGCGAGCGGGCACCGGGTGCTCACCGACCACGGGGCGGTCCGGGAGTTCGCGGTCAGCCTCACCGAGGGACTGCGGGCGCACGTGGCGGAGGTCGCGGAGCGGACCGGGGCGCACGTCGTGGTGCAGCTCGACGAGCCGCGGCTGGCCGCGGTGCTGGCCGGCTCGCTGCCCACGGCGTCGGGCTACGGGACGGTGCGCGCGGTGCCCGAGCCGGAGGTGCAGGACACCCTGCGGGACATGATCTCCGCGCTGCGGGTGCCCGTCACCGTGCGGGTGCCGGGCGACCGCCCGCCGTTGCGGGTGCTGCGCGAGGTCGGCGCGGCGGGGCTCGCGATCGACGCCACCCGGCCGTCGATCTCCGGCGACACGGCGGTGCCCGCCGCACTCGACGCCGTCGGCGAGGTGTGGGACGCCGGCCTGCCGCTCTTCCTCGGCCTGGTCCCGGTCCGCGACCCGGGCGAGCCGCTGGAGACCGCGACCCTGGCCCGCCGGGCCTTCGACCTGGCCGACCGGCTCGGCTTCGACCGCGCCCGGCTGGCCGGGCTGGCCGTGCCCACCCCGTCCGGCGGCCTGGCCCGCGCGACTCCCGGCTGGGCGCGTCGGGCCATGGAACTGTGCCGCGACCTCGGCAAGGCCTTCACCGACCCGGACGAGCTCCCGAGCGGCGAGCCGACCGGCCGCTGACCCCGACGACCCGGGCGAGCGAAGGGCGCCCCCGCTCACCGGGGGTGAGCGAGGGCGCCCCTCGGGCACCGGGGGTCAGGAGGCGTGCACGGCCACCGGGGCGTCGGAGGTCTCGTACAGGTCCCGGCGGAACTGCTCCCTGATCGTCGCGACGGCGACGAAGGTGACCGCCGCGCCCGCGATGATGTAGAGCGACACCGACCACGACGCACCGGTCGCGGCCAGCAGCGCCGCCATGACGAACGGCGCGAGCCCGCCCGCGAACACCGACGCGAACTGGTAGCCGAGCGAGGCACCGGAGTACCGGACGTCGGCCGGGAACATCTCCGCGTACAGCGTGGCCTGCGGTCCGTACATCGTGGCGTGGATCGTGAACCCGATCAGCAGGGCGAGGAAGACCAGCGGGACCGAGCCGGTGTCCACCATCCAGAACATCGGGAAGGCGAACAGCGCCATCAGCACGGTTCCGGTGAGGTACAGCTTCTTGCGGGTGCCCATGCGGTCGGTGAGCGCGCCGAAGAAGGGCATGGTCACGACCTGGGTCAGCCCGGCGCCCATCACGCACCACAGGATCGCCGTCCGGGACATGCCGACGGTCGTGGTCGCGTAGTCGAGCATGCCGCTGATCAGGATGTAGAAGGTCGCGTTGACCACGAAGAACGCGCCCGCGGCCTGCAGGATCTCCTTCCAGTACCGGCGGACCGCCTGGACCAACGGTGCCTTGCGCAACCCGGCGTCGCGCTTCGACTCGGCCGAGCGCTGCTGCAGCTCGCGGAACACCGGGGTGTCCTCGATCTTCAGCTGCACGAAGATCCCGATCAGCACCAGCACCAGGCCGGACAGGAACGGGATGCGCCAGCCCCAGGCGTCGAACTGGGCCGGGGTCAGCACGGCGGTGAGGACCAGGAAGAAGACGTTGCCGGCGACGGCGCCGAAGATCGCGCCGGTCTGCACCAGGCTGCCGTAGAACCCGCGCCGCTCGACGGGCGCGTGCTCGGTGAGCAGCAGCGCGGCGCCGCCCCACTGCGCGCCGACGCCCAGGCCCTGCACCAGCCGCGCGACGACGAGCAGGATCGGCGCCCACACGCCGATGGTCGCGTAGCCCGGCAGCACCCCGATCGCGGTGGTGGCGATGCCCATGACCAGCATCGCGACGACGAGCGGGGGCTTGCGGCCGAACCGGTCGCCCACGTGCCCGGCGATGATGCCGCCCAGCGGCCGCGCCACGAACCCGACGGCGAAGGTCGCGAACGAGGCGAGCGTGCCGGCGACCGGGCTGACCGAGGGGAAGAACTGGGGGCCGAGCACGAGCGCCGCGGCCGTCGCGTAGATCAGGAAGTCGAACCACTCCAGCGCGGTGGCGAAGACGGCCGCGGCGGCGAGTCTTCCCATGCGCGGGGGAGCGGCGGGCTCCGTCCGGTCCTGCTTCTCGGGGGACATGTCGGCTACCTCCGCCACGGTGCGGGTGCGTGTCGTCCGCAGGAGTACGGACGACGGTACGAACGATCGTTCTTACGGTAACCGCGGTGTCGCCGGTCCACAAGAGCAGGGGTGCGGCTCGGGGTCGAGGCCGAGCGGGTGCGGCCTCGGGCCGGGGTCGGGCCCCGGGAAGTCGGAACCGGGAAGTCGGAACCGGGAAGTCGGAACCGGGAAGTCGGAACCGGGAAGTCGGGCACCCCGGCCCGGCGGTCAGGCGCGCGGGAGGGGGGCCTCGAGCAGGGCCAGGGCGTACCGGGCGTGCTGCTCGGCGAGCTGGCCGCGGGACAGTCGGCCCTCCGGCCGGTACCAGGTGGCGACGGCGTTGACCATGGACAGGATCGCGCGTGCGGCGTCGGCGGCGTGCGGCGTGCGGAACTCACCGGCCGCCACTCCCTGCTCCACGATGCCGGCGAAGATCGCCTGCGTGCGGTCGCGGTCGGCGACCAGTCGCTCCCGGTCCTCGCCCGCCAGGTAGCGCACCTCCGCGGTGGAGACCAGCATCGCGAGCTGCTGGTCGACCACGAACCCGACGTAGGCGCGGACCGCCTCGCGCATCCGGGAGGCGGCGTCGTCGCCCGCGTCGCCGACGGCCCGCCGGACGCGGGCCTCGAGCTCGGCGTTCGCGTGCCGCAGCACCTCGGCGAGCAGGTGCGACTTCGAGGGGAAGTAGTTGTAGAGGTTCGACAGGCTGGTGCCGGCGCCCTTCGCGACCTCGCGCATCGAGGCGCCGTTGAATCCCTGCGCGCCGAAGGCGGCCAGCGCGGCGTTGAGGATCGCGGCCTCGTTCCCGCGCCCCGTGTCGGCGACCAGCAGCGCCGGGGAACGATCGTTCATGTCGACCAAGACTAGTGCAGCCCCGGAGCTTGACGGAGGGTGTGGACGGGTGGTTGTGTCAGAATCACAAGAACGTTCGTTCGTACGCTGCGTCCGCTCGTACACCGTCGCGACGAAGGGGGGCCGCGTGCCGACCGAGCAGGTCCTGCGACCCGACACCCGGACCGGGCCCGGCCGCCGGTTCGAGGACTTCACGGTCGGGGAGCGCTTCACCAGCGCGCCCCGGACCGTCACGGCCACCGACCTCGCGGACTTCACCCGGCTCTCCGGCGACGACCACCCGCTGCACGCGGGGCCGGACGGGATCCTGCAGGGCCCGTTCGGCATCGCCGTGGCGATGGGCCTGCTGCAGGGCCTCGGCCTGCACGGCTCCGCCGTCCGCGGGCTGCTCGACACGCACTGGAGCTACCGCCGCCCGCTCCGCGTCGGCGACACGGTGTGCCTAGAGATGACCGTCGTGCGCTGCCGCCGCACGCACAGGGGCGACGCCGGCGTCGTCACACGGTCCATGCGGCTGGTCGACGAGCAGGGCCACGTCGTGCAGGAGGGCACCACCGCCGCGCTGGTCGACGCCGCCGGCCCCGGGCCCGACCCGGTCGGGCGCGCCTTCGGCACCGTCGCGTGGGGCGAGGCGCTCGTCGCGGCGCTCCCGCCGGAGTTCGCCGAGGTACTCGCCACCTGGG
Organism: Pseudonocardia oceanicola; assembly: GCF_047200735.1. Taxonomy (NCBI): domain Bacteria; kingdom Bacillati; phylum Actinomycetota; class Actinomycetes; order Pseudonocardiales; family Pseudonocardiaceae; genus Pseudonocardia; species Pseudonocardia oceanicola. Next base: position 130,892 of record NZ_JBJZON010000001.1, read on the forward strand.
ACGGCGCGATCGGGCTGCGCGCCGGCGAGCACGAGGTCGCGCTGCGGGTCTACCGCGGCACGGTCATCGAGGTGGCCGGCCGCGCGGCGCAGGGCTCCACGTTCACCGTCGAGGCGGACGAGCTCACCTGGACCGAGCTCGTCACCGCCCCGGCCAACGAGTTCACCCGCTTCGCCATGTCCGGCCGGTTCGGCATACGGGGCAACGGCTACGAGTACCTGCGCCTGACGAAGGCCCTGCACCTGATCGTCGACGCGGCCCGGGGGATCGCATGAGATACATCGAGATCGGGGGCGCGCTCGCCTTCCTCGAGGAGCACGGGGCGGGCGGGAACGACCCGGCCCCCGTGCTGTGCCTGCACACCGCGGGGCAGAGCGGGGTGCAGTGGCGCCACGTCGCCCCGGCGCTCGCCTCCCGCGGCTTCCGGGTGGTGGTGCCGGACCTGCCCGGGCACGGCCGGTCGGAGCCCGCGCCCGGCGGCCCGATCACCGACCTGGGCGACTACGCCGCCTGGTGCCTCGAGCTCCTCGACGTCCTGGGGCTGGAGCGCCCCTACGTCGTCGGCTGCTCGATCGGCGGCAAGATCACGCTCGACCTGGCCGCGCGCGCGTCGGACCGGCTGGCCGGCGTCGTCGCCATGGCGGCGAACGCCTGGACCGGCGGCACTCCCTCGGAGCGGGGGCTGCGCCGGGAGCTGACGGACGTGTCCGCCCCGAGCCGGACGGACCGGACCCACCTGGGGACGCTCGCCGTCGTCGGGCGGTCGGTGCCTGCCGAGCGGGCCGAGCTGATCGCGACCATGCACCGCCGCGAGGACCCGGCGGTCTCGAACTCGGACCTGATCGGCTGGACCACGCACGACCTGCGGGACCGGCTGGGCGGGGTGACCTGCCCGGCGCACCTCGTCGTCGGTGCGGACGACCTGTGGGTCCCGGCCGCCGGCACGCGCGCGGCGGCCGCGCTGATCCCCGGCGGGCGGTGCACCGTGCTCGACGGGATCGGGCACTATCCGATGGAGGAGATCGAGGGCTTCGACGGCATGCTGGCGGACTGGCTGGCGGAGCTCGGGAGCGAGGTGGCGGCATGAGCGGGAGCCCGTCCGGCCCGAGCACGGAGGAGCGCGAGCCGCTCGTCGCCCCGCACCGTGTCTCCCCGCACCCGGCGTCCGGTCCGGTGCCGCGCGACCTGCCGGACCTGCTCGGCCGGCTCGCCGCACGGGACCCGGAGGCGGTCGTCGCGCTGGACGAGGGACCGGCCGGGGAGCGGATCGCGGTCACCCGTGGCGAGCTGTGGCGGCGCACCGGCGCGCTCGCCGAGGAGCTGCGCACCCGCGGCATCGGCGCCGGCGACTGCGTCGCGGTGTGGATGCCCAACTGGAGCGACACACTGGCCTGGCAGTTCGCCGTCGCCGCGCGCGGGGCGCACGTCATCGGGATCAACACCCGGTACAACGTCGAGGAGGTCCGGCACGTCCTCGGGCGCGCCCGCCCGGAGCTGGTCGCCCTGGCCCACGACTTCCACGGCCTGGACCTGCTCGGCCGGCTGAAGGAGGCGGTCGGCGACGGGCCCGCCCCGGCGGTGGCCGTCGTCGCCGGACCGGGCCGGGAGGCGCCGGACCCGGCCGTCGCCGACGTCGGCGGGGGCGCCTGGGTGCCCACCCTGACCGAGGGCCCGGACGACGGCACCGTGCCGGGGTCGAACCCGGCGGACCTCGCCGTCGCGTTCACGACCTCCGGCTCGACCGGCATGCCGAAGCTCGCGGCGCACTCGGCGACCGGCGTACTCACCCACGCGGCCGCCGACGCCGCGACGATCGGGATCGCCGAGGGCGAGCACGTGCTCTGCGCGCTGCCGCTGTCCGGGGTGTTCGGCTACCAGACCGCGATGGCCGCGCTGGCCGCCGGCGGGGTCTGCGTCCTCGCCCCGGTGTTCTCGGCCGACGCGGTGCTCGACGTCATGGAGTCCCTGGGCGTCACCCACGTCGTCGGTGGGGACGACCTGGTGCTGCGGCTCGCCGAGGCGTGGCGGGAGCGCCCGCGGGACCTGTCGGCCTGGCGCTGGTGGGGCGTGGCGGACTTCCAGGGCCGCTCCCGCGAGCTGGCCGCCTGGGCGCGCGACGAGTTCGGCACCCTCACCTCGGGGGTCTATGGCTCGTCGGAGCTGTTCGCGCTCACCGCCCACTGGCCCCACGACGAGCCGGAACCGGCCCGCTGGGTCGGCGGTGGACGCGTCGTCCACCCCGGGATCGAGGTGCGGGTGGCCGACCCGGTGACCGAGCAGGTGCTCACCCCCGGGCACGAGGGCGAGCTGCAGTTCCGCGGGTCCAACGTCGTCGACGCCTACCTGGGTGCCGAGGTCCCCGACGCGTTCACCCGGGACGGCTGGTTCCACTCCGGCGACCTGGGCACGGTCGTCGACGACGGGGTCTTCGCCTACGTCTGCCGGATGGGCGACGCGCTGCGGCTGCACGGCTTCCTCGTCGACCCCGCGGAGATCGAGGTGCGGCTGGCGGCGCACCCGGACGTGCACACCGCGAAGGTCGTGGGCGTCGCGGACGCCGAGGGCGCGACCGTCGCCGTCGGGTTCGTCGTGCCGGAGGAGGGGCGCGCACCGGACCCGGCGGCCCTGCGGACGTGGTGCGCCGAAGGGCTGGCGAAGTTCAAGGTGCCCGAGACGGTGCACGTGATCGAGGAGATGCCGACCACCTCGGGGACCAACGGCACCAAGATCCGCGCCGCGGCGCTGCGGGAGTGGGCCGCCGCGGCCCGCTGAGGTCGCCCGGGTTCGTCGGTGGGGCCGACTAACCTGCCACCCGTGAGCCCGGACAGCGTCCCCACCAGCACCGTTCCCGACGACGTGCGGGAGCGGCACGCCTCGCTCGCCACGGAGGTCGCGGACCACCAGTTCCGCTACTACGTGCTCGACGCGCCCGTGATCTCGGACGGTCAGTTCGACGAGCTGTGGCGCGCGCTGATCGCGCTCGAGGAGGAGTTCCCCCAGCTGCGCACCCCGGACTCGCCCACGCAGAAGGTCGGCGGCCGGTTCTCCACCGAGTTCACCGCGCACGACCACCTCGAGCGCATGCTCAGCCTGGACAACGCGTTCAGCGAGGAGGACTTGCGCGCCTGGGCGGAGCGGACCGTCCGCGAGGTCGGGTCGGACCTGCACTACCTGTGCGAGCTGAAGATCGACGGGCTCGCGGTGAACCTGCTGTACGAGAACGGGGTGCTCACCCGTGCGCTCACCCGGGGGGACGGGCGCACGGGCGAGGACATCACGCTCAACATGCGCACGCTCGAGGAGGTGCCGGAGAAGCTCACCGGCACGGACGAGTTCCCGGTGCCCGAGCTCGTCGAGGTGCGCGGCGAGGTGTACTTCCGGCTCCAGGACTTCCAACGGCTCAACGCGGCACTCGTCGAGGCGGGCAGGGCCCCGTTCGCCAACCCGCGCAACACCGCGGCCGGCTCGCTGCGGCAGAAGGACCCCCGGGTCACCGCCTCGCGCAACCTGCGGCTGATCTGCCACGGGCTGGGCCGGCGGAAGGGCTTCACCCCGGTCACCCAGTCGCACTCCTACGAGGCGCTCCGGGCGTGGGGGCTGCCGCTCTCCCCCCGCACCGTCGTGTTCGCCTCGATCGACCAGGTGGTGGCGCACGTCGCGTACTGGGGCGAGCACCGGCACGACATCGAGCACGAGATCGACGGCGTGGTCGTCAAGGTCGACGAGGTCGCGCTGCAGCGGCGGCTCGGCGCCACCTCGCGCGCCCCGCGGTGGGCGATCGCCTACAAGTACCCGCCGGAGGAGGCCACCACCACACTCCTCGACATCCAGGTCAACGTCGGCCGGACCGGGCGGGTCACCCCGTTCGCGGTGATGGAGCCGGTGCTGGTCGCCGGCTCCACGGTCTCGATGGCCACCCTGCACAACGAGGACGAGGTGCGTCGCAAGGGCGTGCTCATCGGCGACCGGGTGGTCATCCGCAAGGCGGGCGACGTGATCCCCGAGGTGCTCGGCCCGGTCACGGACGTGCGCACGGGCGAGGAGCGGGCGTTCGTCATGCCCACGCACTGCCCGGAGTGCGGCACCGAGCTGGTGCGGCAGAAGGCGGGCGACGTCGACCAGCGCTGCCCCAACGCCCGGTCCTGTCCCGCGCAGCTGCGCGAGCGGCTGTTCCACGTGGCCGGCCGCGGGGCGTTCGACATCGAGGGCCTGGGCTACGAGGCCGCCACGGCCCTGCTGAGGTCCGGCGTGGTGCACGACGAGGGGGACGTCTTCGCCCTCACCGAGGAGGACCTGCTGCAGGTCGACCTCTTCCGCACCAAGGCGGGCGCGCTGTCGGCCAACGGCCGCAAGCTGCTGCAGAACCTGGAGGTGGCGAAGGACCGGCCGCTGTGGCGGGTGCTCGTCGGCCTGTCGATCCGGCACGTCGGGCCCACGGCCGCGCAGGCGCTCGCCCGGGAGTTCCACTCGATGGAGGCGATCGAACGGGCCGCCGCCACGGCGCGGGAGGAGACGGAGAAGGCCGGGGTGGAGATCACCTCGACCGGGTCCGCGGCCGAGGAGACGGACGGGGAGGCCGCCCCGGACGCCGAGACCGCGCCGGGGGCCGCACCCGAGGCCGCGCCCGAGACCGAGGGCGCCTCCGACGCGTCGGCGGAGGACGCCGATCCCGAGGCGCTCGCCGCCGAGGAGGAGAAGGCGCAGAAGGCGGCCACCCGCGCCCAGGCGAAGGCGGTCGCGGCCGCGCTGGCGCCGATCGCCGGCGTCGAGGGTGTGGGCCCCACCATCGCCGCCGCGGTGCGGGACTGGTTCACCGTGGACTGGCACCGCGAGGTCGTCGCGAAGTGGCGGGCGGCGGGCGTGCGGATGGTCGACGAGGTCGACGAGTCGGTCCCGCGCACGCTGGAGGGCCTGTCGATCGTGATCACCGGCTCGATGGAGAACTTCTCCCGGGACGAGGCCAAGGAGGCGATCCTGGCCCGCGGCGGGCGGGCCGCCGGATCGGTCTCGAAGAAGACGGCCTTCCTCGTGGCGGGGGACGCGCCGGGGTCGAAGTACGACAAGGCCGTCGAGCTCGGCGTCCCGGTGCTCGACGAGGAGGGCTTCCGCGTGCTGCTGGACCGCGGCCCCGAGGAGGCCGCCCGACACGCCGGCGCCGCGCCGGGATCGTGACACGCGTCAGCAGTGGGAGGGATCTCCCGGCCCGGCCGCGCGGGTCGGCGGGAAGGTCCCACTAGGCTCGCGGCTTCCGCTCCCCGCACGGGCCCGACCGGTCGTCGCGCCGCCCGATGCCGTCGTGGGGTGCGGCGCGGATTCTGGGAGCGGAGGAGACACGGTGCTGCAGGCGGTCCTGAACGGTTCGCGTCCGGAGGACGCGCACCCGGCGCTGCCCGTCCTGGCCCGGCACCTCGCCCGGGACGCCCGCGCGGTCGCCCGCCTCGGCGTCGGTTCCGTCCACGTGCACCCGCGCGACCCGCTCGGCCACGAGACGATCGACCCGGTGCACGTCGGCGACGCGGTGGCGCTGATCCGGCAGGAGGCGCCGGGCGTCGAGATCGGCGTGACCACCGGACGGTGGATCCAGCCGGACCCGAACCTGCGCATCGAGGCCGTGCTCAGCTGGGGCCGGCTCGGTCTCGGCAAGCCGGACGTCTGTTCCGTCAACGTGCACGAGAAGGGCTGGGTCGAGGTCTGCCGGGCGGCGGCCACCGTGGGCATCGGCGTCGAGCTCGGCGTGTGGACCAGTGGCGACGCCGTCACGTTGCGGCAGAGCGGGGTCCCGCCGATGACCGTCCGCGTGCTCGCCGAGTCGACCGTCGTCTCGGACCCGGAGACCGCGGTCGCCGAGGCGGTCCGGATCGTGCGCGCGCTGGGGCAGCTGCCCGTGCCGGTGCTGCTGCACGGCGAGGAGGACGGCGCCTGGCCGGTGCTCGAGTACGCGCTGCGGATGGGCGTCGACACCCGGATCGGCTTCGAGGACGTCCTGGTTCGCCCGGACGGCTGGCTCGCCACCGGCAACGACGACCTCGTCCGGGCCGCCCTCGCCATCCGGGTCTGAGTACGCGCGGAACGACCCGTAACCCCCTCGGGTTCCCGTTCGGAGCGCCCGTCACGCTCGTCGTCCGAGGTTGTTGGTCGGGCAACAGAAAGCGGCGGCAGGGCGTGGCTGTCACCGTGGCCGTGACCGATCCGTGATCCCTACCGTGGGCGTCATGAGCTCCGCAAGCCGGTTTCGGGACAGCCGCGTGGCCCGGCGTGTCCGTGCCGCCGCCGGGCTGCTGATCACGCCCCTGGTGCCCGACGACGTCCTGGGCACCCTCAACCCGATGTGGTCGCGGTCCGCGCCGCGTGCCCGCGTGGTGCGGGTGGTTCGCGAGACCCCCGACACCACCACGCTCGTGCTGCGGCCGGGCACGTCGTTCGCGCGGCACCGACCGGGCCAGTACCTCGGGATCGGGTTGCAGGTCGACGGCGTCTGGCACTGGCGGACCTACTCGGTCACCTCGCGGCCCGGCGACCCGCTGCTGTCGGTCGCGGTCACCGCGGTGCCGGGCGGGATCCTGTCCGGTCGGCTCGCGCACGGCACACCGGTGGGCACGGTCGTCGGGCTGGGCCCGGCGGCGGGGGAGTTCACGCTCCCCGAGCCCGCGCCGGAGAAGCTGCTGTTCGTCACCGCCGGCAGCGGCATCACGCCGGTGATGGGGATGCTGCGCTCGCTCGACCCGGCCGCCCTGTCCGGCGCGGTCCTGGTCCACTGCGACCGCACCCCCGACGACGTCGTGTTCGGGCCCGAGCTGCGTGCACTGGCCGCACGCACCGGGCTGCGGCTCGTCGAGCGGCACACCGCCGCCGAGGGCCGGCTCACCCCCGACTCCCTCGCCGACGCCGTGCCGGACTGGGCGGTGCGCGAGACGTGGGCCTGCGGTCCCGCCGGCCTGCTCGACACCCTCGCCGTGCACTGGGACCGGGCGGGCGACCCGGAGCTGCTGCACGTCGAGCGGTTCGCACCCGCGCGGGTGGAGAGCGCGGCCGGCACCGGTGGTCGCATCACGTTCGCCACCAGCGGCCTCGTCGCCGACGCGGCGCCGGACACTCCCGTCCTGCTCGCCGGGGAGGCCGCCGGCGTCCTGCTGCCCAACGGCTGCCGGATGGGCATCTGCCACACCTGCGTCGGCAAGCTGCAGGCCGGGGCGGTGCGCGACCTGCAGTCCGGCGAGCTGGTCGACTCCGCCGACCAGCCGGGCCGCCCCGTCCGGACCTGCGTCTCCGCTCCCACCGGCGACATCACCCTCGACCTCTGACGATCCGTGCGCGACCCCTGCCCCGCCGCGGCAGATCGCCCGCACGACCCCACCGAGCTGGAGAGACACCGCATGCTTCGTCGCGCCCCCCAGGCCCCCGCCGGGACCGCCACCGAGAACGTGTCCGCCGCCGCGCACCTCACCGACGACCAGGTCGAGGCGCTCGGCGCGGAGCTCGACGCGATCCGCGAGGAGGTCGTCGCCTCCCGTGGCGAGCGCGACGCCCGCTACATCCACGCGGTGATCCGCGCCCAGCGCGGGCTGGAGTTCGGCGGCCGCGGCCTGCTGCTCTTCTCGAGGTTCCCGCCGGCCTGGATCGCCGGGACCGCGGCGCTGTCGGTCGCGAAGATCCTCGAGAACATGGAGCTCGGGCACAACATCCTGCACGGTCAGTGGGACTGGATGCGGGACCCGAAGATCCACTCGACGACCTGGGACTGGGACCACGTCGACCCGGCCGAGTTCTGGAAGCGCTCGCACAACTACGAGCACCACACCTTCACCAACATCCGCGGCAAGGACCGCGACCTCGGCTACACCGTCATGCGGATCACGCCGGAGCAGGAGTGGAAGCCCGCGAACCTGCTGCAGCCGCTGACGAACGTCGGGCTGTCGTTGATCTTCGAGTACGGCATCGCGCTGTACGACGTCGAGACGGACAAGATCCGTAGCGGCGAGAAGAGCTGGGCCGAGGCCAAGCCGCAGATCGCCGCGACGCTCCGGAAGATCGGCAAGCAGGCGGCGAAGGACTACGTGCTGTTCCCGCTGCTGTCCGGGCCGTCGGCACTCTCGACGCTCGTCGCCAACCTCACCGCGAACACCGTGCGCAACGTCTGGTCCCACGCGGTGATCTTCTGCGGGCACTTCCCGGACGGCACCGAGACCTTCGAGGAGGAGCGGCTCGAGGGCGAGACCCGGGGGCAGTGGTACATCCGCCAGATGCTCGGCTCGGCGAACCTGACCGGCAGCAAGGCCATGCATTTGATGACGGGCAACCTGTCGCACCAGATCGAGCACCACCTCTTCCCCGACCTGCCCAGCAACCGCTACGCCGAGATCGCGCCCAGGGTCCGGGAGATCTGCGAGCGCTACGGCCTGCCGTACAACGCGGGGCCGCTGCCGAAGCAGTACGCGAAGGTCTGGCGCAAGATCCTCCGGCTGGCCTTCCCGGGCGGCCACGAGCGCTACGGCGCCCCGAAACCGACCCCCCGCACGCGCATCGGCCAGGCCGTCCGCCGCGTCGCCCCCGCCCGCCTCGCCGCCTGATCACCCCGGATCTTGTGCATTATGGTTCCATAATGCGGATCAGGGGTCGGAATTCGCGCGTTATGGTTCCATAGTGCGTCAGGGTTTCGCGTCGAGGGCGCGGAGGCCGACCGTCAGCTCCAGGCGCAGGGCCGGGTCGTCGAGCGCCTCGCCGTAGGTCTCCCGCAGGCTCGCGAGGCGATAGCGCACGGTCTGCGGGTGCACGTGCAGCGCCGCGGCGGCGGTGGTGACGTCGCCGTGGGCATCGAGCCAGGCGCGCAGGGTCTCCAGCGCGCGGGCCGCCGCCCCGGCGGGCATGTCCTGCAGCGGCCCCGTGACCCGCTCCCGCAGGTCGGCGGCCAGGTCGGGGGCGCCGACCAGCAGGAGCTCGACGAGATGGGTGTCGGCCCACAGCAGCGGCCCGCCGTCCCGGGCGAGCAGCCCTGCCGCGTGCGCGGGCCAGGCGGAGCGGGCCCGCGCCGCGGACCGGTGCGCCTCGGCCGCCGGCACCAGCGGGCCCAGCACCGCACGCCGGTCCCGCAGCGCGCCGCGGACCAGCTCGTCGAGCCCCTCGCGCACCGCGGGCACGAAGGCGATCCCGGCCGGGTCGAGGTCCGCCGCGACGGCACCGGGGATGCGCGCGGCGACCTCCACGGCGTCGTCGACGACGAGGGCCGCGAGCCGGGCGGGGACGGTCCAGCCGGCCGCCGTGGCGAGCTTCTCGATCTCCGCCGGCTCGACCGGCGGCCGCGCGACGAGGGCCTCGACCAGGGCGTTGCGCCGGGTCTGCAGGGACCCGGCCTGCATGGCCTCCTCCTGCGCCCACCCGGCGACCGACGCCGCGGACAGTTGCTCGACGTAGGAGAACAGCGCCTCGGCCAGCGCGAAGATCACGTCGGGCGGCAGCGCGCGGGCGACGGGGCTCGCGCCGACCGCCCGCCAGACGGTGCGCGTCCCGACCTGGTAGGCGCTCTGCAGCGCGGCCAGGGTGCGGCCCTCGCGGTGCTCGACGCGGCCGAGCTCGGCGTAGATGCGGGTGTCCGGCAGGTCGGTGTCCGAGCCCAGCAGCCCGACGAACTGGTCCAGCGCGACCGAGACGCCCTGGGTGATGCGGTTGCCGAAGTTGCCCTTCAGCGGCCGCGAGTACTCCGGGACCTGCGCCCGGACCTCGGCGATGATCTCGTCCGTCGCGCCCACGACGTACGGGCGCAACGCCTTCCCCGCCGAAGACGGGACGCGCGCCCAGGGCCGGTCCACGACGGTCAGGACCCGAGGACCGTCGCGACGATGCCCGCGAGGTGGGCCAGGCGCGCCAGCTCCGACGGCCGGAACGCCGGCCCACCCGGCCGCCCGACGACCAGCGCCTTGGCCGGGAGCGAGCTGCCGAACGGCGCGGCGGCCAGCTCCGTGTCGAGCGCGCTCCAGGGCTCGGGCACCCAGTGCACCTCGGGGTCGACGACCATCGCCTTGTCCAGCGGCAGCCACGGCAGGTCGCCCGCCCGGGTCTCCGGGGCGGCGGGGGAGTCCGCCAGCCGGTAGGACCGGCCCTCCTCCCGCACGGCGACGATCGCCCAGCCCGCGCGGAACAGCCGCGGGACCTCCTCGGCGAGCAGCGCGAGCCCGTGCGCGGGGTCGGAGGCGATCGCGTCGACCAGCTCCAGCTCGCGGTGGGTGTCCAGGCGCCCGCTGGAGGGCCGCACGGACTCCACCTGCACGCCCGGGACCGACTCGGCGGCGGTGATCAGGACGTCCGGCGGGCGGCCCGAGGGCAGCTCGACGGCCAGGTCGTCGACCGCCTGCCCGTCCGTGCGCTCGACGACGTCGACGCCCAGGATGTCCGCCCCGGCGTCGCCGAGGGCCGTGGCGACCGCGCCCAGGATGCCCGGTTTGTCCGGTAGGACCACCCGGAGCAGGAACGACACTCCGCCACGCCTCCTCGAGATCGATCGCACGACACGACGGCGCCCGCCCCCTGCGCAGGGGGCGTCGCCCCGGTCGATCCTGCCAAACCGGCGCTGGTCACGGACAGGCGCAGGGGGTTGACAGCGTGCCGCGGAGCCGACCAAACCCGTCGACGATCCGTCGGTGGGCGCGAATAGACTGGTGGCGAGCGGGCGAGGTGCCCTCCGACCGAACCAGGCGCGCCCCCGCTCGTGCCAGGAACTCCGAGGGCCGTGGCCTCCCGCTGCAGGTCCGCATCCGTCTCCTCGAGGAGGGACATGCCCGCCGACGCTGGGCCCGATCCGACGGCGCCCGATCCCACGGCGCCCGACCCCACGGTGTCCGACCCCACGGTGTCCGACCCCACGGTGTCCGACCCCACGGTGTCCGACTCCACGGGAGCCCTCTCCCGGGACGAGGTCGCGCACCTCGCCCGGCTGGCCCGGCTGGCGGTCACGGACGACGAGCTGGACGTCTTCGCCGGACAGCTCGACGTGATCCTGGGCGCGGTCGCCCGGGTCGGCGAGGTGGCCGCGCGGGACATCCCGCCGACCTCGCACGCGGTGCCGCTGCAGAACGTCTTCCGCCCGGACGTCCGGCGCCCCGGGCTGAGCCAGGAGCAGGCGCTCGCGGGCGCGCCCGCCGCCGAGGAAGGCCGCTTCCGCGTGCCCCGGATCCTGGGGGAGGAACAGTGAGCGAGCTCATCCGGCTGACCGCCGCCGACCTGGCGGCGAAGATCCGCTCCGGCGAGGTCTCCGCCGTCGAGGCCGCGCAGGCCCACCTCGACCGGATCGCCGAGGTCGACGGCGAGGTGCACGCGTTCCTGCACGTCGGGGCCGAGGCCGCACTCGCCAACGCCGCGCTGGTCGACGAGGCCGTGCAGGCCGGCACCGCGCCGGCGTCCCCGCTGGCCGGCGTCCCGCTGGCGCTCAAGGACGTGTTCACCACCACGGACATGCCCACGACCTGCGGCTCGCGGATCCTCGAGGGCTGGCGCCCGCCGTACGACGCCACCCTCACCGCGAGGCTGCGCGCCGCCGGGATCACGATCCTGGGCAAGACGAACATGGACGAGTTCGCCATGGGCTCCTCCACCGAGCACTCGGCGTACGGGCCCACCCGCAACCCGTGGGACCTCTCCCGGATCCCCGGCGGCTCCGGCGGCGGGTCCGCGGCCGCGCTGGCCGCGTTCGAGGCGCCGCTCGCGATCGGTACCGACACCGGCGGCTCGATCCGCCAGCCCGCGGCCGTCACCGGCACCGTGGGCGTCAAGCCGACCTACGGCGGGGTGTCCCGCTACGGCCTCGTGGCCTGCGCGTCCTCGCTCGACCAGGGCGGCCCGTGCGCCCGCACGGTGCTCGACGCCGCGCTGCTGCACGAGGTCGTCGCGGGGCACGACCCGCTCGACTCCACCTCGATCGACGCGCCCGTCCCGGCCGTCGTCGAGGCCGCGCGGATCGGCGCGCAGGGCGACCTGTCCGGCGTGCGGGTCGGCGTGGTCCGCGAGCTGGGCGGCGAGGGCTACCAGCCCGGCGTGCGGGCGTCGTTCGACGCGGCGCTGCGCCGGCTGGAGAAGCTCGGTGCCGAGGTCGTCGAGGTGTCCTGCCCGCACTTCGAGTACGGGCTGGCGGCGTACTACCTGATCCTGCCGAGCGAGGTGTCGTCGAACCTCGCCCGGTTCGACGCCATGCGCTACGGCCTGCGCGTGGCCGAGGGCGCCTCGGCCGAGGAGGTCATGGCCGCGACCCGCGAGGCCGGCTTCGGCCCCGAGGTCAAGCGCCGGATCATCCTCGGCACGTACGCGCTGTCGTCGGGCTACTACGACGCCTACTACGGGCAGGCGCAGAAGGTCCGCACGCTGATCAGCCGGGACTTCGCCGCCGCGTTCGCGCAGGCGGACGTGCTGGTCAGCCCCACCGCACCGACCACGGCCTTCCCGATCGGCGAGAAGGTCGACGACCCGCTGGCCATGTACCTCAACGACCTCGCCACCATCCCGACCAACCTCGCCGGCGTGGCCGGCATGTCGGTGCCGTCGGGCCTGGCCGAGGAGGACGGCCTGCCGGTCGGCCTGCAGATCATGGCGCCCGCGCTGGGCGAGGCCGTGATGTACCGCGTCGGCGCGGCGTTCGAGGCCGCGCGCGATGCCGACGAGGGCGGGCCGCTGATCGCCCGCGTCCCGGAGGTCGCGAAGTGACAACCACCGCTCCCGCGCTGGTCGACTACGACGACGTCGTGGCCCGCTACGAGCCCACCCTGGGGCTCGAGGTGCACGTCGAGCTGTCCACCAGCACGAAGATGTTCTGCGGCTGCCCGACCGACTTCGGCGCCGAGCCCAACACCCAGGTGTGCCCGACGTGCCTGGGCCTGCCTGGCTCGCTGCCGGTGGTCAACCGGGCCGCGGTCGAGGCCGCGATCCGCATCGGGCTGGCGCTGAACTGCTCGATCGCGCCGTGGGGCCGGTTCGCGCGGAAGAACTACTTCTACCCGGACATGCCCAAGAATTTCCAGACCTCGCAGTACGACGAGCCGATCGCGGTCGACGGCTGGATGGACGTCACGCTGGAGGACGGCGAGGTCGTGCGCGTCGGCATCGCGCGCGCGCACATGGAGGAGGACACCGGCAAGTCGCTGCACGTCGGCGGCGCCGACGGCCGGATCCACGGCGCGGAGTACTCGCTGCTCGACTACAATCGGGCCGGCGTGCCGCTGATCGAGATCGTCACGAAGATGATCCCGGGTACGGGCGAGCGGGCGCCGGAGGTGGCGCGGGCGTACGTCACGCAGCTGCGGGACCTGATCAAGTCCCTGGGCGTCTCGGACGTGCGGATGGACCAGGGCTCCATGCGGTGCGACGTGAACCTGTCGCTCTCGCCCACGGGCTCCGGCGTGCTCGGCACCCGCACCGAGACCAAGAACGTCAACTCGCTGCGCTCGGTCGAGCGGGCCGTCCGGCACGAGATGCAGCGGCAGGCCGGTGTGCTCGACGGCGGCGGCGTGATCGTCCAGGAGACCCGGCACTTCGAGGAGCAGTCCGGCACCACCCGGCCGGGTCGTCGCAAGGAGACCTCGGAGGACTACCGGTACTTCCCGGAGCCCGATCTCGTGCCGATCGCGCCCGACGCGGAGTGGGTCGAGGAGCTGCGCGGCACGCTGCCCGAGCTGCCCTGGGAGCACCGCAGGCGCATCCAGGAGGCCTGGATCCTGTCGGACGAGGAGCTGCGGGACCTGGTCAACGCCGGGGCGCTCGAGCTCATCGAGGCCACGGTGGCCGAGGGCGCGCCGGCCGGCGAGGCGCGGTCGTGGTGGGTCGCCTACCTGACCCAGCAGGCCAACAGCCGCGGCGTGGAGCTGGCCGACCTGCCGATCACCCCGGCGCAGGTGGCCCGTGTGATCGCGCTGGTGGCGTCCGGCGAGCTCAACAACAAGCTGGCCCGCCAGGTGGTCGACGGCGTGCTGGCCGGTGAGGGCGAGCCGGACGAGGTCGTGGAGAAGCGCGGTCTGAAGGTCGTGTCGGACGACTCGGCCCTCATCGCCGCCGTCGACGAGGCCCTCGCGGCCCAGCCGGACGTCGTCGAGAAGATCAAGGGCGGCAAGGTCCAGGCCGCCGGCGCGATCGTCGGCGCGGTCATGAAGGCCACCCAGGGCCAGGCCGACGCCAAGCGCGTCCGTGAGCTGATCATCGAACGCTGCGGCTGACGTCGCCCGTGCGTGGTGAGTGGTGCCGGAGCACCACTCACCGCGCACGAGCTGTCTGGCCATGCTCGCTGAGCATGGGTCCGGCAGCGGTCGCCTCAGGCGCGGGAGGCTCCGCCCCCGCTGGGTGGCTGGATGCGGATGGCGCGGTCGTCGCTGGCGACCGGCGCGCCGCCCGATTTGTTGACCGTGCCCAGCCAGAGCAGGCCGTCCGGGCCGAGGGTGGTGGCGCCGAGGCGGCCGTAGACGTCCGCGAGGAGGGTCTCGGGCGCCCCGGAGAAGCTGCCGTCCTCGGCGGGGCGGAGCACCGACAGGGCCGCTCCGCCGGTCAGCGCGACCGCGACCACCCCCGGCTGCGCCATGCAGCCCGCGACGCCCGGGCGGTCCGGCCAGGTCCAGGCGGCGGGGCCGAGCGGCCCGGGCGCGACCCGGTACAGCACGTCGCGGGTGGCGGCCCGGTCGGTGACCCAGACGGACTGGCTCACGGGGTCCTGGCAGATCCCGCCCGGCCGGGACAGCCCCGTGCTCAGCACCGGCGACCTCGGGTCCGGGTTGGCCGCGGCGGGGCGGCCGAGCGTGTCGATCCGCAGCACCTTGCCGTTGAGCGCGGTGGGGGCGGGTGCGGGATCGGCGGCGTCGCCGGTGGCCACGAGGAGGGTGTTGCCGGCGTCCGTGCCGAGCGCGCCGCCGTTGCCCGACGGGCCCTTCGGGATCCCGGTCAGCAGGGGCTTGGGGGGCTCGTCCGGGGCGAGCCGGAGCACCCGGTTGTCCTCCGGTGTGGTGGCGTAGGCGTAGACGAGCCGGTCCTCCTGGTAGGTGGGGGAGAGCACCAGGCCGGTCAGCCCGCCGCCGCCCGTCGCGTCGACCGGGACGGTGGTGATCAGCACCGGGTCCTTGCCGCGCTCGACGCGCAGCACCCGGCCGGTCGCGCGCTCGCCGACGAGCGCGGACACCCCGTTGGGCAGCACCGCGACCGCCCCCACGGGATCGAGACAGGTGGCGACGACCTGGGGATCCGGGTCGACGCAGCCCGCCGGGGGCTGCGGGGCACCGGGATCGGGCGTGCCGTCGCCGTCCTCGTCGCCCGGCTCGCCGCCCGGCTCCTCCTGCACCGACGGCGGGCCGCCCAGCTCGCCCTGCCCCTCGGTCTTCTCCTGCCAGTCGCGCGGGCCCTGGTCCGGGAAGGTCGCGCAGCCCGCGAGCAGCCCGAGCAGGCCGACCAGGGCGACCAGCGCGAGCCGCAGACGGGGAGGGCGGTGGCGCACGTGATCAGGCTAGGCGCGGTGAGGTGAGCGGCCGGTGAGTAGCGTCCGGGTCATGACCGTGGTCCTGGTCCCGCACCCGGGTGGTGCCGACGTCCTCGCCGACCTGCCGCTCCGCGCGCTCGTCTACGACCCCGCGCAGCCGCTGCCCGACGGCGCCGCGGAGGCCGAGGTGCTCGTGCCCCCGTTCCTCGCGACGGGCGAGGTCGTGGAGCTCGTCGAGCAGCTGCCGAACCTCAAGCTGGTCCAGCTGCTCACGGCGGGTGCGGAGGCGTGGATCGGCACGCTCCCCGAGGGGGTCCTGCTGTCCGACGGCAAGGGCGCGCACGGGGGTGCGACGGCGGAGTGGATCGTCGCGGTGCTCCTGGCCGTCTACCGGGAGCTGCCCGGGTTCGTGCGGGCCCAGGAACGCGGCGAGTGGACCCAGCACGTCACCGACGAGCTCGGCGGCAAGCGGGTGCTGGTCGTCGGTGCCGGCGACGTCGCGGAGAACCTCGCGCGCCGGTTGGCGCCCTTCGAGGTGGAGATCACGCTGGTCGGGCGCCGCCGGCGGGAGGGTGTGCACGGCATCGACGAGGTGCACGACCTGCTGCCGCGACACGACGCCTGCGTCGTGATCGTTCCGCTGACGGACGAGACCCGCGGACTGGTGGACAAGGACTTCCTGGCCGCGATGCCGGACGGCGCCGTGTTCGTCAACGGCGCGCGGGGCCCGGTGGCCGACACGGACGCCCTGCTCGCCGAGCTCCGCACCGGGCGCCTCCGGGCGGCGCTCGACGTCACCGATCCCGAGCCGCTGCCGGCGGGACACCCGCTCTGGGAGGCTCCGAACCTGCTGCTGACCCCGCACGTGGGCGGTAGCGTCCCGGCCGCGATGCGGCGGGCCTTCCGCGTGATGCGCGAGCAGCTCGGGTACTACGCGCGCGGCGAGGAGCCGCCGAACGTGGTGCGGAACGGCTACTGACCCGGTCCTCGGTCCTGGCCTCAGTCCTCGGTGCCGACGTCGTTGCCCTGGTCGACGAGCGTCTGCCGCTCCGGCGTGATCCACAGGATGACCCGCTCGGACTTGATCATGTCGGGCGGGTAGTCGCCGCCGTTGTACTTCTGCGAGAGCTCGTCGATGTGGGTGCGGGCCTCGTCGCCGGTGGTCGTGTCGGTGACCCGCCCGCGAACCTCGGCGTAGCGGTACGGGTTGTCCTCGTCGCGGATCAGGACGGTGACCCGCGAGTCCCGGCCGACGTTGCGCGCCTTCGCGCGATGGGTCTCGGTGTCGAGCACGAGCCTCCCGTCCCTGATCCCGCACCAGATCATGTGGTTCTGGATCAGGCCGCTGGGGAAGACGGTCGCGACGGAGGCGAAGTGGGCACCCTCGGCCAGCTTCACGGTGTCGGGGTGCAGCTCGGGTCCGTCCTGGGTGTCCGCCATGGCCGTCGGATGCCCCCGCCCCACCGGGCGAAACCAGCCGAACACGCTGGTCGGCGACGACCCCGGCGGCGCCGTCGCGGATAGTCTCGGCGCCATGACCGAGCCCACCAGGCAGTTCGACATCGGCACGCTCGGCGGGACCCGCCCCCCGGAGCAGGAGGCCGAGCGGCGCCCGGTCGCGTGGACCCGGGGAGCCGACGTCGGCATGCTGCTGCTGCGTCTGGGCGTCGGCGGGATCTTCGTGGCCCACGGTCTGCAGAAGGTCTTCGGGATGTGGGGCGGCCTCGGGATCGGCGAGACGTCCGCGATCCTGGAGGGCCTCGGCTTCGCGCAGGCCCCGGCGCTCGCGTGGGCGCTCGGCTTCGGCGAGCTGATCCTCGGCGCGATGCTGGTCCTCGGGCTGTTCACGCCGCTCGCGGCGGCGGGCCTGCTCGCCGTCGAGATCTGCGCGGTCGTGGTCGAGTGGGGCACCCCGTTCTTCGCCGCCGACTCCCCGAACGCCCTGGAGTTCGACGTCGCGCTCGGCGCCGGGGTCCTCGCCCTGCTGTTCGTCGGGGCCGGCCGGATCTCGCTGGACAGCGGCCGGACCTGGCAGCGGCGCCCCGTGCCGTGGGCCGTGCTGTTCCTGGTCCTCGGGGTCGCGGTCGCCGTGGGCGTGCTGCTCGGCCTGCGATGACGGACTGGCTCCCCGCCGTCGCCCGACGGCTCGGTGGTCCGGTGGAGGTCACCGGCCGGACCCCGCTGTCCGGCGGCTACGCGGCGGCGCAGGTCGAGCGCATCGATCTGCGGGTCGGCGACCGGACGATGCCGGTCGTCGTCAAGCCCGCGGCTGCCGTGGAGGTCGCGGCCATGCGGGCGGTCGCCGTGGTCGAGGGCGTGGGCGCGCCGCGGATGCTCCACCCCGATCCGCTCGTGCTGACGTGGGTCGACGGCGACCCCGCGGCCGAGGGTGGCCCCGTGCCCGCCGACGTGTGGCGCACCCTCGCCCGCGTGCACCGGCACTGGCTGCGCAAGCGCGCCCGGGGGATCCCGGTGGTCGACGCCGCGTGGTGGGCCGCGCTCTGCGAGCGGACCCTCGTGGCGTTGCGCGGCGCGGCCCGGCGTACCGGTGAGGCGGAATACGAGCGTGCGGCCGGGCCGGTGGCGGAGTGGGCGGCGGATCCGAGGATCCGCGCCGCGCTCGCCCTCCTGCCACGCACGCTGTGCCACGGCGACCCGCACCGCGGCAACATGCTGGGGACCGCATCGACACAGTGGGCCCTGATCGACTGGGGCAACGCCCGGATGGCCCCGGCGGGCCTGGACCTCGCGGTCCTCGAGGCGCAGGGCAGGTCCGACGACGCCGCCTACCGCGCCGAGGCACCCGCCCTGCCCGGCCAGCTCGCCGCCGTCGAGCGGGAGTGGGCGCGGGCCCACGTGCACGTGCAGTACCTGGGCTTCGCCGCCGACCACCTGGGCGCCGCCCGGGTCGCGGAGATGATCGAGACGGCGGCCGAGTCCCTGTCGCGCCTCGGCCCCGCCCTCACCGAGTGCACGAACGGCACTTTCGTGCAGACCTAGCGCACGAAAGTGCCGTTCGTGCAGTCAGGCGCTCACAGGTCAGCGGCCGACGGTGCGCTGCAGGTGCTCGGGGTAGCGGGCGCCCACGACCCCGGCGCCTACGGCGTCGAGCTCGGTGGTCTCGTCGGGCGTGAGCTCCAGGGTCGCCGCCTCGACGTTCTGTTCCAGGTAGGTGCGGCGTTTGGTGCCGGGGATCGGCACGACGTGCTCGCCCTTCGCCTGCACCCACGCCAGGGCGAGCTGCCCGGCCGTGACGCCGCGCTTCTCCGCCAGCGCCTTCACGGTGTCGACGATCGCGAGGTTGGCGGACAGGTTCTCGGCGGAGAACCGCGGCAGCCCGCTGCGCATGTCCTTCTCGCCGAGCTGGTCCGCGGAGGTGATCGAGCCGGTCAGGAAGCCGCGGCCGAGCGGGGAGAAGGGCACGATCCCGATGCCCAGCTCGTCGCAGGTGGGGGCGATCTCCGCCTCGATGTCCCGGGTCCAGAGCGACCATTCGCTCTGCAGCGCGGTGACGGGGTGCACGGCGTGCGCGGCCCGGATCGTCGCCGCGCCCGCCTCGGAGATCCCGGCGTACCGGATCTTGCCCGCCTCGACGAGCTCGGCCAGCGCGCCCCAGGTCTCCTCGATCGGGGTGTCGGGGTCCACCCGGTGCTGGTAGTAGAGGTCGATGTGGTCCACGCCGAGGCGGGCCAGCGACTCGTCACAGCACCGATTCACGTAGGCCGCGTCCCCGCGGGTGGCCTGCCCGCCGTTCGCGTCCCGGACGATCCCGAACTTCGTGGCGAGCACGACCTCGTCCCGACGGCCCCGGATCGCCCGGCCGACGAGCTCCTCGTTGGCCCCGGCGCCGTACACGTTGGCGGTGTCGAGCAGCGTGACGCCCAGGTCGAGCGCCCGGTGGATCGTCGCGATCGACTCGGTCTCGTCCCCGGTGCCGTAGCTCTGGGACATGCCCATGCAGCCCAGCCCCTGGGCCGAGACGGTGAGGGCGCCGAGGGTCCGCGTAGGAAGCGTCATGGTCCCAACCTACGCCGAGCACTATGGAGCCATAACGCTCGTATTCGCTCGCCTCGAGCGCATTATGGTTCCATAACGCGCTCGAGGGCGTCGGAATGCGGTTACGGGACGTGCCGGACGGCGCCCGTGTCGGCGCTGGTGGCCATGGCGGCGTAGGCGCGCAGCGCCTTCGAGACCACCCGGTCACGGTCCTTCGGGGTCCACGGCCGCTCGCTGGCGTCCATCTTGGCGCGGCGCTCGGCGAGCACCTCGTCGTCGACCAGGATCTGCAGCGTCCGCTCCCGGACGTCGATGAGGATCCGGTCCCCGTCCTCGACCAGGCCGATGGCGCCGCCGGCCGCCGCCTCGGGGGCGACGTGCCCCACCGAGATGCCGCTCGAGCCGCCGGAGAACCGCCCGTCGGTGACCAGGGCGCACTTCGCGCCCAGGCCCGCGCCCTTGAGGAACGCGGTCGGGTGCAACATCTCCTGCATGCCCGGCCCGCCGGCGGGGCCCTCGTAGCGGATCACCAGGACGTCGCCCGGCTGGATCTGCTTGGTGAGGATGACCGACACGGCCTCCTCCTGGCTCTCGACGACCCGGGCCGGGCCCTCGA
This sequence comes from Pseudonocardia oceanicola, assembly GCF_047200735.1. Lineage (NCBI taxonomy): Bacteria > Bacillati > Actinomycetota > Actinomycetes > Pseudonocardiales > Pseudonocardiaceae > Pseudonocardia > Pseudonocardia oceanicola. Next base: position 150,934 of record NZ_JBJZON010000001.1, read on the forward strand.
ACCGCCAGATGTCCTCGGGGATGCCCGCGGTCTTGATCACCGCGCCGTTCTCCGAGAGGTTGCCGCGCAGCACCGCCAGCCCGCCGTCCGGGGTGTAGGCGTGCGCGAGGTCGCGGATGCAGCCGCCCGCCGCGTCCGTGTCGAGTGACGACCAGCGGTTCTCGGTGGAGAAGGCCTCCGTGGTCCGGACCCCGCCGGGTGCGGCGTGGTAGAGCTCCACCGCCTTCTCGGAGGGGGCCGATGCGCGGATGTCCCACTCGGACAGCCACTGCTCCAGCGAGGGGGAGTGGACGGAGTGCACGCCCTCGTGGAGCAGGCCGGCCCGCCACAGCTCGCCCAGGATGGCGGGGATGCCGCCGGCCCGGTGGACGTCCTCCATGTGGTAGTCCGAGTTCGGCGAGACCTTGGCCAGGCAGGGGACCCGCCGGGAGATCGCGTCGATGTCGGCGAGCGAGAAGTCGATCTCGCCCTCCTGGGCCGCGGCGAGGATGTGCAGCACCGTGTTGGTGGAGCCGCCCATCGCCACGTCGAGCGCCATCGCGTTCTCGAAGGCCTCGCGGGTGGCGATGGTGCGCGGGAGCGCGGTCTCGTCGTCGGAGCCGTACCAGCGCTCGCACAGGCGCATGACCGTGCGGCCGGCCTCGAGGAACAGCTCGCGGCGGGCGGCGTGGGTGGCCAGGGTCGACCCGTTGCCGGGCAGCGACAGACCGAGGGCCTCGGTGAGGCAGTTCATCGAGTTCGCGGTGAACATGCCCGAGCAGGAACCGCAGGTCGGGCAGGCGGAGCGCTCGACCACGGACAGCCCGTCGTCGTCCACCGCCGACGACGCCGACGCCGAGATCGCCGTGATCAGGTCGGTCGGAGCCTGCGCCACCCCGTCGACGACGACGGCCTTGCCGGCCTCCATCGGCCCGCCGGACACGAACACCGTGGGGATGTTGAGCCGCATGGCGGCGTTGAGCATGCCCGGGGTGATCTTGTCGCAGTTCGAGATGCAGACCAGCGCGTCGGCCGCGTGTCCGTTGACCATGTACTCGACGGCGTCGGAGATGATCTCGCGGGAGGGCAGCGAGTAGAGCATGCCGCCGTGGCCCATCGCGATGCCGTCGTCGACCGCGATGGTGTTGAACTCGCGCGGCACGCCCCCGGCCTCGCGGACGGCGGAGGCGACGAGGTCGCCGAGGTCCTTGAGGTGCACGTGCCCCGGCACGAACTGGGTGTAGGAGTTGGCGATCGCGACGATCGGCTTGCCGAAGTCCGCGTCGCCCATGCCGGTGGCGCGCCACAGGGAGCGGGCGCCGGCGGCGTTGCGGCCGTGCGTGGTGACTCGGGAACGGAGGGCCGGCATTCGGGGTCAGGTCCTTTCGGGGGTGGACGGGGGCGGCGGCGACGTCTGCGCCTCCGTCCGTGCCGGATCGGGCAGCCTGCCGCCGGAGACGGCGGCCAGCGCGGGCAGGTCGCGCACGTGGACGGTCGGCAGCGGTAGCTCGGTCCCGTCCGTCAGCACCGCGCTGACCCGGGATTTCTTGCCCAGTCGCAGCGAGCTGATCTCCGCCCACGATACGCGCCGCGAGGAGAGGAGCCCACGAACGGTGACCGACTCGGCGTCGACCAGGGTCCGCACGCGCAGGACCCAGTACGTGAACGCGACCGGGAACACGTAGGCGAGCCAGAGCCAGGGCGCCCCGAACGCGAACGGGATCGCGGTGACCAGGAAGAACGCGGCCGCGGCGAGGGCCAGCGGCGAGCGGCGGAAGGACAGCCGCGTGGGCGTCGCCCGCGGGGGGAGCCTGTCCGCCGAGGTGACGTGCCCCTCCGCGATCCCGGGCCTGCTGGTCTGCTCTGCGTTCACGTCCTCCATGGTCCCACCTCCCACCGACGGTCCACGTGGCGTCCCGGGATCGGCCGTCCTCCCACGATCCGGGAGGGGGTGTCCCAGCCGGTTGACGCCGGCCGACGCACGCGTGTTAACGTCGTGGCCATGTCGGCCCTCCGAATTCTCGTACTTCCCAGGCGCGTCCACGCCTGAGTAGCTCGCGAGTACTCGGACCACGACGCGCCACCCTCGTCACGCCTGGCCCAGGCGGCGGGGGTTTTTTCATGTCCAGGGCGCATCCGTCACCACCGATCACCGGCATCGACAGCAGCGAGGCAGCGCAGATGACCACCGCCACGCCCCGTCCCGGCACCCCGGGACCCAAACCGGCACCGCCGCCGGGACGCGCAGGAGCGCCCGCGGGCCGCCAGAACGGCGCCCCCGGCCAGCGTCCCGAGAACCGCGCTGACGTGCCCGGGCCGCGATCCGGCCCGGAGCAGGTGACCGGGGCCCAGTCCCTCGTGCGGTCGCTCGAGTCGATCGGGTGCGACACCGTCTTCGGCATCCCCGGCGGGGCCATCCTGCCGGCGTACGACCCGCTGCTGGACTCGACCAGCGTGCGGCACGTGCTCGTCCGGCACGAGCAGGGCGCGGGGCACGCGGCCACCGGGTACGCGCAGGCCACCGGCAAGGTCGGGGTCTGCATGGCGACCTCGGGCCCGGGCGCGACCAACCTCATCACCCCGCTGGCCGACGCGCACATGGACTCGGTCCCGATCGTGGCGATCACGGGCCAGGTGGCCCGTCCGCTGATCGGCACCGACGCGTTCCAGGAGGCCGACATCACCGGCATCACCATGCCGGTGACCAAGCACAACATGCTGGTGACCGACGCCGCGGAGATCCCGCGGGCGATCGCCGAGGCGTTCCACCTGGCCGCCACGGGCCGACCCGGCCCGGTGCTGGTGGACATCTCCAAGGACGCGCTGCAGGCCCGCACGACCTTCTCGTGGCCGCCGGAGCTCAAGCTGCCGGGCTACCGGCCGACCACCCGGCCGCACGGCAAGCAGATCCGCGAGGCCGCGCGGCTCGTCGCGGCCGCCCGCAAGCCGGTGCTCTACGTCGGCGGCGGCGTGCTCAAGGCCGAGGCCTCGGCCGAGCTGCGCGAGCTCGCCGAGCTGACGAACATCCCGGTCGTCACCACCCTGATGGCGCGCGGGGCGTTCCCGGACAGCCACCCGCAGCACGTCGGCATGCCCGGCATGCACGGCACGGTCTCGGCGGTCGGTGCGATGCAGAAGTCGGACCTGCTCATCGCTCTCGGTGCCCGGTTCGACGACCGGGTGACCGGCCAGCTGGCGAGCTTCGCCCCCGAGGCGAAGATCGTCCACGCGGACATCGACCCGGCCGAGATCGGCAAGAACCGGCGGGCGGACGTCCCGATCGTCGGCGACTGCAAGGAGATCCTCGCCGAGCTGATCGAGGCCGTGCGGGCCGAGCGCGAGCAGCACGTGGCCGACCTGTCGGCCTGGTGGGCGCAGCTCGACCACTGGCGCAGCACCTTCCCGCTCGGCTACGACTGGCCGGACGACGGCTCGCTGTCGCCGCAGTACGTCATCGAGCGGATCGGCGCCATCGCCGGCCCGGACGCGCTGTACGCCGCGGGCGTCGGCCAGCACCAGATGTGGGCGGCGCAGTTCGTCACGTACGAGAACCCGCGCACCTGGCTCAACTCCGGCGGCCTGGGGACCATGGGTTACGCGGTCCCCGCGGCCATGGGCGCCAAGACCGGCGCGCCGGACAAGGTCGTCTGGGCCATCGACGGCGACGGCTGCTTCCAGATGACCAACCAGGAGCTCGCCACCTGCGCCATCGAGGGCATCCCGATCAAGGTCGCCGTGATCAACAACGGCAACCTGGGCATGGTCCGGCAGTGGCAGACGCTCTTCTACTCGGAGCGCTACTCCAACACCGACCTCGGCACGCACAAGCACCGCATCCCGGACTTCACGCTCCTCGCCGAGGCGATGGGCTGCGTCGGGCTGCGCGCCGAGTCGAAGGACGACGTCGACCGGGTCATCCGGCAGGCCATGGAGATCAACGACCAGCCGGTCGTCATCGACTTCACGGTCGGCGCCGACGCGCAGGTCTGGCCGATGGTCGCGGCCGGCACCGGCAACGACGAGGTCATGGCGGCGCGCAACATCCGCCCGCTGTTCGAGGGCGACGAACTGTCCGCCGGCGTCGACGAGGTCAGCGAGGTCACCGAGCGGGCACTGGAGGACGGGGCGTCCGATGACTGAGACCCACACGCTGTCCGTCCTCGTCGAGGACAAGCCCGGTGTCCTGGCCCGGGTGTCGGGCCTGTTCTCCCGCCGCGGGTTCAACATCATCTCGCTCGCCGTCGGGCAGACCGAGGCCCCGGGCATCTCGCGGATGACGATCGTCGTCTCCGTCGAGGACTTCCCCCTCGAGCAGGTCACCAAGCAGCTGAACAAGCTGATCAACGTGATCAAGATCGTCGAGCTGGAGCCCGCCGCCTCGGTGCAGCGTGAGCTCCTGCTCGTCAAGGTGCGCGCCGACTCGAGCGTGCGCAGCCAGGTCCTGGAGACCGTGCAGCTGTTCCGGGCGAAGGTGGTCGACGTGGCCCCCGAGGCCCTCACCGTCGAGGCCACCGGCACGATGGACAAGCTGAACGCGCTGCTCCGGATGCTGGAGCCCTACGGGATCCGCGAGATGGTGCAGTCCGGGATGGTGGCCGTCGGCCGCGGACCCCGGTCCATCACCGCGACCTCCGCCCGCTGAGGACCTGCTCGTCAGGGCCCCTTCATACTTGCGCAAGACCCCTTCGGAGAGGATTCACCACCCGTCATGAGTGTCAACATCTACTACGACGACGACGCCGACCTGTCGATCATCCAGGGCCGCAAGGTCGCCGTGATCGGCTACGGCTCCCAGGGGCACGCGCACGCGCTGTCGCTGCGCGACTCCGGCGTCGAGGTGAAGATCGGCCTCCCGGAGGGCTCGAAGAGCCGGCAGAAGGCGACCGACGAGGGCCTCGAGGTGCTCACCCCGGCCGAGGCGTCGGCGTGGGCCGACCTGATCATGATCCTGGCGCCGGACACGAAGCAGCGCTTCATCTACGCCGACGACGTCGCGCCGAACCTGAAGAGCGGCGACGTGCTGGCCTTCGGCCACGGCTTCAACATCCGCTACGACCTGATCAAGCCGCCGTCGGACGTCGACGTCGTCATGATCGCCCCCAAGGGCCCGGGCCACCTGGTCCGCCGGCAGTACGTCGACGGCAAGGGCGTGCCTGCTCTGATTGCGGTCGAACAGGACGCCTCCGGCAATGCCAAGGCGATCGCCCTCTCCTACGCGGCCGGGATCGGCGGCGCCCGCGCGGGCGTCATCGAGACCACCTTCAAGGAGGAGACCGAGACCGACCTGTTCGGCGAGCAGGCGGTGCTCTGCGGTGGCGCGGCCGCGCTGGTGCAGACCGGTTTCGAGGTGCTCACCGAGGCGGGCTACGCCCCGGAGATCGCCTACTTCGAGTGCCTGCACGAGCTCAAGCTGATCGTCGACCTCATGTACGAGGGCGGCATCGCCAACGAGCGCTTCTCCATCTCCGACACGGCCGAGTACGGCGACCTCACCCGCGGTCCGCGTGTGGTCAACGCCGCGACCAAGGAGGAGATGAAGAAGATCCTGGGCGAGATCCAGGACGGCACCTTCGCCCGCGAGTGGGTGGCCGAGGACGAGAACGGCCGCCCCAACTTCTCCCGTCTGCAGAAGGAGGGTGCCGAGCACCCGATCGAGCAGGTCGGCGAGAAGCTCCGCGGCCTGATGAGCTGGGTAGGCGAGAAGGCCAAGTAGGCCCGCGCCGGGCTCCCGATCGCACGAACGGCACTCTTGCGCGGACCTACCGCACAAGAGTGCCGTTCGTGCACCCGGCGCCGGAGCGACGCCACTGCACCAACGGCACTGTTGTGCGGACCTACCGCACAAGAGTGCCGTTCGTGCATCCGGGCGAGGCGCGTGCACCTCGCCGGACGGCCGGGGTGACGTGCGGAACCCGACCGCGGCGGAAGAGACGGCGGGCCGCGGGCGTTGACCACAGAGTCTGTGTCCGCCGGACGAGAGGTGCCCGCCGTGTCCCTGCCGCTCCCGCTGTCGATCCTCGATCTCGCGACCGTCTCCGAGGGGGAGACCGTGCGCGACGGTCTCGAGTCCAGCACCGGCCTGGCGCAGCGCGCGGAGCAGTGGGGTTTCCGGCGCATCTGGTACGCCGAGCACCACAACATGCGCGCGATCGCCTCGTCGGCGACCAGCGTCCTGATCGCGCACGTCGCCGCGCACACCGAGCGGATCACGCTCGGCGCCGGCGGCGTGATGTTGCCGAACCACTCGCCGTTGCAGATCGCCGAGCAGTTCGGCACCCTCGCCGAGCTCCACCCCGGCCGCATCGAGCTGGGCCTGGGCCGTGCGCCGGGCACCGACCAGGAGACCTTCCGTGCCCTGCGCCGCGACCCGACGGCGTCGGAGCGCTTCCCGCAGGACGTCCAGGAGCTGCAGGCCTTCCTCGGCGACACCAGCCTGGTCCCGAACGTGCACGCCTACCCGGGCCGCGGCACCGGCGTCCCGCTGTCGGTCCTCGGTTCGTCGCTCTACGGCGCGCAGGTCGCCGCCCTGCTCGGGCTGCCGTACGTGTTCGCCTCGCACTTCGCCCCCGAGGCCCTGCAGCAGGCCGTCGCGCTCTACCGCCAGGAGTTCCGCCCGTCGGCGCAGCTGGCCGAGCCGCACGTGATGGCGGGCGTGAACGTGATCGCCGCGGACTCGACCGAGGAGGCCGAGACCCTGCGCCGCGCCGTGCAGCGCCAGCGGGTGCGGCTGTTCTACGGCCGCGGCGGGCGCACGCTCACCGACGACGAGGCCGAGGCCGTGCTCGACACGCACGCGGGCGAGCAGATCCGGTCCATGACCCGCTACACCGCCGCGGGCACACCGGACGCCGTCGCGCGCTACCTCGAGGAGTTCGCCGGCACGGCCGACGCCGACGAGCTGATCGTGGCCAACCCCGTCCCGGACCGCGAGCGCTGGTGGCGCACCTGGGAGCTGCTCGCCGAGAAGGTGCAGAACGCCGGCTGAGGGGGCTGGACCGCGCCTGTCCGGTTCGGCACACTTCACTCCGGTGTGACCCGGCCGTGGTATCAGCGGGGCGCGGCCGGGGGTCGTCCTGTCGGACCGTCCACCTAGAATCGGGATCGATCCGAGTCCTGCCCGCCCCTTGATCCGTGGAGCGTCGCGTCGTCGTGAGTACCGCAGCCGCCACCCGTCCCGTCGTCCTGCTCGCGGAGAAGCTCGCGCCCTCCGCGGTGGAGATGCTGGGTCCGGACGTCGAGATCCGCCACGTCGACGGCACGGACCGTGCCGCGCTGCTCGCGGCCCTCGCCGATGCCGACGCCCTGCTCGTCCGCTCCGCCACCAAGGTGGACGCCGAGGCGCTGGCCGCGTCGACCCGGCTCAAGGTCGTCGCGCGCGCCGGGGTCGGTCTGGACAACGTCGACGTGCCCGCCGCCACCGCCCGCGGCGTCATGGTCGTCAACGCCCCGACCTCCAACATCGTCTCCGCCGCCGAACACGCCATCGCGCTGCTGCTCGCCACCGCCCGGCGCATCCCGCCGGCCGACGCGAGCCTGCGTCAGGGCCAGTGGAAGCGCAGCCAGTTCGGCGGCGTCGAGCTGCAGGGCAAGACCGTCGGCGTGGTCGGCCTCGGCAAGATCGGCCAGCTCGTGGCGCAGCGCCTCGCGGCGTTCGACGTCCGGCTGGTCGCCTACGACCCGTACGTCGCCCCGGCGCGCGCCGCCCAGCTGGGCATCGAGCTGCTCTCGCTCGAGGACGTGCTGCGGGTGTCGGACTTCGTCACGATCCACCTGCCGAAGACCCCGGAGACCCTGGGCCTGATCGGCAAGGATCAGCTCGCGCTGACCAAGCCGGGCGTGATCATCGTCAACGCCGCACGCGGCGGGCTGGTCGACGAGGACGCGCTCGCCGAGGCGGTCCGCTCCGGGCACGTCGGTGGCGCGGGGATCGACGTCTACGTCTCCGAGCCCACCACCTCCAGCCCGCTCTTCGAGCTGGAGAACGTGACCGTGACCCCGCACCTGGGTGCCTCGACCGCCGAGGCGCAGGACCGCGCGGGCACGGACGTGGCGAAGTCGGTGCAGCTCGCCCTCGCCGGCGAGTTCGTGCCCGACGCCGTCAACGTCCAGGTCGGCGGCGCGGTCGGCGAGGAGGTCCGGCCCTGGCTGCCGCTGGTGCAGAAGCTGGGGACGGTGCTCTACGCCGTCGCCGGCCGGGTGCCCACGTCCGTCACGGTCGACGTCGCGGGCGAGCTCGCCTCCGAGGACGTCTCGGTGCTGTCGCTGGCCGCCCTGCGCGGCGTGTTCACCCACGTCGTCGAGGACCAGGTCACGTTCGTCAACGTCCCGGCGCTGGCCGCGGACCGCGGCGTTTCGGTCGAGCTGACCACCGCCCCGGAGAGCGAGAACCACCGCTCGGTCGTGCAGCTGCGCGCGGCGATGCCCGACGGCGAGGCGATCACCGTCTCCGGCACGCTCACCGGCCGCGCCCAGGTCGAGAAGCTGGTCGAGGTCAACGGCCGGCACTTCGACCTGCGTGCCGAGGGCGAGGTCCTGCTCCTCGAGTACGCCGACCGCCCGGGCGTGATGGGCCGCGTCGGCTCGCTGCTCGGCGAGGCCGCGGTCAACATCGAGGCCGCGCAGATCAGCCAGACCACCGACGGCACGGACGCGATCATGCTGCTCCGCGTCGACCGCGCGGTCGACCCGGGCGTGCTCGAGCCGATCGGCGCCTCCGTTGGTGCCCGCACCACACGCCTGATCAGCTTCGACGACTGACCCAGACCCGGACGAACGGCACTCTCGCTCACGAGAAGGGAGCGAGAGTGCCGTTCGTGCGTCGTGGAGCTCACGGAGTTCGCTCACTCCTGGTGAGCGAGAGCGCCGTCGGTGCGTCCGGGGGCGGTCAAGCGGGCCGCTCATGATCACACCCGCCCGTGTACGAACCGCTCACCCGATGCGGTGCGCCCCCCTCGGATCGGCGATCACCCAGCGTCGGCCGATCTAGGTTCTGCTCCGCCGCACCGCGTCCGTCGGTCGGTGGAAGGGGTGGTCGGTGCACGGCGCGCGGTGGCGGAGGGTGACCTGTCTCGGCGTCGCGGGGCTGACGGCCGCGCTGCTCCTGCTCACCGCCGGCCCGGCTGCCGCGCTGGAGGGATCGCAGGCGAGCACGTCCACCCTGCACACCGTCTTCGTCGAGTTCGACGACACCTCCGCCGTCGCCGACTACACCTCGGCCCTGCCACGGGGCCGGGACGTCGCCACCCAGGTCGCCGTGGAGACCCGGGCCCGCATCGACTCGAAGATCTCGGGCCTGCTCGGCGGGCTGCGCGGCACCGAGAGCGAACGGGAGCTCTACCGCACCACCAACGCCGTCCCGGGAGTGGCGATCCGGGCCGACGCCGCCACCGCCGCCCGCCTCGCGCGCCGCCCGGGCGTGCGCTCGGTGCGCCGGATCACCGACGCCCGGCCCAGCAACGCCTCCGCCGACCAGCTCGGCCGCGCCCTGCAGACCTGGCAGGACACCGGCCGGCTCGGGCGCGGTGTCCGCATCGGCGTCGTCGACACCGGCATCGACTACACCCATGCCGACTTCGGCGGCGCCGGCACCGTCGCCGCGTACGAGGCCGCCCGCGGCGGGCGCGGCACCTTCCCCACGGACAAGGTCGTCGGCGGCATCGACCTCGCGGGCGACGCCTACGACTCGGCCGGCACGAGTCCCGCCCGGACCGTCCCGCGGCCGGACGACGACCCGCTGGACTGCGAGGGCCACGGCACCCACGTCGCCGGCACCGCAGCCGGCTTCGGCGTGAACGCCGACGGCACCACCTTCCGCGGCGACTACGGCCGGCTCGGCCCCGACGCGCTGGACGCGATGCGGATCGGCCCCGGTGCCGCCCCGCTGGCCGAGCTGTACGCCATCCGCGTGTTCGGCTGCTCCGGCGCCACCGCGCTCACCCCGCTCGCCCTGGATCGGGCCCTCGACCCGAACGGCGACGGCGACTTCGCCGACCGCCTCGACGTCGTCAACCTCTCGCTGGGCTCGGACTTCGCCCCGGCCGACGACCCGGTCAACGACTTCGTGCAGGAGCTGATCGACCACGGGGTCACCGTGGTCGCCGCGGCCGGCAACGGCGGCGACGTCACCGACGCCGCCGGTGCCCCCGCCACCGCCCCCGGGGCCATTGCCGTGGCGAACGTCCGGGACGCCGGCGTGCTGCTCGACGGCGCCGACGTCGTCGCACCCGAACCGCGGCGGGTCACCGGCCAGTACAGCGTCGACTTCCGCGGCACCCCCGACGCGACCGGCGACGTCGTCGCCCTGCCCGCCGCGAACGCCGAGGGATGCGCGCCCTTCTCGGGGGTCGCCGGCAAGATCGTCTGGCTCGAGTGGCCGGAGGGCGACGGAGCCCGCGGCTGCGGCTCCGCGGTCCGCGCCGACCACGCCCAGGCCGCCGGTGCGGCCGGGGTGCTGCTGACGTCGGAGGCCCCTGAGCCGGGCGGCGTGGGCATCGCGGGCAACGCCACCGTGCCGATGTTCCAGCTCGACGGGCCCTCGACCGCCGCGCTCCGCCCCGCGGTGCAGGCGGGCACGCTGCGCGTCCACCTCGACGGAACGCTGGCCCAGACCGCATCCGTGCAGGTCCCGGGCATCGCGGACACCATCAGCGAGAGCTCGGCCCGCGGCGGGCGCGGCCCGGGGGTGAAGCCGGACGTCGCGGCGCCGGGGGAGTCGATCGTCTCCGCAGCGGTCGGGAGCGGGGCCGGGCGGGCGAGCAAGACCGGGACCTCGATGGCCAGTCCGTTCGTCGCCGGCGTCGCGGCCCTGGTGCGGGAGGCGCACCCGGAGTGGTCGCCGGCGCAGGTGAAGGCGGCCATCGTCACCACGGCCGCCGACGTCCACGGTCCGGCCGGGCACCTCATGGCGCCGATGCGGGTCGGGTCGGGCCGGGTGGACGCCCGCGCCGCCCTCGACCCGCCCGTCCTCGCCGCCGACGTCGAGGAACCCGGTGCGGTCGGCATCGCGTTCGGCGTGGTCGAGGTCCCGGCCGCCCGGACCGTCACGCTGACGAGAACGCTGCACGTCAGCGGGGCGGGGACTCCGGTGGCGCTGCGCTACGAGCCGATCACCGCGATGCCCGGCGTCACGATCGCGCTGGAGCCCGCGCAGGTCGACGGCCCCGCGGACGTCACCGTCCGGCTCACCGCGCAGGCCGACGCCCTACGGAAGACGCTCGACCCGACCATGGCCGCGACGCAGGGCGGGCGGGCGCGCCAGTTCGTCGCCGACGCGTCGGGCCGCATCGTGCTCACCGCGGACGGCCGCGAGGTGCGCGTCCCGGTGACCTCGGCGCCCAAGCCCGTCGCGCGGCTGACCGCGACGCTCGCGGGCGGCGACGTCGTGCTCGCCGGGACCGGGGTGGACCAGGGGAGCGGCGCGCAGGCCTACCGCTCCCGGGCCGGGGTGTTCCGGCTGCTCGCGACCAGCCCGCGGCTGCCGCGCTGCCGGCCCGGCCTCGCGATCGGCTGCGTCGCCAACGACACGGGCCAGGGCGGCGACGTCCGGTGGGTCGGCGCGGCCCGCTCCGGTGACACGATCGGGATCGCCCTGTCCATGTGGGGCGCGCTGCCCGACCTCGGCGCGACCACCGTGCCGACCGTCGGGTTCGACGTCGATGCCGACGGCACGGTCGACCGCGCGGTCGGCCTGGTGAAGCAGCCCGGGACGGACGTGCTGGTCGCCCAGGTCCTGGACCTGGGCGACGCGACCCCGGACGGGTACGCGGAGGTCGACGCGCAGCCGGTCAACGGGTGGGCGGGCGACACCGACACGAACGTCTTCGACACCGACACCTGGGTGCTGCCGGTGCGGTTGTCCGCGCTGGGCATCGACCCCGCCGCCGGCTCCGCGCCGCTGCGGATGCAGGTCGTGGTCGAGGGCGACTACGGCCCGACGGATCTCGCGAACCCGGGCGCCGAGCCCGTCGCGCCCGTCGACGTCGTCGACGTCCCGGAGCCGTGGGACCCGCTGGCCGAGCCGGCATCGACCGCGCCCCTCCTGCGGCCCGCCGACGCCGGGACCCGCCTCCCCGCCCCGGCCGGGCCGCTGCTGGTCGTGCTGCCGCAGAACGCGAGCGGGGCACACGCGGCCGCGCTCGACGGGCCCGCCCCGGCCGGGCCGACCGGTGCACCCGCTCCCGCCCGCGGGCTCGGCACCGCCCCGCTCGCCCCGGCTGCTGCTCCATCCGGGTGACGACGGGTGCCCGGCAAGGGACCCGCCGTCGGCCGCTCCCGGCCGGGGGCGCACAATCTGACCCGCCCGGGGGAGTGTCGACCCGGACCACCGGTGCCGGTGGGCACGACTTCACCGCCCGGGGCGACCCCGAAGGAGTGGACGGTGGCCGGCCGCCGCCGCTCCAGCGGGTAGCGTTCGATGGCCGCCCGATCGCACGTCGTGGTGGGGCGTACCGAGAAAGGACATTTCGCAGCATGCGCCTTGCGGTCATTCCCGGCGACGGCATCGGGCCGGAGGTCATCGACGAGGCCCTGAAGGTCTTGACCGAGGTCTCCCCGGACGTCCAGACCACCACCTACGACCTCGGCGCGGCCCGGTGGCACTCCACCGGTGAGCTGCTGCCCGAGTCCGTCCTCACCGAGCTCCAGCAGCACGACGCCATCCTGCTCGGCGCGGTCGGGGACCCGTCGGTGCCGAGCGGGATCCTCGAGCGCGGCCTGCTGCTCCGCCTCCGTTTCGAGCTCGACCACCACGTGAACCTGCGCCCGGCGCGGCTCTATCCCGGGGTCCGCGGCCCGCTCGCCGGCAACCCCGAGATCGACATGGTCGTCGTGCGCGAGGGCACCGAGGGCCCGTACGTGGGTACCGGCGGCCTGCTGCGCAAGGACACCCCGCACGAGGTCGCGACCGAGGTCAGCACCAACACCGCGTTCGGGATCGACCGCGTCGTGCGGGACGCGTTCGCGCGCGCCGAGCGCCGCCCGCGCAAGCATCTGACCCTGGTGCACAAGACCAACGTGCTGACCTTCGCCGGCGCGCTGTGGTCGCGGATCGTGGAGGAGGTGTCGCTGGAGCACCCGGACGTGTCGGTCGCCTACCAGCACGTCGACGCCACCACGATCCACATGGTCACCGACCCGAGCCGGTTCGACGTGATCGTCACCGACAACCTGTTCGGCGACATCCTCACCGACCTCGCGGCGGCCGTGACGGGTGGCATCGGCCTCGCGGCCAGCGGCAACCTCGACGCCAGCGGCCGCAACCCCAGCATGTTCGAGCCGGTGCACGGCTCGGCGCCGGACATCGCCGGCCAGGGCATCGCGGACCCGACCGCCGCGGTGCTGTCGGTCGCGCTGCTGCTCGACCACGTCGGCCAGCGGGACGCCGCCCGCCGCGTCGAGGCCGCCGTCGCGTTCGACCTCGCGACCCGCGACCACAGCGCGACCGGGCACACCCAGGCGATCGGCGACCGGCTCGCCGCGCTGGTGTCCAGCCGCACCGCGGAGCCGGCCCGCAGCGAGGCCTGAGCACGAGCCACGACGGCCCGGCACCCGGTCTGGGGTGCCGGGCCGTCGGCGTTCCCGCGACGACGCCGACGGCGGCGAACGAAGGAGCGGTCACCCGACCGGGGAGACCGCTTCGATCCCCGTGACGGTGAAGTCCCGCTCGGCTCGCCGCAGCAGGCAGAACGACCGTAGCCACGGGCCGTAGAGCTGCAGCGGCACGATCCCGCGGGCGGTCCGGTTGCCCGCGGCGTTGCGGTAGGTGACGAAGACGGCGTGGCGGTGGTCCAGACCGTCGGCCAGGAGGGCGAGCTCGGCCGAGTCGAGGTGCGGGCCCAGGCGTTCCAGCTCGCGATAGGTGGCCGACCGGTCCGGTGTGCTCCCGCTGAGCAGGCGCGCGGCCACCTCCGCGGCGTCGGCCCGGCAGATCGTGTCGGCCGCCTCGCCCGGGTCTGCAGCCGGCTCCGCGTCCCTCGGCCCGGCCGGTGGACCGACGGCGGGCAGGGCGATGACGGGCAGCTCGACGGTCCCGTCGGCCGCGGCCGGCATCGGGGCGAAGCCCGCCTTGCGCAGCTCCGCCAGGACGGCGTCCCGCGGGGCGGTGCAGGCGAGGACGGTCGGAGCGAGGGCCCGCAGCCCCAGCGTGCGCAGCGCCCGGGTGTGCAGGATCTCCCGGAGTTCGGCCTCGGCACCGGTCAGGCAGGTGAGGCCGCCGCCGACCAGCACCGAGCCGTGGGAGCGGGCGACGTCGGAGATCAGGTAGTCGAGCGGCTGGGGCACGCCCGGCCCGAGGCCGCCTCGAGCTCGCGTCGCAGGGCGTCGGCCGTCCAGCCCGCGTCCATCGCGGCGCGGATGCCGGCCGCCGAGAAGCGCCACGTGGTGGCCGCACCGGCGCTCTCGGGCGTGGCGGCGGCACCGAGCACCCGGACGGCGCCGGCGGGGGGCTGGCCGGAGGTGATCGCGGACAGGTCGGACTGCAGGACCAGGGCACCGGCGGGAGTGAGCAGCAGGTCCGCCGCCTGCTCTTCGACCTCGTCCGGTGCGGCGACGAGTGCCTCGCCCAGCGCGGTGAGCCGGTCGCCGTGGACGACGCCGAGCAGCTCGGCCTCCCGCAGCGTGGCCGTGACGACCTCGGTGAGCGGGTCCGCCTCGTCGTCCGGGGCGAGGAGAGGATCGGGATCGAGGCCGTGCAGCGGGCAGAACCAGTCGACCGCCTTCGCGGCGGCCTCGAGGGAACGCCCACCCGCGGCCGCGCGAAGCAGGGCCCGGCGGACCGCCCCGCCCGTGCTCAGCACGGGGACCGGAGGCGCGATCTCGTCGGCCCCGACACCACGGACGGTCGGTGTGTGCTCCAGGCGCCACCAGCAACGGGCGAGCTCCGCCCAGCGGTGCCCCGCGGCTTCCTCGCGCCGGCGGGCGTAGCCGGAGGAGGTGCCGTACCCGGTTCCGCGCGGGGAGAGCAGCCCGGCCGCGAAGGCGAGGTCGATCCACAGCGTCGGCTCGGGGACGCCGAGCTTCTGCAGACGGGTCCGTTCGCGGACGCCGATCCCGCCCTTCTTCAGCCCCGCGAGCGGGGCACGCTCGGCGTGGTCCAGGAGGGTGGTGATCGCGAGCAGCGCGGCCTCCGCGGCCGACCGGCCGTCGTCCGGGGCGGCCGGCGCCGCCGGGAGCTCCGGCCTGCCGGCCAGGGCGGGCAGGCCGAGGAGACGCAACTCGGTCGCGACCTCCCGGGGGATCTCGCCGGCTCCGCCCGGTCCGGGGAGCACGAGGCCGCTCTCCAGTGCGGCCTGGCTGCGGAGGCTGCGCCCGAGCGCGCCGCCGAAGACCAGGCCGTCGCCGTCGAGCAGATCGACCACGGCGGAACGGAGGGGCTCGGGCAGAGCGGCGAACCGCTCGGCGACCGCGGCGGGGTCGGCCAGCCGCTGCTCGAGGAACGCGACCTTGTCGAGCTTGCGCAGGGGCTGCGGGTCCCCGCCGAAGGCCCGCACCGCGAGGTTCAGCTCGTCGGACCGTACGTGGCGGGCGATCACCGCCACGGGACGGAAGGCGGCGGGGTCGGCGCCGAGCGCGTCCGCGAGCCGGGGCGGGAGCCCGAGCCGGCCGTCGTCGGTCCGGAAGGCGAGCCCGTGGTCGAGCAGCTCGGTCACGATCGCGGCCACCAGCCCGTCCGCGCCGTGCAGCCGCGCCATGACCTCGGCCTCCGTCGGGGCACCGAGCCACGCGATCACCTGCGCGACGAGCAGTTGGTCGCGGGTCATCCGCAGCCGGGCGGATGCGAGGGACTCGACGCCGTCCAGCCGGTCGGCCAGCTCCTCGAGGTCCCGCGGGGCGGGCTCGACGAGCGTGTCCGGCCGGTTGCGCAGCAGTGCGGCGAGGCGTTCGGCGTCCAGGCCCGCGAGGTGGCGCGCGTGCAGCATGAGGTCGATCGCACCATGGGCGGGCGGCCGAGGGGCCGGGCGGGGTGCCCGGCCCCGCGCCGTCACACGACCTTCTGGACCCCGCCCACCAGGATCGTGACTCCCGCCTGCGCGAAGTTGGCGAGGTCCTCGTTGGCGGCCGTGCCCTCCGGGCCGCCCATCGCCGCCTGCATCGCCTCGGCCGACGGCCAGGTCAGGGTCGCGACCAGGTGGTACTGCGGCGCCGAGCCGTCGGGGCCGGGACCGGGCCGGACGATGGTGTAGGACTCGAGGTCGGGCATCTTCGAGGCCAGCGGGGCGTGCACCTCGTCGTAGTGCTTGTCGAAGGCCGCGGGGTCCGCGGGCGGGTGGTACAGGACGGTCAGTGACACCGACACGAAGGGTCCTCCGGGAGGTACGGGCCGCGGACACCGGCGTCCGCGACGTCGTCCTCATCATGGGAGCGATCACATCGGCGCGACAGGATATCTCACGATGTGGGACGGACGTGTGACATCGCGGGACGCCCGGGGCAGACTGCCGAGCGTGCGCCTCACCAGCGTGATCATTATCTGCCAGCGCGTCGGCAGCTCAGGGCCCTGACGGATCGCCCGAGCCGACGCGCAGACCTCTCGCACCCGCGGGGGGTCTTTTTTGTTGCCCCATCACCCCACGGAGAACCCGGATGTCCCGCACCACGCCCGCCGGCACGCCCCTCGGCGACGCCTTCCACGTCTACGACACCACCCTGCGGGACGGGGCACAGCGCGAAGGCATCTCGTACTCCGTCGCGGACAAGCTCGCCGTCGCCCGGCACCTCGACACCCTCGGCGTCGGGTTCGTCGAGGGCGGGTGGCCCGGGGCGCTGCCGAAGGACACCGAGTTCTTCGCCCGCGCCGCGGCCGGGGAGTTGCGGCTGCGGCACGCCGTGCTCGTCGCGTTCGGGTCGACCCGCAAGGCCGGGGTCCGGGCCGAGGCGGACCCGCAGGTCCGCGCGCTGCTCGACGCGCAGGCACCCGTCGTCACCCTGGTGGCCAAGTCGGACCGCCGGCACGTGGAGCGCGCGCTGCGCACGGACGTCGCCGAGAACTGCGCGATGGTCGCCGACACCGTGGCCTTCCTGCGGCGCGAGGGCCGGCGGGTGTTCGTCGACGCCGAGCACTTCTTCGACGGCTACCGGTTCGACCCCGACACCGCGCTGCGGGTGCTCGACGCGGCCATGTCCGCGGGCGCCGACGTCGCCGTGCTGTGCGACACCAACGGCGGGATGCTCCCGCTCGGCCTGGCCGAGGTGGTGCGCGAGGTCGCCGACCGCACGGGCTTCCGGCTCGGCATCCACTGCCAGGACGACACCGGCTGCGCGGTCGCCAACTCCGTGGCCGCGGTCCAGGCCGGGGCCACGCACGTGCAGTGCACGGCCAACGGCTACGGCGAGCGGACGGGCAACGCCGACCTGTTCGCCGTCGTCGGGAACCTGGCGACGAAGCTGGACATGCCGGTGCTGCCGTCGCTGTCGGAGCTCACCCGCGTGTCCCACGCGCTGGCCGAGATCGCCAACCTCGCGCCGGACACACACCAGCCCTACGTCGGGGCGTCGGCGTTCGCGCACAAGGCGGGGCTGCACGCGAGCGCGATCAAGGTCGACCCGGAGCTGTACAACCACATGGACCCGGCCGAGGTCGGCAACGTGCAGCGGGTGCTGGTCACCGAGATGGCCGGCCGGGCGTCCGTGGAGCTCAAGGGCGCCGAGCTCGGGCTGGACATGGCGGGCAGCCCCGAGGCCGTCTCCGCGGTCGTCGGGACGGTGAAGGAGCGTGAGGCGCAGGGCTGGTCCTTCGAGGCCGCCGACGCCTCCCTCGAGCTGCTGATGCGCGGGGCGCTGGGCGAGGAGTCGCCGGTGCCGTTCGCGCTCGAGTCGTACCGGGTGATCATCGAGAAGCGCGCGGGGGCCGACGCGGTCGCCGAGGCCACCGTGAAGCTGCTGGTCGACGGCGAGCGGCTGATCGCGACGCGGGAGGGCAACGGGCCGGTCAACGCCCTCGACGCCGCCCTGCGCGCCGCGCTGGAGCCCTCCTGCCCGTGGCTGGCCGAGGTGGAGCTCTCGGACTACAAGGTCCGCATCCTGACGCCCGGCGGCTCGGCCGGCACGCACGCGGTCACGCGGGTGCTGGTGGAGAGCAGCGACCACCGCGGCGAGTGGACGACGGTCGGGGTGCACTCCAACGTCGTCGAGGCCAGTTGGCTGGCGCTGGTCGACGCGCTGGCCTTCGCCGCCCTCCGCACCCGCACACCCGTGGTGGTGTGACGGGTCGCGGGTGGTGTGCCGAGCGGCCGGCGGTGTGGCGGCCATGGCGGTGCGGAGGGCAGGTGGCGCGGAGGGCAGGTGGTGCGGAGGGCAGGTGGCGCGGAGGGCAGGTGGCGCGGGGCGGCAGGTGGCGTCCCGCGAGAGCGGAACCTGATCCGCGGGTGTCGCGAAGTGCCGTCACACCCCCGCCGTCTCCTGCACCGGGGCCTGCGGCCGTCGGGCCCAGCCGGGGGCGTGCTCGGGCAGCAGGCCCAGCCCGAACAACCGCGCCGGGACGATCTGCAGCTTCGGGTGGCGCTGCACGAAGCGGACCGCCGGCGGCAGCTCGGCCGCCGGCGCAACCGGGGCGTCGGGGTCGACCTCGAGCGCCGCGCCCAGGATCACCCGGTGCGCCCCGCGCTGGACGGCCTGGAGCAGCGCCGTCGGCAGCCAGCGCCGGGCCTGCACCCGGGCGAGCCGCGCCGGGGAGACCGGGCCCGACCGCAGGGCCGGCCCGACGATCCGGGCCGCGGCGACGGCGTCGGCCACCGCGAGGTTGATGCCGACCCCGCCGACCGGGGACATGGCGTGCGCGGCGTCGCCGACCAGCAGCAGACCGGGCCGGAACCAGCGGCGCAGCCGGTCGAGGCGGACGTCGAGCAGCGAGACCTCGTCCCAGCTCCGCAGCGCACCGACCCGGTCCGTGGTCCACGGGATCAGTCGTGACAGGCGGGTGCGCAGGGTGTCGATGCCCTTCGCGCGCAGGTCCGCGTCGCCACCCTTGCGGATCAGGTAACCGCACTGCCAGTAGTCGCCACGGTCGATCATGACGGCGATCTGCCCGCGGCTGAAGCGCCCGACGCCGCCGACGGGATCGCCCTCGACACGCGGCAGCCGGAACCACTCGACGTCGAGCGGCGCGCCGAACGCCCGGCTGCGCAGCCCCGACGCCTCGCGCACGGTGGAGCCGCGCCCGTCGCAGCCGATGGTGAGCGTGGCCTGCAGGGTGTGCTCCTCGCCGGTGACCCGGTCCCGCCAGTGCACGCCGGTGACCCGGTCCGCGTCGGTGAGCAGGCCCGTGACCTCGGCGTTGCGCACCAGGGTGAAGGTGGGCTCCTCCTCGGCGGCCGCGGCGAGCAGGTCCAGGAAGTCCCACTGCGGCGCGAGCGCGATGTAGGGCCGCGGGTGGTGCAGCAGCGTGAAGTTCCCGATCTGCACGGTGCCGCCGTCGAGCATCGCCGTGACACTGTCGATCCGGCGGTGCGGCATCGCGTCGAACCGCGCGCCGAGGCCCAGCTCGTCGAGCAGTTCGAGGGTCGAGGGATGAACGGTGTCGCCGCGGAAGTCCCGCAGGAAGTCCGCGTGCTTCTCGAGCACGGTGACCTCGACGCCCGCCCGGGCCAGCAACAGCCCGAGGACCATCCCCGCGGGACCGCCACCGACGACGCAGGCGGTGGTGCGGTCATTATTCATCATGTGTTGAAATGTACGCCGGTTCGGGTCCGGGCGCCAGGGATACCCTGGCTGCACCATGAGTACAGTTCGCGTCCGCTTCTGCCCGTCGCCCACCGGGACCCCGCACGTGGGCCTCATCCGCACCGCCCTGTTCAACTGGGCGCACGCCCGGCACCACCGGGGCACCTTCGTCTTCCGGATCGAGGACACGGACGCGCAGCGGGACAGCATCGAGTCGTACGAGGCGATCCTCGACGCGCTGCGCTGGCTCGGCCTCGACTGGGACGAGGGCCCCGAGAAGGGCGGCCCGCACGGCCCCTACCGGCAGAGCGAGCGGCGGGACTCCTACCGCGACGCCCTGGGCCGGCTCGTGCAGGCCGGCGAGGTCTACGAGTCGTACTCCACCCCCGAGGAGATCGAGGCGCGGCACCGTGCGGCCGGCCGGGACCCCAAGCTGGGTTACGACAATGCCGACCGCGACCTCACCGAGGAGCAGAAGCAGGCCTTCCGGCTCGAGGGCCGCAAGCCGGTCTTCCGGCTGCGGATGCCGGACCGCGACATCACCTTCACGGACCTGATCCGCGGCGAGATCACGTTCAAGCAGGGCCAGGTGTCGGACTTCGTGCTCGCCCGTGGTGACGGCACCCCGCTCTACCCGCTCACCAACCCGCTCGACGACGCGTTGATGGACATCACGCACGTCCTGCGCGGCGAGGACCTCCTCTCCTCCACCCCGCGGCAGATCGCGCTGCTCGAGGCGCTGCAGCGGGTCGGCATCGGCAACGGCCCGTTCGTCTACGCGCACCTCCCCCTGGTGACCGGCGAGGGCAACCGCAAGCTGTCCAAGCGCGACCCCGAGTCGAACCTCTTCCACTACCGCGAGCGCGGCTTCGTGCCCGAGGGCCTGCTCAACTACCTCGCCCTGCTCGGCTGGTCGATCGCCGACGACCGGGACGTCTTCTCCCTCGACGAGATGGTCGCCGCCTTCGACGTCTCCCGGGTGTCGGCGAACGCGGCCCGCTTCGACCTCAAGAAGGCCGAGGCCATCAACGCCGCCCACCTGCGTGCGTTGGAGCCGGCCGACTTCGCCCGGCGCCTGGTGCCCTACCTGTCGGCCGAGGGCGTCGCCGTCTCCGGCGACGACCCGGTCCTCGCCGCCGCCGCGCCGCTCGTGCAGGAGCGCAGCCAGGTGCTGTCCGACGCCGCCCGCATGCTGCGGTTCCTCTTCGTCGCCGAGGAGGACTTCGTGCTCGACGCCGACGCCGCCGCCAAGACGTTGGGTCCCGACGCCGTACCGGTCCTCGCCGCGGCCGTGAAGGGGCTGGAGCAGGTCGAGGACTGGAGTGCGGCGGCCATCGAGGAGTCGCTCAAGGCCTCGCTGGTCGACGGGCTGGGCCTCAAGCCCCGGAAGGCCTTCGGGCCGGTGCGCGTCGCCGTCAGCGGGCGGACCGTGTCGCCGCCGCTCTACGAGTCCATGGAGTTGCTCGGCCGCGACCGCTCCATGCGGAGACTGGGGGGTGCCGTGCAACGCGCGGAGGGCGTGGTCTAGAGTCTTCTCTGCAAGGGACGCGGACACCGGAACTGCTCCGGCAGCCCGCCGGTGCGCGTGTCTCCTTGGGGTATGGTGTAATTGGCAGCACGACTGATTCTGGTTCAGTTAGTCTAGGTTCGAGTCCTGGTACCCCAGCGGAAACGTGAGTTTCCTGCCGCGGCCCCGTCGTCTAGCGGCCTAGGACGCCGCCCTCTCAAGGCGGTAGCGCGGGTTCAAATCCCGTCGGGGCTACTCGAAGGTTCCCGTCCCGGTTCGCCGGGGTGGGTGTCTTCGCTGGTAGGAGCAGTGCTCCTGCCGAGTTCGAAGTCGTTCGGTGTTGTTCTGGGCCCCGTCGTCTAGCGGCCTAGGACGCCGCCCTCTCAAGGCGGTAGCGCGGGTTCAAATCCCGTCGGGGCTACTCGGAGATCCCCATCCCGGTTCGCCGGGATGGGGATCTCCGCATTTCTCGGGAATTTCGCGAATGGGGCTCGTCGGCCGGCCCGCGGGGGCGGTTCGGCCCGTTCCTGCCGTGCGGGGGAAGGCGCGCTGGTGGGGTGGATCGGGCACCGGGAACGCCTCCGAGAGAACACCGGCGTTCTCCGGCCGCCGGTGAAGAACAGGCGTGCTCAGCAGGTCGGGCGCCGGGCGAGACGAACCTCACGTCCGCCGAGGCTCGCGCCTCCCGGCGAGGTCGGACGACGTGTGGTCGGCCGGGGGTCGCGGACGCTCGGGGATCGTGCGCCGCGCTGTCAGCGGGGGTCGGGGACGCTCGGAGGTCGTGTACTGCGCGGTGGGCGGGGTCGGGGACGCTCGGGGGGCGTGTGCTGCGCGGTCGACGTCGCCCGGCCTTCCGCGGTCGAGAGCAGCGGGGAGATCGGCGGTGATCGGTGTTGTGGTGCGGTGGGGGCAGCGTGTGCAGCTCTAGCTGCACGCAGCTGGTGATCTTCGGGCATCCGGCGAAGGGGCGGGCGCTGCGCTGTTGGTGATGTTCGGCCTGCCGCAGTCGGGCGGGAAGGTCGGCGGTGATCGATGTTGTGGTGCGGTGGTGGCTGTGTGTGCTGCTCGAGCTGCACGCAGCTGGTGATCTTCGGGCATCCGGTGAAGGGCGGGCGCTGCGCTGTTGGTGGTGCTCGGCCTGCCGCGGTCGGGCGGGAAGGTCGGCGGTGATCAATGTTGTGCTGCGGTGATGGCAGCGCCTCCTGCTCGAGCCGCACGCAGCTGCTGATCTTCGGGGTTCCGGCGGAGGGCGAGTGCTGCGCGGTCGACGCCGCCCGACCTTCGCGGCCGGGAGCAGCGGGGAGGTCGGGGGTGATCGATGTTGTGGTGCGCTGGGGGCAGCGCGTGCTGCTCCAGCTGCACGCAGTTGTGGATCTCGTCCGGGCTTTCGGACGGGGGCCGGGCGCAGCCCGCGCACCGCTCAACGCGGACGGTAGCCCCCACGTTGAAACTGACTGACTCAGTCTCTGAACTCAGGGCAGGTGAGCTGCTGGAGCAGCCATCCGGCGGCCCGGGCCCCCGGGCCGCCCGCTGAGCGACAGCCGCCTGTCGGAACGCTCGTGTTCGCGCGGACGTGGCAGGTGCTTCACAGACCGGCCTGCGCGGGCAGTCAGGGTGGAGGCGCCGTAGGCGGCGACTTCGTGGTAGTCGGCGGCGTAGGTGTAGTTGGCTGCGTCGTCGGCGTCGATGTCGACGGTTCGCTGGTCGGGGGTTCCGTGGTCGGTGGCTGTGTGGTGGGTTGCGTCGTCGGAGGTGGAGGCACAACCGTCCGCGGGTTCGGTGCCGGGGCCTGCGGGCGCGGCGAGGTGGTTCTGTCCGGCGCGTCCGGGGCCGGCTCGTCCACCACGGGATCGAGGGTGGCGGTCGGCAATTCGGTGGCCGGCTCGGGAGTCGGGACCGGGGCGATGGCGCTCTGGTCCACCCGGCTCGTGGCGTTGCCCACCGGCGTGCTGTCCGGCCACAGCGCGACTGCGGCGACCAGCGCGACCGCGGCGACCAGGCCGCCCGCTCCGATCATGAGGAAGGGGGAGCGGCCCGTGCTCGGCGGGGTGTCGTCGTACTCGGCGTAGGAGTCGAAGAGCCCCCCACCGACCGCAGGACGGGCCGGCGGGCCGTCGAGCCGGGTGGGCTCGCCGGTGGGAAGGGCCTCGGTGACCGCCTCGGAGTTCGGGCCGGAGTAGAGGCCGTAGGCGGGGTCCTCGTAGGGGTCCCCGCCCTGCGGCCGTCCCGGCTGCCCCGGCCTGGCCTCCGTGCTCCCGGGCGTCCACTGCCCGGTGGCGCCCGGCGGAGCCCAGGCCCCCGTGCTCGCGAGCTGGGTGGCCGGTCCGCCGTCGGCCCCGACCGGGGCGTGCATCCCGGTACCCGGGCCGGCGAGGGCTCCACCGGCGAGCCCGGGCGCGCCACCCACCGCCGGGTGCGCGCCCGTGGCGCCCAGGAGTGCCTGCGGGAGGAAGGCCAGCACCGCGCCCTTGGCGATGGCGTTCTTCGGGTCGGTGTCGACCGCGACCGGGCGGTCGAGCTGCTCCGACAACAGCTGGGCGACGAGCGGGATCCGCGAGGACCCGCCCACCAGCAGCACCGCGCTGAGCTTCTCCGGCTCCGTACCGGCGGACTCGACGGCCCGCCGCAGGGCCTCGACCGTCTCGGTGATCGAGGGCCGGATGGCCTCCTCGAACTCGCTGCGGTGCAGCCGCACCGACCCGCGGTAGCCCGGCATGAGCACCGGGATGGTGACCTCGGTGTCCGCGGAGAGTGCCTCCTTGGCCTCGGTGCACTCACGGCGCAGCCGGGCGACGGCGGCCAGCACGGCCGGGTCGGACTCGTCGACGCCCGCGAACGCGTCCGGCGCGCCCTCGGCCACGTGGTCGAACACGACCTGGTCGAAGTCGACCCCGCCGAGGTGCTCCAGGCCCTCGGGCCGCCCGAGCAGCCCGAAGGCGGAGCTGACGGCCGCTGCGCCTGCGCTCAGCGCGTCCTTCCGCACCACGGCGGCGTCGAACGTGCCGCCGCCGAGGTCGTAGACCGCGATCGTGGAGCCGGTCGGCACCCGCTCGCCCGCCGCGTAGTGCAGGGCGGCGGCCTGCGGCTCGGCGAGGAACGTGACGGTGAGGCCCTGCGCGTGCGCCGCGGCCGCCATCAGGTCCCGCTTGTGCGAACCCCAGGACGCGGGGTGCGTGACGGCGATCCGGTCGGCCGGCCCGCCCTCCTGCGCCGCGACCCGGTCGACCACCCAGCGCAGCAGCCGGGCGCACAGCTCCTCGGCGGCCCAGGCGCGGCCGCCGACGACGATCGGGGTCGGGTCGCCCACGCGCCGCTTGAACTCGCGCACGACACGGTCGGGGTCCGTGACCGCGCGGCGTTCGGCGGCCTCGCCGACGAGCACCTCGCCGTCGGGGCCCAGGAAGAGCACGGAGGGGACGTCGGTGGAGCGGTCGCCGAGCGACACCATCTCGGGCGACCCGGGGCGGTCGGCACGCGAGACCGCCGCGGCGGTCCTGGTCGTGCCCACGTCGACACCGAGCAGGTAGGTCATCGTCACCGTCTTCGGTCGGTCCTCGGCGCCGACGTGCTGGGGAGCGGGCGCCCGTCCACTCTGTCCATCGACAGCGTGGGAGATCACGTTAGCGACACGGACCGCCCGTTTCGGGCACGGGGCGACTCCGCTGCGCCACGCGGCGTCACCCGATCTACAGACGGTGCTGCAGCGCCTCCGCCGCGGCCAGCAGGTCCGCCGCCCACCGCACGCCCGGCCGCCGGCCGATCCGGTCGACCGGCCCGGACACCGAGACGGCCGCCACGACCTGGCCCTGCGTGTCGCGCACCGGCGCCGAGACACTGGCCACACCCGACTCCCGCTCGGCGACGCTCTGCGCCCACCCGCGCCGCCGGACGTCGACCAGGACCCGCTCGGTGAAGGTCGCGTTCACGAGCAGGGCACGCTGGGTGGTCGGGTCGGACCACGCGGCGAGGACCTTGGCCCCGGAGCCGGCGGTCATCGGGAGCCGGGTGCCGACGGGCACGGTGTCCCGCAGCCCGGACGCGGGCTCGGCCGCGGCGACGCAGATCCGGTGCATGCCGTCGCGCCGGTAGAGCTGCACGCTCTCGCCGGTGATGTCGCGCAGCCGCGGCAGCACCGCGCCGGCGGCCTCGAGCAGCGGGTCCGAGTGCCCGCCCGCGAGCTCGGCGAGGGTGGGGCCGGGTCGCCAGCGGCCGTCCGAACCCCGCTGCAGCAGGCCGTGCACCTCGAGCCCGACGGCCAGGCGGTGCGCCGTCGCGCGGGGCAGGCCGGTGGCCTCGCAGAGCTCGGAGAGGCCCATCGGTTCGTCCGCGGCCGCCCGCAGCACCCCCACGGCCTTGTCGAGCACGCCGATGCCGCTAGACTGTCTCACGTCTCGATACTAGCTTCCCAGGATCTGGGAACACCACCACTGTCGGGACTCGCGACACACCTGATGAAGGAGGCGGCAGCGGTGGGACGCACGCTGGCCGAGAAGGTCTGGGACCAGCACCTGGTCCGCAAGGGCGCTGACCACGGCGCAGGGCAGGAGCCCGACCTGCTCTACATCGACCTCCACCTCGTGCACGAGGTGACGAGCCCGCAGGCGTTCGACGGGCTCCGGCTCGCCGGCCGGCCGGTCCGCCGCCCCGACCTGACGCTCGCCACCGAGGACCACAACGTCCCGACGCTCGACGTCCTCGCCCCGATCGCCGACCCCGTCTCGCGCACGCAGGTGGAGACCCTGCGGCGCAACTGCGAGGAGTTCGGCGTCCGGCTCTACCCGATGAACCACGCCGAGCAGGGCATCGTGCACGTCGTCGGGCCGCAGCTGGGGCTGACCCAGCCGGGCACCACGGTCGTCTGCGGCGACTCGCACACCTCCACGCACGGCGCGTTCGGCGCGATGGCCTTCGGCATCGGCACCTCCGAGGTGGAGCACGTGCTGGCCACCCAGACGTTGCCGCTCAAGCCGTTCAAGACCATGGCGATCAACGTCCACTCGTCGGACGGGCGGCTGCGGCCGGGTGTCACGAGCAAGGACGTCGTGCTCGCGATCATCGCGCAGATCGGCACCGGCGGCGGCCAGGGCTACGTCCTGGAGTACCGGGGCAACGTCATCGAGAACCTCTCGATGGAGGCCCGGATGACGATCTGCAACATGTCGATCGAGGCCGGTGCCCGCGCGGGCATGATCGCCCCGGACGAGACCACCTTCGCCTACCTGAAGGGTCGCGACCACGCGCCTTCCGGGGACGCGTGGGACACCGCGGTCGCCGAGTGGCGCGAGCTGCGTACCGACCCCGACGCGGTGTTCGACGCCGAGGTGGACATCGATGCGGACGCGCTGACCCCGTTCGTCACCTGGGGCACCAATCCCGGCCAGGGGCTCCCGCTGGGCGAGAACGTCCCGGACCCGGAGGCGATCGTCGACGAGAACGAGCGCGTCGCCGCCGAGAAGGCGCTGGCCTACATGGGTCTCGAGGCCGGCCAGCCGCTGCGCTCGATCACGGTCGACACCGTGTTCGTCGGTTCCTGCACCAACGGCCGGATCGAGGACCTGCGGGCCGCCGCGGAGATCCTCGACGGCAAGCGGGTCGCCGAGGGCGTCCGGATGCTGGTCGTGCCCGGCTCGATGCGGGTGCGCTTCCAGGCCGAGGAGGAGGGCCTGGACAAGGTCTTCACCGCCGCCGGCGCCGAGTGGCGCTCCGCGGGCTGCTCGATGTGCCTGGGCATGAACCCGGACCAGCTCGCGCCGGGGGAGCGCAGCGCGTCGACCTCCAACCGCAACTTCGAGGGTCGCCAGGGCAAGGGCGGCCGCACCCACCTGGTCTCCCCGCTGGTCGCCGCCGCGACCGCGGTGCGCGGGACCCTGTCGAGCCCGGAGGACCTGAGCTGATGGAGAAGTTCACCACCCACACCGGTATCGGCGTCCCCTTGCGCCGGTCCAACGTGGACACCGACCAGATCATCCCGGCCGTCTACCTCAAGCGCGTCACCCGCACGGGCTTCGAGGACGGGCTGTTCTCGGCCTGGCGCAACGACGAGTCGTTCATCCTGAACCAGGAGCCCTTCACTCGCGGGTCGGTCCTGGTGGCGGGGCCGGACTTCGGCACCGGCTCCTCGCGCGAGCACGCCGTCTGGGCGCTGATGGACTACGGCTTCCGGGTCGTGATCTCGGCGCGGTTCGCCGACATCTTCCGCGGCAACTCGGCGAAGGCCGGGCTGGTCGCGGCGCAGGTGGAGCAACCCGACGTCGAGCTGCTGTGGAAGTTGCTGGAGAACGAGCCGGGCACCGAGGTGACCGTCGACCTGCAGGAGAAGACGGTGCAGGCCAAGGACCTGACCGTGCCCTTCGAGATCGACGACTACATCCGCTGGCGCCTGCTGGAGGGGCTCGACGACATCGGGCTGACCCTGCGCCACGAGGACGCCATCGACGCGTTCGAGCGCTCCCGGCCCGCGCACAAGCCGGTCACCACGGCCTGAGCTGCACCCGAGCCGACGGCCGCCGTCGGTACGGCGGGTGACCACTGTGGTCACGCACCGTGCCGGCGGCGGCTTTTCCTTGTGCGGCAACGACTCTTCGGCGCCAAGCCCCTTGGCGTACGGCCTAGCAGGCTCTACCGTGCGGGGCCATGAACAAGACCCAGCTGGTGGACGCGCTGGCGGCGCGCCTCGGTGACCGACGCACCGCGGCATCCGCAGTGGACGGAGTTCTCGACATCATCGTCGACACGGTCGGCTCCGGCGGCTCGGTGACCCTCACCGGCTTCGGGGTGTTCGAGGCCAGGGCGCGCGCGGCGCGCGTGGCCCGCAACCCGCGGACCGGCGAGACGGTCCCGGTTCCGCCGACCACGGTCCCGTCGTTCCGCCCGGGCACCGCGTTCAAGACCACGGTGGCGGGCAACGGCGGCGCGGCGGCCACCGCGAAGAGGGCCCCGGCGCGTGCGCCTCGCCCCGCCGCCCGCGCGGCCCGGGCGTCGGGCTCGTTCGCCGCGGAGGAGGCCGTCGAGACGTCGGCGCCGAAGCAGACGTCGCGCTCCACGGCCGCCAGGACGACCGCCGCGAAGGCCAAGGCCGGCGAGAAGGCGACCGAGAAGCCGGTGGCGAAGAAGTCGGCCAAGGAGGCGCCGGCGAAGGCGGCGAAGGAGAAGTCGGCCAAGAAGGCGAAGGCGAAGAAGTAGCCGCTGCTGCCCGCGTGTCGTGGGCCGAGCGGGACGATTCGCGGCCCTCGCGACACAGCCGTCCTGCCCCCGACTGCTCGAGCCCGACAACCGTGATCGAGTTGCGGCCCCGTCCCACCCGCCCGATTCTCTTGCTCGTCGAGAGGTTGGGGGAGAGGTGGTCGTCGTGGCGCGTCTGCTCAGGGACGTCCGGGGTCCGGCAGGAGGGAGTCCGCGGTCCGGCCGGTGGAGCGGGTGGACGGTCGCGCTGGTGGTGCTCGCGCTGGGGCAGCTCGCCGCTGCGCCGGTGATCCAGGCGCTGGGCGGGGGCGCGTTCACCACGGAGGACCGGGCGGGTGAGCCGGCCATCGTGCCGGCCGGTTACGCGTTCTCGATCTGGGTGGTGATCGAGGTCGTGTCGCTGCTCTGGGCGGTGTGGGCCGCACGGCCGGGGAGCCCGGACCCCGACCTGCGCGTACGGCTCGCCCGCCCGTTGACCGTGGTGTTCGCCGGGTTCACGGCCTGGCTGGTGGCCGCCGAGCTGGAACCGCGCTGGGCGACCCTGGCCGTGTTCCTGGTGATGCTGGGCGGGCTGCTCGCGGCCACCCGGGTGGCGCTGGGGGAGGCGCGCCGCATCGGGGCGTGGAGCGGGTACGCACAGGCGGTCCTGTGGGGAACGCTGGGGCTCTACCTGGGGTGGAGCAGCATTGCGATCTGGCTCAACCTGACGACCGCCCTGGTCGGCTCGGGGGCGCCGCTCGAGGGGACGGCGGGATTGCTGGGGCAACTGGCCGTCCTGGCCGGGGCGGCCGCGACCGCCGTCGTGCTGCTGCGCTGGACCGGTGTACTGCTGCCGTACCTGGCCGCGGTCGTGTGGGCCTTCGTCGGTGCGGTGCTGGGCGCCCGCGGTGCCGGGGAGCCGGTGCTCGCGCTCGGCGCCGCCGTCGGGGTGGTCGTGGTGGTGGTCGCCGCGATCGCGTTCCGCCGCCGCGGCCTGCACCGGCGCATGTCCGGCCCGCGCCGTCCGGCGTCGCGCCCGGGCCGCCTGGTGGAGGGCTGAGCGAGAGCCCGTCTCCAGCGCAGTATGGTTCCACAACATGTGCAGAAGCGGCACCTGACAGCGTTATGGTTCCATACGCGCTCCAGAGCTACGCAATCTGAACATCATGGTTCCATGATGCGTGCAGAAGCCGCACTCGACGGCATCTTGGTGTCATAGCACGTGCGGAAGCCGCACCTGGCAGCATCATGGTTCCATGACGCGTCCCGGAGCCGGTGTCCAGAGCAGTATGGTTCCATGACGCGTTCGAGATCCGCGCCTGACGGCATTATGGTTCCATAGCGCGTTCGAGCCCCGCGCCTGACGACATTATGGTTCCATAGTGCGCTTCACTGCCGCGCCCTGACGGAGTGATGGTTCCCCCGCGCGTCCGGTGGCGATCTGGACCTGCTCGGTCGACGGGTGCTCAGGTGGGGCTGGGGTAGTAGTCCGCCGAGGTCACGGCGCCGGACGAGTCCGTGGTCAGCACCCACGTGCTGCCCTTGCGGGAGGGCGCGGGGGTCTTGCCCGGGTCCGGCACGCCCGTGACGGACGGTGCGCACTCGTCGAACAGCGTCCCGAGGACGTCCGGGATCACCCCGCCCTGGCTGCACAGCACCGTCACGCCGGGCCGGCCCAGCAGGGCGCGGAAGCGGGCGAGGCCGGCGGCCGGATCCTCCCAGTAGCCCTCCTCGCCGAGCAGCGGCTCGCGCTCGATCTCGTCGGCGGAGAGGCCCCGCGCCACCGCGAACGGGGCGATCGTGTCCACGCAGCGCACCGGCACGGCCGAGTGGAAGCGCTCGGGTGCGAACCGCTCGAGGAACCCGACCAGGTGCTCGGCCTGCGCGCGCCCGACGCCGGAGAGCGGGCGCAGGTCGTCGTCGCCGTCCCAGTCCTTGCGGCTGCCCGCCTTGGCGTGCCGGACCAGGAGCAGCACCGACTGCGGAGCGAGGAACCGGTCGAGGATCTCGACGTCGTGGGCGTAGCTCAGCTGCGGACGGGCCTCGCCCGGTGAGCGCCACACCAGTTCGTCGATCTCGGAGTTGGGCACGAAGTCCGGCACGTCCAGCGCCTCGGCCGCCCAGTACCGGACGAGCTTGCGCCCCTCCGGCACGGGGTAGCGCACGTCGCCGAGCCGGGCGCCAAGCCGGGCCCGCGCGCCGGTCTCCTCCCTGGTCTCGCGCACCGCGCAGGCGGCCAGGGTCTCGCCGTCGTCGAGCTTGCCCTTCGGCAGGCCCCAGTCGTCGTACTTGGGCCGGTGCACCAGCGCGACGAGCGGGCCGGCGTTGCCGGGACGCCACAGCACGGTGCCTGCGGCAAGGACGTCGACCCCGAGCGCGGCGTACAGGTCAGACATCCGCGCTGCCGGCCCTCACTCGTCGACCTGGGACCGCGAGGCGTGCGCGATCATCAGCTCGGCCTGGTGGTCGCGCACCTTCTCGAGGTCGGTGCCCTTCGGCGGGGAGGGCTCCCAGGTGCCGTCGCCCTCCAGCACCCAGCAGCGGGTGGCGGGGTCGAGGCAGGAGTCGAAGACGCCGCCGAGCTGCCCGGCGAGCTTCGGGTCCGCCACCCGCAGCAGCACCTCGACGCGGCGGTCGAGGTTGCGGTGCATCATGTCGGCGCTGCCGATCCAGTACTCGTCCGCCGAGCCGAAGTGGAAGATCCGGGAGTGCTCCAGGAAGCGCCCGAGGATCGAGCGCACCTGGATGTTCTCCGACAGACCCGGGACGTTCGGGCGGATGGCGCAGATGCCGCGCACCACGACGTCCACCGGCACCCCGGCCTGCGAGGCCCGGTACAGCGCGTCGATCACCTGCTCGTCGACCAGCGAGTTGACCTTGATCCGGACCCGGGCCGCGGCGTCGCCGGCCTCGTGCGCCTCGATCTCGTCCTCGATGCGGCGGACGATCCCGCGTCGGACGCCGTAGGGCGCCACGAGCAGGCTGCGGTAGGAGGTCTGCCGCGAGTAGCCGGTGAGCGAGTTGAACAGGTCCGTGAGGTCGGCGCCGATCGTCGGGTCGGCGGTGAGCACGCCGATGTCCTCGTAGAGCCGCGCGGTCTTGGGGTTGTAGTTGCCGGTGCCGATGTGGCAGTAGCGGCGGATGGTCGAGCCCTCCTGGCGCACGACCAGTGAGGTCTTGCAGTGCGTCTTCAGCCCGACCAGGCCGTAGACGACGTGCACGCCGGACTTCTCCAGCTCGCGGGCCCAGCGGATGTTGGCCTGCTCGTCGAACCGGGCCTTGATCTCCACCAGCGCGACGACCTGCTTGCCGGCCGCGGCCGCGTCGATCAGGGCGTCGACGATCGGCGAGTCGCCCGACGTCCGGTAGAGCGTCTGCTTGATCGCCAGGACGTTCGGGTCCGCCGCCGCCTGCTCGACGAAGCGCTGCACGCTCGTGGAGAAGGAGTCGTAGGGGTGGTGGACCAGCACGTCGCCGTCCCGCAGCGTGGCGAAGATCGAGCGCGGCGTCTCCCGCTCGCCGAACGCCGGGTGCGTGGCGGGGCGGAAGGGCTCGTCCTTGAGGTCCGGCCGGTCGGTGCCGTAGACCTCCCAGAGGCAGGTGAGGTCGAGCAGCCCGGGCACGGTGACGACGTCGCCCGGGTCCACGTCGAGCTCGCGCAGCAGGAGTTCCAGCACGTGCTCGGACACGGTGTCGACGACCTCGAGCCGCACGGGCGGGCCGAAGCGGCGGCGGGCGAGCTCGCGCTCCAGGGCCTGCAGGAGGTCCTCGTCCCGATCCTCCTCCACCTCCAGGTCGGCGTTGCGGGTGACCCGGAAGGCGTGCACCTCCGCGACCTCGAGGCCCGGGAACAGCTCGCCGAGGTGGGCCGCGATGAGGTCCTCGATCGGCAGGAAGGTGACGTCCCGGCCGGACCTGCCGTCGTCGTCCTGCACCCGGACCAGGCGCGGGACGTTGTTCGGCACCTTGACCCGGGCGAACCGCTCGGTGCGGCTGTCGGTGTCCCGGACCGTGACGGCCAGGTTCAGCGACAGGCCGGAGATGTACGGGAAGGGGTGGGCGGGGTCGACGGCCAGCGGGGTGAGCACCGGGAAGACCTGCGCGGCGAAGTAGTCCGACAGGCGCAGGCGCTGGGTGTCGGACAGGTCGCTCCAGCGGCGGATGTGGATGCCGTTCTGGTCCAGCTCGGGCCGGACCTCGTCGAGGAACACCCGGGCGTGCGCCTCGGAGAGCTGCTGGCTCCGCTCGGCGATCTTGACCAGCTGCTCGCGCGGGGAGAGCCCGTCGGCGCTGCGCACGGCCAGGCCGGTCTCGTCGCGACGCTTCAGCCCGGCGACCCGGACCATGTAGAACTCGTCGAGGTTGCTGGCGAAGATCGCGAGGAACTTCGCCCGCTCCAGCAACGGCTGGCTGGTGTCCTCGGCCAGGGCGAGGACCCGGGCGTTGAAGTCCAGCCAGGAGAGCTCGCGGTTGAGGTAGCGGTCGTCGGGCAGCCCGCTCGGGGCGGGGCCGGTGGTCGGCGCGGGCGGGCCGATCGGGCCGGCGCCGCTGCCGTTGCCGCCGGCGGCCGGGGCGGTGGCGGTGCTGACCTCCGTGGGGGACGGGGCCGGGCCGGGTGCCGCGGCCTCCACCTGGCTGCCGGACCGTGCGCGGACCGGGGTCGCCCGGCGCCGGGGCGCCGGCTTCCTCGCGGTGCGGCGGCGCCCGTTGCTCACGCCTCCGGTCTCGGTGTTCTCGGGGCCCGTGCTCACCGGCGGGATTCTTCCTCACCGGCCCCCGGTCCGACCTGCCGGAGCCACCGACATCCGGGTGAACTCTCGGTCACGACTGGATCACGAATGGCGGTTGACCTGCGAGGGCGGTGTGACCTGTGCCGGAGATCGCAGGCTTGGCGCCGACCTCACCGCGCGCCCGGCAGGGTGAGCGGATGGTCGCCTCGCTCGTGCTGGTCGCCCTCGTCGTGCTCGCCGCCGTCAGCGGCGAGACGGGGCTCGGCGGGGCGGTCGCGCTCGCCGTCGTCGCGACGGTGTGGTTCGTCGTGAACGGGCGGATGGAGGGTCCGACGCTGCTCGTCGTCTCCCCGGGCCACGGCCTGACGGGCGCCGACCTCGCCGGCATCGCCGCGCTCGGCATCGCCGGCCGGCGGGCGGTCGCCGTTCTGCGCGGCGGACGGTCGGGCTGAGGGCGTCGACCGCTCCAGGAACCGCAGCAGCTCCACCGGGAAGGGCAGCACCAGCGTGGAGTTCTTCTCCGCCGCCACCTCGACGACGGTCTGCAGCAGCCGCAGCTGCAGGGCGGCCGGGTGGGAGGTCATCACCTCGGCCGCCTCCGCCAGCTGCTTCGACGCCTGCAGCTCGCCCTCGGCGGTGATCACCCGCGACCGCCGCTCGCGCTCGGCCTCGGCCTGCCGCGACATCGACCGCTTCATCGACTCCGGCAGCACCACGTCCTTGATCTCCACCCGGTCGATGTGCACGCCCCACCCGACCGCGGGGTTGTCGATCATCAGCTCCAGGCCCTGGTTGAGCCGCTCGCGGTTGGACAACAGGTCGTCGAGCTCGCTCTTGCCGATGATCGAGCGCAGCGAGGCCTGCGCCACCTGCAGGATCGCCGAGCCGTAGTCCTGCACGTCCACGGACACTCGGACCGGGTCGACGACGCGGTAGTAGACGACCGCGTCGACCCGGACGGTGACGTTGTCGCTGGTGATGCCGTCCTGGGCCGGGATCGGCAGCGTCACCACCTGCAGGCTGACCTTGTGCATGCGGTCCGACAAGGGCATCAGCACCGCCAGCCCCGGACCTCTCGTCTGCGGCTGCAGCCGGCCGAACCGGAACACCACACCCCGTTCGAACTGCTGCACCACCCGGACGCAGCTCAGGCCGCCCACCAGCACGGTGAGCCCGACGATCAGGAGCACGACCCACAGAACGGTCATCACGCGCCTCCCCGTAGGCCCGGATTATCGACCCCGCTCCCGGCGCGTGAACAGGGGTTACCGGCAGACGAACAGCCCGGCCGTGCGGGGCCCGACCCCGAGCGCGCAGGCCTCGCGGAGGTCGGCCTCGGTGTCGACGTCGCGGCGCAGGCCGGGCAGCCCGCCCACCAGCGGGACGGCGCCCGACGCCGTGTGCGCGGCCGCCGAGCCGGGGCCGAACCGCGGGTTAAGCGGGGTGCCGGGGGCGGCGAGGAGCAGGGTGGTGCCGTCGCCGCGGGCGTCGGCGCAGAAGGCCCTGCCCGACGCGTGCGCGAGCGCTTCGCCGAGTGCCGAGTCGAGCTCCTCGGGCCTCAGCGCGGGGAGGTCGGCCTGGAGCGCACCGTGCGGCAGCTCGCGCGGGAGCAGCGCGGTGCCGTGGACCAGGGCGGCGTTGAGTCCGGACGCCGGCTCGTCCCGGACGACCCGTACCCTCGTCCCGGCCAGCTCCTGCCCGACGGTCTCGTCGCTGGTGACCACGACGACGGCGGCCACCCGAGCGGCAGCCAGCACCGCGGCGAGCGTGTCGAGGGCGAGCGCGAGGGCGAGCTCGGCGTGCCGGGCCGGGTCGCCCACCCCGCCGTCGGCCGCTCCGCGCAGCCGGGACTTGGCCGCGTCGAGCCCCTTGACGGGCACGACCAGACCCACTCCGCGGCTGCTCACCACACCATCGTTCCACTCGCGCCGGGTGTCGGTGGACCGCGCCCGGGCGGGCAGGGAAGGATCGGCGGCGATCGACGACAGGAGAGGGGCACCGGTGGCGCGCGAGAAGGGCGGGTTCTGGGTCGGCTTCGCTGCGGCGGTCTTCTATCCGCTGTCCTACCTGGCGGGGAAGCCGAAGTACGAGGGCCGCGAGCATCTGCCGGCGGAGGGCGGTGCGCTGCTCGTCGCGAACCACATCTCCTACCTGGACCCGGTGTTCACGGCGCTGTGGGTGTACAGCGCGCGCCGGGTGCCGCGGTTCCTGGCCAAGGCGAGCCTGTGGAAGGTCCCGGTGCTCGGGAAGGTGTTGCTGGGCACGGGCCAGATCCCGGTCTACCGCGACTCGGCCGACGCCCAGCGGAGCCTGGCCGCCGGCGTCGAGGGACTGGCGGACGGCAAGGTCGTGGTGATCTACCCGGAGGGCACGATCACGCGGGATCCCGAGGGCTGGCCGATGCACTCGCGGACGGGGGCGGCGCGGCTGGCGCTGTCGTCGGAGGTGCCGGTGTTGCCGATGGTGCACTGGGGCACCCGTGAGGTGTACGACCACTACAACAAGAAGGTCCGGCCGTTCCCGCGCAGGCGGATCACGGTGCGGACCGGCGAGCCGATCGACCTGTCCGCCTACCGCGACAGGCCGATCGACGCGACCATCCTCCGCGAGGTGACCGAGCTGTTCATGACGCGCTGCAAGGAGCTGCTCGCCGACGTCCGGGACGAGACGCCGCCGCCGGGCTTCTACCGGCGGGCGACCGAGGGCCGCACGGCTGAGGCCGCGACGCCGGAGGCCGAGCGCAATGAGGTGATCGCTCCCGGGGACGCGGCGTCCGAGGCCATGCCGTCCCAGGCCCCGCTGTCCGAGACCTCCGAGACCTCCGAGACCTCCGAGACCGCGCCGTCCGAGACCTCCGAGGCCGCGACGCCGGAGGTCGAGCGGAACGGCGGGGCGGCGTGACGGGCCTGGCGAAGATCGCGGTCCTCGGGGCCGGGTCGTGGGGGACGGCGTTCGCCAAGGTCGTCGCCGACGCCGGGCGCTCGGTCGTGCTCTGGGCCCGGCGACCCGAGGTGGCCGCGGCGATCCGGGACTCGCGGGAGAACGCGGAGTACCTGCCCGGCATCGCGTTGCCGGACAACCTCTCCGCGACGAGCAACGCGGCGGCCGCGCTCGAGGGGGCCGACGCCGTCGTCCTCGCCGTGCCGTCGCAGACGCTGCGGGCGAATCTGGCGCACTGGAAGCCGCTGCTGCCGCCCGGCCGCACCCTGGTGAGCCTCGCCAAGGGTGTCGAGCTGGGGACGCTCAAGCGGATGAGCGAGGTGATCGCCGAGGTCGCGGCGGTGCCGCCGCACCAGGTCGCGGTCGTCTCCGGGCCGAACCTGGCGCGGGAGATCGCGCAGGGGGAGCCGACGGCCACGGTGATCGCGTGCACCGACCACGAGCGTGCGGTGCAGCTGCAGGCCGCGACCTCGAACGACTACTTCCGCTCGTACACCAACACCGACGTCGTCGGCTGCGAGCTGGGCGGCGCGGGCAAGAACGTGATCGCACTGGCCGTCGGGATCGCCGCGGGGATGGGGCTGGGCGACAACAGCCGCGCCTCGCTGATCACCCGGGGGCTGGCCGAGACCGCCCGGCTGGGCGCGGAGCTGGGTGCGGACCCGTTGACCTTCGCGGGGCTCGCCGGGCTCGGCGACCTGGTGGCGACGTGCTCGTCGCCGCTCTCCCGCAACCGCACCTTCGGCGAGCACCTGGGCCGCGGCGAGACCCTCGCCCAGGCCGAGGCGGCCAACCACGGCCAGGTCGCCGAGGGCGTGAAGTCGTGCGTGTCGATCTGCGAGCTCGGGGAACGGCACGGGGTGGAACTGCCGATCGCCGACGCCGTGCGGCGGGTGTGCCACGAGGGCTACTCCGCCACCGCCATGGCCAAGGAACTGATCTCGCGGGCGCCGAAGCCCGAATGACGCGGCTGTGCCGCCCGTGCGTGGTCGGTGGTGCCGGAAGACCGCTTCGCACGCACGCGGCGCAGCCGCACGAAGGAGGGCCCATGAGCGGGGACGGGACGCGCTGCGTCAGGGGCGGGCACCCGCCGGGTGCGGTGGGCGAGCCCGCGCACCCCGGCCCGGTGCTGTCCGCGACCTTCGAGCTGGGGCTCCCGCACGACCCGCGGCCGGAGTTCTTCTACGGCCGTGCCGGCAATCCGACGTGGAGCGCGTACGAGGCCGCGGTCGGCGAGCTCGAGGGCGGGGAGTGCGTCGCGTTCGCCTCCGGGATGGCGGCGCTGTCCACGGTGATGCACCTGTGCGCCAAGCCCGGCACCGCCGTCGTCCTGCCCAGCGACGGCTACTACATCGCCCGGCTCGTCGCCTCCGAGGAGCTCGCGCCGATGGGGGTCGAGGTCCGGGAGTTCGGGACGGCCGGGGCGTGGGAGCCGCTCCACGGCGCGTCCCTCGTGCTGCTGGAGACGCCGTCCAACCCGGGGCTGGAGGTGTGCGACATCCGCGCCCTGTGTGAGGCCGCGCATGCGGTGGGGGCGAGGGTGGCCGTCGACAACACCACCGCGACCCCGCTGGGGCAGAAGCCGCTGCCGCTCGGCGCCGACTTCGTGATCGCCAGTGACACCAAGGCGCTCAACGGGCACGGCGACGTCGTCCTCGGGCACGTGACCTGCGCCGACCCGATTCTCGCCGAGCGGGTGCGGGGCGCGCGCACCCGCAGCGGCGCGATCCCCGGCCCGATGGAGACCTGGCTCGCGCACCGCGGCCTCGGCACGCTGGACCTGCGGCTGGAGCGGCAGGCGCGGAACGCGCGCGCGCTGGTCCAGGCGCTGCTCGGGCACCCCACGGCGGTCGACGTCCGGTGGCCGGGCCTGCCGTCCGACCCGTCCCACGCGGTGGCCTCGCGGCAGATGCGGCGCTGGAACGGGATCCTGCGGTTCACGCTGCCCTCCGCCGAGGCGGTGGGGGAGTTCCTGGCGGCCTCCCGCCTCGTCTCGTCGACGACGAGCTTCGGCGGGCTCCGGACCTCGGCCGACCGTCGCGAGCGGTGGGGCGACGCGGTGCCGCCCGGGCTCCTGCGGCTGTCCGCGGGCTGCGAGGACACGGACGACCTGGTCGCCGACGTGCTCGGGGCGTTGGACGCGGTACGGATCTGAGGACCGCCCTCGCCCACCGCAGTATGGCTCCACAACGCGCCGAAAGGGCCGGTCCGACCGCAGTATGGTTCCATAATGCGCCTACACCGCCAGCACGAGCGCACTATGGTTCCATAACGCGGCCAGCGACCCGGCTCGAGCGCATCATTGTTCCATGACGCGCACAGCGTCCGGGGACGGCGACAGTCGGACGAGGACGTCGGCCCGCGTGCGGGTCGACTCGACGAGCCGGGCGTTGGGCTCGTCCGTGGTCGCCACCCAGTGCCGGGCGAAGTCGGGGCTCTTGCCGAACCGCACGTGCCGGTCGACCAGCCGCGTGTTGCGCACCGTCTCGTCGATCTCGACGAACCAGACCTCGTCGAGCGCGGCCCGCGCCGCCCGCCACGCCGGGTCGTCGAGCAGCAGGTAGTTCCCCTCGGTGACGACGAGCCGGCAGGCCGGCTGCACCGGGATCGAGCCGGCGACGGGCTGCTCGATGTCCCGGTCGAAGGCCGGCGCGTACACCGGCGGCGCGTCCGGGGCGGGCACCTCGCGCAGCCGGTGCAGCAGGGCCGCGTACCCGGCGGCGTCGAACGTGTCCGACGCGCCCTTGCGGTCCCGGCGGCCGAGCCGGTCGAGCTCGACGTCGGCCAGGTGGTAGCCGTCCATCGGGACGTGGGCGACCCACCCCGCGTCGAGCCCGGGCGGCGGGGCGGCCGCGAGCGCGGCCACCAGCGACTCCGCCAGCGTGGTCTTGCCCGCTCCGGGGCTGCCGGCGATCCCCAGCAGGACCCGCCGGTCGCCCGGGGCGGTCGCGAGCGCCAGCGCCCGGCCGACCAGCTCGTCGAACCGCTCGATCCGCACGGGGACTACCGGGGCGCCGCGGCCGTGGGCCCGTCGGCGAGGAAGCCGCGGGCGTGCCGGGCGAGTTCGGCGCCGTCCTCCCACAGAGTGGGCCAGACCGCGAGGTCCGCCGACAGTCCCGGGGCGACGACGGCCGAGGAGAACGACTCGAAGGTCACCGGCCCTGTGTAGCCGATGTCGGCCAGCGCGTGGAAGAACGAGGTGAAGTCGAGGTGTCCCGAGCCCAGGTGGCCGCGGTGGTTCTCGCCGATGTGCACGTAGCCGAGCCGGTCACCGACCTCGAGCACCGGGCGGACGAAGTCGGCCTCCTCGATGTTCATGTGGTACGTGTCGAGGTGGACGAGCACGTTGTCGGCGCCGATGTCGTCGGCCAGCCGCAGCGCGTCCCGCGCGGTGTTGACGACGTTCGTCTCGTAGCGGTTGCACACCTCGAGCCCGAGGGTCATCCCGGCCCCGGCGGTCTCCGCGGCCAGCTCGCGCAGCACCCGGACCACGTTGGCCCGGCCGGCCGCGGTCAGCGGTGCGGAGTACCTGCCCAGCGCGCTGTACGGCGCCCCGGTGAAGTGGGTGCCGCCGAGGTCCCGGGTCACCTGCAGGGAGTCGGCGAGCAGCTTCGCCCCCCGGTCGACGACGGCGGGGTCGTCGCTGGAGACGCCGGCGTCGAACGCGAGACCGCGGGAGCAGGCGACCTGCAGGCCGGCCTCCTCGAGCGCCGCGCGGGCCCGGGGCACGTCCAGGTTGACCGAGTCGTGCAGGGACAGCTCCAGCAGGTCGAAGCCGGCCTCGGCGGTCCTGCGCACGGCGGTGTCGACCGACTCGGGGGAGGTGTCGCCGACCCAGACCAGGGCGTGCACACCGAGGGGGTTGGCGAGGGGGAAGTGCTCATGACTCCTTGGCTCCGGTGATGAGGGCGACGATCTCCTCGCCCGTGGTCTCGGCGGTGCGGCGACCGGCGACGCAGCGGCCGCCGCGCATCACCCACACCTGGTCGGACAGCCGCATGACCTGGGCGAAATCGTGGCTGATGACGAGCACCGCGTGCCCGTCGGCCCGCAGCTTCGCGATCAGCTCCTCGACCCGGGCGGTCTCCTGGACGCCCAGCACCGCGGGCGGCTCGTCCACGATCACGAGCTTGCTGGAGAAACCGGCGGCCCGGCAGATCGCGAGGGCCTGGCGCTGCCCGCCGGACAGTCGCGCACCCGGGAGCCGACCGCGGGGACGTTGACGGCGAGGGTGGACACCATTTCCCGCGCCTGCCGCCGCATCGCCTTGCGGTCGAGCAGCGCGACCGGACCGACCCCGCGGGTGAGCTCGCGGTTGACTGCCGAACGACAGGCGCACGGCGCGGACGTCGAGCAGGATCTCGGGAAGCGTGGACATCAGCGCCGGAACCTCGCGAGCAGGGCGGCGAGCACGACGACCGTGCCGACCGCGACGGGCTGGTAGAAGGGCGAGACCCCGAGCAGGGTCAGGCCGTTGGTGAGGGCGGTGAGCAGCAGCGCCCCGAGGACCGGGCCGAGGATCGTGGCCCGGCCGCCGGTCAGCGCCACGCCGGCGAGCACGACCGCCGCCACCGAGCTGAGCAGGAACGACGTGTTCGACGCCGGTTCGGCCGCCCCGACGCGCGCCACCAGCAGCACCGCGGCGACCCCGGCCGGCACCCCGGCGATCGTGTAGACCGCGATCTTGATGCGGGGCACCGAGATGCCGGTCGCGGTGGCCGCCTCGGCGGACCCGCCCGCCGCGAGCACGTGCGTGCCGAACCGGGTGCGGAACAGCACGACGTGCGCCACGACCGCGAGCACGACCGCGATCAGGAACGACCAGCCCAGGACGCCGAGCCCGGTGCTGGACAGCCGCAGCAGGAAGCGGTTCACGATGGTGACCGGCTTGCCGTCGGACAGCACCAGCGCCGCGCCCGACGCCGCGGACAGCGTGCCGAGCGTGACGATGAAGTCGGCGATCTTGCCCTTGCCGACCAGCACGCCGTTGACCACGCCCACCAGCGCCCCGGCGACCAGGGCGACGGCGATGCACGCCACCACCGCGGCGCCCGCGGCGAACGCCATCCCGAACGCCACGGCCGCGAACGTCGTCGTCGAGGCCACCGACAGGTCGATGCCGCCGGTCGCGATGACGAAGGTCTGGCCGAGCGTCAGCACGACGAGGATCGTCGAGGCGGTCAGCATCGCCGTCCGCCGTCCGCCGTCACCAGGGCGACGGGGGCCTTGACGTCGGCCGGCAGCTGCGCGCCGGACATCGCCTTCCGGCAGGCCTGCAGGCCCATCTGGCCGATCGCGTACGGGTACTGCGCGACGGTCGCAGATCGTGGTCGGCGGCCCGCTCGCCGCCGCCGGTGGCGAGCGCCTGCCCGCCGGGATCCGGCAGCACGTCGCGGCCCGCTCGCTCCCGCTCGCCACCCGTGACCTGCGCATCTGCGTGTCCGACCACGGCGACGACGTCGGCCCGGTCGGCCTCGCCGACACGCTCGCCGCCCGTCTGTTCGAGCCACACACCCTCGGCCGGGTCCTGCAGCGGGGCTCGGGGGCGGGCGACGGCGAGGCGGCCGGGCGTGGGCCGGTGTCGGCCGCCGGGGCGCGCAGCCCGGTCGGCTGAGCGCGAACGGAGCGGACGGGCCGAGGGCGGGTGTCCCTGGCGTGGTGATAACACGCGCGCGACGATCGGCGAACAACTCGGCAACGCTTCGGACGGCGGCGGGTGTCCCCCCTCGTTTCGCGCCCGTCGCCGGTGCGGCCACGCTGCGGTTCCCCCTCCGCAGCGTGGCCGCACGTGCCCCACCCGCGCCGGATCGCGAACGGACCGCGCGGTCACAGACCCGCAAGTGTGCGGACGGCTGTCGCGTGGTCCAGCCCGCTCGTGGCGGCGCGGAGGTAGCGGCCGTTGACCGCGGCGGCGAGGAGCTCGGCGCGGTCGGGACGCAGGCGTCGGGCCAGCTCCTCGAGCGCCCGGTCCCACCGCTCCAGCTCGTCGCGGAGGTCGGGGCGGCGGGCGGCGAGGAGGTAGAGGTCGTACTCGGCGACCGTGCGCAGGCGGTCCTGGGCGGAGTAGCCGGCGAGGAGCCCGGCCAGGTCGTCGAGCGTCGCGACGGCGCCCACGTCCTCGATGCACCGGTCGTTGACCTCCCGCAGGGCCGTGACCAGCAGCTCGTCGATGCTCGCGAAGTAGTAGAGCACCGCGCTCGGGGGCAGCTCCGCCTCCGTCGCGACCGCCCGCTGCGTCACGGCCGCGACGCCGGATCGCCCGACCAGTCGCAGCGTCGCGTCGAGGAGCGCGCGGCGGCGGAAGGCTCCTTTGCGCAGCCGGCCGTCGGCGATCTCACGCGGCATG
Source organism: Pseudonocardia oceanicola (assembly GCF_047200735.1). Classification (NCBI taxonomy): domain Bacteria; kingdom Bacillati; phylum Actinomycetota; class Actinomycetes; order Pseudonocardiales; family Pseudonocardiaceae; genus Pseudonocardia; species Pseudonocardia oceanicola. The sequence goes on from NZ_JBJZON010000001.1 coordinate 193,250, forward strand.
GGAGGTGCGGCCCAGCTCCAGCGCCAGCACACCGGCGATCACCAGGACGATCCCGCCGACCTGCACCCAGCTCAGCGACTCGCCCAGGAACAACGCCCCGATCAGCGCGATCAGCGCGACCCCCACCGCCGCCCACACCCCGTAGGCGACGCCGATCGGCACCCCCCCGGCGAGGGCCCGCGACAGGGAGTAGAAGGCGACCCCGTATCCGATCAGCACGACGACCGACGGCCAGAGCCGGGAGAACCCCTCGGAGAAGCGGAGCGCGACCGTGCCGGTCACCTCGGCGAGGATCGCACCGACGAGCCAGAACCACATGCCGCCAGACTACTGGAGCGATCGATCCAGAAGTTGGCGGAACATCATGAGCAGGATCGCGGGCAGGGCGAGCGGACGGCGGGGGCTGGACACGGGCGTTCCTCTCTCAGGGGGGTTCGTCGGGCTCATCGCCGGACGCCGACGTCCCGTAACACGGCGTACCCGTTCTGCGGATCCGCGACTTCGGCAGCAGGGGCCATCGCGCGTCCGCCTCGACATCACACGTGCGTAACCCGGCTCTCGTATGGTCGACTTACCCCATCCGAGCGGAGGTGGTCGCGTGCCGGATCGACAACCCCAACCCCTCGTCGCCGTCCCCGAGACCGGGGACGGGGAGACGGGGGCAGGGAGTGCCGGGGTAACGGCGCTCCCGCCGGGTTCACGGGTGCTACTGCTCAATGCGAGCTTCGAGCCGCTCGCCGTCGTCACGGCCAAACGTGCCATCGTCCTCATGCTCTCCGGCAAGGCCGAGTGCGTGCAGGCCGCCCTGGAAGGGGCGGCCTTCCATTCGGAGAGCCTCACCGTCCCCGCCCCGTCCGTCATGCGGCTCTCCCGCTACGTGCGGGTGCCCTACCGCCGCGCGGTGCCCATGACCAGGGCCGGTGTGCTCCGTCGCGACCTTCGCCGCTGCGCCTACTGCGGCAAGAAGGCCGACACGATCGACCACGTGATCCCCCGCAGCCGGGGCGGGGCGCACACCTGGGAGAACTGCGTCGCCGCCTGCCGGGCCTGCAACTCGAAGAAGGCCGACCGCCTCATCGACGAGCTCGGCTGGACCCTGCGGATCACCCCGAAGCCACCGAGCCGTGCGGCGGGCGGGGTGCTGGTGCTGGCGGTCGAGCCGCACCCGGCCTGGGAGCCGTGGTTGGCGCAGGCCGCCTGATACTCAAACGGCCCGCCCCCGGAAGGAGGCGGGCCGTCCGCGTCCTGATCGGGGCGGTGGGCCGATCAGGACGACTCCGCCGGTGGCGGAGTGTCTGTCACGCACCGATGGTCGTCACGCGGTCGCCCCGCGTTAACCCCCGCCGCTCGATATCCCCAGAATCGATGACGCACCTCAGGCCCGGAAGGCGGCCAGCGACGGCAGGGCAGTCCCGGTCCAGTCGAACATCGTGAGGTTGGCGTAGGGGTTGCCCTCGCCGTGGTCCCAGCCCACGCCGGGGAGCCACCCCGGCTCCCAGGCCACGAAGCCGCGGCCGTGCCCGTCCGGCACCCCGTCCACGACGGTCCGCAGACCCTCGAAGTACGCGGCCTGGCCCTCCGGGGTCGCCGGGAAGCGCGCGGCGTCGGGCAGCTCCTCGAGTCGTGCGGCGTAGTACTCCGTCCCGTCGGCCTGCCGGAGGGTCCACGGGTAGGAGGTCTCGACGACGAGGACGTCCTTCCCGTACCGCACAGCGAGGTCACCGAGGTTCGCGGCGAGCGTGTCCAGCGAGCCGTGCCAGAACGGGTAGTAGGACAGGCCGATGAGGTCGAACTCCACGCCGCGGGCGGTGATCGCGTCGTAGAAGTACCGGGCTCCGCCGTTGTCCCCGCCGCGGTCGATGTGGACCATCGTCTCCAGCGGCGCGGTGGCTCCGTCGAGCGCCCCGGCGAGACCGGCGGTCAGCAGCCGGACGAACCCGTCCCACTGCTCGTGTCCCCGCTCGTAGACCTTGCCGACCGGCCACAGCATCCCGGTCGTGATCTCGTTCCCGGTCTGGATCATCGACAGGGGGGTGCCCTGCCGCGCGAAGGCGGCGACCGCGTCGCGCGTGTAGTCACGCACCGTCCCGGCCAGGCGCCCGAGGTCCTGGTGGGCCCAGACCGCGGGAACGGACTGGCTGTACTGGTCGGCCCAGAAGTCCGAGTAGTGCAGGTCGAGGAGGATGTCGCAGCCCGCGTCGTGGGCGCGTCGGCCGAGCGTGAGCGCAGACTCGAGGGTGCTGTAGCCCGCCGGAGGGTTCACCCAGGCGCGGAGCCGGACGAGGTTCGCCCCGCGGGCGGCCAGGAGCCGTTCGAGCGGCGCCGGTGCGCCGCCGTCCCGGTAGCGGGCCCCGATCGCCTCCGTCTGCAGAGTGAAGGAGAGGTCGGCGCCCCGGACCCGCTCGCGGGGCACCGGGCCGGAGACCCCCGGTACCGCGGGCACGCTGCAGCCGGTCACGGCGGCACCGACCAGCAGTCCGGCGACGGACAGCAGTTGCCGTCGGGTGGGCACGGAGATCCTCCGGATCGGTCGGGCTGTCGGCTGGTACGGCACCCGGCCGACGGCCCGGGGCGGGCCGCCGGATGGGTCACCCTACTGCGCTCAGTGCTGCGAACGGCCGAGTGCACGCACCGTCCAGCCCGCCGAGCGCCACGCCGCGATGTCGAGGGTGTTGCGACCGTCGATGAGCCGCGGCTCGCGCACGACCTTCCGCAGGCGAGCCGGGTCGAGCTCCCGGTACTGCCGCCACTCGGTGAGGTGGAGCACGAGGTCGGCGCGCTCGCAGGCCTTCTCGACGTCCAGCGCGTAGTCGAGCGTCGGGAACTGCGTCCGGGCGTTGTCGATCGCCTCGGGATCGTGCACGCGGACCTGCCCGCCCTGGAGCTGGATCGCCGCCGCGATGTTGAGCGCGGGCGAGTCCCGCACGTCGTCGCTGTCGGGCTTGAAGGCGGCACCGAGGATGGCGACGTTCCTGCCGAGGAAGGACCCGCCCACGAGCTCCCGGGCCAGGTCGACGGTGCGTTGGCGCCGCCGCATGTTGACCTCGTCGACGGCCTTCAGGAACGACAGCGCCTCGCCCACACCCAGCTCACCGGCGCGCGCCATGAAGGCACGGATGTCTTTCGGCAGGCAGCCGCCGCCGAACCCGACACCGGCCGAGAGGAACCGGCGGCCGATGCGGGTGTCGTGCCCGATCGCGTCGGCCAGGGTGACGACGTCGCCGCCCGCGGCGTCGCAGACCTCGGCCATGGCGTTGACGAAGGAGATCTTCGTGGCGAGGAACGAGTTCGCCGCAACCTTCACCAGCTCGGCCGTGGCGAGGTCGGTCCTGATGTAGGGGCAGCCCGCGGCCAGCATCGGGGCGTAGACCTCGCGCAGCATCGCGTCGGCCCGGTCGGAGGTCACGCCGACCACGAGGCGGTCCGGGCGCATCGTCTCCTCCACCGCGAAGCCCTCCCGCAGGAACTCCGGATTCCAGGCCAGTTCGGCGTCGACGTCGGGGCTCAGCTCGGTGAGGCGCTGCGCCAGCCGCGCGGCCGTGCCGACCGGGACGGTCGACTTGCCGACGACGAGGCTGCCGTCGCGCAGGTGCGGGGCCAGCCCGTCGACGACGGCGTCGACGTACTTCAGGTCGGCCGCGTAGGAGCCCGGCTGCTGCGGGGTGCCGACGCAGACGAAGTGGACCTCGCCGAACTCGCCCGCCTCCTGCAGCGAGTCGGTGAAGCGCAGCGACCCGGAGTCGACGGTCCGCCGGAGCAGTTCGGGCAGGCCGGGCTCGAAGAAGGGCGGCCTGCCGTCGGAGAGCGCGACGAGCTTGCGGGGATCGACGTCCACGCCGAGGACCTCGTGGCCGGAGTCGGCCATGCAGGCGGCGTGGACGGCGCCGAGGTAGCCGGTGCCGATGACGGTGATGCGCATGATGTGTCCCTGGGGGTCAGACGGCGGGATAGCCCGCGGGGTGGAGTCGCTGGAAGCGCCACGCGTCCTCGCACATCGCGGTGAGGTCGCGGGTGGTCCGCCAACCCCACGCCCGCTCGACGCGGCCGGGATCGGCGATGAGCATCGGGACGTCGCCGGTGCGGCGGCCCTCGACGCGGTGCGGGATCGGCCGCCCGACGGCGCGGCCGAACTCGGCGATCAGCTCCAGGACGGAGGCGCCCCGCCCGGTGCCGAGGTTGAACACGCGCAGACCCGCCTCGTCGTCGAGGTGGTCGAGCGCGACCCGGTGCCCGTCGGCGACGTCGACGACGTGGATGTAGTCCCGGATGCAGGTCCCGTCCGGGGTCGGGTAGTCGTCGCCGAAGACGGGCAGCTCGGCGAGCCGTCCGACCGCGACCTGCGCCATGTAGGGCAGGACGTTGTTCGGGACGCCGGTGGGGTCCTCCCCGAGCATGCCGCTCGGGTGCGCGCCGATCGGGTTGAAGTACCGGAGCGCGATCACGGACATCTCGGGGTAGCGCACGCACGCGTCGCCGAGCAGCTGCTCGCAGATGTACTTGGTGCGCGCGTAGGGGTTGGTCGGTCCGGCCGGGTCGTCCTCGTCGAGCGGGACCGTGCTGGTGTCGCCGTAGATCGAGCACGACGACGAGAACACGAGCCGGTGCACGCCGTGGTCGTTCATCGCCCGCAGCAGCGCGGTGGTGCCGCCGATGTTGATGTCGAAGTACTCCAGCGGGATGCGCCCGGACTCGCCGACCGCCTTCTTCGCCGCGAAGTGGACGACGGCGTCGATGTCGTGGGCGGCGAAGACGGCGTCGAGCGCGGCGCGGTCCCGCAGGTCCGCCTCGTGCAGGGTGAGCGGCCGGCCGGCGAGCTTCATGACGGCGTCGACGGCGCCCGGAGAGCTGTTGGAGAAGTCGTCGACGACGACGACCTCGTGGCCGTGGTCGAGCAGTTCGACGCAGGTGTGGCTGCCGATGAAGCCGGCGCCGCCGGTCACCAGGACGGTCTCGGGCATGGTGGTTCCTTCCGGTCCCGGCTACCAGCCGAAGGCGGACACGAAGTAGGCGGGGTACCGGGCGACGGCGACGGCGACGGGGACGACGGCGAGGCAGGCCACGATCAGCGGCACCGCCACCGTCTCGCGAACGGCGGAGACGAACCGCCGGCCGGCGATGCGGGCCGCCTCCCGCGCGTGCAGCAGCGGGACGGCGATGCCGACGCCGGCATAGGTCACCCCGGCGAGCAGACAGAGGAAGACGTAGCCCGCGGCCCGGGTGAAGCTCTCGGCGTAGAGCGAGGCGCCCGACATGACGAGCGTGACGAGGACGTAGGGCAGGATGAGCCGCAGCGGCAGCGGTTCGAGCCCACCGGCCCCCTTCGGCGTGACCTTGAAGGTCGTCGGCCGGGGCCGGATCTTGTACAGGATCCCGACGGCGACGCCGCGGGCGATGTACGGCCACCGGGTCAGGCAGTACAGGTAGTTCTGCCAGCTGACCAGCGGGGCGTCGGCGGGCCGGAGGAGACCTCGTCGCTTGAGCAGCATCGCCAGCACGAGGACCCAGATCGAGATCGACCACCAGTGCAGCAGGAAGGCCCCGTAGTCGACGTTGATCCACGGCATCCCGAGGACGGCGGCGATCGGCGCCAACGTCAGCCCGCCGACGGTCGTGAGCGCCAGGAGGGAGTAGAAGATGAGCGCGTAGACGAACCGGATCCGCAGCCGCCACGGCAGCCGGGGCAGGTGGCGGGGGACCAGGCCCAGCATCACGACGGTCAGGCTCCGGGACCACTGGAACTCCTGGACCAGCATCGCGGAGAAGGTCAGCGGCCCGTCGCCGTGCGCGTGGGCGTCGATGGCGAACGCGCCGTGCCACCCCGCCGAGTTGAGCAGGAACGTCGTGGAGAAGTCCTCGGCCAGTTCCGGGCCGAGGCCGCCGATCTGCCGCAGAGCCTGCGTACGCACCGCGTAGTGCGAGCCGATGCACACCGGCGCGAGGCCCGCGCTGTGCCCGAGCTGGGCCGGTCCGTGGAAGGTCGCCTCGCGGTGCAACCGCCCCATCGCGGACCACGAGCGGTCCACATTGGTGTCACAGACGCTGGGGGCGGACACGTAGCCGACGGCGTCGTCGGCGAAGGGGCGCACCATCTCCGCGAGGTAGCCGGGTTCCGGCTTGTGGTCGCAGTCGAGCTGGGACACGACGTCGTAGTGCTCGTACCCGTAGTGGTCGTAGAAGTAGGCGAGATTGCCCTCCTTGACCTTCGTCCGGCGCGGCCACGAGTCGCGGTGGTACGAGGTGACCCCCTGTCGGGTCGAGATGTGCACGCCGTGCGCGGCGCACCAGCGCCAGATCTCGTCCGTGGGCGCCTCGTCGCAGAGCCAGACGTCGTACGGATGCGGGTAGTGCTGCGCCAGCATGGCCTCCAAGGTCGCCGTGGCGACCTCGAACGGCTCGGACGGGGCGCGTGTCACCACGAAGGCGACCCGCAGCGCCGGCACCCCGACGTGGGGCGAGATTCGCCTGAGCCGGTTGACCCCCACCATGAAGTAGATCGGCAGGCAGGACAGGTACACCAGCAGGCAGCTGTTGATGGCCAGACCGACCCAGGTCACCCGGTGCCCGGGCTGGAACCACCACACCCAGAACCAGGTCAGACAGGCCACCCACCCCGCCGACAGGAGCGCGACGACCACCCGGTCCCGGGTCGACAGAACCGGGACGAACGCCCGGCGGGTCATCCGGCGGCGCCGGTTGCGGTGGCGGTCGAAGAAGGGGCCGTCCCGGGTGATGCGGGAGATCTGGCCCTGCGACAGCTCGGTCACCGCGGCGTACGGGTCGGCCGGCGGTGCCGGTGCGGTGGTCGGGGGTGCGGGCGGCACGACCCGGAGTCGGGTCGTGACCGCGGCGGACAGGTCGTCTCGAGCCTGTGCGGCCGTCGGTCGGCGCGCGGCTCCGTGCATCGGATGGCCCTCTCGGGTCGGGGAGATCGAGCCGTCGGGGCGGCCGCCGCCGGCTTCGGGGATCGCGTGGGTCATGGCAGTCGGCCGTCGCCCGCCGGCGGGGCGGGATCAGGCGACCGCCGCTGGGGTCGCCTCGGCGGCCGAGGTGGTCTGTGCGGGAACCTCGACGGCGGCGGCGCCGTCCATCTGCCCACCGGCGAGGGCCGGTCGAGCCGCCACGACCTCGTCGAGGTGCCGGCGGAAGTAGTCGACCGTGAGCCGCAGCCCGACCTCGGCCGGGACCTCGGGGTTCCAGCCCAGCGCCTCCTGCGCCCGGGTGATCACCGGCTTGCGACGGGCGGGGTCGTCGATCGGCAACGGATGGTGCTCGATCGGCGAGTCCGACCCCGTGATCGCCAGGACGAGCTCGGCCAGCTCGGCGACGGTGCGCTCCACCGGGTTACCGAGGTTGACCGGTCCCGCATCGGCTGAGTCGATCATCGCGACGAGACCTGCCACCAGGTCGTCGACGTAGCAGAAGCTGCGGGTCTGGCTGCCGTCGCCGTAGATGGTCAGCGGGTCCCCGTTGAGTGCCTGGGCGATGAAGCTGGTCACCACTCGACCGTCGTGCGGCCGCATGCGCGGACCGTAGGTGTTGAAGATGCGCACGATCCCGGTGTCGACGCCCAGCGTCCGCCGGTGGGCCGAGGTCAGGGCCTCGGCGAAGCGCTTGGCCTCGTCGTAGATGCTGCGCGGACCGATGGGGTTGGCGTTGCCCCAGTACGACTCGGGCTGCGGGTGCACCAGCGGGTCGCCGTAGATCTCGCTGGTCGAGGCGAGCACGAACCGGGCGTCGTTCGCCCCGGCGAGGCGGAGCGCCTTCTCCGTTCCGCGGCTGCCGACGGCCATCGTCTCCAGTGGACGCCGGTGGTAGTCGGGCGGCGACGCCGGGCTCGCCAGGTGCGCGACGGCGTCGATCGGGCCGGGGACGTCCAGCTCCGCCGAGACGTCCGCGACGACCAACGAGAACCGCGGTTCCGGGGCCAGATGCTGCACGTTTCCGGCCCGGCCGGTCGACAGATCGTCGACGCACACCACCGTGTCGCCGCGCGCGATCAGGGCGTCACAGAGGTGCGATCCGAGGAACCCGGCGCCGCCAGTCACCACAATTCGCATGATTTTCTCCAGGGCAGAGGAGCGGATGTGTCGCGTGCTGATTCGAGGAGCGGTGCGGACGGCTTCGGTCGCACGGGCCAAGGCTCGGCCGGACACGCTCAGGCGTTAGCGGCTGTGATCGGCGTCATGATTCGTCGGCGAAACTGCTGCTCGAGAGCCTGAATTGTTACAGCCGTGTTGACTCTGTGTGTCCACGGCGTCCGGTCGTCGGAATGAGGTTGCCGCCTCGGTCGACAGACATGTAAATCGACCGTGCGCACCGGTAACGATCTACCGGGATCGTGCGAATGGGAGCGTGACCGCGGGTCGGTCGATCGGCCGACGCCGCCGCCCCTGGGGCCATTCACTGATGCACGGTCCCGGCCAGGAACCAGCGATGCACCATCAGTCGCTCCCTCGTCACCCACCGGAGGAATCCCGCATGTCCCCGTGCACGGGCACGCGTGCCGAACTCGTCAGTCGCATGCAGGACGTGGCATCACCGCGTCTGTCCGCTCTGGACGGACCGCGGTTCGCCGCTCTGCGCGACCTGACCGACCAGCTCGCGCGGACGTCTCACGGGCACGCGGAGCACGACCGGTTCCGGGCGGTCACCCGTCGGCGCGTCCGCGGTCCGGCATCCTCCGACCTCGCCGGGGAGACGATCCTCGTCACCGGGGGAACGGGGTGCATCGGCACCGCGCTCCTGACCCAGCTCGCCGCGGCGCCCCATCGCCGGATCGTCAGTCTCAGCCGGGGCCTGACCCGTTCCCGACGCCCCGTGCCCGGCGTCGAGTACGCGCGGGTCGACGTCCGGTCCGCGGAGGAGATCGGCGAGGCGTTCCGGCGGTTCCGCCCCGATGCGGTCTTCCACCTGGCCGCGGTCCGAGATCCGGGGGCGGCGGAGAGGGAGGTGCGCCGGACCGTCGAGACGAACGTGTTCGGGAGCCGGAACGTCTTCCGGGCGGCCGAGGAGGTGCGCGCCCGTCGGCTGGTGTTCGCCTCGACCGGTAAGGCGGTGCGGTACTTCACCCGTGACGTCTACGCCGCCACCAAGAAGCTCGGCGAGTCCCTGCTGTCCGAGGTGAACCTTCCGGTGACCTCGGCGGTGCGCTTCACCCACGTCGTCGACAACAGCTTGATCCTGGGCAAGCTCCGGCAGTGGTGCGAGGGTGGCACGATTCGCCTGCACTCACCCGACATCGCCTTCCACGGCCAGTCCGCGCTCGAGTCCGCCCAGCTCATGGTGGCGGCAGCCGAGCGGTCCGGCCAGCTCACCCTGCGGAACCTGGAGTGGCCCTTCTCGCTGCTCGACCTCGCCCTCGGCGTCCGTGCCGAGGCGGGCAGCAGTGCCCCGATCTACTTCTGCGGGTACGAGGCGGGGTACGAGGCCGGCGTCCACCGCGCGTCTTACGACCCGGCCACCGCGGGCGACGCGGGCCCGCTGATCAACGCTCTCGAGTCGTACTCCTGCGAGCCGATCCTGGCCGAGCAGGCGAACCGGATCAGCGTGCGGGGCCGGCAGTCCGAGGCGGTGAAGGTGAGGATCGCGGAACTCGCGTCGGCGTGCGCCGACGGTGCGCCGGACGACCGACTGCGCAGGGTCCTCGGCGAGGCCGGGTGGTCCGCCCTGCGGGCCTGCCTGCACTCGGCGCCCCCCGACGACCTCCAGCGGTTCGGCAGTTTCGTTGCTTCCGCCCATCCGGGCGAGGTCGCCGACCCCGACCATGCCCTGGTCGACGACGTCATCGCCGAGGCGGTGCGACCGGGCGGGCTGGCGGCGGGAGGATGACGACGGTTCAGCTCAGCCCCCCGGTTTGCGGGCGACGAGCCGTTCCACGATCCCGAGGGCGAATCGCTCCCGCCGTTCCACCTCCAGCCCGGCCGCGAGGACGTGGTCCACAGGACGTCGGCGGAAGTGCTCCCCGCCGACCGGGACCGACACCCACTCCGTCATCCGCTGTACGAGACGCAGCGGCGGGACCGACGACGCGACGTGGTCGGCCAGCAGGAGCCGCCCGCCGGGCCGCAGCACCCGCACCATCTCGTCGATGGAGCGCCGGTGGTCGGGGATACCGCAGAGTGCGAAGGTGCAGACGACGGTGTCGACGGAGGCGTCGGGTAGGTCGAGATCCTCCGCGTCGCCCACCCTCAGCTCCGCCTCCCGGTTCATCCGCGCCGCGCGTTCCCGTGCCGCCCGGACCATCGCCGGGCTCAGGTCGAGGCCGGTGAGCCGCACGTCCGGCGGGTAGTGGGGGAGGTTCAGCCCGGTCCCGACCGCGACCTCGAGGACCGCGCCCGCCGCCTGCCCGCAGACCCAGGCGCGGCTGTCCCCGAAGAGCAGCCTGTCCAGCCGCCGCATGGAGCGGTCGGTCCGGTCGACGTTCTCGTTCCAGCACCGCGCCCATCGGGCCCTCTGCGCGTCCGTGACCACCTGCCACCCCTCTCCGCGTCACCCGATCCTCCCCTCTGTCCCGCCGTGCGGTCGCAGGATTGGGCAGACCCGGAACTCAACAGTCACACTGAACCACGTGGGCAGACACGCGAGACCGGAGGTCGACCCCCCGCGGGCCGACTCGTTCCGGCTGCTCTTCGTCTGCACCGGCAATCTCTGCCGCTCCCCTGCCGCGGAGATCATGGCTCGCCACCTGCTGATCGGGAAGCTGGGCGGACGCGAGGCGGCGCGGTTCGACATCTCCAGCGCCGGGGTGAACGCGGTGGTGGGGGAGATGATGCACCCCGACACCCGTGACGAGCTCGCCCCCTGGGGGCTCGACGGCACCGCCCAGGCCGGCGCCTTCCGCGCCCGTCAGCTGCGGAGCTCCCTGGTGCGGAACTCCGACCTCGTCCTCGGCGCGAGCCTGCGCCACCGCAGCGCGATCGTGGAGCGCGAGCCCGCGGGCCTGAAGACCACCTTCGCGCTGCGCGAGTTCGCCGCCCTGGCCGACGCCGTCGACGAGCGCATGCTGCCCGAGGGCGACCCGGTCAAACGCGCCCACGAGCTGGTCGAACAGGCGCGGATGAAGCGGGGTCTCGTGCCGCTCGACCGCGACGAGATCTCGATCGTCGACCCGATCGGCAAGCCGCAGCAGGCCCACCACGAGGCGGTCGTGCTGATCACGGACGCGGTCTACCGAATCGTCGAGAAGATCGTCCCGCCGCGCTGAGCAGCACGCTCAGGCGAGCACGGGAGTGCCCGGGAAGTACGCGTTGCACGCCCCGAGCCCCTGCCGCAACCCCAGGTCGACGGCCGCCGCGCGCTCCCCGACGGTGCCGTGGTCGCGTCCGAGGTCGTCCTCGCCCGAGGCGATCCGGGGCAGCACGGAGCCGATGTCGGCGTAGTCGTCCGGCTCGAGGACCCCCTGTGCGTCGAGGTGGCCCAGGAAGGCGCCGCCGATGCAGTCGGCCTGGTTCTCGGACTGGATGACACCGAGCTGCGTGACGAGCGTCGCGGAGACCCCGACGACGTTCTGCACGTGGTGGCCCCACTCGTGGGCCACCCCGAACGCCGCCGCGGCGTCGCCGGACAGCGAGTACAGGTCGTAGAGGGAGTCCTGGCCGATGTACACGGTCCGGTCCACCGGGCAGTAGTTGAAGGTGTTCCCGTCGGCCGACGCCGGGGCGCCGGTGGGGTCGGTGCAGGCCGTCGGCTGCTGCGTCCCGCTCGGGACGTACCGGTACGCCGGGCGCGACATGCCCGTGTAGCTGGCCGCCGAGAAGCCGTCGACGAGCTTGATCACCTCGGTGTAGAAGGCCCTCATGTCCTGGTACCCGTAGCAGCCCTCGAGCGTGGGGCAGGCCGGTGCCTGGACCGGCTGCGCCGCCGCCGTCGCCCCGAGACCCGTGCCCCCGATTCCCAGCGCCAGCACCGCGCTCGCCGCGAGCGCCCCCGCGGCCCGCCCCATGATCCGCATGCCCATCGCCCAGAACCCCCCGTCCACCGGCCCGCTCGCGCCGTGTGTTCTCCGCCGGTGGGCTGTCGCTCACCCCTGCGGATTCGTTTCCGCGTCGGCGGGAATTGCGACACACGGACCCCGGCCGCTCCCACCTATCTGTCCCTCGCCTCGGCCATCAGGCCGATGACGTCTGCGACCACGGCTGGGACCCTCGCCCGATGACCGGCGACGCGCGCCGCACGGCTCGGTCCGCCCGCCGGGACCTGTCCCGCCTGCTGGCCGCGCTCGCGGCGGGAACGGTCGTCGTCCTGACCGCCTGCAGCTCTGCGGGCGGGGCCCGGCCGGTGCCGACCTTCGCGCCGAGCTACGACTGGGTGCTGGTGGCCGACATCAGCGGCGACGGCCCGGACGCCGAGGTCTACCGGGCCGTCCGGACCGGCTGCGACGTCGGCCAGGCCGCCCTGGTGACGCGCTGGGACCAGCTCACCAGCCCGCGGGAGGTGCTGCTGTTCGCCGCCGCGATCCAGATGTGCCGCGGCGACGAGTCCGCCGCCCGGGCGCATTTCCAGCAGGCGAGCACCTACGGCTGGAACGGCCTCGGCCCGGACCGGCGGGCACCGCGCTGCGCCGTCTACACCGCCCTGACCGTCACGCTCAACCGCGTCCAGCCGGCCAACGTGAGCTGCCCGGGCGGGGCGAGCCCGGCCTTCACCCGCTCGGCGGCCGGGGTGGCGGACAACCCGCTGACCCCGGAGAACGAGGCCGCACCCCCGGCCCCACCGCCCGTCCCCCCGCCGACCTCGTCGTCCGGGACGCCGAGCTCGGCGCGCGCCACCACGGCCAGTCCCTCCCCGACGACGACCTCGCGCCGCCGGCCCACGACCGTCGCCCCACCCCCCACGACCACCCCGCCGAACGTGCGGACGACCCCGACGACGACCCCGCCGAGACCGCAGACGGCCCCGCCGACCACGCGCCCGCAGCCGCGGACGACCTCGTCGCGACCCGAACAGACCACGAGGACCACGACGACCACGACGACGGCGCGGCCGCCGAGGTCACCGAGTTCAGGGCCCACGACCACGGACTCCGTACCGCCGAGTGGATCGAGCCCGGCCGACGAGCAGGGCGACGACGAGTAGGGCGACGACGAGTAGGGCGACGACGAGTAGGGCGACGACGAGTAGGGCGACGACGAGTAGGGCGAGGCTCAGCCCGTTCCCGGGATCGGGAAGAACCTGTCCAGGTACTCCCGCCAGTCCCACGACCGGAGGAAGTCGGTCGCGGCGTCGGCGCCGTTCCTGACCAGCTCGTCGCGCTGCTCCCGGCCGATCCGGAACTGCACGGTACCGACCCCGGCGGTGTCCGCCCGGATGAGCCGGGCGGCATTGCGCGGTTGCCCGAGGTAGGCCTGGTCGTGGCCGACGACGGCGGTGGTGAGGGTGTCCTGGACCAGCCCGAGCGGTCCGGGCAGCCGGGTCGGCATGCCGGGCATGAGGGTGCCGTCCGGCCCGGGCAGGTCGGGGAGCACCCCGACGCCGAAGGTGGGCCAGCGCGGGCGCACGCCGTCCTGCCGGTCGAACAGCTCGAGCGGGAAGTTGGTCAGTACCCCGCCGTCGACGATCCGGGAGGTCTCCCCGGTGTGCGTGTTCGTCAGCGTGCAGGGCACGAAGAACAGCGGGATCGACAGCGACATCCGCACGGCCTTCGCGACGGACTGCTCGGTCGGCTCCAGCCCGAAGTGCTCGCGGTAGTCCCACGGCAGCCGCAGCCCCAGCCCGCGCGTGACGTCCGTGGCGGTGACCACCAGCCGGTAGGCGCGGTCGTCGGCGGACAGCTCCGGATCGGCCTTCGGGTCCGGCTCCAGGGGCAGGTCGCCGAAGGTGTGGACCCCCTTCTCGGCCAGCCGGTCCGCCACCCAGCGCTCGAGGACGTCGCCCCGGTAGAGGCCGTTCGCGGTCAGCAGACCGATGGCCGGCCCGAGCACCGGGATCGGGGGCTCGGCGTCGGGCACCTCCGCGTAGGGGAGCGACTCCATCGCCTCCAGCACCTCCTCGCCGGTGTACCCGGCCGCGAGGAGTGCCGCGAGGACGGCGCCGGCGGAGGTGCCGGCCACCCGGCGGACCCGGTACCGACGCAACAGCACGTCCACGGCGCCGGCCAGGGCGATCCCCTTCACCCCGCCTCCCTGGAGGACGAGATCGGCGGGAGCGGGGGGTTCGGGCGTACTGCACGTCAGTTCCTCGCTCATGCGCGCCTCCGAAGTCCTGCGAGCCTGGCCCGCCCTCCGGGACCCATGCCCGGCACTCCGACGACACAACCATGGGTCCCGGCGCCGCCCCGGTCACTACGCATGTCTGCGTAGGCCCGTCCGCTGCCGCCGCGGCGACGTCCGTCGCCCGGTCGCCGACTCCGGGAGCGTGCCGGTCACCGCAGAGGTCCCGGGGTTCTGCGTCCTACCGGGGCGCCGGATGCGCCTATTCTCATCGGACGGGCGGGGGCATGGCTGCGGGGAGGGCCGGCGATGAAGGACCGGGTCGAGACCTTGAAGGGGCTCCTTGCCGCGTTCAACGCGCACGATCTGGACGCGATCATGGGCTTCTTCACCGAGGACTGCTCGTTGGACATGCCGCGAGGTCCCGAGCCCTGGGGTACGCGCTTCCGCGGCAAGGCGGCGGTGAGGGAGGGCCTCGCCGCCCGTTTCGCGGGACTGCCCGACGTCCATTACAGCGAGGACCGGCACTGGGTCGGCGGCGACCTCGGGGTCTCCGAGTGGCTTCTCACCGGCACCAGCAGGACCGGGGAGCCGCTGCGCGTCCGGGGCTGCGACCACTGGGAGTTCCGTGACGACCACGTGGTGCGCAAGGACTCGTACTGGAAGATCGTCGATCCGGCCACCTAGCGCGACCGGGCCGACGCCAACCGGCGAACGTTCCCTGGCAGGTGAGGCGGGAGCGCGGGTGCTGGCCGGCGCGACGACGAACGCGATCGCCCGGCTGGTCGCCGGGGACCCGTGGACATGGAGCCCCGCTCTCGTGCAGGAGCGGGACGGGTCAGGACAGCCGTCCGCCGTCGGCGACCAGAGCCGAGCCGGTGACGAACCCGGCATCCGGACCGAGCAGGAACGACACCGAGCCGGCGACCTCCTCGACAGTCGCGTAGCGCCCCCCGTCGAGGATCGTGCCGGTGGGCAGGCGGCCCGCGCCGCTCGGGGCGCCGAGGTCGCTGCGGCCGCCGTCGATCCGGCTCATCATGTGTCCGGCCACCGGGCCGGGGCAGACGGCGGTGACCCGCACGGCGCGCGGTGCGACCTCCCTGGATGCGACCGTGGTCAGTCCCAGGAGAGCATGCTTGGAGGCAACGTACGGGCCCATCAGTGGTGCGCCGGACAGGCCCGCGGTGGACGCGGTCTGCACCACGACCCCGCCGGGACCCAGGTGGGGGAGGGTGTGCTTGAGCACGGCCGCGGCGCCGACCACGTTGACCTGCAGCACGGCGGCGAGCCGGTCGAGGTCCAGCTCGTGCAGCGGGCCGACCGGGCCCTCGATGCCCGCGTTGTTGAACACCAGGTGCAACCCACGGCCGAACTCGACGGCTGCGGCGAACGCACGTTCGACGTCCGCCTCGACGGTCACGTCCGCCTCCACGCCCCGCGCCGCCGCGCCCAGCTCGGCGGCCAAGGCGGTGACCGCGGCGGCGTCCCGGTCGACGAGCGTGACCCGTGCGCCCTCGGCGACCAGGCCCCGCGCCACGGCCGAGCCGATGTCACCGGATGCCCCGGTCACCAGCGCGCTGCGGTCGGGGAAACGATCGGTCATCCGATGAGCTCCTCTGTTCGTCCGTGTTCGGTGCCCGCCGCCCCGACGGCCGGGCCGGCGGGCGTGGGTCCACCCGTGAAGGTCGCGCGAGTCGGCGGGCGACTACCGCAGGACGAAGCCCTCGTAGTCCTTCTCCGCGGCCGCGCGACTCGCGTCGAAGAACGCGTTGGCGCCGCCGCTCGTACGGAGCGGTGACGAGGGGGGCGCAGATGTCGACCGCGATGATGCCGGCGCCCTCCTCGGCCATCCGGACCGCGTGCGAGCGGCCCTGGCCGCGAGCGGCGCCCGTGATCAGAGCGACCTTGTTGTCGAGACGTCCCACCGGATCTCCTCGTCGTCGAGCGTCGTGTGACCAGCACTGGCTGATCGGGACCGGCTAGGACGACGCTCATGCAAGGAGTTGTCGCAATCTGCGTCACACCGCGGCGGTCCACGCCGACCGGTCGCGGCCCTGTCGCGCATTGCGACATCCCCCGGAGGGCCGTCGCACCTACGGTCCCGACCGAAGCGCGATGCACCGTGCCCGCACCGCCACGAGGTGGTCGGGCCGGGTGGTCGCAGCGACACCCGTCAGGAGGCAGGCCGGACCTGCCCACCCACCCGAGGGAGAGGGCCCGAGTGAGTAGCACCGCGAGCTCCGCGGCGACCGACGCGGAGGGCCTCGACGCCCGGATCGCCGCGTTCCTGGCCGAGCACGACCCGGCGGCGACCGAGCGGACCGAGTTCCTGCGGGCGCGCTTCGACGCCGGCCTGGCATGGGTGCACTACCCCGAGGGGCTGGGCGGACTCGCGGCGGATCCCGGGTTGCAGCCCGGTGTGGACCGCGCCTTCGCCGATGCCGGTGCGCCGGACAACGCGCCGCACGCCAACATCATCGGGTTGGGCATGGCCGCGCCGACGCTCGTCCGCTTCGGCACGCCGGAGCAGCAGCGCCGCTGGCTGCGGCCGTTGTGGACCGGCGAGGAGATCTGGTGTCAGTTGTTCAGCGAGCCCGGCGCGGGCTCGGACCTCGCGAACGTGGCCACCACCGCGAAGCGTGACGGCGAGGACTGGGTGGTCAACGGGCAGAAGGTGTGGACCTCGCTCGCCCACGACGCGACCTGGGCGATCCTGGTGACCCGCACCGACCCGGCGCAGCCCAAGCACCGCGGTCTGACGTTCTTCGTCGTCGACATGCACACCCCCGGCGTCGACGTGCGTCCGCTGCGGCAGATCACGGGGGAGAGCGAGTTCAACGAGGTCTATCTCGACGACGTGCGGGTTCCCGACGCGCAGCGGCTGGGCGAGATCGGCCAGGGGTGGGCGGTCACGCAGAACACCCTGATGAACGAGCGGGTGGCGATCGGCGCGGGCACCATCCCGCGGGAGAGTGGAGCCATCGGCGAACTCACGAAGGTCTGGCGGGAGCGGCCGGGGCTCCGCACGGCGGGCCTGCACGACCAGGTGCTCCGCTTCTGGGTGGAGGCCGAGGCCGCACGGCTCACCGCAGAGCGGCTCGGCCAGCAGCAGGCGGCGGGCATGCCCGGCCCGGAGGGATCCGGCGCCAAGCTCACCCACGCCCGCCTCAACCAGCAGATCTCGGCCCTGGAGCTCGACCTGCTCGGGGACGAGGCGCTGCGCTACACCGACTACTCCGCCCGCCGCCCGGTCATCGTGCGGCACTCGGAGAGCCCGGCGGGCTGGCGCTATCTGCGCGCCAAGGGCAACTCGATCGAGGGCGGCACCTCGGAGATCATGCGCAACATCATCGCCGAGCGGGTGCTCGGGCTGCCGGCGGAGGCGCGCGCCGACAAGGACACTCCCTGGAAGGACCTGCCCCGATGAGCCCAGTCACGACCCCGACCACCGGGGACCTCCTCTACACGGAGGTCGAGGACGACCTGAGGGCGAGCGTCCGGTCGCTGCTGGAGAAGCAGAGCCCGTGGGACGCGGTACTCGCACGAACCGAGAGCGGGGACACGACCGACCGGGATCTGTGGACCACTCTCGCCCGCGACGTCGGTGTGGCGGGCCTGGCCGTGCCGGAGGAGGTGGGCGGGGCGGGCGCCTCGTGGCGAGAGGCGGCCGTGGTCGCCGAGGAGCTCGGCCGGGCGGTCGCACCTGTCCCGTTCCTCGGCACGGCGATCGCGACGGCGCTGCTGGGCGAGCTCGCAGAACGCGAACTGCTGGCCGAGCTCGCCGCAGGGGACCTGGTCGGGGCGCTCGCGGTGCCGTTCGGCACCGCGCCGAGGGACACGCGGTCCACGGTGGAGCTGCGGGGCGAGACCCTGCACGGAGAAGTGCGCGGCATCGCGGATGCCGAGGCCGCCGACATCCTGCTCGTGCCGGTCGCGGACGCTCTCTACGCCGTGGGTGCGGAGTCCGAGGGCCTCACCCGGACCCGGGTGGTCTCGCTGGACATGACCCGACCTCTCGTGGACGTGACTTTGACGGGGGCGTCCGCGCGGCGGATCGCGTCGGGGCCCGAGGTGGCCGTCGCGGTGGGGAACGCGCTGCGGATCGGTGTCGTGCTGCTGGCGTCCGAGCAGCTCGGCGTTGCCGAACGCTGTCTGGACTCCACCGTCGACTACCTCGGTGTCCGCCGCCAGTTCGGTCGGATCCTCGGTTCCTACCAGGCCCTCAAGCACCGCCTGGCCGACCTGTGGGTGCTGCTCACCCAGGCCCGGGCCGTGGCGCGCTACGCCGCCGAGTGTGCCGCCACCGGCTCGCCGGACCTCGCCGTCGCGGCTGCGCTGGCCAAGGCTCACTGCTCCGTCGTCGTACAGCAGGCCGCCGAGGAGTGCCTGCAGCTGCACGGGGGTATCGGCTTCACCTGGGAGCACCAGACCCATCTCTACCTGAAGCGGGCCAAGAGCAGCGCGATCGCCCTGGGCACCGCCGAGTGGCACCGTGCTGAGCTCGGCGCCCTGCTGGACCTGCCGGGAGTGTCACGATGACCGATCTGAACGGGCTGACCGCCGTCGTCACCGGGGGCAACAACGGGATCGGGCGGGCGATGGCCGTCGGCATGGCCAAGGCGGGGGCGAATGTCGCCGTATGGGCCCGCAACGCCGAACGCAGCGCCGACGCGGTGGCAGAGATCGCAGGGTACGGCGTCAAGGCCATCGCGGTGCGCTGCGACGTCGCCGACGAGGGCGCCGTGGCCGCGGCCATGACGGAGACGGTGGACGAGCTCGGGCCACTGGGGTGCTTCGTGGCGAACGCGGGCATCGCGGAGGCCGCGCCGATCACCGAGATGTCGCTGGAGAGCTGGCACCGCGTGCTGCGGACGAACCTCGACGGCAGCTTCCTCTGCACGCGCGAGGCTGCGCGCCGGTTCGTGCAGCAGGGCACCGGAGGCTCGATCGTCGTGCTGTCGTCGACGATCAGCCGCTATGGCGGTGTCGGCATGGCGTCCTACGCGACGAGCAAGACGGGCCTGCTCGGCCTGGGCCGCACGCTGGCCGTCGAGCTCGCCCGACACCAGGTCCGGTGCAACATCCTGATCCCCGGCTGGACACGCACGGGCATGAACACCGACCTGCAGGCCGACGAGCGCTTCATGAAGGCGACGACATCGCGGACACCGGCCCGCCGGTGGGCCGATCCCGAGGAGTTCCACGAGGTCGCCGCCTTCCTCGCCGACCCCAAGCTGACCTTCCACACCGGGAACGAGATCGTCGTCGACGGCGGTTACACGGTCTTCTGAGGTCGTGTCCGAGGGGCCCGCGGGGCCCCTCGGACACGGCTCAGTACGAGCGGGGGAGTCCGAAGGACTCGGCCAGGTTCTGGCGGGCGAGCTCGTTGCTGATCGGTGCGATGCGGAACTGCCGCAGGTCGCGCCAGAAGCGCTGAGCGTGGGTCTCGCTCGAGATGCCCATGCCCCCGAGGATCTGGATGCCCCGGTCGGCCGCGGCGACCGCCAGCTCCGACGTGACGACCTTGACCATGTTCGCCTCCTGGTGGCAGGGCACCCCCGCGGCCTCGCGCCACGCGGCGTCGAAGACCATGAGCTCGGCCTGCTTGCGGCCCAGCGCGGTGTCGGCGATGTAGTGCTGGATGATCTGGTGGCCGCCGATGACCTTGCCGAAGGTGGTGCGCGTGCGGGCGTACTCGACGGACTCCTCGAGAATTCCGTCGATCATGCCCAGGGCGAGCGCGCCGGACATGATCCGCTCGTTGTTCAGCGAGGCGAGCAGCACCCGGAACCCCTGGTGCGGCTCACCGAGCAGCTGGGAGTCCGGAACGAACACGTCGTCGAGGAACACCTCGCAGGAACCCATCGCGCGCATGCCCAGCTTCGGGATGTAGCGCATCTCGATGCCGGGCGAGGCCGTCGGCACCAGCAGCAGGGTCGTCGGCGGACGGCGCCCCGGCTCTGCCGGGCCACTGCGAGCCAACAGCAGCAGGTACGTGGCCTCCTTGGCCCCCGTGGACCACATCTTCTGCCCGGACACCCGCCAGCCGCCCTCGACCTTCTCCGCGCGGGTGGTCATCGCCCCCAGCAGATCGGTGCCGCCTCCGGGCTCGGTGACCGCGATCGAGACACGGATCTCACCCGCGGCGAGGCGGGGGAGGTACTCGCGCTTCTGCTCGTCGGTCCCGCCGTGCGACAGCGACTTCCCCCCGGCGAACGACGACATCCCCCAGACCCAGGACAGCCCGCCCAGGCTGCGCGCGAGCTCGCGGGCGAGCACGGCGGTGTCGACCGCGTTCCCGCCCTGCCCGCCGTACTCCTCGTCGATCCCCACGGCGTGGTAGCCGGCCTCGGCCAGGCCCTCCCACAGCTCGTAGGGGTACTGGTACTCGCGCTTCTCCAGCTCGAGTGCGCGATCGGGCGGAAAGTTCTTGTCCACCCACGACCGCACCGTCGCTCGGAAGGCACGCCTGTCGTCGTCCAGGTCGAGCAGCATTCCCGAACGCTAGATCGGCATGACCGCCTCGGGTTGTCCCGGAACGCGACAACTCGAGGCCCTCGCCGCGCTGCCCCTCGACGAGCGGCACGTCCAGTAGAGGAACCCGTCCTCGTCGGAGCGGACGAGGTCGCTCGTGCGGAACCAGCCGTCCTCGGTGAACTTCTTGTCGTTGACGTCGTCGAGCTTCCGGTAGCCGGGGGTCACCGCGTCACCGCGGACCCACAGCTCGCGACACGGACGGAAAGAACACGGTGTTGAAGACGAGCGCAGCGGCGGTGCCGTAGATGGAGAAGTCGTACCACCTCGAGTGTGCTCGCGGACATCGCCGCGGCCACCACCCGCCGAAGGGCACGTTCCGGCGAGATCCGTGCGGGAACCGCTTCGGTCATCGTGTTGCCTCTCCCGGTCGGCGTCGACCGTGTGTTCGTCCTCGGTCGAGCCCTCACCGGGTCGGGTGTCGGGACGGTAGGTCCCCGCACGTGCGGACGCGTGTCGCAGAACGGGACGTTCTCGACATGCGATGCGTGCGCAGATCGCTGGAGCGGATTGCGACACCTTCACTCCCTCCGCGGTACCTACCGTCGACAGCGGAGCACGGCGGGATCGGCCGGCCTCGACGTTCGAGTGAGGAGATCTTCGGTGGGAGAGACCAGTCCCGTGGTGGTCGTCGCGACCCTCGTCCCCGTCGCGGGCAGGGAGGACGAGGTGGAGCGCGCCCTGCGGGTCGCCGTCGCCGCCACGCACGAGCAGGACGAGGGGTGTGAGCTCTACGCCCTGCACCGTGTCGTCCGCGGCACCGCGGGCTTCGTCGTCGTCGAGAAGTGGGCGTCCGCCGAGCTGCTCGCTCAGCACGGCTCGGGTGCCGCGTTCGCGGAGCTGACCAAGAGGCTGGACGGACTGCTCGCCGAACCGCTGGGCGTCAGCGTCCTCGACCCGCTGCCCGCGGGCCAGGCGGGGCTGGGAAGCCTGTGAGCAGCGGCGACGTCGGCTACTCCGTCACGGACGGGGTGGCGCTGCTGACCCTCGACCGGCCCGAGGCGCACAACGCGCTCACCGTGCACATGGTCCGCCGGTTCGCCGAGGCGAGCGCCGCAGCCCAGGCGGACGACGCGGTGCGCGTGCTCGTCGTGACGGGTGCCGGGACCAAGGCTTTCTGCGCCGGTGGCGACCTGGGCGAGCTCATCCCGAGGCTGACCGCGGGTGAGCTCGAGATCCTCACCCCGGACCCGACCAAGCGCTTCCTCTCCGACGTCGACAAGCCGGTGCTCGCTGCGGTCAACGGGATCTGTGTGGCGGGCGGGCTGGAGCTGTTGCTGGGCACCGACCTGCGTGTCGCGTCGGCGAAGGCGGTCTTCGGGCTGCCGGAGGTCCGATGGGGGTTGGTCCCCGGCGGCGGCACCCACGTGCGACTGCCCCAGCAGGTGCCGTGGGCGTTCGCCATGCAGTTGCTGCTCACCGGAGACCACGTGCCTGCCGCGCGCGCGTACGAGGTGGGACTGGTCAACGAGGTGGTCGAGCCCGAGCAGGTGCTCGACCGCGCTCTCGAGCTGGCCGCCGGGATGGCCCGCAACGGGCCGCTCGCCGTCCGTGCGGCCAAGGAGATCGCCGTCCGTGCACTGCAGAACGAGTCGCGCTTCGCCCTCGAGTACGCGATCAATCGCACGGTGGTCGCCTCCGACGACGCGCGAGAGGGACCGCGAGCGTTCGTCGAGAAGCGCGAACCGAAATTCCAGGGAACCTGAGGAAGACGCCGTGACCATCGAACTCGTGCCCACCATCCACCCCGACCACCGCGAGCTGGTGGAGTCGGTCTACGCCGCCGTCGACGGAGTCGTGGCGGCCTGCCCGCGAGAGCTCTACGTGCAGCGTTCACGGGAGGGCACGCACGCACCGGAACTCTGGGACGCGCTCGTCGCCGCCGACCTCCTGGCCATCGGCATCCCCGAGGAGCAGGGCGGCGCCGGCGGCGGCTTGACGGGCACGACCGCCGTCATGGAGTCCCTGTCGCGCGCCGGAATCCCGCCGCTGCAGTACTCGCTGACCACGTTCTCGCGCGAGGCGATCCTCCGCCACGGCAACGAGAGCCAGGTCAAGGAGCACGTGCTCGCCACGATCAGTGGGCATCGCCGCTTCTGCCTCGGCGTGACCGAGCCCGAGGCCGGCACGAACTCCTTCGCCGCCCGCACCACGGCGCGACGCACCGAGAGCGGCGGTTACCGGATCAACGGGCAGAAGGTCTACATCTCCGCCGCGGACGAGTCGGACCACATCCTGCTGCTCGCCCGCACGGCTCCGCCCGGTGAGAAGGTCGGCCGCCGCTCGGGTTTCGGGCTCTTCGCCGTCGACATGTCCCTGCCCGGCATCGAGCTGCGCAAGCTGGACATCCAGTGGCACGCCCCGGAATACCAGTTCGAGGTGTTCTTCGACGACGTCGAGGTGCCTGCCGAGGCACTCATCGGTGAGGAGGGCCTGGGCTTCGACAACATCCTGTCCTGCCTGAACCAGGAACGGGTGACCATCGCCGCCTGGGCGCTCGGGCTGGGGGAGTACGCGCTGGCCAAGGCCGTCGAGTACGCCAAGGTCCGGGCTCCGTTCGGCAAGCCGATCGGCGCCAACCAGGGGGTGCAGCACCCGCTCGCGCTGGCAAAGGCCGAGATGGAGGCGGCGCGTCAGGTCATGTACTCGGCGGCCGCTGAGTACGACTCGGGCCGCGACGCGGGCGCCAAGGCCAACATGGCGAAGCTGCTCGGCAGCCGGGCCGCGCTCAACGCCGTCGACGCCGCCATCCAGACCCACGGGGGCTCGGCCTTCGTCTACGAGACCGACGTCGTCACGCTCTGGCCGATGATCCGCGTGCTGCAGATCGCGCCGATCAACAACGAGAGCGTGCTGAACTTCATCGGCGAGCGTGTGCTCGGCCTGCCGAGGAGCTGAGGGAGCGGCGATGTCCCGGCGCGAGCACGAGGCGGCACCCGACCTCGACGAGGTCACTGCGTGGGGTGCGGATCCCTACGACGACCTCGCGGAGCTCTACTTCCACGGTGGGACGACCGCCCTGCCGTCGATCTTCGACCTGAGCGGCAGGGTGGCCGTGGTGACCGGCGCCGGCGGTGGCCTGGGGGCCGTGTTCGCCACTGTGCTCGCCGAAGCGGGTGCCGCCGTGGTCTGCGCCGACATGGACGCGGTCGCCGCCAAGCGCCTGGCCGAGTTCCTCCGCAGCCGCGGCATGATCGCGACCGACGTGGGGCTCGACGTGACGGACGAACCGGCCGTGGAGGCGGCGTTCGCAGCGGTCTCCCGTGACCTGGGCAGGCTCGACGTGCTGGTCAACAACGCCGGGATCGGGGACCCCAGGTCCGTCCCGCTGCACCGCGTCCGCACCGAGGACTGGCGCCGGGTACTCGACGTCGACCTCGACGGGGTCTTCCTCTGCAGCCGGGCCGCGCTGCGGACCATGGTGGACAAGGGCTCGGGCAAGATCGTGAACGTCGCCTCCATGTTCGGGCTGACCGGCGCCCGCGTGTCGCCGATCCCGGCCTACTCGGCCGCGAAGGGCGCCGTGGTGAACCTCACCCGTGAGCTCGGCCTGCAGTACGCGGCGAAGGGGATCCAGGTCAACGCGCTCTGCCCCGGCTTCGTCCGTACCGGGCTGTCCGGCGGGGTCTACGAGGACC
Organism: Pseudonocardia oceanicola; assembly: GCF_047200735.1. Lineage (NCBI taxonomy): Bacteria > Bacillati > Actinomycetota > Actinomycetes > Pseudonocardiales > Pseudonocardiaceae > Pseudonocardia > Pseudonocardia oceanicola. Next base: position 217,569 of record NZ_JBJZON010000001.1, read on the forward strand.
GCGACTTCCTCGCGCGGGTGTCGGCGACCGTCCCGATGGGACGCATCGCCGAGCCGGCCGAGCTGCGAGGGGCGCTGCTGATGTTGGCGTCGTCTGCGTCGGACTACATGACCGGGCAGACGCTCGTGGTCGACGGCGGGTGTACGGCGGGATGATCGAGCAGGAGGACCTGACCGGTGACGCCGGCGTCCTGAGGAGTCCCGGATGTCGGTGAGGCGGGGCACGGATCGGGTGCGACGGGCCGTCGTGGCGGGCGAGCCGGTCGTGGTGTCCGACGACGTGGACCGCGAGGACGAGGGGCGACCTGATCTTCGCGGCCGAGGCGGCGACGCCCGAGCTGCCGGCCTTCACCGTCCGGCACACGTCGGGGTACGTCTGCGTGGCGTTGCCGAGCGACGAGTGTGAGCGCCTCGACCTGCCTCCCATGCACCACCACGACGGGGACCGGTTCGGCACGGCCTACCGCGTCACCGTCGACGGGGTACCGCGGAGCGCACGACGACGGCGAGCACGTCGCGCTCGTCCCGGGAAAGGTCGAGGGGGCGCTCGGCGTGCCCCTGGCCGTGCACGTGGAGTGCCTGGCCTCGGACGTCTTCGGCGCCACGACGTGCGCATGCGGCAGCGAGCTCGACGCCGCCCTCGCGACCGCCGCTGCGGCCGGCCGGGGCATCGTCGTCTACGCGCGGTCCTCCGAACATGTCCGGGCGTGCGGACTCCTGGGCGACGGCCGGTCCGTCGAGGATCGATACGCCGTGGCCGCCGCAGTGGCGGCCTCGATCGTGACCGACCTGGCTGTGGGCTCGGTGGAGTTGGTCGCCACCCCTGCCGGGCTGCGAGCGGCGCTGGAGCCCGTCGGACTGCGCAGCGACGACGCCCCGCGCTACTCGGTCGCCGGATGACCGTGCGGCCCGGCGCCTTCGACCGGTGCCGGGCCGCGGTGGTCAGATGCGCCAGAGGTGCGGACCCGGCCTCGTCATGGCGATCGACGGGATCACCGCGGATCGGCCGATCCTCGTCAGGCCCACGACGACCTCGGCGACGTCCGCGGGGTCGATCATCGCGTCGGGCGCCACCTGGTCGGCGAGCGGCGCGGTCATGTCCGTCGCGACGTAACCCGGGCACACCGCGGTCGCGAGGACGCCCCGCTGGGACTCCTCGGTATTGAGGGTCTCGCACAGGGAGGTCAGTGCCGCCTTGCTCGCGCCGTAGGCGGAGTTGAGTGGCTCGGACGCGATCCCGGTCAACGACGACACCGCGATCACCTTGGCCGTTCCCGCCTCGGCGGCCGTGCTGCGCAGCAGTGGCAGCAGCCGCTGCGTCATCATGTAGGCGGACCGCACGTTGACGGTGTAGAGCTTGTCGAACCGGCGGGCCGGGAACTCCGCGAACGGCCCGATCGAGCCCATGCCGGCGTTGAGCACCAGGGCGTCGATGCGACCCGCGGCCCCGGAGTGGGCGTCGGCGAGCGCGACCACGTCCTCCTCGACAGCCATGTCGGCCGTGACGGCTCGGGCGGTCACCCCGTACCCCGCCGACACCTTCCCGGCGAGCTCCTCGAGCGGGCCCGTCGAGCGGGCGGACAGCGTGAGGTCCCAGCCCTGTTCGGCGAACTTGCGGGCGATGAGCGCACCGATGCCGCGTGAGGCGCCCGTGACCAGTGCGGAACGCGCGTTCATCGGGGCGCCATCCGGATCGCCCCGTCGAGGCGGATGGTCTCGCCGTTGAGCATCGGGTTGGCGACGATGTGGGCCACCAGGTCCGCGAACTCGGACGGTTCGCCGAGCCGGGACGGGTGCGGCACCTGGGACTCCAGGGACGCCCGGGCCTCGTCGGAGAGGCCGCGCAGGATGGGCGTGGCGAACATGCCGGGCGCGATCGTCACCACCCGGATGAGGTCGCGGGCGAGGTCGCGGGCGATGGGCAGCGTCATCCCGACGATCCCGCCCTTGGACGCCGAGTACGAGGCCTGCCCGATCTGCCCGTCGTAGGCGGCGACGGACGCCGTGTTCACGATGACGCCGCGCTCGCCGTCCTCGACCTCCGCCGCGGCGATCGCCTGCGCGGCCAACCGGATGACGTTGAATGTGCCGATCAGGTTGATCTCGACCACGCGGGCGAAGCGCCCCAGGCCGAGGGGCCCCTTGCGGCCCAACGTCCGGGCGGGGTCTCCGATGCCCGCGCAGTTGACCGCGACCCGCAGCGGTCCGCGCTCCCGGGCGGTCTCGACGGCCGCCTCGACCGCCCCGGGGTCGCGGACGTCCGCCCCGACGAACACCACGTCCGGGCCGAGTTTGTCCGCAACGGCCGCCCCGGGTGAGGTGGGCAGGTCGACCAGGACGACCTGCGCGCCCTCACTCAACAGTCTCTCCGCCGTCGCCAGACCGAGTCCCGACGCTCCTCCGGTCACCAGGGCGACCGCTCCCGCTACTCGCACACGTCCTCCTTCGTCTGCTCCGAGCCTGCCGCCGCGGGCTCGGAGATTGTTGTCCCAGTTCGCTCCACGACGTCGGCAGGCCGCCTGCGCTGCGCTGTGATCGGGTCCGGCCAGACATCCCGAGGAACTCAGAGAGGACCCCGTCTCGTGCCCTACCGCTCCGTGTTCACCCCCGAGCTCTTCGCCGGCGGCACCGTCGTGGTCACCGGCGGCGGCAGCGGCATCGGGCGGTGCACCGCACACGAGCTCGCCGCGCTGGGGGCGCGGGTCGCGATCGTCGGTCGAACGCCTGCCAAGCTGGCCGCCGTCGCCGAGGAGATCGAGGCCGATGGCGGCACGGTGACCACACACAGCGTCGACATCCGCGACGAGGAGCCCCCGGGCCGATCGCGACCAGCGGCGTCGACACCTGCGATCCCGAGGACGAGCGCTTCCTGCGGGCGCAGATCGACAACGAGGGCCCCCTGGGCCGTTTCGGCACCGAGTCGGAGGTGTCCGCGGCGATCGTCTTCCTGCTCTCGCCCGCCGCCGCCTTCCTCACCGGCACCTGTCTGCGGGTGGACGGCGGAGTCCCCAACCTACGGCCGGGATGGTGGGAACTCAGGCCGCCGGAGCGGGCGAGCCCTTCGACGGGTTCGACCCGCCCGGTCGCGCCAGACCTCCTGCGGAGGGCGTGACGTTAGTGGCGGTCTACTTGGCAGCGGAGCCCACGTCCACCCGGAACTGCGTGCCGGGGCGGAGCCGACCTCGTGCCCGAGGAGGAGTTCTCTGCCGAGTCCGAGGAGTCGGTGCAGGCCGCGATCCACGGGATGGGCAGCGCGTTAGGCACGCCCGTGAGCATGTCCGTTGCCCTCCAAACCGGCTACTTCAGGCCGGAGCGGACGAAGCCGTCGACGATCCTGCGTTGCAGGACCAGGTACAGCACGAGAACGGGGAGGCACGCCAGGCCGGCGGTCGCCATCAACGGGCCCCAGTTGTTCCCCTCGGTGCCCATGAAGCTGCGCAGGCCCAGTTGGAGGACCGCGTTGGTGCGCTGCAGGACCAGGGCGGGCCAGAAGTACTCGTTCCACGCGTTGACGAACAGCAGCACGCCGAGTGCCGCGAGCGCGGGGCCGAGGTTGGGCACGACGACCGTCCACAAGGTGGACCAGGCGTTGCGGCCGTCCATCCGAGCGGCCTCGAGGAGTTCGTGGGGCACCGAGCGGACGTGCGAACGCAGCATGATCACCGCGAGCGCGGAGCACAGGTTCGGCAGGATCACCCCGGCGACGGTGTTGAGCGTGCCCAGCTGGTTGAGCAGCACGTAGTTGGGCAGCATGGTGACCTGGAACGGCACCAGCCAGGTCGCGACGAACACGAGGTAGAGCACGTTCTGGAGGCGGAAACGCCAGGCGGCGAAGGCGTACCCGGCCAAGAGCCCGGTGACCAGCTGGCCGAGCGCGATCATCAGGGCCATCACGAAGGTGTTGAGCAGCAGCCGCGGCATGTCGACGGCGTCCCACGCCTCGGCGTAGCTCGCGCCGGACAGCGGCCAGGGGAACGGGTTGAGCGAGTAGATGTCCTCGGGCGCCCGGAGCGACGTCGCGTACAGCCAGTACACGGGCACGATGCAGCCGAGCCCGAGCAGGCCGAGCACCAGGTGCCCGAGGGCCGCCCGGACCCGGGACTCGCGGTACATCCTCGCCCCGTCCGACCGGGCATGGACCGGGGCGGGGACCTCCAGCAGGGTCATCGGTCGCACCTCACGAGTCGTGGAAGGACAGCCGCTCGGTGAGTCGCACGAGCAGCAGCGCGATCGCCCCGAAGCCGAGGAAGAAGATCATCCCTGCGGCCGCGCCCAGTCCGGCGTCGAACGACCCGAACGCGTAGTCCCAGAGCAGGTAGTAGACGTTCGTGGTGGCGTCGGACGGGCCGCCGTCGGTGAGCGTGTTGACCAGGGGGAAGCTCCACTGCGCGGCCAGCAGCAGGGTCATGAGCAGCAGGAACGAGAGAGTGGGGGACAGCAGCGGCAGGGTGATCCAGCGGGTCGTCTGCCAGCGGGTGGCCCCGTCGAGCGACGCCGCGGCCGAGTACTCCGAGTCGATGCCCGCGAGCCCGGCCGCCACGACGAGCGTCGCGAACCCCAGCACGTGCCACCCGGTGACGACGATGATCGCCAGCTGCGCCGTGCCCGGTTCCTGGAGCCAGTTGGTGCTCGTGCCGAGGAGCCGGTTGACCAGGCCACCGAGGGGGTCCAGCATCCACTGCCACACCGCGGCCCCCGCGACCGGTGCCACGAGCATCGGCGCGAACACCAGGGCCTGGTAGAGCGTCGACGCCCGGCCGCGGATCCGGCGCGCCACCAGGCCGACGAGCGTCGGAACCACGAGCGTGAACGGCAGCAACCCCAGGATCAGCACCGCCGTGCGCCCCAGCGCGGCCGGGAAGTCCGGCAGGGCGAACAGACGCTCGTAGTTGGCGAACCCGACGAACTCCGCCGGGCTCGTGGGCAGCAGGTTCCAGGAGAAGAAGGACAGCTGCGCGGTGCCGGCGAGTGGCCGGTAGACCCACACAACGAGCAGCGCCAGCCCGGGGGCGAGGAAGAGATAGGGCGGTGCGGCCCGGGCGATCCGACGGGCGAGCGGGACCGGCACGACGGCCGGTGCGGTCTCCCGCACCGGCGCCGCGACCTCGACGAAGGCGGTCATCCCGGGATCCGTTCGCGCATCCACGCCACCCGCTCGGCGGCGTCGACGTCGTAGACGGGCTCGCCGTCGAGCGGCACCGCGGTGGCGACCGCGGTGCCCTCGAGCAGGTCGATCCGGCTGATCGCGGCGCCCGCGACCCCCCGCAGCCGCCCGGCGGGCGGGAGGACGTCGACCTGGTAGATCAGCGCGGGGGCGGTCCACACGGGGATGCCGGCGAGCACCCCCGCCCCCGCGTGGTGGGCGTGTCCGCAGACGATCATCCGCACGTCCGAGCCCGCCAGGACCTCGGCGAGCTTCTCGGGCTCCCGCAGCCGCAACAGCTCGACCGACGGCACCGGCGAGGGCAGCGGCGGATGGTGCAGGACCAGCACCGTGCCCTCGGGCGCCGGAGTGGCCAGTTCGGCGGCCAGCCACTCCAGCTGGTCCGGTTCGAGGCCGCCGTGGTGGTGCCCCGGGATCGTGCTGTCCAGCGCCACGACCCGTGTCCCACCGGCCCGCACGACGCGATCGGGCGCGCCGAACGCCGCGGTGAACGCGTCGAGCTCGTCGTGATTGCCCATCACCGGCACCACCGGCACGTCGACCGGGTCCAGCAGGCGGCGGAGCGCCGCGTAGGCCTCTGGCGCGCCGTCGGCGGCGAGGTCGCCGGGCAGCACCAGCGCGGCCGGGCGGTCCCCCGCCGCGAGGCGCGCCAGGGCGTGGCGCAGGGTCGCGGCGGAGGCCGGGTCGGCGGTCAGATGGGTGTCGGAGACGACGGCGAACCAGCTTCTGTGTGCGTCCGTCACTTGGTCCCCGTGGGCACGAGCGCCTGCCCCCGCTGCTGGGCCTCGGCCAGCGTCGCCTGCGGGTCGGCGCCCTGCAGCACGACCTTCTCGACGGCGTCCATCATCCCGTCACGGATCTGCAGGTAGTCGGTGCCGGGGAAGGACACCCAGGGCTCCATCCGGTCGAGCTGCTCGATGTTGATCCCGGTGGTCGGGTTGGCGGCGGCCCAGTCCTTCAGTGTCGAGTCCATCAGCCCGGTGCGCAGCGGCAGGTAGCCGATGTTCTTCGCGATGTCGGTGTAGGCCTGGTCGCTGGTCAGGAAGGTGATGAGCTCCCACGCCGCGCGCTGCTCGGCCGGGTCGTCCGAGAGGATGTAGAGCGCGGCACCGGAGTTCGTCGGGACGGACGGGGTGTCGCCGAAGGATGGGGTCGCGGCGCCGCGGAGCTCCCAACCCGCTCCCTTCGCGCCCTTGCCGAAGGTGCCCTGCAGCGCCGACGACTCGAGGATCATGCCCAGGTCACCGCGGGCGAACGCCTCCACGGCCTGCTGCTGGCTGAACTTCGGACTGGCCCCGGACTTCACCATGTCCGCGAGCACCGAGACGGCCTGGACGGCCTGCGGCTCGGCGTACTGCAGCGTGGTGCGGTCCTCGGAGAGCACGCGGCCGCCGTTCGATCGGATGATGCTCTGCAGGCACCAGTCCTTGGCCTGGGTGGTCACGCAGTCCGCGTACGCCCCCTCCTTACCGGTGGCGGCCTTGATCCGGGTGGCTGCGTCCGCGACCTCGGCCCAGGTCGCGGGCGGGTTCGCCGGGTCGAGCCCGGCCGCGGTGAACAGCGAGGCGTTGTAGAAGAGCACCGGCGTGGACAGCACGAACGGCACGCCGTAGGTCGTGCCGTCCAGGTCCCCCAGCGACGCCGCCGCCGGGGCGTAGGGGTTCGCGCCGCCGAAGTTCCGGTCGACGGTCTCGGGCCCGACCAGGTCGTCGAGCGACTTGGCGCCGAGCTGGTCGATGACGAAGCCCATGTCGGAGAAGCCGATCTGGACGACGTCCGGCGCGTTGCCGGTGGCGGCCTGGGTCTGCACGCTCGAGATCGTGTCGGCGGCCGGGTTCGGGCTGGTGCCCTGCGGCTTCTGCGCGGTGACGGCGATGTTCGGGTGCTCGGCGTGGAAGGCGTCGAGCAGCCCGGTGAACGTGTCCGTCCAGGGGCCGGCCTGGCCGAAGTTGTAGGACTCGAAGGTGATCGACACCTGCTGGTCGGGGGCCAGCTCGGGCACGCGTTCGACGGTGCCCGACGCGGTGTCGGCGGAACCACCGACACCGCAGCCGGCGAGCAGCGCCGACGCGGCGAGCACGGCCGTGCCGATACGCGCGGCGAGACGGATGGGACGCACGGTTTCTCCTCGGGTTTCAGACCGCGACGGTGGCGCGGACGGGATCAGGGGTGCGCACCAGCCGGCGACCGCTGGTGGCGCAGAACAGATGGACCCGGTCGGGATCGCAGGTCAGCACGACGGCGTCCCCGACGACGAGGCCGAGTGGGCGCGGGCCGCGCAGGGCGATCCGCCCGCTGCCCACGGTCACGTGGGCGACCTCCTCACCGCCGAGGTTCTCGACGAGCCGGACGGCGCCGCGCCACTCCGGGCCGCGGGCGATCGGTCCGATCCGAAAGTGCTCGGGGCGAACGCCGAGGAGCACATCGCGGCCCGAGGCGTCGTCGCCGGGACCGAGCGGAACGTCGACACCGTCTCCGATGGCCCGCAGCTCCCCGTCCGCGCCGCGCAGCTCGGCGGGTAGCAGGCCGATGGCCGGAGCGCCGATGAACCCGGCGACGAAGGTCGAGGCGGGGGAGTCGTAGACCTCCTCGGGTGTCCCGACCTGCTCCAGCCGGCCACCGTTCAGCACAGCGACCCGAGTGGCCATCGTCATCGCCTCGACCTGGTCGTGGGTGACGTAGACGAACGTGGAGCGCAGCCGGCGGTGCAGGTCGGTCAGCTCGGCCCGGGTGGCCGTGCGCAGGGTGGCGTCGAGGTTGGACAGCGGCTCGTCGAGCAGGAAGGCGCCGGGGTCGCGGACCAGGGCCCGGCCGAGCGCCACCCGCTGGCGCTGCCCGCCGGAGAGCGCCCGTGGCCGCCGGTCCAGCAGCCGCTCGAGGCCGAGCACCGAGGCGACCTCGGCGACCTTCGCGTCGATGTCCCTACGCCGCCGCGTGCGCAGCGGGAAGCCGATGTTCTTCGCCACGGTCAGGTGCGGGTAGAGCGCGTAGCTCTGGAAGACCATGGCCAGGTCCCGCTCGCGCGGCTCGGCGGCCGTGATGTCGCGGCCGTCGAGCAGGATCCGCCCGCCGGTCGGCGGGGTCAGCCCGGCGATCATCCGCAGCAGGGTCGACTTGCCGCAGCCGGACGGGCCCAGCAGGACGAGGAACTCGCCGTCGGCCACGTCGAGCGAGATGCCGTCGACCGCGGTCACGTCCCCGAAACGGCGGGTCAAGCCCTCGATCTGGATGCGGCTCACGGTGGCTCCTTCGGGGTGGTCGGGACAGGCGGATGTCAGCAGCGTGGAATGGACCGCAGGTGAACGGCGGGTCTCGGGAGTACGGAGGGGAGCCACCGGCAGACCCGGCGCACGGCCCGAGACCTGCGACGATCGGCGTTCGTGGAATGTCGATCGATACTCAGAGGTCGAGCACGAGTCGCGGTCCGCGGGCCCGGGAGACACAGATCATCATCACGTCGCCCGCCGCACGGTCGGCATCGTCGAGCACGGAGTCACGGTGTTCGGGCTCGCCGGCGAGCACCACGGTCTCGCAGGTGCCGCAGGTGCCTTCGCGGCAGGACTGCACCACGTCGACCCCGACGGCCTCGACCGCGGCGAGCAGACTGGTCCCGGTCGGGACCGGTACCGTCACGCCGCTGCGCTCCAGCACCGCCTCGAACGGCCGCTCCGGGAGGTCGACGTCGGTCGGGGCGAACCGCTCGACGTGCGCGGCGGGGCAGACCTCCAGCAGCGCGTCGAGCATCGGGGCCGGGCCACAGCCGTAGACCTCTGCACCCGGCACACCGTCCACGGCGGCGCGCAGGTCGAGCAGACCGCCCGCCTGCACGGTGACCCGGGGATCCCCGCAGAGGCGGTCGAGGTAGGCCATCGACCCCCGCGAGCGGCCGCCGTAGAGCAACCGCCAGTCGGCTCCCGCGGCCTTCGTGGCCTCGATCATCGGCAGGATCGGGGTGATCCCGATCCCGCCCGCGACGAACACGTAGCTCGACGCCGGGACCAGCGGGAAACGGTTGCGTGGGCCGCCGACCTCCACCCGGTCGCCCACGGCGAGCCGGTCGTGGACGAACACCGAGCCGCCGCGACCGTCCGCCTCGCGCAGCACGGCGATCCGGAACCCGGGACCGCACAACGAGTACTGCCGGACGAGCCCGGGCGCCAGGTGGAGGTCGACGTGCGAACCGGGCGTCCAGTCGGGCAGGTCCGGCCCGGACAGCTCGAGCTCCACGACGCCGTCGGCGACCGTCCGCCGGGAGGTGATCTCACACAACACGAGCCGGGACGTTAGGGCGCGGACGTCGCGCTGCGGTCCGCGAGCGCGAACGGCGATCGTGTGATCGGTTCGGCACAGCGTGGCGGCATCGCCCGTGAGCAGCGGATTCACCCGGTCGTGGGTCTGCTGGTCACGGATCGTTCGTCTGGGGAACCCCTGGTCGTCGATCCCCGACGACGCACGCGGCCTACCGTCGCGGCGCACCGTCGGGGAGAGGGAGCACATGGAGTTCCGGTACCTGCGTTCTTTCCTGGCGATCGCCGAGGAGCTGCACTTCGGCCGGGCCGCGCAACGGCTGCACCTGGCCCAGCCCTCGCTGTCGCAACAGCTGCAGCGACTCGAGCGCGACGTCGGGGTGGAGCTGGTGCGGCGCAGCTCCCACGAGGTCCGGCTGACCCCGGCCGGCGAGGCGTTCCGCGAGGAGGCCCGCAAGCTCCTCGACCAGGTCGAACGTGCCGTCGCCGCGGCCAACGCCGTCGCGATGGGCCGCGCGGGCACCCTGAACATCGGGTTCAACTTCCCGGCCGGGCAGGACGTCCTGCCCGCCACACTCGCGGCACTCAACGCCGAGCATCCCCGGGTGCAGACGCAGCTGTGGGAGCGGCGGACCGGCCCACAGCTGGAGGGAGTCCTGTCCGGGGAGTTGGACGTCGGGTTCGTGTACGGACGCCCGGTCAGCCCGGACCTGGCGTCGACTGAGCTGATGACGGTCCCGGTCGTGGCGGTGGTGGGGGAACGGCACCCGTGGGCGGGCCGGGAGGCCGTGCCGATGCGGACGCTCGACCGCCAACCGTGCCTGCTCTTCCGCCGCGAGCAGAGTCCGGCGATGCACGACGCCATCATCGGCGCCGCCAGCCAGGCGGGCATCAAGCTGACGGTCACCGCCGAGGTCGACGACCCGGTGGCGACCGGCGTGCTGGTCTCGGCCCGCCAGGTGATCGGGTTCGCGTCGGCCTCGAGGGCGGCGCGCGCGCCTGCGCAGGGGCTCGTCGCGGTACCGCTCACCGCCCCGTCGCCCACCCTCGCGCTGCACGTCGTGTGGCGGGCCGAGGATCGAACACCGCTGGTCGACGCCCTGCTCAGTGCCATCCGGATCGCGGGTCCGTTCACCTTCACCTGGCCGGACCAGCGGCGATAGGTCGCGCCCATCGCCCGGTTGGGAACCGCTCCTTGCCCCGGTTCGGAACGGTCCGCCACGGTGACGGCGACAACCGGGTGATCGACGACCGGTCGCCTGCGAGGGGAGGTGCCCGTGCGGCTCACGGTGCTCGGATGCCGGTCGGGGATGCCGGCCGAGGGACAGGCCAGCTCCGGCTACCTGGTCGAGACGGAGGAGCGGACGCGCCTGCTGCTCGACTGCGGCCCGGGGGTCGCGACGGTTCTGACCGCCGAGGATCCGGTGCTCGACGGGGTCGTGATCAGCCACCTCCACTCCGATCACTGCTACGACCTCCTGCCCCTGGGCAAGGCGCTGCTCTACCGCCGACTCCAGGAAGCGATCGGCGAGCGAGCCGGGGACCCGGTGTCCGCCGCGCGGCACCTCGACCTGGGCGGCCCGCGGCTCCCGCTGTACGTGCCCCAGGGCGGGCGCGCCGTGCTCGACCGGCTCGCCTCGCTCTTCCCGGTCACCACGATGCCGCTGCTGGACCGGGTCTTCGACCTGGCCTTCGACGTCGTCGAGTACGCCTCGGGCGACGAGATCGAGATCGCCGACGCCCGCGTCTCGCTGCACCCGCTGCGGCACGTTGCCGCGAACTGTGGCGTCCGGGTCGACACCGCCCGCTCGTCCCTGGCCTACACCGGGGACACGGGCGTCACATCCGCCCTGGCCCCGCTCGCCGCGGGCGTGGACCTGCTGCTCGCCGAGGCCACCCTGGCCGTGACCGACACGGGCCCGCACGGTCACCTCTCCGGAGCCGACGCCGGTGCGGCCGCGGCCGAGGGTGGCGTCGGCGAGCTCGTCCTCACCCACTTCGTCTCCTCCGACCCCGCCTGGCTGCAGGCCCGCCGCGACGACGCGGCCGCGGCCTACCCGGGCCCGATCCGCACGGCCGAACCGGGCCTGCGCGTCGACACCCGCCCGGCAGCGGCGCCGGCCACCCGGGGCTGACGCCCAGGCCTTCCTCGCGGTGGCCGATGGTCGGCTCCGCGCGCTCCGCCGTGGTGCCGATGGTCGGCTCCGCGCGCTCCGCCGTGGTGCCGATGGTCGGCTCCGCGCGCTCCGCCTCCGGGAGGCCCTCGTGACCGCCGTCCTCAATCCGTCCCTCGTCAGCCTGCGCGACCGTGGCGGGATCGCCGCAGAGATCCTGCACGGGCTGGACGCCGCCGGTGAGCGCCCGGTCCTCGCCGCGCTGCCGCACGCCGGGTCGGGCGCGACCCGACCGTCCCACGGGGCCCGCTGGGTCGACCTGACCGGCCGCGAGCTCGCCGATCGGGTCCGGGCCGTCGCATGTGGTCTGCGCACCGACGGCGTCCGGCGCGGGGACCGGGTCGCCCTCGTCGGCGGGAACAGTCCGGACTGGATCGTGCTGGACCTGGCCGTGCTCGCCGTGGGCGCGATCACGGTGCCGATCTACCCCACCGCGTCGCGGATCCAGGTCGAGCACGTCCTCGCCGATTCCGGGGCGACGCGGGTCTTCGCCGAGACCCCGGCACAGGTGGAGCTGTCCGGCGGCGAGCCGTTCGCCGAGGCCGTCGCCCGGCTGTCGGTCGGAGAGGCCGCGCCGGTGTCCGTCGGGGACACGCCGGAGATCGACGAGATCAGCGCCGACGACATCGCCACGATCGTCTACACGAGCGGCACCACGGGCGTGCCCAAGGGGTGCGTCCTCACCCATCGGAACCTGTTCGCAGCGGCCGGCAACGTCGTGGCCTACCTGCCCGAGCTGTTCGCGCGTGACGATGCCTCCACGCTGCTCTTCCTGCCGCTGTCCCACGTGTTCGGCCGGGTCAGCGCGTTGGGCTGCCTGTGGGCCGGCGTGCGGACGGGGCTGCTGGCGTCGGCCGCCGAGCTGGCCGCCGAGCTGCCGCGGTTCCGGCCGTCCTTCCTGGTGCTGGTGCCGTACGCGCTGGAGAAACTCCGCAAGGGCGCGCGAGCGGGCGGACTCACCCCGGAGCTGGAGGCCGAGGCCGTCGCAGCCGGCGCCGCGTGGTCCGGACCCGCCGCCGAGATGTTCCGGGCCGCCCTCGGCGGCAGGCTCGACCACGTGATCTGCGGCGGGGCCCCGCTCGACCCGACCACCGCCGCGTTCACGGCGGCGTTGGGCGTGCAGGTGCTGGGCGCCTACGGCCTCACGGAGTCGACCACCGTCGTCAGCATGAGCTCGCCGTCCGCGGTCAGGCCCGGCCGGGTCGGCCGACCCCTGCCCGGGTGCGAGGTGCTGATCGCCGACGACGGGGAGATCCTGGTCCGCGGCGAGCAGGTCTCGCCCGGGTACTGGCCGCTCGCCGGGGAGCCCGAGACGTGGTTGCACACCGGTGACCTCGGCGAGGTCGACCGTGACGGGTTCCTGGCGATCACCGGGCGGCGCAAGGAGATCATCGTGACCAGCGGCGGCAAGAACGTCGCGCCCGAGCCCCTGGAGGACCGGATCCGGCTGCACACCGGGGTCGCGCACGCGGTCGTGATCGGGGAGGGTCGGTCGTACGTGACCGCCCTGGTCTTCCCGGAGCCGGGGGCGACCCTGGACGACGCCGCCGTCGAGGCCGCGGTGAACGACGCCAACACGCTGGTCAGCCGGGCCGAGTCGATCCGTCGCTGGCGGATCGTGGACGGGGCGCTGTCCGTCGCCGGCGGCACCCTCACCCCCAGCCTCAAGCTGCGCCGAACCGCGATCGCCGAGCGCTACACCGCGGACATCGCCGCCCTCTACACCTGAACGAGCGCTCTCTCGCTCACACCAGCTGAGCGAGGGTGCCCCTCGTTCGTCCGGGCCGATGCGCACGAACGGCACCCCCGTGCGGCAGGTCTGCACGAGAGTGCCGTTCCTGCATCAGGTCAGGAGGACGCGGCGCCCATCCAGGCCACGTAGTCGAGCTCGACGCGCCCGAGCAGCACGTCCGCGTCGTCGTGGAGGAGAGCGAGGCCCGCGAGCTCGAAGCGTCCGGCGTGGCTACCCATCAGCACCGCGTCGATCGCCTTCTGCTCGAGCGTGGCGCGCGCCCGGACGCGGCCGTTCGCGGGCTTGAGGAACGCGATCCTGGACGAGCGGAGCACGAACCCCTGCAGCTGCGTGATGCGCGGCGCCATGGCGCCGGCGAATGCCGCCGCCCCGGCCACCTCGGCGGCGAGGAACAGGGCGCCGGCGTGCACGGTGCCGAAGTGGTTCTGAAGCTCGGGGCGGACGGGCAACTCGGCCTGCCCGTGGTCCGGCGCCAGCTCGGTGACGCGGACGCCGACGTGGTTGCAGAAGGGGACCATCGTGTCGACGGTCCGGCGGAGCTGCTCGAGATCGACGGCGCCGCCCGTGGCGGCGAGGCCCGCGACGACGGCGGCCAGCGGATTGGACTGCGCTGATGTCTGGGTAGCCATGCCGACCATTACCGCCGGATCGCGTGGCCAACAGGTGAACAGCGGTCTCCAGAATGACGACGAATACGCGGGATCGACACGGCGAAATGTGCAGGTGATCGGGGTGGTGCATGACCCGATAGCTCGACCCCATCGTGCGCCGGACGCCGTTGACTTCCATTCCGCGCGGCCGTAGACATTTTTCCCGTACCGCTTGCGAGCCCTGTGCCGTTCCTGCCCCGTCGACGGCGACGGTGACCCATCTCCAGCCGGATCGGCCGTCACCTTCGGGGAGCTGACGAGAAGTCATGAACGAGCCCTACGACGCGATCGTGGTCGGCGCGCGCTGCGCCGGCTCGCCCGTCGCGATGCTGCTGGCCCGGCGCGGGCACCGCGTGCTGGTCGTCGACCGCACCGCGCTGCCTGCCGACACGGTCTCCACCCACTACCTGCAGCAGTACGGGCTGGCCCGGCTGCAGGCCTGGGGGCTGCTCGACGAGGTGCTCGCCACCGGCGCCACCCCGATCACCCGCATGACGATCTCCTACGACGACGCCGTGATCGCCGGGTTCGCCGACCCGATCGACGGCATCACCGCGACGCTGGCCCCGCGGCGCACCGCGCTCGACCCGGTCCTGCTGCGCGCCGCCGAGGCCGCGGGCGCCGAGATCCGCCTCGGCGTCACGCTGCGGGACCTGGTCGTCGAGGACGGCGTGGTGCGCGGCGTCCGCCTGCAGACCGCGGACGGTGAGCTGGTCGAGGAGCGCGCCCGGGTCGTCGTCGGTGCCGACGGCGCCCGGTCCCGGGTCGCCGAGGCGGTCGGGGCAGGTGCCTACGACGTCGTCGAGCCGGCCTGCTTCATCTACTACAGCTACTGGGACGGCGTGCCGGACACCGGCTTCCACAGCCGCATCGGGCTGAACCAGCAGCAGGTGGGGCTGTGGCCGACCAACGACGGCCGCACCCTCGTCGCTGTGATGCGCACGCGGGACCGGTACGCGGAGTTCCGCCGGGACGTCGAGAAGAACTTCCACGAGGTGATCGAGCAGGTCGTGCCGGACCTCGCCGAGCAGGTCCGCGCGGGCGAGCAGGCCGAGCGCTTCACCGGCATCCGCTACCCGGACAACTACTACCGCGTCTCCGCGGGTCCGGGCTGGGCGCTGGTCGGGGACGCCGGCTACCACAAGGACCCCTTCACCGGGAAGGGCATCTCCGACGCCTTCACCCACGCCGAACTGCTGGCCGACCGGATCGCCGAGGGGCTCGCCGGGCGCCCGATGGGCGACGCGCTCGCCGAGTACACGAAGGTCCGCGACGCGGAGACCCAGGGCGCCTACCGCTTCACCACGATGATCTCCGACCTGGACCTGTCGCCGGAGCTGCAGGGCCTGTTCCGCGCCGTGAGCGGCAACGAGCCCGCCACTCGCCAGTTCCTGTCCATGGTCGGCGGCGGGATCAGCGGCGAGGAGTTCTTCGCCCCCGCCAACATCGGCTCGATCATGGCGGCAGCCTGATGTACGACCTCGTGGTGATCGGGGACAGCTTCGCCGAGGGACGCGGAGACCCCGACGGGTCCGGCGGGTTCGTCGGCTGGGTCCCGCGGGTGGCGCACCGGCTGGGCCTGCGCGAGGTGCTCAACCTCGGCGCGTACGGCGCGACCACGCAGGACGTCGTCGACCAGCAGCTGGACAAGATCGCCGACGTCGAGACCCCGCTGCTGGGCGTGGCCGTCGGCGGCAACGACCTGGTCCGCGCCTACGACCACGACGGCTTCCGGCGCAACCTCACGACGATCTTCGACGCGGTCGTGGCCCCCGGGCGGCGCCTGTTCACCCACGACTACCCGGACATCCCCGGCAAGCTCCCCGGGGTCCCGGAGGAACACCGCACCGCGCTGCGGGCCCGCTTCGCCGAGGCCAACACCTTCCTCGCCGCGCTCTGCGCCGAGCGGGGCGTGGTCCGCTACGAGCTGTCCACCGCGGCGCTCTGCGCGGACCCCGACATGTGGTACCCCGACGGCATCCACCCCTCCTCGCTCGGCCACCGCACGATCGCCGACGAATTCGCCACCTTGCTCTCCTGAATTCTTCCGGGCATTCCCGATTCGCCCGCGCGAATCGTCCCCGTGGGTTGCCGAAATGACGCTGAAAAGAGGACGCGTGTCCGATTCCCCGGCCCGGGTCGGCCGCCGCACGGCGGACGAACCCATCGCGATCATCGGTATGGCGGGCCTGTTCCCGATGGCCCGGAACTACCGCGACTACTGGCAGAACATCCTCGACGCGGTCGACTGCACCTCCGAGGTCCCGAAGACGCACTGGCGCCCCGAGGACTACTTCGACCCCACGCCCTCGACCGAACCCTCGCACCCGGACACCACCTACTGCACCCGCGGCGGGTTCGTGCCCGAGACCCGGTTCTCGCCGGGCGAGTTCGGGTTGCCGCCGAACCAGCTCGAGGTGACCACCACCGTCCAGCTGCTCAGCCTGGTCGTCGCACGCGACCTGCTGCGGGACGCCGGCGCGGTCACCGACACCGGGAACGCCGCCTGGTACGACCCCTCCCGCACGGGGGTGACGCTGGGCGTGACCGGCCCGATGCCGCTGACCCACCCCATGGCGGCGCGACTGGAGACCCCGGTGCTCAAGGAGGTCGTGCGCAGCTGCGGGCTGTCCGATGCCGACGCCGAGGCCATCGCGCAGAAGTACCTGATGGCCTTCCCGCCGTGGGAGGAGAACACCTTCCCCGGCCTGCTCGGCAACGTGACCGCGGGTCGGATCGCGAACCGCTTCGACCTCGGCGGGATGAACTGCGCGGTCGACGCCGCGTGCGCGAGCTCCCTGTCCGCGCTGCGCATGGCCGCGGCCGAGCTGGCCGAGGGCCGCGCCGACCTGATGATCACCGGCGGCTGCGACACCGAGAACACGGTCTTCGGCTACATGTGCTTCTCGCGCACCCAGGCACTGTCGAAGAGCGGCCGGATCAAGCCGTTCGACGACACCGCGGACGGCACACTGGTCGGCGAGGGCATCGGGCTGCTGGCGCTCAAGCGGCTGGCCGACGCCGAGCGCGACGGTGACCGGGTCTACGCGGTCGTCCAGGGCATCGGCTCCTCCTCCGACGGGCGCTTCGGCAGCATCTACGCACCGCGGGCGTCCGGCCAGGAGCTGGCGCTGCGGCGCGCGTACACCGACGCCGGGTTCTCGCCGGCGTCGGTCGAGCTGTTCGAGGGCCACGCGACCGGCACCGCGGTGGGCGACCGGACCGAGCTCACCGCGCTCGGCGCCGTCCTCGGCGAGGCCCTCGAGGAGAGCGGGCTCGAGGAGAGCGGTGGGGCCGAGCGCGGGTACGCCGCGATCGGCAGCGTGAAGTCCCAGATCGGGCACACCAAGGGCGCGGCGGGCACCGCCTCGCTCATCAAGCTGGCGTTGTCGCTGCGGCACAAGGTGCTGCCGCCCACGATCAACATCGCCGAGCCGAACAAGGCGTTCGAAGGCCACGCGCTCTACCCGAACACCGTGACCCGCCCGTGGATCCGCGACCCACGGCGGCCGGTTCGCCGGGCGGCCGCGTCCGCGATGGGCTTCGGCGGCACCAACTTCCACGTCGTGCTGGAGGAGGCCGGCCCCGACCGGCCGCCGACCGCCCACCGCGGTCCGCGGGCGCACGTGTGGCACGCGGCCGACCGCGCCTCCCTCGTCGCGGCACTGGACGGGCCGCCGTCCGACGGCGAGATCCCGGCCGGGCACGCCCGCATCGGGTTCGCGTCCCGGACCGATGAGGAGGCCGCCTCGTTGCGCGCGCTCGCCGCGTCCCTGCTGCGCGGGTCGACCGAGGAGAGCTTCTCGCACCCGAAGGGCATCCACTTCCGCGCCGCAGCGCTGCCCGAGCTCCGGGTGGCGGCGCTGTTCGCGGGGCAGGGTAGCCAGTACGTCGAGATGGGGCGGCAGGCCGCGATCGACCTCCCACCGGTCGGGGCCGCGTTCGACGCCGCCAACGCCGGCTTCGGCGACGCCGGCTCGGACACCCTCGCCGCCGCCGTCTTCCCGCCGCCGACGTTCGAGGCCGGCGCGGAGGCCGCGCGCGAGGAGGCGCTGCGCCGCACCGAGTACGCCCAGCCCGCGATCGGGGCGCTGGCCGCGGGCCAGTACGAGGTGCTGCGCTCCTTCGGGTTGGCGCCGGAGGGCTTCCTCGGGCACAGCTACGGCGAGCTCGCCGCCCTCTGGGCCGCGGGGTCGCTGTCCGACACCGACTTCCACACCCTGTCCCGGGCCCGCGGCCGTGCGATGGCGCCGCCCGCTGTCGGGGGCTACGACCCGGGGACCATGGCGGCCGTCTCGACGGCGCGCGAGGTCGTCGAGGAGGTCCTCGCCGGGATCGACGGGGTCGTGGTGTGCAACCACAACGCGCCGTCGCAGGTGGTGATCGGGGGGTCGGCGGCGGCCGTCGCCGCCGCGGTCGCCGAGTTCTCGGCGCGCGGAGTGTCGGCCACGGAGCTGCCGGTCGCCGCGGCCTTCCACACCTCCCACGTGGACCATGCGGTCGAGGCCTTCCGCGCCGCCGTCGCGAGGGTGGAGATCGGGGCGCCTTCGGGCCTGCTGGTCGCCAACTCGCCGGGCGCCGAGTACGGCGCCGAGGTCGAGGCGAACCGCGCGGTGCTCGCCGAGCAGCTGCGCAAGCCGGTCGAGTTCGTCGCCGGGCTGGAGCGGCTGGCCTCCGCCGGGACGACGGTGTTCGTCGAGTTCGGTCCGAAGCGGGTGCTGACCGGCCTGGTCGAGCGGACGCTGGGGGAGCGGGCGGTCGCGATCGCCACGGACGCGGGTCCATCGGGGGACTCCGCCGTCGCCCTGCTCGGCGCCGCCGTGCAGCTCGTGGTGCTCGGCGCACCGCTGAGCGGGCTCAACCGCTACGCCGCGGAGCCGTTCGCCGAGGTCGAGCCGAAGGGCATGACG
Organism: Pseudonocardia oceanicola; assembly: GCF_047200735.1. Taxonomy (NCBI): domain Bacteria; kingdom Bacillati; phylum Actinomycetota; class Actinomycetes; order Pseudonocardiales; family Pseudonocardiaceae; genus Pseudonocardia; species Pseudonocardia oceanicola. The sequence continues at coordinate 236,466 of NZ_JBJZON010000001.1, forward strand.
GTGACGCTCACCGGCATGACCTACCGGCCCGAGTCCCGCACCGCCGCCTACCGGGAGGCGCTGACGGCCGGCTACACGGTCACGCTGCCTGCCGCCCCGGCCGCACCGGTCACGGGGTCCACCCTTCCGCCCACCGACGAGCCCCCTGCGACCCCCGCGCCGGGTGCGGCGCTCCCCACCGGCGCCCCCGTGCCGAGCGCCGGGACCACCGCCGCCGCGGCGGTCGCCCTGTCCGGCGCGCCCGCACCCCTCCCGCCCGTCGGAGCGCCGACCGCGTCCGAGACCCCGCTCGCAGGCGACCCGCTCGCCGAGCACGTCGACCTGCATGCGCGCTACCTCGACAGCCAGCTCAGAATCACGCAGGGCCTGGTCGACGTGCTGCGCGCCCAGGGATCCGAGGTCGACCCGCAGGTGCAGGCCGGCGTCCGCGCGGTCGCCGACTCCGCACTCGCGATCAGCCGCGGCCACACCCACGCCAACGAGGTGCTCTCCCGCATGACGGGGCTGGCGGGGGGCACGGGCGGCTCGGCCCTCGGGCTCCGCGACGCCCCGGCAGCGGACCTGGTGCCTGCCCAGAACCGTCCGACAGGGCTGACGGCGGGGGTGAACGGGAACGGATCCGGTGCCGTCGCCGACCCGTCCGCCCTGGCCGGCGCCGGGACGGCGACGGATCTGTTCAGTACCCCGACCGCGACCCCGATCGACCCGAGCCCGGCCGCTGCCCCCAGCCCCGGGCCGGTTGCCCCATCGCCGGGTGAGACCGCCACCAGCACCACCATCGCACCCGCGCCCGCCGGTGAGGCGCCGAGCACCGGACCGGACGCCGCGGCCGTGCGCGCCGCGCTGCTGACCGTGGTCTCCGAGAAGACCGGTTACCCGGTGGAGATGGTCGAGCCGGGGATGGACCTGGAGACCGATCTCGGGATCGACTCGATCAAGCGGGTGCAGATCCTGGGTGCGGTCGCCGAGCGGGTCCCGGGGCTGCCGCAGGTGGGGCCGGAGCAGCTCGCGGAGCTGCGGTCGGTCGACGACATCGTCGGCGTACTCGCCGACGCCCCCGCCGCGGCGTCGGGCGCCTTCACCGCAGCGACGGGCGCCCCGGCGCCGTCCTCCGGGGTGGACCCCGACGCCGTGCGCAGCGCGCTGCTGGAGGTCGTCTCGGAGAAGACCGGCTACCCGGTCGACATGATCGAGCCGGGCATGGACCTGGAGACGGACCTGGGGATCGACTCGATCAAGCGGGTGCAGATCCTGGGTGCCGTCGTCGAGCGTGTCCCCGGGGTCACCGCGGTCGGCCCCGAGCAGCTCGCGGAGCTACGCTCGGTCGACGACATCGTGGGAGTGCTCGCCGGTGCCCCGGCAGCGGAGCCCGGGGCCGTCGCCGAGCCCGAGCAGGCCCCCGAGACCAGCACCGACACCCGACCGCACCGCTTCACGATCGACCTCGCGCCGCTCCCGCCGATCGACCGGCTCGCCGCACCCTTCGCGGAGCAGCCGGTGGCGTGGATCGTCGAGTGCGACACCTCCGCGCCCGCGGCGTTGGTCGACGGCCTGTGCGGTCGCGGCTGGACCGTCGTGACCGGGGGCGAGCGGCCGGAGAGCCTGGACGCGGTGCTCGTGCTGGCGGGCCCGCACGTCCCGGCCGAGCAGCTGCTCACCGACGCGGTGCTGACCGCGGGCGCGACCGTGCAGGCCCTGCGGTGCACCGCCGAGAGCTCCCGCGCGGCCTTCCTCACCGTCACCCGCGTCGACGGCGGGCTCGGCCACCGCGGCACCGCCGAGCTCGGGCTCGCCCTGCAGGGCGGCCTGACCGGGCTGGCCAAGACCCTCGCCCGCGAGGCGCCCACCGTGTTCGCCCGCGCCCTCGACGTCGCGCCGGGGCTCGACGACACCGCGCTCGCGGACGTCGTCCTCGCCGAGCTGCACGACCCGGACCTGGTCGCCGAGGTCGGCGTCGACGCCGACCGCGCCCGCTGGACCCCGGTCCGCACCGACCACGGCCCCGCCGGTGTCACGCCCGGGGAGCCCGGCCTCACCGCGGACGACGTCGTGCTCGTCACCGGCGGCGGCCGCGGCGTGACCGCCACCTGTGTGATCGCCCTGGCCCGGTCCCTCTCGGCGGCAGGGCGCGTCCCGGCGGAGTTCCTGCTGCTGGGCCGCACGACCGGTGTCGACGAGCCCGAGCCCGCGTGGGCCGCGGGTGTCGCCGACGACGGCCTCAAGACCGCCCTGATCACGAACCTCCGCAACGGGACCGGTGGCTTCGGGCCCAAGGAGGTGGAGCGCGAGGTCGCCGCCCTGCGGGCGCGGCGCGAGATCCGCTCCACCCTGGACGCGGTCCGCGCGGCCGGTGCCCGGGTGCGGTACCTCAGCGCCGACGTCGCCGACGCCGCCGGTGTCCGCGCCGCCCTCGGCGACGACGCCCGCCGGGTCACCACCCTCGTCCACGGCGCCGGCGCACTGGCCGACGCCGCCCTGCCGGACAAGACCGCCGAGGCCGTCGGCCGGGTGATCGGGCCGAAGCTCGGCGGGCTCCGCGCGGTCCTCGACGCGGTCGAGACCTCGCCCCGGGTCGTCGTGTTCGGCTCGGTCGCCGGTGTCCTCGGCAACCCGGGCCAGGCGGACTACGCCGCGGCCAACGAGGCCCTCGACCGCGCGGCCGCCACGCTCAGCCAGAAGGGGCAGCGAGGCACCGCGATCCACTGGGGCGCCTGGGACGGCGGGATGGTCACGCCGGAGCTCAAGGAGCTGTTCGCGGCCCGCGGGGTCGCACTGCTCGACCCGACCACCGCTGCCGCGGCCTTCGTCGAGGAGATCGGCAACGGCGCCCGATCGGTGCTGGTGGCGCCCGGCGGCGCGCTCGCCCCGGTGGCGCCGGAGCCCGTCCGGGCGGTCACGGTCCGCCGCGAGACCCACCGGCTGACCCGGGACGCCGTCGTCGCCGACCACCGGATCGGCGCGCACCCGGTGCTCCCGCTGTCCGCCGCGATCGGCTGGATGGCGCGCACGGCCGAACGGATCCACCGCGACCTGCGGGTCGTCGGGCTGCGGGACGTCGGGGTACATCGCGGGATCGTGCTCGACGGCAGCGAGCCCGGCGAGCTGGAGCTGACGCTCGACGGCGGGACGGTCGAGGGCGGCACTCCCACGCTGCACGCTCGCATCACCAGCGGCGGCACCCAGCACGGAGGGTCGACTCCGCACGCTCCGTCCCAGCCCCACTTCGGTGCCACCCTGCTGCTCGCCCCCGGCCCGACGGTCGCGCCGACCGCAGAGCCGTGGGAGCCCACGACCGGCGACGACGGTCTGCAGGTCTACCGGGACGCCGACCTCTTCCACGGCCCGCTGCTGCAGGGTCTGCGTCGGGTGGTGGAGAAGGAGCTCGCGGGTTCGACCAGCGGTGGCGCGAAGGAGCCGACCCGGTTGGTCGCGGAGTGCGAGCTCGACGACACCCCGCTCGCCGGGGGCGGCTGGGCCGCCGAGCTGCACAGCCCGGTCCTCGGCGACGTCGTGCTGCAGGTCGCGTCGGTCCTCGGGGTCTGGCACCTGCAAGCCGGCTGCCTGCCGCTGTCGGTCGGTGCGGTCGACCTCTACGCCCCGATCCCGGCGGGCACACCGTTCCGGGTGACTGCCGACGGCCTCCGCCCGACGAGCGGCGGGGTCACCGTGAACGCCACGGTCACCGACCCCGAGGGCCGGATCCTGCAGCGCTGGCGGGACGTCGGCGCCGTGAGCACCCCGGACATGGCCGCCAAGTTCGCCGAAGCGGTCCGGGCCCGGAACGAGGAGGGTTCCCGATGAGCACCGGGTTCGAGGAGATCACCTTCGAGGGCGAGCCCTTCGACGCCCTCGCCGGCGTCCCCGGTCCGCAGCCGGGGATCGGGACGGTCGAGGAGCGAGTGGCTCCCGTCCGAGACGCGAACCGTGCGCAGATGGCGGGGGTCCCGAGCGACTCCGCCGAGGCCCTCGCCGCCCGCCTGGTCGGGGAGCTGCGGGCCGAGCTCGTGGCTGCGCACCGCTCCGCCATCGAGGTCCAGGCCGCGTGGCAGGAGGCGGCGCTGGCCGCGCTCCGCGGCGGTCGCCCCGTGCCGGCGGCCGCCCCGGTCCAGGCCGGCATCACCCGGGCCCCGGCTGCCGCCGTCGGTCAGGCGGCCCTCACCGCCGCCCCGCCCCGCCTCGCTCTGAACCCCGCGCGCTTCCGGCCGGAGGGCGGGCTGGAGCCCCTCGCCCCGGCCCTCGTCACCACCCTCGACGCCGCCGCCCTCGAGCAGCTGCGGCGCGGTGATCTGGCCGCCGTGTTCGGCCCGCGCCATGAGCGCGGCGAGCCCGGCCCGAGCCTCGACGGTGGTCCGCTGCGGGCCGTCACCGAGCTGCGGCCGGGCGGTCCCGTCGGCGTCGCGGTCCTTCGCGGTGTCGCCGCCCCGCCCGCCGACGCCGCCGAGCTGCGCGGCCTGGCCGCGCAGGTCGCGCAGGTGATCGCGGGCTGGCTGGGACTGCCGACCGTGGTTCCCGCGGCCCGGTTCGCGGTCGAGGGCGGCGAGGTCCTGCCCGAGGCCACGGGAGCCTCACAGGCCCCGGAGATCGAGCCGGAGATCGAGCCGGAGATCGAGACGGAGGTGGTGGTGCGCGCCGAGGTCACCGCGGCCGACCTGCTGCCGCGGCCCTGGGTGCGGGTCGACGTCGAGCTGTGCCCGGGCGGCCTGGTCCGTGGGCTCACCGTCACCGTCCGCGAGGAGCCGGGCACCCCGCTCGGCACCCGCCGCGGTGGCAACCCGCCCGCCCTGCCGGTCCGGCGTGGCGTGACCGGCGCCCTCGCCGTCGTCGACGAGCTGGCGCTGGCGACTGCGTCCGTGGGCGATCTGCAGATGGCGCTGGGGCCCGAGTTCGCGCGGTACGAGCGGGTCCGCGCGACCCGGCCGCCCGCGGGAGGGCTCCGCCTGGTCGGTCGGGTCATGGAGGTCGACGGCAGGCGCGGCGATCTGACCCGCGGCGTCGGCGAGACGGAGTACGACTCCGCCGCCGACGCCTGGTACTACGGCGCCGCGCCCGGCCCGAGCGTGCCGAACGTGATCCTCATGGAGACGTCGCTGCAGTCGGCGCTGCTGCTCGGCTACCACCTCGGCGCCACGCTCACCGACCCCGAGGAGAACTACAGCCTGCGCAACCTCGACGGCAGCGCAACCCTGCACCGCGAGGTCGACCTGCGCGGGCGCACGATCGTCCAGCGCTCCGAGCTCCTGTCGACGACGGTGCTCTCGGGTGCGGTGCTGCAGGGCTTCTCCTACGAGCTGTGGCTCGACGGCGAGGACCGCTCGCAGGTCGGCCCGTTCTACTCCGGCCGCTCGCTGTTCGGCTTCTTCAACGCCACCGCCCTGGCCAACCAGACCGGTCTGGACAACGGCACGTTCGTCCCGACCTGGCTGGAGCAGCATCCCTCGCCGGCGCGGACCGTCCCGGGTGGGCGGACCGGCGCCTCCGGCGAGCTGGACCTGGTGCGCGACCTGGAGGTCGTCGACGGGGGCGGCGTGCACGGGCAGGGCTACGTCCGAGCCCGGCGGACCGTCCACGAGGGCGACTGGTTCTTCGCCCGGCACTTCCACCTCGACCCGGTCATGCCCGGCTCGCTCGGCGTCGAGGCGGTGATCCAGGCACTGCAGGAGTGGTTGGTGGACACGGGTGCGGTGGGCGAGCTGGCCGAGCCGGAGTTCGTCGTCCCCGCCGGCGTCGAGCTGGCCTGGCGCTACCGGGGCCAGATCCTCGCGAAGGACGGGGAGATGACCCTCGAGGTGCACGTCACGCGGATCGAGCGGCGGCCGGGTCGGGTGCGCGTCGTCGCCGACGCCTCGGTCTGGAAGCCGGGCCTGCGCATCTACGAGCTGACCGACGTCGCCGCCGAGGCGCGTGAGAAGGGAGCGCCGGCATGGTGACCACCGAGATCACGACGGCGGGCCTCACCGGGCCCGACCTGACGGCCTTGTCCCGCGGCGAGCTGCTCGCCCGGACCGCGGACGACCTCTACCGCGTCCTCGCCGACCTCGACCGGCCGGTGTACGTGGTCCGGGACGAGCGCGGCGTCGGTGCGACGAACGAGGCGGCCGGGGCGCGCCGCCCCGGCGTGCAGGTGCTCGCGTCCGCGGGGCCGCTACCCCCGGCCCGGCTGGGCGCCCCCGCGTTCCGCCGCACCCACGGCGTCCGGCTGGCCTACCACGCCGGCGCCATGGCGCACGGCATCGCGTCTGCGGAGATGGTCACGGCGCTGGCCCGGACGGGCGTCCTGGCGAGTTTCGGCGCGGCAGGACTCGTCTCCGAGAAGGTCGACGCCGGACTCACCGCGATCACCCGGGGCGCGCCGGGCAAGCCGTTCGCCTGCAATCTGATCCACAGCCCCAGCGAGCTCGCCATGGAGCGGTCCACCGTCGACCTCTGTGTGAGGCACGGCGTGACGGCGGTCGAGGCGTCCGCGTTCCTCGAGCTGACGCCCGAGGTCGTCCGCTACCGGGCGCTCGGGCTGTCCCGCGCCGCCGACGGGTCCACCCGGATCGGGCACCATGTCGTGGCGAAGGTGTCGCGGACCGAGATCGCCGAGCTGTTCCTCGCACCGGCGCCCGAGCCGATCCTGCGCCGGCTGGTGGAGGAGGGGCGGATCACCGCCGAGCAGGCCACCCTCGCCCGGGGGGTCCCGATGGCGGACGACATCACCGCCGAGGCGGACTCCGGCGGCCACACCGACCGCCGCCCGCTGCCCGTCCTGCTCGGCGAGCTGCTCCGGCTCCGCGACCGCCTGAACCCGCGCGTGCGGATCGGCGCGGCGGGCGGGATCGGCACCCCGGAGGCCGCCGCCGCGGCCTTCGCCCAGGGCGCCGACTACGTCGTGACCGGCTCGGTCAACCAGGCGTGTGTCGAGTCCGGGCAGTCCGCGATCGCCAAGGAGCTGCTCGGGCAGGCCGGGGTGACGGACTGCGAGATGGCGCCGTCGAGCGACATGTTCGAGCTCGGCGTCGACGTGCAGGTCCTGCGCCGCGGCACGATGTTCCCCTCCCGCGCCCGGCGGCTCCACGACCTCTACCGCCGCCACGACGGTCTCGACGACCTGCCCGCCGCCGAGCGGGAGTCCCTCGAACGCACCGTGTTCCGCCGCCCGCTCGAGGACGTGTGGGCGGACACCGTCGACTACTTCACCCGTCGCGACCCGGACCAGATCGCCCGTGCCGCCGAGAACCCCAAGCGCCGGATGGCGCTGGTGTTCCGCTGGTACCTCGGGCTGTCGTCGAACTGGGCGGCGGCCGGGGTCGCCGACCGCGCCGCCGACTACCAGATCTGGTGCGGCGCCGCGATGGGCGCAGCCAACACCTGGCTCGCCGGCACCCCGCTCGAACCCGTCGGCGCCCGCACCGTGAGCGGGATCGCCGAGAACCTCATGCGGGGCGCGGCCTTCCACAGCCGCGTCACCACCCTGCGCCTCGCGGGCGTCACCCTGCCCGCCGGGTGCGCCGCTCACCGACCGGAGATCCTGCCGTGACCGAGACCCTGCCCGCCCCGCCGATCCCCCGCCCCGAGACCCCGCGCAGCGTCGACTGGGTGCTGTGCCGCTCCTGCGACGCCATGGTCTACGCCAATCGGCTGCAGCGCGCCGCCGCTGTCTGCCCCGAGTGCGGCCACCACAGCCCGCTGACCGCGCCCGAGCGGCTGGTCCAGCTGCTCGACGTGGGCTCTGCCGAGGCCCTCTCCGTCGACGTCCCGGACGCCGACGTCAGCGACATCCTCGCCTTCGTCGACTCCCAGCCCTACCCCGACCGGCTGCGCGACGCTCGTCGCCGCACCGGACTCGACGAGGCCGTGCTCTGCGCGCGCGGCCGCATCGCCGGGCACCCGGTCGTCGTCGCCGCCATGGACTTCCGGTTCCTCGGCGGGTCGCTCGGTGCGGCCGTCGGCGAGGCGATCACCCGGGCCTGCGAGGTCGCGGAGGCCGAGCGGACACCGTTGCTGCTGGTCAGCGCCTCGGGCGGGGCGCGGATGCAGGAGGGCATCCTCGCCCTGATGCAGATGGCCAAGACGAGCCAGGCGCTGCGCAGGCTCGACGAGGCCGGGGTGCTCACGATCTCGCTGATCACCGACCCGACCTACGGCGGCGTCGCGGCCAGCTTCGCCACCCTGTGCGACGTGATCGTGGCCGAGCCCGGTGCCCGGCTCGGCTTCGCGGGCCCGCGGGTCATCGCCCAGACCATCGGCGAGACGCTGCCCGCGGGCTTCCAGACCGCCGAGTACCTCCTCGAGCACGGCATCATCGACCTCATCGCGCCCCGCGCCGAGCTGCGCGGCGCGCTGGCGAAGCTGCTCGCCGTCGGCGGCGGCGCGGCCGAGGTGACCGACGAACCGGCGTCGGTCCTGGTCCGGGACGCGGCGCAGCTCCCCGAGCGGCACCCGTGGGAGGCCGTGCGCGCCGCCCGCCGGTTCGGCCGCCCCACCACGCTGGACTACGCGAACCTGCTGCTCGAGGACTTCACCGAACTGCACGGCGACCGGATGGCCGCCGACTGCTCCGCGATGATCACCGGTCTCGGCCGGCTCGACGGGATGCCGGTGGTGCTCGTCGGCACGCAGAAGGGCCGCACCCCCGCGGAGCTGCCCAAGCGCAACTACGGCATGCCCACTCCGGCCGGGTACCGCAAGGCCGCGCGCGCGATGCGGCTCGCCGGGAAGCTGGGCCTGCCGGTGGTCAGCCTGGTCGACACCTCCGGCGCCTTCCCCGGTGTCGCGGCGGAGGAGCAGGGCCAGGCCGTGGCCATCGCCGAGAACCTGCGGTTGCTGTCCGGCCTGCCCGTGCCGGTGGTCGCGGTGGTGACGGGCGAGGGCGGCAGCGGCGGCGCCCTCGCCCTCGCCGTCGCGGACGAGGTCCTGATGTGCGGGGACGCCGTCTACTCGGTGATCACCCCGGAGGGCTGCGCCTCCATCCTGTGGAAGGACGCGGGCGCCGCGCCGCGCGCGGCCGAGGCCCTGCGGGTCGACGCCCGCTCACTGCTGGACCTCGGCGTGGTCGACGGCGTGGTGCCGGAGGCCGAACACGGCGATCACCTGGCCGCCGCGGAGAACCTCGGGTCCGCGCTGGTCGGCAGCCTGCTGCCGCTCTCGCGCATGGACCGCGCGACCCGCCTCGCCCGCCGCCACGAGCGGTTCCGCCGTTACGGCGCCCCCCACATCGGAGAGACGGCATGAGCGAGTTCACGAGCGGATCGTCGGTACGGTCCGAGCTCGAGACGGTCCTCGCGACCCTGCACCGCACCGCGTCCGCCATGGCCGCGGATGCCCACCCGCCCGCCAGGATCAAGCTGGGTGCCGCGGGCGTGACCCTGGAGTGGGACCTGGTGGCGGTCGGAGCCGCGGACCACACCCCGAGCGCCCGGCCCGTCCCGATCGGGGGAGGCGTGCCCGCCCCCGTCGTCGCTGCGGTGCCCGCCTCCGCCGCACCGGCGCCCACCGGCGCGGTCGGAGGCGCCGTGAGCGGCGGTGCCGCCGTGGTGACCGCGCAGCACACCCTGACCGCCCCGACCGTCGGCGTGTTCTACCGCGCCCCGGAGCCGGGCGCGGCCCCGTTCGTCGACACCGGCGACCTGGTCACCCCCGGGCAGCAGGTGGGGATCGTCGAGGCGATGAAGCTGATGATCCCGGTCGAGGCGGAGCGCGGCGGCCGGGTCGTCGAGGTGCTCTGCGCGGACGCGACCGCCGTGGAGTTCGGCGCCCCGCTGTTCGCGCTGGCGGCCCAGAGCGGTTCGGCGGAGTAGCGGCATGCACACCGTGCTGATCGCCAACCGCGGCGAGATCGCCTTGCGGGTGCTGCGCACCTGCCGGGAGATGGGCCTGCGCACGGTCGCGGTGTACTCGACGGCGGACGAGGGCTCGGCCGTGGTCCGCGAGGCGGACGAGGCCGTCCGGATCGGGCCCGGCCCCGCTCGGCGCAGCTACAACCACATCCCGGCGGTGATCGAGGCGGCCCGGATGACCGGCGCCGACGCCGTCCACCCCGGCTACGGCTTCCTGTCCGAGAACCCCGACTTCGCCGAGGTCTGCGCGGCCGAGGGGATCACGTTCGTCGGGCCGCCGCCGGCGGTCATGGAGCGCCTGGGGGACAAGGCCTCCGCCCGTGCCGCCATGGTCGCGGCGGGGCTCCCGCTGCTCCCCGGCAGCACGGACGCCATCGACGACCCGGCCGCCGCCCGGGCCCTCGCCGACTCGATCGGCTACCCGGTGATCATCAAGGCGGTCGCGGGCGGTGGCGGCCGCGGGATGGCCGTCGTCCGGGAGCCCGAGGCCTTCGTCGACGTCCACCGCCGCACCCGGGCGGGTGCGGCCGCGGTGTTCGGCGACGGTCGGGTCTACGTGGAGCGCTACCTGGACTCCGCGCGGCACGTGGAGATCCAGGTGCTCTGCGACGCCCACGGCCACGGCGTGCACCTCGGCGCGCGGGACTGCTCGGTGCAGCGCCGCCACCAGAAGCTCGTCGAGGAGACCCCGGCCCCGGGGCTCCCGCTCGACGTCCAGCACGCCATCGGTGAGGAGGCCGTCCGGGCCGTGCTGTCGGTCGGCTACGTCGGCGCCGGCACCGTCGAGATGCTCGTCGACGCCGACGGCGCGCACTTCTTCATGGAGGTCAACTGCCGGCTGCAGGTCGAGCACCCGGTGACGGAGATGGTCACCGGGATCGACCTGGTGGCCGAGCAGCTGCGCGTCGCGATGGGGGAGCCGCTGCGGTTCGGCCAGTCCGACGTCCGGTTCGACGGGGTGGCCGTGGAGTGTCGGATCAACGCCGAGGACCCCGCGAAGGACTTCGCCCCGACCCCGGGGCTGCTGGAGTCCGTGGAGCTGCCCGGCGGGCCGTTCGTGCGGGTGGACACGCACGTGGCGGCGGGCCGTCGGATCCCGCCGGAGTACGACTCGCTCCTGGCCAAGGTGATCACCTGGGGGGCCGACCGGGACGCCGCGCTGCGCCGGATGGACCGGGCGCTGGCCGAGACCCAGGTCGAGGGCGAGCGGATCGCCACCACCGCACCGTTCCTGCGCGGCGTGCTCGCCGAACCGGACTTCCGCGCGGGGCGGCACGACACCGGCCTGCTGGCCCGCATGAAAGATCGAGCCACGCTGGGAGGCGTGACCGCATGACCGCCGCGACCGATCTCGCCGAGCGACCCGAACCCCGCCGGAAGACGATCTCCAGTCCCTACCTCCACAAGCTGCAGCGCAGGCACTTCCTGCTCTTCGACATCGCCCCGCTCCTCGGCACCCTCGCGGCCGTGGCGTTCCTGGGGGTGCATCCCCTCGGCTGGACCGAGCTCGGGCTGCTCCTCGGGTTCTGGCTGCTCACCGGGCTGGGAGTGACGGTCGGCTATCACCGGCTGTTCACCCACCGCACCTTCAGGGCGACGCCCGCGGTGCAGGCCGTGCTGGCCGTCCTCGGCTCCATGGCGGGCCAGGGCGCGGTGATCTCCTGGGTGGCCCTGCACCGCCGCCACCACGAGTTCTCCGACCGCGAGGGCGACCCGCACTCGCCCAACCTCTCCGGTGGCGGGCTCGCCGGCGCGCTGCGCGGGCTCGCCCACTCGCACTTCCTGTGGATGCGCCGCCACGAGTACCCCAACGTCGTCCACTACGCCCCCGATCTGATCAGGAACCGGGCCCTGGTCAGGGTCGCGAGGGGCTACTACTGGTGGGTCGCGCTCGGGCTCGCCGTGCCCGCGCTCGTCGGCGGCCTCGTGGACCTGTCCTGGCAGGGTGCGGTGTCCGGGCTGCTCTGGGGCGGGTTCGTGCGGATCTTCGTGCTGGAGCACATCGTCTGGGCGATCAACTCCTTCCTGCACATGTTCGGCACCCGGCCCTACGAGTCCCGCGAGAACAGCCGCAACGGCGGGATCTTCGCCCTGCTCACCCTCGGCGAGTCCTGGCACAACAACCACCACGCCTTCCCGGAGTCGCCGTCGTTCGGCCTCGACTGGTACCGGCTCGACCCCGGGTTCTGGTTGATCAAGGTCCTGGAGGCGACCGGTCTCGCCTGGGACCTGAAGACCCCGTCCGACGAGCGCCGGGAGTCCCGGCGCGTCCGACCTGCAGGAGCCTGACATGGGAACCGCCGTCTCGACCGACGTCCCGTCCATCGTCGCCTGGTGCCGCGGCTACCTGGCGAACCTGCTCGATGTCCCGGAGGCGGAGGTCGACCCGGACGTGGACTTCGACCGGCTCGGCGTCGACTCCGCCCTCGCGGTGTCGCTGCTGGTGGAGGTGGAGGAGCGGTACGCCGTCGACATCGCCCCGGAGGCGCTGTTCGAGAACCCGACGATCACGGCCGTCGCGACGTACCTGCACGAGCGGCTGCGATGACGTCCGTCGAGTCCATCCGCCACCACTACGACGTCGGCAACGACTTCTACCGGCTCTGGCTCGATCCCACGCTGAGCTACTCCTGCGCGTGGCGGCACGGGGCGGACACGCTGGAGGAGGCACAGGAGCGGAAGCTGCGCCACCACCTCGCCGCGGCGGGCGCCCGGACCCGCCTGCTCGACGTCGGGTGTGGATGGGGCGGGATCCTCGAGCGGGCCGGGGTGCCCGCCGTCGGGCTCACGCTGTCCGACGAGCAGGCGGCCCACGTCGCGGCCCGGGGCCTCCCGGACGTCGAGGTGCGGGTGGAGGACTGGCGGGACCACACGCCCGCGGCCCCCTACGACGGCATCGTGTCCATCGGCGCGTTCGAACACTTCGCCGCGCCCGGGGACGACAAGGTCGGCGTCTACCGGGACTTCTTCACCCGCTGCCGGGACTGGCTCGCAGGCGGCGCACTCTCCCTGCAGACCATCGCCTACGCGAACATGGACCCGGGCGAGGCGAGTCGGTTCATGCAGCAGGAGATCTTCCCGGACGCCGAGCTCCCCACCCTCACCGAGATCACCGCGGCGGCCGAGGGGGTCCTCGAGGTGACCGCACTGTCCAACGGCAGGCTCGACTACGCCTGGACCTGCGCCGAGTGGGCGCGACGGCTCAAGGCCGCCCGGCCCGAGGCACGCGAGCTGGTCGGTCCCGAGGTCGTGGCGCGGTACGAGCGCTACCTCACCCTGTCCTCGCTCGGGTTCCGCATGGGCAAGCTCGCGCTGTACCGGGTCACGTTGCGGCCCTACGGCTCGCGGTGGGGCGCATGAGGTTCAACCCGTTCGCGCCTGCGTTCCGGCAGGACCCGTACCCGCAGTACGCGGCGCTGCGGGCGGAACCCCCGATCCGCACCCTCGGCATGTGGGTGCTGACCCGGCACGCGGACGTCCTGGCCGTGCTGCGGGACCGGACCTTCAGCGCCGAGCTGATCCCCGCCCTGGTGGCACGGCACGGCGGCGCGGTCGACACGGACCTGATCCTGCGGCTCGGCCGGGCGTCCCTGGTGTTCACGGACAATCCCGCGCATGCCCGGCTACGCGGGCTGGTGAACCGGGTGTTCACCCGGGCCGCCGTGGCAGAGCTGGAGCCGCTGGTGCGCGAGCTCGCGCAGCGGCGGGTGGGCGGGCTGGGGCACGACCTCATGGCAGAGGTCGCCGCGCCACTGCCCGTCGAGGTGTTGTGCACGTGGCTCGGTCTACCCGCGGAGCTGCACGGGCAGGTGGCGGGCTGGACGCACGAGATCCGATTCCTGCTGGAGCCGGGCATGGTGCGGGTGGACGACCTGGAGCGGGTCGCCCGGGTCGTCGCGACCTTCGCCGCCGCGCTACGCGAGGTGCGGGCGCCCGGCCTGCTGCGGGAGCTCGCCGGCGCCCGGACCGCCGGGGGAGACCGGCTCACCGAGGAGGAGACCGCGCTGCTGGGGGTCATGTGCTTCGTCGCGGGGACCGAGACCACCGCCGCCTTGATCGGCAACGCCGCACTGGCGGTGCTGCGCGGGCCGGTCCTCGCGGCCGAGCAGGTGCCTGCGGCGGTCCGTGAGACGCTGCGGCACGAGAGTCCGCTCCAGATGACCACGCGCATCGCCACCCGGGACGTCGAGGTCGGCGGCGCCCGGATCGCCGCGGGAGACCAGGTGCTGCTCTGTCTGGCCGCCGCCAACCGGGACCCGGCGGTCTTCGCGGACCCGGACACCTTCGACCCGTCCCGGGGGTCCGGTACGCACCTGGGCTTCGGGTTCGGCATGCACGGGTGCCTCGGCGGGGCGCTGGCCGAGCTACAGGCCCGGGCGGTGCTCGACGCCCTCGTGCGTGGCCCGGACCTGCGCCTCGCCGGGGAGGTGCGGTGGCAGACCGAGAGCCTCATCGTGCGCAGTCCGCAGGCGCTGCCGGTCTCGGTCGCGGTCGGTGCGCAATGAGCGCCACGATGTCACGGCGGCTGCGCGACGTCCCGCCCGAGGACGGGATCGCGCTGGTCTGCGTGCCGCACGCCGGGGCGGGCGCGTCGTCCTTCGCCCGGTGGCCGCGCCTGTTCACGTCCCCGATCGGGTTGGTCCGGGCCCAGCTGCCCGGGCGCGAGGACCGTGCGACCGAGGAGCCGCTCGAGCGGGTCGAGGACGCCGTCGCCCTGCTGCTGCCCGAGATCGCGGCGCTGCCCGAGGTGGCGTTCTACGGCCACAGCATGGGCGCCGTCATCGCGTTCGAGCTGGCCAGGGCCCTGAACGCAGCCGGGCGCGCGCCCGCGCACCTGTTCGTCTCCGGGCGCCGTGCGCCGCAGTGCCCGGCGCGGCACGACGGCGTCCACCGGCTGCCCGACGCGGAGTTCGCCGAGGCGCTGGGCAGCGCGATCATCGGGCCGCCCCGCTTCCTGCGGTACGCCCTCGGGCTCACCCGTGCGGACCTCACCCTGTCCGAGGAGTACACGGGCACGCCGGAGCCCCGGCTGCCCTGCCCGGTCACGGCGTTCCACGGCCGGGACGACCCGATCGTGGCCGTCGACGAGGTGCAGGCCTGGTCGGAGGTCACGACCGGTGCGTTCACGCTGCACCTGTTCGACGGCGAACACCTCTTCCACCAGCCTCGCCGCACGGAGCTCGCGGCGCTGATGACGGGAGCGCTGCTGCAATGATCACGCCGGGTGCGACCCTGCCCGAGATGGTGGCGCGCCGGGCCGCGGAGACCCCGCGCCGCACCGCGTACGTGTTCCTCGACGAGCGCGGCGCGGAGGCGCGCGTGCTGACCTACGCCGAGCTGCACGAGCGGGCGGCCGGGGTCGCTGCGGCGTTGCCCTGCGGGCCCGGCGAGCGAGCGCTGCTCGCCTTCCCGCAGTGCCCCGAGTTCGTGATCGCGTTCCTGGGTTGCCTGTACGCCGGGGTGGTGGCGGTGCCGATGAACCCGCCGCGGCGCAACCGGGTGCAGGAGGCCACCGCAGCGGTGGTCGCGGACTCGGCGCCCGCGGCCGTCCTCACGCTGAGGTCCTCCCTCGACGCGCTGCAGGAGACGCTGCCGCAGGTCCCCGCGTGGCTGGCGGTGGACGAGGTCGGCCCGGCCGCGGGCGCCCCCGTCGCCCGGCGGCCGGGCGACCTCGCGTTCCTGCAGTACACCTCTGGCTCGACCTCGGCCCCGAAGGGCGTCATGGTCTCCCACGGCAACCTCGCCGCGAACGAGGACATGATCGCGCGGGCGTTCGGGCACGACGAGGGCTCGACGGTCGTCGGCTGGGCCCCGTTCTTCCACGACCAGGGGCTGATCGGCAACCTGCTCCAGCCGCTGTGGGTGGGCGCACAGGCGATCGTGATGTCGCCCATGGCGTTCGTCCGCAGGCCCCTGCTCTGGCCGGAGGCGGTCTCCCGGTACCGCGCGCACACCAGTGGCGGCCCGAACTTCGCCTTCGACGCCTGCGTGGCCGCCGCCGCCCGCGGCCCCGTCCCGACCCTGGACCTGAGCTGTTGGAAGGTCGCGTTCAACGGGGCGGAGCCCGTGCGGCCGGACACCGTTCGGGCGTTCGCCGAGGCCTTCGGCCCGCACGGGTTCGATCCCGCTGCGATGCACCCCTGCTACGGCCTCGCCGAGGCGACCCTGATCGTCACCGGTACCGGCCGGCTCCGTGGACCCCGGCTGCTGCTCGCCGACGCGACCGCCCTGGAGGAGGGCCGGGTCGCCGGCGCCTCGGCCCGGGTGCGCGAGCTCGCGGGTTCGGGGGAGGTGCTGACGGGGGAGACCGTGCGGATCGTCGACCCGCAGACGCGCCGCCCGTGCCCGCCCGCCGCCGTCGGGGAGGTCTGGGTGTCCGGACCCGCGGTGGCACAGGGGTACTGGCGTCGTCCCACCGCGACCGCGAAGACCTTCCGCGCCCGGATCGAGGACGAGACGGGGGAGTACCTGCGCACCGGGGACCTCGGTGCTCTGGTGGACGGCGAGCTGTACGTCGTCGGGCGGCTCACCGACGTCGCGATCATCCGTGGGCGCAACCACCATCCGCACGACGTCGAACACACCGTCGCCACCGCGCACCCGGCGTTGCAGCCCGGCTCGGGCGCCGCCTTCGCCGTTCCCGGCCCGGACGGGGAACGACTGGTCGTGGTGCAGGAGGTCCGTCGCGAGCATCGGCGCTCCGGTGATCCCCGCGAGGTGGCCGGGGCGGTTCGCGCGGCGCTGGCGCAGGAGCACGGGCTGGCGCTCGCCGATCTCGTCGTCACGCTGCCGGGACGGGTGCCGAGGACCAGCAGCGGGAAGGTTCGCCGAGCCGCTGCCGCGGCGATCCACGCCGCCGGCGGCTTCGACCGCTGGTCGCCTCCCGCCCGCCCGGTGGACACCGCCGTCGAGGAGGGTGGACCCACCCGGATCGACGTGGAAGGAGACTGATGGACGCCCCCAACCCCGACTTCGCCGAGGCCGTGCGACGAGCCGTCCTCACGATGCCCGCTGCGGCACACCTCGGGTTCACGTTCGGCGCGCTCACGCCGGGTTCGGCCGAGCTGGTCCTGGCCGTGCGCCCCGAGCACACCCAGCACGACGGCTACGTCGCGGGCACCGTGCTGGGGGCACTCGCCGACTTCGCGGGCGGTTCGGCTGCGGGCACGATGCTTCCGCTCGGGTGGGCGTCGATGACCTCCGACTACACCGTCAAGCTGCTCGCACCGGCGAAGGGCGACACGATTCTCGCCCGCGGTCGTGTGGTGAAGGCGGGCCGCGCCACCTCGGTCGGCGCGACGGACGTGTTCGCCCTGGACGGGGGCGTGGAGACGCTCTGCGCCACTGCCCTGGTCACGATGCGAAACCTGGAGATCGGCTGATTCCCGGGTCCGCCCCGTCGAAGGTCGGCCGGTGGGAGCGTCGGGGCGCTGCACGGAGTCGTGAGCGGTGAGTCCGGAAGGCAGCGGCGTGTGCGGCGTCCGTGCGGAGTCCGCTGCAGGCGTTCACGTCGGCCTCGGGCGGCGTTCATCGACCGAACCCGATCCCGTCGTCTCGGTCCCGTTGTCTTCCCCTACCCGTTGTCGCCCGAAAGAGGGTTCATGACCACCTCTGACGCTCCCCACCACGCCTCCGCGGATGCTCCTCGCACCGAGGGCGGGCTGAACCGACGAGCCATGCTGCGCAACTCCGCGGCCGTCGGTCTCGGCATCGCCCTGTTCGGCAGCATCGACGCGATCGCGGGCCGTCCGGCGTTCGGCGCGCCGACCCGCGCCGCGTCCGGGTACGGACCGCTGGTAGCCGACCCGCGCACGTTGCTGTCGCTGCCCGAGGGCTTCTCCTACACGATCGTCGCGGAGGCGGGTGTCACCCGTCTGACCGACGGCGGCGAGCCCACGCCGAGCGACACCGACGGCACCGCGGCGTTCACCGTGAAGGACCGGACCGTCCTGGTGAACAACCATGAGATCGGTGGCGACGAACCCTTCCGCGTCCCTCACCGGGCGGGTCTCACCTACGACGAGGCCGCTGGAGGCGGGACCACCAACATCGAGGTGAGCGCCACGGGTGACCGGCTCGCCGAGTACGTCTCCGTCGCTGGGACCCACAACAACTGCGCGGGGGGCGTCACCCCCTGGGGGACCTGGCTGACCTGCGAGGAAACCGAGGACAAGGCCGGCAAAGCCGTCGGCTCCGGGGTCCTGGCCAAGGACCACGGGTTCGTCTTCGAGGTCAGCCCGGTGGGACAGGAGAACGTCGGCAACAGCCCGGTCCCGCTCACCTTCCTCGGGCGTTTCGCCCACGAGGCCGTCGCGGTCGACCCGAAGACCCTGGCCATCTACCTGACCGAGGACGCCAACGACCCGCACGGCCTGCTCTACCGCTGGACCCCGCCGAAGGGGTTCACGGGCGGGAAGTGGAAGCTGAAGGGCCTCGCCGAGAACGCCGGGAGCCTGCAGGCGATGCGCTGCAGCCGCGGCGGCACACACATCGAGGACCTGTCGGAGGCGACCACACCGGGTACCCAGTACACGGTGGACTGGGTGGACGTGCCCGATCGGCTCGCTGCGACGACCTCGACGCGCAAGCAGTTCGCCGACGACGCGATCACGCGGAGCCGCAAGTTCGAGGGCGCCTGGTGGGCCGATGGCGGCGCCTACATCGTCGCCAGCTTCGCGCGCTCGTCGGACGGCAGCGTCAACGAGCACGACGGGCAGATCTGGTTCTACGAGCCCGGCAAGGAGCGGATCACGCTGAAGACGATCTTCACCGTGAACACGACGCCGGATCAGGACGGGACGAACTTCGACGGTCCGGACAACATCACGGTCTCCCCCTACGGCGGGGTGATCCTCGCCGAGGACGGCGAGGGCGTGCAGCACCTGGTGGGTGTCACCGACCAGGGCAAGTCGTACGCCCTGGCCCGCAACGACCTCAACGGCAACGAGTTCGCCGGCCCGACCTTCAGCGCGGACGGGAAGCAGCTGTTCGCCGGCATCCAGTCGCCGGGACACGTCTTCGCCATCACCGGTCCGTGGCGGCGGCCGTCGAACGGGGCCTGAGCGCCCGCGCATCCGATACTCCTGCCACCTCGCGCCGCGCGTCGGGCGAAAGGCATGCCCGGCGAGGCGTGGGGTGAGCAGGGGTCGCGAGGGCGTCACAGGTGAAGGACGACGTGCTCGCCGTCGCTGGTGACGGGGTAGCTGCGGACCCGGAGCCCCTGCGGGTCCACCCACGAGCGACCGGTGCGGAGGTCGAACTCCCACTGGTGCCACGGACAGCGCAGGATCTCGCCGCGCCGCTCGTAGTGGTACACGCCGGGCCTCGGCGAGGTCAGCGCTCCGGACAACACGCCCTCGCACAGCGGCGCGCCCTCGTGCGGGCAGGTGTTGCGGAGGGCGACGTAGCCGTCGCCCAGATTGAAGACGCCGATGGAACGTCCGTCGATGTGGACGATCTTGCGGCCGCCGGGTGGGATCTCGTCGACGGCCGCCACGACGACGTTCCCTCTCGAGCCGGTCATGCAGCCAGCCGGTAGGTCGCGCAGGCGTTGTCGTGCATGATCTGCCGGTGCAGGTCCGCGGGCACGCGGGTGCGGAAGGCCCGGTGCGGGTTGTCGAAGTCCCAGTGTGGATAGTCGGTCGAGAACATCAGCTGGTCCGCGCCGACCTCGCGGAGCAGCGGCACGAGGTCACCGGGCCGCTCGGGTTCCTCCATGGGCTGTGTGGTGATCCGGATGTGTGAGTGCAGGTAGTGCGACGGCGGGTACCGCAGATCGGGCACCTCCTCGCCGAGCCGGGCGTGCAGCGCGTCGAGCCGGTGCGCGAGGGCGGGTACCCAGGCGAAGCCCCCTTCCAGCAGCACGACGCGGAGCTCGGGGAACCGGTCGAACACGCCGTTGAAGATCAGGCTGATCACCTGGGCCTGGAAGGCGACGGCGAGCCCGGTGTGGTCCTCGATGTAGTACGACGGCCAGCCGGTGGCGGTGGTGGGCCCCGGGGTGGTCGAGGCGGCGTGGATGCCGATCGGGAGCTCTGCTCGGCAGGCCGCCTCGTAGATCGGCCAGTACTGGCGCCTGCCCAGCGGGGCCGTGGTCCGCGGATAGAGCAGTACCTGCACGAACCCGGGGTACGTCGAGGCGCGGTCGATCTCCGCGGCGGCCAGGTCGGGGGACTCGAACGGCACCGTGACGGAGGCGCGCAGCCGGTCGTCGCGCTCGAGCCACTGGTCGACCTGCCAGTCGTTCACCGCTGCGGCGAGCGCGGCCCCGTAGGCGTCGTGACGCTGCTCCGGGGCGCGGTAGAGGCAGTTGAGCACCGCCTGCTCCACGGGGTAGGCGTCCAGCAGCTGCTCCTTCATGAAGTCGAGGTCCGAGCCGGGCAGGCCGCCGGTCGGGGGCCACGCGTCGCGCCTGCTGGCGAACCGGGCCGCCTTGGGATAGGCGTAGCCCTTCGTGAACGGCGAGAAGGTCCGGGAGCCGACCAGCTCCATGTGCCGTCGCCAGCGCGCCGACAGGTAGGGCTGCAGCTCGGCGTCCGCCGAGACCGCGTTGTGCACGTCGCAGTCGATCAAGGTTCCGGTGTGCATCCGGTCTCCTCGGGCAGCTGGTAGAGCCGGGCCGCGTTGCCGTACAGCACGAGCTCCCGCTCGGGGGGCGAGAGCTGCTCGAGCAGCGCGGTGGGCGCGTCTCCGTGGTGCCAGTGCGGGTAGTCGCCGGCGTGCAGGAGCATCCGGACCGACCCGAGCTGGGTGAGGAACCGGTCGACCCACGCGCGGTCGAGGGCGGGTGGTGCGTCGAACGGGGTGGTGCTCAGCAGCACGTGTTCGCGGATGAGGTGTGAGGGCGGCCGGTCGACCCAGGGGACCTCGCGGCGCAGGGCCTTCCAGTTCTTGTCGAAACGCCACATCAACGAGGGCAGCCAGGTGACCCCGCTCTCGAGGAGCACCACCTGCAGCCCCGGGTACGCGGCGAACACGCCTTCGGCCACCATGCTGGTGAGCTGGGACTGCAGCGCGAGCGCCGCGCAGGCGTAGTCCTCGACGTAGTACGAGGGCCACCCGACGGGAGAGAGTGGGTTCGCGCCGCCCACGCCCGGATGTACCGCCACCGGTACGCCTGCCGCCTCGGCCGCTGCGTAGATCGGCCAGTAGGACCGCTGTCCGAGCGGTGCCGCGGCCGACGCCGGCAGCAGGACCTGCACAAATCCCCGTCCCACCAGCCGTTCGATCTCCTGCGCGGCTGCGTGCGGGTCGCGCGTCGAGACCACGATCGAGGCGCGGAAGCGGGTGTCGGCGGCCAGCCAGGTCGCCGCCTGCCAGTCATTGAGGGCGCGGGCCATGCTCGCCGCCCAGTCGGGATTGTGCAGCGCCTGCACGGCGTAGAGGCAGTTCAGGACGGCGTACCGCGCGCCCGCTGCGTCGAGGACGTGCGTGCGCACGACGGCCGGGTCCGAACCGGGCGGTCCGTCCCCGACGCGGCTCTCCGGCCGCGCCGACAGCGGGGCACCCGGCGGGTAGAACGCCGGGTCGAAGCCCTCGACACCCGTCTCCTGGCAGTAGTCGACCCAGCTGTCCCGCAGGAACGGGAACAGGGCCGAGAGCCGGGGGACGGCGTTGTGCACGTCGCAGTCGACGACGCCGGTCGTCGCGAACCTCGTTCCCACCGTCGGGCACTTCCCTTCATCGGCCCGGGCGGCACCACCTCCGATCCGCGGTGCCGCCCTCTGCCGAACCGACCGACGACCGGCTCTAGGCGTACGTGTAGCCCTCGTCGAACCGGATCGCCGTCAGCTCCTTGCGTCCGTCGAAGTGCTGGATGCCGGTCTCGTCGTGCCCGGGGAACAGCCAGGCGTCGTTCTCCCTGGCGACCTGCCCGAGCGACTCCAGAGAGGTGCGCCACTTGTCGAGGTCCCAGTAGATCTGTGGCTCGCCGGTGGGATCGACGTAGTTCTCGTGATGGTAGAGGGCGTCCGAGGTGAGCAGGACCGTGCCGGTGCTTTCGAGCTGCAGCTGCAGGGCCATCTGTCCCGGTGTGTGGCCGGGCAGGTGGTGCAGGCGTACGCCGTCGGCGATCTCCATCGAGCGGCCGGAGATGAGCGTGGGTTTCTTGTCGCCGAGGAAGGCCCAGTCCACGCGGGCGAAGAAGTCCTTGTCCTCGTCCAGGCCCATGACGTGGGTGTACTCGTCCTCGTGCACGAGGATCTCGACACCGGCGTCCTCGAACAACCGCAGGCCGCCCGCGTGGTCGGTGTGCAGGTGGCCCTGGACGACGTAACGGAAGTCGTCCGGCCCGAGGCCCAGCTGGGAGAGCCGCATCTCGAGGCACACCTCCGGGGTGACGGCCCCGAGGTCCACGATCTGCTGCCACTCCGGGAGCCACTCGTCCGGGCACCGGGCGGACAGACCGGTCTCCCAGAGGATCCGGCCCTGCGGGGTGTCGATGATGTAGGCGATCGCCGGGCAGTGGTAGGGCGTCCCGACGTGTTCGGACTTGTTGACCAGGAGCGACATGTCGAGGCTCATGTAGCCCAGGTTGACGCCGCGGAGCGTGACACCCATCGCTTCCTCCCGAGATGGTCGTGTGACGTGCCGAGGAAGGGCACGTGACGATTCGACCGCGTCGAGCGGGGTGGCCGGTGTCCGAACTTGGGGCACACGGGGAGCCATGTCCCAGATTGCGACAGCTCGGACCCCGGTGACCTGACCTATCGTTCGTGAGGGGGCGAGCCCGCCGCCCCGGTTCTGCAGAACAACGAGGTTCTGGTGGAAGTGATCGACGTGGTGGACGACATCCTGGCACGTGAACGCAAGTCCTTCCTCTCGTCGGGGAGCCCACCGGTACGCGTCCGCGCCGAGGTCTCCTCGTCGTGGCAACGGTGCTCGAGCTGGTCGGTGGCCACCGATCGCCTCACCCCGCCCTACCGTCCGGGTGTCGACCCGCAGTCGCGGCTGCTGCGTGCGGCCGGCCCGGTCCTCGATGCGATGAACGCGCGGCTCGGCGACCTCGGCGTGAGCTTCCTCGTGACCGACGCGAACGCGCGTATCCTCGATCGCCGGGTGCGGAACCGGCGGCTCCTGCACACGCTCGACTCCCTCCACATCACTCCCGGCTTCGTCTTCGCGGAGGATGCGGTGGGGACCAACGGGGTCGGCACGGCGGTCGAGCTGGGCCGCACCACCCGCATCGACGGCCACGAGCACTACGTCGACGAGCTCGTCCAGTTCACCTGCGTCGGCGTGCCGATCATGGACCCGCTGACGCGCCGCGCGATGGGCATTCTGGACATCACCTGCGGTGCGGCCCGGGACAACGGGCTGGTGACCGTTCTCGCCGAGCAGACCGCGAAGGCGATCGAGCAGCGGCTCTTCGAGCAGCAGACCGTCCAGGAGCGCGCGCTGCTGGCGCACTTCCTGTCCGGCAGCAGGCGCTCCCATGCCGGGATCCTCGTCCTCAACGACCGCGTACAGATGGCCAATCCGCAGGCCGCGAGGCTCCTGGACGGTGTGGACCAGCCGCTCCTGTGGGACCACGTGGCCCGGGTGCTCGCGGGCTCCTGCGCGGACGGGACGGTCGACAGCGAGCTCCCACTGCCCGGCGGACGCAGCGCCCGGACCCGGACCATGCCCCTGCGGGACGGCGGTGAGGTGATCGGCGCGCTGGTCGAGATCCGGCCCGCGGCCGAGCCCACGACGTCGACGGGCCCCGCCCCCCGCGTCTGCGCGCCCGAGGGACTGGCCGGTACCGACCGGGCCTTTCTCTGGGCGTGCCGGACGGCTCGGGCGGCGCTCGCGGCCCGGACCGTGGTGCTGTGCGGCGAACCAGGGGTCGGAAAGGCCGCGGTGGGGGCCGCGCTCCTCCGGGGGGGTGGCGACGACCTGCTGGTCTGCGACGCCACGCGGGCCGAGATCAGCGGCCTCGACGCATGGTTCGACGACCTGCGCGTCGCACTCGCCGGACCGCCCGGCGCGCTCCTGCTGCGCCACCTGGACCTGCTCGACGGACTCGCCCGACGGCGCCTGTCGGCGATCCTCGACGACGCGGGCGCACGCGGGTGGCGCTGCGCCGCGACCTTCACGTGCGCCTCGTCCTGGGACGACACGGTGTTGCCCGGGCTCGACGCCGATCAGCTCCGGTTACCGCCGCTGCGCAATCGCTTGCGCGATATCCCGACACTGGTCGCCGCTTTCGCGGCCCCCCGCAGATTCGCACCCGAGGCCGTGCAGCTGCTCATGCGCCTGTCGTGGCCGGGCAACATCCGCGAGTTGCGGAGGCTGGTGGAGCGCGTGCTCGACGCAACGCCGAGCGGAGCGGTCCCCGGGCTCGGCGACCTGCCTCCGGAGGTGCGGCGGGCCGCCCCGCGTCTCACGCTCAGCCGCTTCGAGCGGGCCGAGATCCACGCCATCCTCGACGCGATGGCCGAGACCGGTGGGAACAAGAAGGATGCCGCCGCGCTGCTCGGCATCTCGCGGTCCACGCTCTACCGGAAGCTGCAGGCCGCGGGGATCGACCTGGACAACACCACCTTCTGACGCCGGGTGGGCGGGGCGACGATCGTGTGTTCGAGTTTCGGACACCGCCAGGCCTCGCCTCGCCCCTACCGTCGGACCATGCATCGCAGCCACGACACCGGCGCGGACGGGGCAGCAGGGGCGCACCGATCGGCCCACGTGGTCGACGCTGCGCTGACCGAGCTGCGGCACGGCCGAATGGTCCTCGTCGTCGACGACGAGGACCGTGAGAACGAGGGCGACCTGATCATGGCCGCCGAGCTGGCGACTCCCGAGACGATCGGGTTCATGATCCGTCACACCAGCGGCCTGATCTGCGTCGCCATTCCCGGTGAGCGCGCCGAGGCACTCGAGTTGACGCCGATGGTCGAGGAGGCCGACGACCCCCGTGGCACCGCATTCACCGTCTCGGTCGACCTCAAGCACGGCACGAGCACGGGGGTGTCCGGCGCTGACCGGGCGGCGACGATCCGAGCGCTGGCCGACCCGGCCACTCGGCCCAGGGACCTCTCCCGACCGGGCCACGTGTTCCCCCTTCGCGCCCGCCCCGGCGGTGTGCTCGAGCGTCCCGGACACACCGAGAGCGCGGTCGACCTGTGCCGGCTCGCCGGCCTGGTTCCGGCGGGCGTCTTGGCCGAGGTGACCAACGACGACGGCACGATGGCCCGGCGCCCCGACATCGAGCGCTTCGCAGCCGAGCACGATCTGGTGATGCTCACCGTGGCGGACATCGGGCGTCGTCGCCGTGAAGAGTCCACCCTCGTCCGTCGTGAGGCCGCTGGGCGGGTGCCCACCGCGCACGGGGAGTTCACCGCGCTGACCTATCGCGCCGCCGACGGCGTCGAGCACGTCGCGCTCGTGCACGCCGAACTCGACGACTCCGGTCGGATCGCCGGGCTCCCGGACGGGGCCGACGGGCCTGATGCCGCGGTCCTGGTGCGGGTGCACTCGGAGTGCCTCACCGGGGACGTCTTCGGGTCGCGGCGCTGCGACTGCGGCGAGCAGCTGGACGGGGCGCTGCGGCGGATCGTGGCCGAGGGCCGCGGCGTGGTGGTCTACTTGCGCGGCCACGAGGGTCGGGGCATCGGCCTCTCGCACAAGCTGCGCGCGTACACGCTGCAGGACGGCGGGCTGGACACGGTCGATGCGAATCTCGTGCTCGGGCTGCCGGTCGACAGCCGGGACTACGGCGTCGGCGCGCGGATCCTGCGCGACCTCGGCGTCGACCACGTCCGCCTCATGACCAACAACCCCGCCAAGGAGAGCGGGCTCGCCGAACACGGTGTGCAGATCGTCCGCCGGGAGCCGCTGGTCACCCCGCCGAACCCCGACAACATCAGCTACCTCACCACCAAGCGGGTGCGGATGGACCACGACATCGGTGGGCTCCCGCCCGGCGCTCACGACGATCCGAGCGGGGGTGCGCAGGTCTCATGAGCGCACACCGGCCCGTCCGGACCGTTCCCGAACGTTCCGCGACGCCATGGCGACCTTCCCCAGCGGCGTCACCATCGTCACCAGCTCCGACGCGGAGGGCCGGTGGCGGGGGTTCCCCCGGTTCATC
Organism: Pseudonocardia oceanicola; assembly: GCF_047200735.1. Lineage (NCBI taxonomy): Bacteria > Bacillati > Actinomycetota > Actinomycetes > Pseudonocardiales > Pseudonocardiaceae > Pseudonocardia > Pseudonocardia oceanicola. The sequence continues at coordinate 262,356 of NZ_JBJZON010000001.1, forward strand.
GCTTTCGCCCGTGAAGGCGCGGGCATCCCGGCGCAGCCCGGGGCGCGCCACCCCGCCGCCCGGTGGGCTCCCGCCGCGCCGCTGTCGGCCCCCTCCGTGATGTGGGCGGACGTGAGCTTCACCTACTCGATGGGCCGTGTCATCCGGGACCATCTCGCCGAGGCCTGACGTCATCGGACGAAGCCGGGGCCCTCGATCACCGGGTGCGCGGCGAGGAAGTCTTCGTCGACCTCCACACCCAACCCCGGCCCGTCCGGCGGGAGCACGGTGCCGTCCGGGCGGATCGGGAGAGGCGTTGGCACCAGCTCGTCACGGAACAGGTTGTCGTGGCTGACGTCGGCCTCGTAGTAGCCCGCGTTCTCGGTTGCCGCGAGCAGGTGCACGGTCGCGGCCATGTTCAGTCCCGTCGAAGCGGTGTGGGGGTGCACGCGCAGCTTCCACGCCGAGGCCATGGCGGCGATCCGCTGCACCTCGGTGATCCCGCCCGACTTGGACAGGTCCGGCTGCAGGACGGTGACGGCGCCGTCCTCGACCAGCCGGTGGAACTCGAAGCGCGTGTAGTGGTTCTCGCCGGCCGCCAACGGCACCCCCGCGAACCGCGCGGCCTCGATGTAGCTGCGGTGATCGTGCGGCGGGAACGGCTCCTCCAGCCATGCGACCCGGTGCTCGCGCAGTCCGGGAGCGACGCGCCGCACGTCGTCGAGTTCGTAGGCGGTGTTCGCATCGACGAGAACCTCTAGCTCGGGGAACTCCGCGCGCACGGCGGCGATGCGGGCGAGGTCCCGCTCCGGGCCCTCACCGATCCGCAGCTTGACCGCTGGGTACCCCTGCTCGACCAGCGGCCGTACCTGGTCGAGCAGCGCCTCGGGCTCGCTCCACCCCAGCGCCACGCCCCCGGCGTAGGCGCGGACCGGCCGGGCGCCGCCGCCGAGCAGCCGGTGCAGCGGCCAGCCGGCCGCCTTGCCACGCACGTCCCAGAGCGCCATGTCGATCCCGCTCAGCGCGATCGCGGCGGCGGCGCCGAGCCCATGGCTGGCGAGTTGGGCGGTATAGACGGTGCGCCAGACGCCGATGACGTCGGTGGCGTCCAGCCCGAGGACCAGCTCGCGCAGCGTGCTGTCGATCAGGTGGCCGATCGTGCCGGGCGAGCGGGCGTGGTGCGCCTCGCCCCAGCCCACGATGCCGTCGGCGGTGCGCACGCGCACGACCACCGCGTCACGCTTGACCGCGCGGCCGATCCCGAGCCGCTCGCCGCCACGCGGGCTCACGGGGAACGAGGTGGGGAACGCGGTGACGTCGACGATCTTCATCGCGGACTCTCCGGTGGGCAGGCCCTGGTGCCATTCACCCCGTCGGCCCGGACTCGACTCCCGGGAAGTCCGCGGTCGTGAGCAGGCGCCGACGGACCCGCGCGACGAGCGGACCGGCCTCTTCGCTACGCGCGGCCACGGTCTTCCACTCGGGGTCGGCGAAGAAGGCCGCCCACTTGCTCTGCAGGTCGTCGTAGGAGTCGAAGCGCAGGACGTAGACGATCTCGTTCTTCGAGTCGTCCCCGACATCGGTGCGGCTGAGGAACACCAGCTCCATCCCGTGCTTGCGGAAGATCCGGCAGGTGGCGGAGTTGAACCGCTCGACCAGCGCCGGCAGCCGTCCCGGGACGGCGCTGTACTCGCGTAGCTCGTAGATCGTCATGACGCTCCCGGTGCCGACGGGGGCGTCGGCGAGTCGACGGTGACGGTTTCGGTCGTGATGAGGAACGGCAGGTGTCCGGGGGCGAGGAAGCGCGGCTCGTCCTCGCGGGTCGCACGGTACTCGGGCAGGGTCGCGGATCGGCGCATCGCTGCGGTGTCGTCGAACCACGTCGTCGCCAGCCCGTCCCAACGCGGCGCCGCCCCCGCCGTGTAGCAGGAGGGCAGGCAGTGACTCTGCACGTACCCCTGGATCGGGGCGATCCGGGCGGCCAGGGGTCCGTGCACCTCGCGCCAGTAGCGGCGGAACTCCGAACACGGCAGGTCTGCCCGGCGGGCCACGAACTCGATGCTCTTGACCCCGCCGGTGGGCTCGTCGAGGTCCTTGATGACGTGCTCCTCGACGTGCAGGACGGTCAGCGAGGCCGGGTCGAGCGCGCGGTCGCTCGTCAGCGCGGTGAAGGCCGGGGAGGAGCTCGCCCAGCGGGCCGCCGCTTCATCGGGAAACCACAGCTCGTGCACGACGTCGTAGATCGGGTCGCCGCTGCGGTAGCCGCCGAGCAGGGTGAGCGACTGGGCCTGACGAACCGCACCCGCCAGTCCGGCGAGTCCTGGGGCGAGCTCCGCGGCCGCCCAGGCCCGGAACCGGTCGAGCGGTAGTCCCGAGCTACGGCGGCCGAGTACGACCACCTTCACCGGTCCGCTGTGCACGTGGTGACCTCCTGCTCTGTGCCCGCCGGTCGGCCCCCTTCGGTTCGCGCGGACCGCGGCGGTGAAGCGGTCCGGACCGTGGCGGGGTCGTGCTGCCACGTCAGTGGGCTCCACGGCCACCGCCCAGTTCCGGTTCGAGCGCCACCGCGGCGGTACGCCCTGCCCGTCGAGCCCACGTGAGGACACCCGCCACCCCTCGTTCGGCCAGCCGCGCGAGGACGCCCTGCAGCCGCGAATCCGGCAGGTGTGCCGCGACGTCCACGCCGCCGTCGACGAGTGAGTCGCCCACCGCAGCCGCCCAGGCCAGGCTCCCGCTCACGTCGTCGTCCGCCTCCGCACAGCGTCGGCCTACTCCGCCTCGTCCAGCCGGAACCCGACCTTGAGCCCGACCTGGACGTGATCGACGGCCCCCTCGCCGAGGTGTCCGCGGATCTGGGTGACCTCGAACCAGTCGAGACCGTGCATGGTGTGCGCGGCGCGGGCGATCCCGTTGTGGATGGCCTCGTCCACCGACCGGGGCGAGGATCCGACTATCTCGATGATGCGGTAAATGTGCTCGGGCACATGCGCTCCTTCGATCTCGGCGGTCGTCCACGGCCGTGCAGCAGGCGGCTGTCCGGGCAGGCTGCGGGGCGCGCAGCGTCCCCCCCGGCCGCCGCGCCCCCGCCCCGGCCGGTCTTCTAGCGGAACTCGGGGATGATGTGCTCGGCGAAGATCTCGAGCTGCCGCTTGGCCTCGTCGACCGGCATCAGGCCCTGGTCGAAGAACCAGGAGAACCACTCGAGCTCGCCGCCGTTGCCGTGGATCGTCGCCAGGTCCTCGACGTCCCGCTTGATGTCGTCGACCGTGCCGGCCAGGCCGTACTTGGTCTTGGTGAACCGTTCCATCGTCCACTCCTCGGGTGGCAGCAGCGCCGAACCCTTCGGGTACGTCTGCTCGTCGCCGGGCAGGCGCAGCGCCTCCCAGAACCCGAACCCGGAGAAGTAGATCTGAAACCCGTAGTAGTTCGTCCGCTCCATCAGGTTCCAGGCCTGCTGCCGATCCTCACCGAATGCCACCGCACGGAACGCACCGATGTTCTCCCCGAGCTTGAGATCGCGGCCCGCATCGGCAGCCGAGGACTGGTACAGCTTGGCCAGGTGCGTGAACTGCCCGGGCTCCGCCACGAGGATGATCGGCATGACGCCGTGCTGCGCGGTGTGCACCATCGTCGACTCGGACACCGAGAACGGCTGGAACGCCGGGGGATAGGGCTGCTGGTAGGGCTTGGGGATCACCGAGATCCCACGGATGTGGCCGTTCTCGTCGATCTCGTCAGGGTGCCCGTAGCGGCGGGTCCACTCGGCGGCCGGCCACCGGGTGATCCCCTCCTTCGGAGGCACCTTGTAGAACTCGCCGTCGAAGGTCAACAGGTCGTCCGTCCACGCCTTGTAGATCAGCTCGAGGTACTCCTCGTGCACCGCGCGGTTGTGCTTGTCGTCGGGGCTGCCGTCCATCGGGGTGCCCTTGACGGGGACGTGCTGGCCGAAGACGTTCACCCAGCGGTCCTGGTAACCGCGCGCGTAACCGCCGTACACCCGGCCCTGGGTGAGGTGGTCGAGGTAGGCGACCTGCTCGGCCACCCGCAACGGGTCGTTGGCGGGCAGCACCAGCGACAGCGGAGCGAAGGCGATGTTCTCGGTACGGGCGGCCAGGTCGGCATAGAGCATCATCGGCTGGACCGACGCCTCGAACCCCTCCGAGTGGAAGTGGTGCTCGGTGGTCGAGAACACGTCGAAACCCGCCTGGTCGGCGATGACCGCGAGTTCGCGAACCTCCTCGATCATCGCCTGGAAGGCGTCGACGTCCCGGCCGATGGGGCGCTTGGCGGCGCGCTCCTCCAACGTGGCCGGGATCGTCGGCAGCATGAACAGCTGGAACTTCACCGTCGGGCTCCCTTGCTCTGCACGGACCGGCGGGGAGGCCGGCCCGAGGACGGTCGGCGTGCTGACGTGACGATGGAACCCCGGAATCGGGAGCCGTCCGTGTCCCAATTTGCCCCATGGGGCGAGGCCGGACCATCAGCCCGGAAGCACGCGCGCCGTGCCGACCACGGCGGGTCCCGAGGGCGTCGTACCCAGCACGCTCCACGTCAGGGACCGCCCGCTCGCCTCTGCGCGGTCGGTGGTTCCCGTGGCGTCCGTGGTCTCGCGGATCTCGACGGTGAACGGGGTCCCCTCGGTCACCGGGGCGACGAACCCGACCTCGAGCTCGCCACCCTCGGCCCAGCGGGGGTCGTGCTCGCACAGGTGCCTCTCGATCACGGCGAGCAGGTAGACGCCCTGCACCAGAGTGGCCCCGTACGGGGTCGTCGCGGCGTAGGCGGGCTCGGTGTGGATGAGGCCGGTGCCGCCGCTGGCGACGCCGAACTCGTCCATGTCGCGCTGCGTGAACGTCCGCGTCGGCGGGACGGCCGCCGGGTCGCCGGGTGGATCGGTCATCGGGCGGCGTACCCCCACAGGATCGTCGAGGTCGTGCGACAGATGAGCACGCCTCGGCGGGCGTACTCGGCGAGGAGCTCGACCGTGGGCCTGCCCGCGCGCAACTCGGCTGCGCCGACGGTGACCTCGACGTCGAGGACGTCGCCGACGAACGCCTGGGCACGCTGCGCCACCCGTTGCCGGGTGTGCACGCTGCCCTGCTCCATGCGTCCGCCGAGGGCGCGGTAGATCGGGAGGAAGGTGCAGTACACGTACGGCGGCACGATGCGGGGCCCGTCCGCGGCGGCGTCCGGGGTGTCGACGGCGTCGGTGTCGGCGTCGGCGACGAGGCGGACGTACGTGGCGACGAGGTCGGCGGTCAGCGCGTACCGCGTGCGGTGGACCGAGCCGGGCACGAGCCGCGCGAAGGGAATGTCGGCGAACTCCTGGGCGATGCGCGGCATCAGGCCTCCGCGACCGGGGGCCGGGCGGCGGGCTCCGCGCGCCGGTAGCCGGTGCCCGGCGCGTCGATCTCCTCCGGGACGTCACCGAGCTCGGCGAGGATCTCCGGCCCGTGCTCCCCGAGCCGGGGCGCCGGCCGGAGGTCGACGTGCGCGGACCCGGCGAAGTCGACCGGGAACCGGGCGAGCCGGAGCGAGCCCTCCGTGGGGTGCACCGCGTCCTCGAACATGCCCGTCGCGCGCAGGTGCTCGTCGCCGAACAACCCGGGCACGGTGAGCACCGGCATCGCCGGGATGCCGCGCGCGTCGAACGCCGCCAGCCATTCCGCGGTCGACCGCCGGCGCACCTCCTCCTCGAGCAGCCGGTACAGCTCGTCGATGTGGACCGTCCGGGCGGTGATCATGCGGAAGCGGTGGTCCTCGGTGAGCTCCGGCCTCCCCACGAGGTCGAAGAACGACCGCCACTGCGCGTCCGTGTAGACCATGACGCCGACGTGGCCGTCGGCGGTCCGGTACGGCCTGCGGTACGGCGAGTCCGTGCGGGCGTAGCCGGCAGGGCCGCGCGGGGGATCGAAGACGTAACCGCCCTGCTGGTCGAGCAGGGTGAACGACACCATCGTCTCGAGCATCGGCACCTCGATCGCGGAACCGCCTCCCGTCCGCTCACGCTGGTACAGCGCGGCGGCGATCGCTCCGACGGCCATCAGGCCGGTCGCCTTGTCGGCGACCGGCGTCCGGACGTAGGTCGGCTCGCCCGGTCCGCCCTGCACGGCGGCGAGGCCGCAGGCCGCCTGGATGACGTCGTCGTACGCGGCCTTGTCGCGGTACGGGCCCGCGCTGGAGAACCCGCGGACCACGCAGTACACGACACGCGGGTTGGCGGCGTGCACGTCCTCGGGGCGCAGCCGGAGCCGCGTCACCGCGTCCGGCCGCATGTTGTGCACGAACACGTCCGCGGCGTCGATCAGACGCCGCAGCACCTCGCGCCCCGTCGGCTGTTTCAGGTCCAGCACGATGCTGCGCTTGCCCCGGTTCGCGTTGAGGAACACCGGGCCCAGCCCGGTGCCCTGCTCGTCCCCGACGTACCGGACGACGTCGCCGGCGGGCGACTCGACCTTGACGACGTCGGCGCCCATCTGCGCGAGCAGGAGCGTGCAGTAGGGACCCATGAACGTCGTGGTCAGGTCCACCACCCGCACGTCGGCGAGCGGCGCCCCGCCCACGGCATCCGAAGTCATACGACGCCCCGCTCCTCCCGCACCCCGACGAGCGCACCGTCGCGATGATCCCAGCGCACGCCGCGCCGGTCGCGTGTCACTTCGGGACACTTTCGCAGGCGGACCCGCACCCCGGGGCCGGCTGCTCGGCGAGACCCAGCTCCCACCGCCAGAGGAGGCCGTCCTCGGGATCCTGCAGCTGCGCGACCCGGGTGAGGCCGCAGCGGCGCAGGACGGCGGTCGAGGGCCCCTCCTCGGCGAGGGTGTGAGCGACGACGCGGGTCGCTCCGCGGGCGCGGGCCGAGGCGATCCAGGCCGCCGCGGCGGCGGTGGCGTGGCCGCGGCCCCGGTGGCCGGGCGCGACGCTGTACCCGATCTCCACGGCGCCGTCCCGGGGCGGGCCGGTGTAGCCGCCGAGACCCACCACCTGCTCGGTGTCCGGTTCGACGATCAGATGGCTGAACCACTCCGGGGGCGTTCCGCCGGCGAGCGCGTCCCGTGTGGCCGCGAGGGCCTCGGGGAAGGCGAGGTAGCCGACGGCCAGGGTCAGGCCGTAGCGCTGGGTGAACCGCCGGAGGTCCTCGATCAGCAGGGTCACCTGCTGGAGGGTCAGCGGGTGGACCTCGGTCCGGGCCGGCCCCGTGCGGGGCCGGTCGTGGATGGCTCGGGCGCTGCCCTGCGCTGAGGTAGGGACTGAGGACTTCGGCAGAGAGGACTTCGGCAGAGAGGACTTCGGCAGAGAGGACTTCGGCACTGAGGAATCCGGTACTGGGGACTTCGGCAGCGGGGAATCCGGCACTGGGGAAACACTCCACTCGGTACCGGCGCGGTCGTCCGCGCCGGGGATGTCCAGGAGATCCGAGGAGCGGGGCGGTACTCGTGCGCACGCCGGAGGAGGCCGTGCGGTCGGCCGTACTGCGGCCGGAACGTCAACCGCCCCGGAGGGTCCGGGCGGTGACCATGGCATCGCCTTCTCGCGGTGGTCCGAGCAGGAGCCGGTGGTCGGCGCGACGACGCTAGCGCCGGAGGGCCCGGGGCCGCAAGCATCCGGTCCCGGACGGGCGCCGACGTGCCGCTCCCGGAGCCGGTGCCCTCTGCGGAGCCCGTCACGTGCGATCCCCCCGCCGGATCAGGTGGACCGGTCTTCCTGGTGAGCCGGCTCGCGGGAGGGGGAGGGCGCCCGGAGTGGCGTGCTGATCGTCCGCACGCCACGCTGGGCGTCGTGAAGCGCACGCAGGCGAAGGCCGCCCTCGTCCGCCTGGCCGTCGCGGCGGAGCGTGTGCTCGGCCGGGTCGTGATGGTCGTCGTGGTGATCCGCGGCCGGCGCCGCCCGCTCGTGATCCCGTTCATCGGGCACGGGTCGGTCGAGCGGGTGCGGATCGGCGCGCGGGTGGCGATGGGGCATCCCGACGCCGTCACCGACGACGACCTCGCGCCCGGTCCGCGCTCGCGGCGTCAGGTGCTCCTCGCGAGCCTCAGCCGGTTCTTCACCCTCGAGTTGCCCGAGGCGCGCGTCGCGATCCGCACGCCCGGCGGGGTCCGGCACGTCCGGGCGGACGCCGAGGGGTACGTCGACGCCGTCGTCGAGCGGCCGGGGATGGACCCCGGCTGGCAGGAGGCCGAGCTGACCCTCGAGGGCGGCACGTCCGCGCGGGCGAAGGTGCTGGTGGTCGACCCACGGGCGGACGTGGCCCTGGTCAGCGACGTGGACGACACCATCCTCGAGACCGGGCTGACCCGGGGGCTCGCGTTCCTGCGGGCGACCCTGCTGACCGAGACCGCGGACCGCGCGCCGCTGCCCGGCTCGGCCGCGCTGTACCGGGCGCTGGTGGCACCGCCCTCGGGGGTGTGCAGGCCGGTCTTCTACGTGTCGACCAGTCCCTGGAACCTGCACGGCACCCTGCTGGAGTTCATCGCGTTGCGGGCGTTCCCGCTCGGCCCGCTGTTGCTCACGGACTGGGGCCCGGGGCACGGGAACCTGTTCCGGATCGGTGCGCGCGAGCACAAGACCGGGCTCATCACGCGCATCCTGGACGAGCACCCGGCGCTCGAGCTGGTCCTCGTCGGGGACACCGGCCAGCTCGATCCGGAGATCTACGCGGCGGTCGCGGAGGCGCACCCGCACCGGATCCGCGCGGTCTACGTGCGCCGTCCGCCGGGGCGCACCCCGCGCCGGGACTCCGAGGTCCGCGCGCTGGCGGACCGGGTGACGGCGCTGGGGGTGCCGATGCTGGCCGTCGACGACAGCACCGAGATCGCCGAGCACGCGGCGTCGATCGGGCTGCTCGACCCCGCGGACGTCCCCTCGATCCGGGCCGAGACGACGACGGGCCGGCTCACCGGAGCCCCTCGGTGACGGCGCGGGATCCGCATCCACCCGCCTTCCGGCCTCAGCGCCGCAGGGCGGTCTCCCGAGCCATGTGCGACAGCTTCTCGGGGTTGCGGACGGCGTAGAGGCCGGTGACGAGCCCGTCGTCGACACGGACGGTCAGGACGCTGTCGAGCTCGCCGGCGAGGTGGAGGAGCAGGGCGGGGTAGCCGTTGACCTCGACCGGCCGCACCGACACCGCGCCGGCGACCCGCCCCAGCCCGGCCGCCAGCAGCCGCGCCACCTTGTCCGAGCCGACGACCGGCCGCGGCACCGCCTGCTTGACCCCGCCGCCGTCGCCCACCAGCACGACGTCCGGGGCGAGGATGTCGAGCAGGCCCTGCAGATCGCCGGTCTCGACCGCGCGCCGGAACGCGTCGAGCGCGTCCCGGGTCTCGGTGCGCGACGTGACCCCGCGCGGACGGCGGGCGGCGACGTGCGCCCGTGCGCGGTGGGCGATCTGGCGGGCCGCGGCGGGGGTCTTGTCCACGGCGCCGGCGATCTCGTCGTAGCCGAGGTCGAACACGTCGCGCAGCACGAACACCGCCCGCTCGGTCGGGGTGAGCGTCTCGAGCACCAGCAGCATCGCCGTCGAGAGGCTCTCGGCCAGCTCGACGTCCTCGGCCACGTCGGGTGTGGTCAGCAGCGGCTCGGGCAGCCAGGAGCCCACGTAGGACTCCTTGCGCCGGCCGAGCGTGCGCAGCCGGGTGAGCGCCTGCCGGGTGGTGATCCGGACGAGGTACGCGCGCCGGTCCCGCACGGTGTCGAGATCGACGCCCACCCAGCGCAACCAGGTCTCCTGGAGCACGTCCTCCGCGTCGGCGGCCGAGCCGAGCATCTCGTAGGCGACGGTGAACAGCAGGTTGCGGTGGGTGAGGAACGCCGCGGTGGCGGGGTCCGGGCGGTGCTCCCGGGTCCCGGCGGGGTCCGCGGGCGCGGTCTGCGACGTGCCGGGCATGGTGGCTCCTCCTCCGTCGTCCGTGTCCCCCACCCGACGCCGGCCACCGCCGCCCCGTGACACCCGCACGCCCCCATTCTTCATGACCCACGTCACAGCGCCGCCCTGTCACGTGCTCCGGGCCGCCGGCATCTGGTGGTCGTCCAGTGCCCAGCGACCAGGAACGAGGACCACCATGGACGCACGCATCGACCTGTTCCACAACGAGATCGCCGCCGCCTTCGGCACGCGGTTCGCCCACGCCGCGCTGGTGATCACCCGGTCGTCGCTGCCCGAGGCCACGCGGGAGCTGGTGTCGCTGCGCGCCAGCCAGATCAACGGCTGCGGCTTCTGCACCGACATGCACACCAAGGACGCCGCGGCCGCCGGCGAGACGGCGGTCCGGCTCAACCTGGTCGCCGCCTGGCGCGAGGCCACCGTGTTCACCGAGGCCGAGCGGGCGGCGCTGGCGCTCGCCGAGGAGGGGACCCGGCTGGCCGACCACCACCAGGGCGTGTCCGACGAGACCTGGGCCCGGGTGTGCACGCACTACGACGACGACCAGGTCGCGGCGCTGGTCTGCCTGGTCGCGCTGATCAACGCGGCCAACCGGATCAATGTCATCGCGCGCACCCCGGCGGGGTCCTACGAGCCCGGCATGTTCGCCGCGATGACGCGCTGAGGGCCGTCAGGTGATCGCAAGGTCCGCTTCCCCGCGGGCGGGGTACTCCCCGCGGGGAAGCGGGCCCGGCGGCGGGGGCCCGGCGTGACCTCGGGAAGGGGAGCGGTGGGGGAACACAGCGGACCGGGCCCGCACGTGCTGCGCGAGTACGCGCTGATCGCCGACGGGGAGCGGGGTGCGCTGATCGGTCCGCGTGGCGACGTGGCCTGGCTCTGCGCGCCCCGGTGGGACTCGCCCGCCGTCCTGTCCTCGCTGCTCGGCGGGCAGGGCTGCTACTCGGTCACGCCGCGGCAACGCTGCGTGTGGGGTGGCTCCTACGAGAACGGGTCCCTGATCTGGCGGTCGCGCTGGATCACCGACGAGAACGCCGTCGTGGAGTGCCGCGAGGCCCTCGCCTTCCCCGGCGATCCGCACCGTGCCGTGCTGCTGCGACGGGTGTCCGCGGTGCGCGGCGAGGCGCGCGTCGAGGTGCTCCTGCAGCCCGCCGCGGACTTCGGCCGGGCGTCCTTCTCCCGCGTCCGCCGCTCCGACGACGGCGTGTGGACCGGGCGGACCGGCCCGTTGCGGCTGCGCTGGAGCGGGGCGGGCGATGCCACACCCGACGAGGACGCGGGCGGACTGCGGATGGAGCTGCGGCTCGACCCGGGGGAGCACCACGACCTGGTCCTGGAGATCTCCGACTGCGCGCTCGACGGTCCGCCGCCCGACCCCGGTCACGCCTGGGTCGCCACCGAGACCGCGTGGCGGGAGGCCCTGCCGGACCTGGGGACGACCATCGCCGAGCGCGACGCGCGGCACGCCTATGCGGTCATGCGCGGCCTCACCACGGGCGGCGGCGGCATGGTCGCGGCGGGCACCACGAGCCTGCCCGAGCGGGCGGACCGCGGCCGGGACTTCGACTACCGCTACGTCTGGATCCGCGACCAGTGCTTCGCCGGCCAGGCCGTGGCCGCCGCGGGGCCGCACCCGCTGCTCGACGACGCCGTCGGCTTCGTCGCGGCCCGCGTCCTGCAGGACGGCCCGAACCTCATGCCCGCCTACACGATGGACGGCGCGGCGGTACCGCCGCAGCACACGCTCGACCTGCCCGGCTACCCCGGCGGCTCCGACGTGATCGGCAACCACGTACGTGACCAGTTCCAGCTCGACGCGTTCGGGGAGGCGCTGCTCCTGTTCGCCGCCGCCGCGCGGCACGACCGGCTCGACGCCGAGCGGTTCCGTGCGGTCACGGTCGCGGTCTCGGCGATCGAGAGGCGGTGGCAGGACCTCGGGGCCGGGCTCTGGGAGATCGACCCGCAACGCTGGACGCACTCGCGGCTGGTGTGCGTCGCGGGCCTGCGTCAGATCGCGTCGGCGGCGGCTCCGCCCTCCGACGCCGCGGTGTGGAACGGCCTCGCCGACCGCATCCTGGCGGCGACGGCCGAGGACTCGCTGCACCCTTCGGGACGCTGGCAGCGCACCCCCGAGGATTCCCGGGTGGACGCCGCGCTGGTGATCCCGGCGCTCCGCGGGGCGGTGCCGGCGGACGATCCCCGGTCGATCGCCACGCTCGACGCGGTGCGCGAGGAGCTCAGCGACGACGGCTACGTGTACCGGTTCCGCCACGACCAGCGCCCGCTCAACGAGGTGGAGGGCGCCTTCCTGCTCTGCGGGTTCCTCACGGCGATGGCCGCACACCAGCAGGGCGACCGGGTCGGCGCGGCGCGCCGGTTCGAACGCAACCGGGCCGCCTGCGGCCCGCCGGGCCTGTTCTCCGAGGAGTACGACGTCGTGCAGCGCCAGCTCCGCGGGAACCTGCCGCAGGCCTTCGTCCATGCGTCCCTGCTCGAGGCGTCCGTCCGGCTCGCCGGCTGACGTCCGGTCTGTCGGTTGCCTGACGAATGCCGTGAGCCGGGTCGGGCGCCGGGCCGGACCGGGAACCCGCCGACCATGCGTCGGAACCTCTCACGACAGCCTGGACGACACCCCACCCGCCGCCGCCCCGGACGAGTCCGCGCGGCGGCGGTCCTCGCCGCCGCGGCGATGGTCACGGTGACGGCCTGCGGCACCGGCCAGGAGGCCGGTACCCGCCCAGGGCAGACGACCGCGACGGGCGGGGCGAACGGCGGCACGGGCGACATCGCCGTCCGCGACGCCCAGTTCGCCTGGCAGCCGCCGGTCGACGGTGACGTGGTCTACGCCACCGGGTCGGAGGCGCCCCTGCAGCTGACGATCGTCAACACCGGGGACACCCCCGACCGGCTCGTCTCGATCGAGAGCCCCGCCGCGACCGGCGCCCGGACGGCCGGGACCGAACCCATCGAGGGCGGCGCCGCCCTGGTGTCCGGGTATCGCGAGGTCGCTCCCGCGACCGCGCTGCCGCAGACCACGGCCGCCGATCTCGCGCTGACCGGACTCCGCGAGTCGCTGCGGGCCGGCCTGACCTACCCGGTCACCTTCACGTTCGAGGACGCCGGCTCGGTCCGGCTGCAGGTGCCGATCGAGAACCCGGACGCCGGTCCTCCGCGGGCCCAGTGATCGACCGGCCGGTGATCGATGGGTGAGCCGAGCCCCACTCGCGCCCCACACACGCCGCGGCCGTCCCCGATGTTGCAGGGGACGGCCGCGGTGGTGTGCGGGTGCGCCGCGTGGTCGGTCAGCGTCGGTCGGCGTCGCGCTTGCCCCGGCCCGGCCAGATCTTGGCGCCGACGGTGCCGCCGAGCGCACTGGCGACCACGGACAGGCCGAGACCCAGGACCGCCCACCCGGCGGTCTGCCGGGCCAGGCCGACGTCGGCGGGACCGCCGATCGTGCCGAAGCCGCCGAAGACGTTGCCGAAGTAGCCCACGAGCGCCCCGCCCCCGGCGAGGGCGATCGCGAGCAGCAGGACGGTGGTCAGGGCCCAGCTGACGATCCCGTTGACCATGCCGTCGTTGACCCGCCGCCACAGCGCCGAGGCACCGGCCGCGATCCCGCCCAGGAGGAACGCCACGAGGCCCAGTACGCCGGAGACGACGAGGGCCGTGGTCGAGCTCCCGGTGCCGAGGTCGAGCCAGCCGAGCGAGAAGAACAGCAGCTGCAGGACGATGTTGGTGGTCAGCGTCGTGAGGGCGCCGGTCCACACCGCGCTCCAGCGGATCCGGTCGTGTCGGACGTCGGCACCGGTCGTCGGCTCCACCCGCTCCACGGCGGCCTGGGCGCCGCCGGCGGTAGGGGCGTCGCCAGCACCCGTGGTCGTACTGCCGTGCTCGGCATGTGTGCTCATCGTGTCGTCCCTCCTCGAGTGCGGTGATGTGCGTCAGGGGTGGCTGCCCGCCGGGGGCCCGTCCGAACCCCCCGATCGGGTGGTGTCGGTGACCGGTGAGGAACCGGTTCGCTCACCGCCGCCGGTGGCGTCGGAGGGCTCCGACGAGACCGGCCAGTCCGGAGACCGCCGCGCCGGCGAGCAGGGCCCCACGGTGCATCGACGCCCACAACACCGGGTCGTGGGAGGAGGCCTGGTCGTCGAAGGCGCCGTGCGCGCCCCGGTCCGCGTCGTCGTCCCGCGGAGCGAAGACGTTCGACCCGTGCCGGGGCAGGTCGGCCTGTGTCTGCTGCCCCTTCACCCCCGTCCGGGCGAGGTAGGCCCGCACCAGAGCGGGCGCCACCCGCTCGCCGAGGATGGTGTAGGCGGTCGAGAGCCCCACCCAGATGTTGCGGCGCGGATGCTCCGCGACGAACCGGATGGCGCGGGCGGCCAGCTCCGGCTGGAAGACCGGGGCGACCGGCCGGGGGTGCTCCGGCATCTTGTTCAGGTTCCAGTCGAACTGCGGCGTGTTCAGCCCGGGCAGCTGCACCATGCAGATCTTCACGCGGCTCTTCTCGTGGGCGAGCTCGGTGCCGACGGACTCGGTGAACCCCTTGACCGCGTGCTTGGCGCCGCAGTAGGCCGACTGCAACGGGATGGAGCGGTACGACATCGCCGAGCCGACGTTGACGATCACGCCGTGGTCGCGCGGCCGCATCCGGGCCAGCGCGGCGCGGGTGCCGTTGACCTGGCCGAGGTAGGTCACCTCGGTCATCCGCCGGTACTCCTCGTCGGTCGTGTCCCAGAAGTAGGCGAGCGAGCCGGAGAAGGCGACGTTGACCCAGACGTCGATGGGTCCCAGCTCGTCCTCGACCTGCTGGGCGGCCCGCTCGACGGCCTCGGTGTCCGCGACGTCGGTGGGGATGGCGAGCGCCTTCTTCCGTCCGGCCGCCCGGATGTCCTCCTCGGCGGCCTTGAGCCCTGCGGCCCCGCGGGCGAGGACGGCGACGTCGTAGCCCGCCTCGGCGAACTCCCGTACGGCGGCCCGTCCCACGCCCGCGGTCCCGCCGGTGACGACGACATTTCCCGCGCTCATGCGACTCCTTCCGTCAGTGACTCGGTGCGTGGCGTACCCCGGCGACCGCGACGGACGCGGCCACCGTCAGGGCGAGGGGCAGGGCGGTCCGGGCCAGGCGCCGGCCCCGACCCGGGCGCGGCCGTGCTCGTGCGCCCTCCTCCGGAGGACCGTCCCGGTGCCCGGTCGTCCCCTGCCGGGACGCCAACGCCATCACCTCGCCGAGGTGCAGGGCCCGGCGTCCGACGTCGGCGTCGGCGATCTGGGTGGTGCACGAGAACCCGTTCGCGACGACGACCGTGTCGGGGTCGGCGTCCCGGACGGCGGGCAGGAGGGCCTGCTCGCCGCAGTCCATCGAGATGTCGTACTTGCCCTTCTCGAACCCCCACGACCCGGCCAGGCCGCAGCAGCCGCCGCTGAGCGACTCGACCTCCAGCCCCATGCGCTCCAGGACCTGTTGCTCGGTGTCGATCCCGCCGGTGGCGCGGTGGTGGCAGTGCCCCCACAGCAGGGCCCTGCCGTGCAGCCGGGGCGGGTCGACGTCGAACCGGTGGAAGAACTCGCCGAAGTGGAACGCGTTGCCGGCCAGCCGCCGCGCGTCGTCGTCGTGCGGCAGCATCTTCACCAGCTCGTCCTTGAACACCGCCAGGCAGCTCGGCTCCATCCCGACGACGGGCGTGCCGGCCCGGATGTCGTCGCGGAGCACGTCGAGCACGCGTCGCAGGTAGCGGTCGGCGACGTCGAGGAAGCCGTAGTCGTACAGCGGCCGGCCGCAGCAGACGTGCACCTCCGGCATGACGACCCGCCACCCGGCGGCCTCGATCGCCTCCACGCACGCGACGCCCACCTCGGTGTGCAGGTGGTTGGTGAAGGTGTCCGGGAACAGCACCACGCGGCGACCGTTCGGGTTCCGGGTGCCGCCCCGTTCGGTGAACCACTGCTGGAGCGTCTGCGGGGCGAAGGTGGGCAGCGGGCGGCGCCGGTCCAACCCGGCCACGAGCTTCGCCAGGCGGGCGAGACCGGGGGTCTGCGTGACCGCGTTGACCAGTTCGGGCATCCGCGACGCCAGCCGTGCGGCCTGGTCGATGAACCCGAAGGCGTAGGCGTAGCGCGACCGCCACCGCCGCCACGACCTGTAGTGGTGGTACCGGAACTCCGCCTTGTACGTGGGCATGTCCACGTCGACGGGGCAGTCGCTCGTGCAGCCCTTGCAGGCCAGGCACAGCTCCAGGCCCTCGGCGACCTCCTTCGACTGCCAGCCGTCGGTGATCACCTCACCCCGCAGCATCTCGAACAGCAGCCGGGACCGCCCGCGGGTGGTGTGCTCCTCCTCGCGGGTCACCTGGTAGCTGGGGCACATGGTCTGGGTCGGCTCCGGGTCGCGGCACTTGCCGACCCCGACGCAGCGCAGCGCGGCGTGGGCGAAGTCGCCGTCGTCCTGGGCGTAGGAGAACCGGACGTCGGGCCGCCAGGGGTTGTAGTCGGTGCCGAGCTTGAGGTTCTCGTCCAGGCGGTAGGCGTCGACGACCTTGCCCGGGTTCATCTTCGCGTCCGGGTCCCAGATCGCCTTGAACTCCCGCATGGCCTGCATCAGGCGGGACCCGTACTGCTTCTCCAGCAGCTCGGCGCGCTGCTGGCCGTCGCCGTGCTCACCGGAGAGGGTGCCGCCGTAGCGGGCGACGAGATCGCCGGCCGCCTCCATGAAGCAGCGATAGTTGCGGATCCCCTCCGCGGTGCGCAGGTCGAAGCTGATCCGGGAGTGGATGCAGCCCTCGCCGAGATGGCCGTACATCGCCCCGACGAGACCGTGCTTCGCGTACAGGTCCTTCAGGTCCCGCAGGTAGTCGGCCACCCGGTCCGGGGGCACCGCGGAGTCCTCCCAGCCGGGCCAGTGGTCCCCGTCGGCCGGGAACGCCGTGGAGCCGAGGCCGCTCTCCCGGATGGCCCACAGGTCCTCGCTGTTGCCGCCCTCCTGGACGCTCTTCGCGACCCGGATGCGGTTCTCGGCGTACCCCTTGTCGCCGCACAGCCAGTCGACGAACTCCCGGCACCGGCCCACGGACTCCTCGGTGCTGTCGGCCCCGAACTGGACCATGAGCCAGGCGCCGCCCTCCGCACGCAGCGGCAGCTGGTGCAGGCCCTGGACGTTGATGTGCTTGAGCTGCTGGTCCTCGATCAACCGCTCGTCGAGCGCCTCGAGCCCGATCGGCTTCCACTCCATGATCTCCGGGACGTGGCGCGCGGCCTCGGGGAGATCCGGGTACTGGATCAGCACGGTCGTCCGCTGGTACATCCCCGGGGTGAGCATCAGCACCGCGCGCAGCGCGATCGCGCACGTGCTCTCGGTGCCCACGAGCGCGCGGGCGACGTTGAACCCCTTCTCCGGCAGCAGCTCGTCGAGGTTGTAGCCGGACACCCGGCGGGGCAGCACGTCCACGGACGCGTAGCCGGCGCGGATGTCGTCGGCGTAGCGGTCCCGCAGGTCGCGCAGCTTCGCGTAGATCTCGCCCTTGCGGCCGCCCTCGGCGATGATCTCGTCGAGCCGGTCCTCCTCGTCCACCCCGACCCAGAAGCGCTCGCCGTCGTAGGTGACGACCTCCAGGGCGTGGGTGTTGTCCGAGGTCCGCGGGCCGGGCCCGTAGTGCCGGGCCTGCACCGAGTGGATGCCGCAGGAGTTGTTGCCGATGTTGCCGCCGATCGTGCACCGCGAGTGCGACGAGGGGTCGGGTCCGAACACGAGCCCGTGCTCGCCGGTGACCTTGTTGAGCTGCTCGTTGATCACCCCGGTCTCGGTGGTGACCAGGCGAGCCGCGGCGTCGACGTCCTCCACCCGGGTCAGGTACTTCGAGAAGTCGACGACGACGGCGTTGTTCACCGTCTCGCCGGACAGGCTGGTGCCGCCCCCGCGGGAGAGCACGGGCGCCCGGTAGCGGTGGCAGGCCCGCATCGTCGCCACGACGTCGTCGAGCGTCCGGGGCACGACCACCCCGATCGGCACCTGCCGGAAGTTCGACGAGTCGTTGGCGTACAGGGCCAGCGCGGCGCGGTCGAAGCGCACCTCGCCGGTCACATGCCGGCGCAGGTGCTTCTCGAGGCCCTTGACGTTGATCGTCACCGAGCCGGACATGCCGGCCGCGTACCGCGGGTCGGGCCGGGCCGGGACGGTGACCTCGGTCGCCGTCACTTGTCCTTCCCTGGAAGGGCGTCCTTCACCGACTCGGTGAACTCGTGCATCTTCTGCTTGGCGCCCTTGGTCATGACACCGACCTCCTCGGGGTCGCCCTTGAGCATCGCCTTCGCCGACTTCTCGCCCAGCTCCTTCTTGATGTGCGGCGGGACCGGCGGGATCTCCGGGTCGACGACGACCTCCAGCACGACGGGCCGGTCGGCCGCGAGGGCACGGTCCCACGCGGGGCCCATGTCGGCGGGGTCGTCGACCCGGATGCCCTCGAACCCGAGGAGCTTCGCGAACTCCGCGTAGGGAACGTCCGGGATCCACTGCGAGCCCATGAACTTCGGGTCCGCGGACTCGGCCCGCTGCTCCCAGGTCACCTGGTTGAGGTCCTGGTTGTTGAACACGCAGAAGATCAGTGTCTTGTTCTTCGCGGTCAGCTTGTCCAGGTAGCGCTTGACGGTGATCAGCTCGTTCATGCCGTTCATCTGGAACGCCCCGTCGCCGACGAGGGCGATCACCGGTCGGTCCGGGTAGGCGAACTTCGCGCTGATCGCGTAGGGCGTCCCTCCGCCCATCGTCGCCAGCGTGCCGGCGAGCGAGGCCCGCATGCCCGGACGCAACTTCAGGTACTGCGCCCACCAGTTGGTCGCGGAGCCGGAGTCGGTGGTGATGATCGCGTCGTCCGGCAGCCGGGGGGAGAGCTCGTAGGCCACGAGCTGGGGGTTGAGCGGGTCCGCGGACTCGTGGGCGCGGTCGTCGAGGACCCGCCACCACTGCTTCACCTCGGTCTCGATCTTCTCCCGCCAGGACCGGTCCTCCTTGCGCTTCAGCAGCGGGAGCAGGGCCTGCAGCGTGTCCTTGGAGTCGCCGATGAGGTTGGCCTGGGTGGGATAGCGGACGCCGATCATCCGGCCGTCGATGTCGATCTCGACCGCCTTGGCCTGGCCCTCCTCGGGCAGCCACTCGGCGTAGGGGAAGCTGGTGCCGACCATGAACAGCGTGTCGGCGTTCATCATCAGCTCGTAGCTGGCGGTCGAGCCGAGCAGCCCGATCGGGCCGGTGACGTAGGGCAGGTCGTCGGCCAGCACCTCGCGCCCGAGCAGGGTCTTCGCGACCCCGGCGCCGAGCAGCTCGGCGGCCTGCACGACCTCGTCCTGGGCCTCCGCGGCGCCCTGCCCGACCAGCATGGCGACCTTGCTGCCCTCGTTGAGGATCTCGGCGGCCTTCTCCAGCTCGTTCTGGTGCGGGATCATGCGCGGCTTGTTCCAGCCCACGCTGCTGTAGACCGCGCCGTGGACGCGCGGCGGCGAGGGCTGGGCCTCCTCCTCCTGGACGTCGACCGGGAAGATGACGGTGGCGACGGTGCGGTTGGACAGGGCGACCTTGCAGGCCCGGTCGATGAGGTGCCGGGCCGCCGCGGGGTGCATGCAGGTCTGCACGAACTCCGAGACGTCGCTGAACAGCAGCGTCGGGTCGATCTCCTGCTGGTACGCCGCGCCGAGCGAGAAGCGCTTCTGCTGCCCCACGATCGCCACCACCGGCTGGTGGTCGAGCTTCGCGTCGTACAAGCCGTTGAGCAGGTGGATGGCCCCTCCGCCGGAGGTGGCCATGCAGCAGCCGAGCTCGCCGGTGAACTTGGCGTGGCCGCCCGCCATGAAGGCGCCCATCTCCTCGTGCCGTGGCTGGATCAGCTCCGGGTCGCCGTTCGCCCGGTCCAGGGCGCCCAGGAACCCGTTGATCCCGTCACCGGGGTAGCCGTAGATGCGGTGGATGCCCCACTCGGTCAGCCTCTGCAGGACGTAGTCGGCGGTCTTCGGCATGTCGGTCCCTCAGCTGGTCGGAAGTCGCTGACCTGCAGCGGCTACCCCCTGAGCCGGAGTGAAACCCGAGCGCGCACCCTGCGATTGCCTGACGAAACGCTGAACTGGACGATTCTTCGGAATCGGGCCGGTGCATCGTGGTAGCCGACGGTCCATGGAGTCTGCGCAGAAGGGACCGGAGATCGCCGTCGAGTCGGTCGAGGCGGCGGCGTACACGATTCCCACCGACTCAACGGAGGAGTCCGACGGCACCCTGAGCTGGGACTCCACCACCCTCGTGGTCGTGCGGGCCAGCGGCGGCGGGCGGACCGGTGTCGGCTACACGTATGCGGGCCCGTCCGTGGTGACGGTGGTGACCGGGAAGCTCGACGGCATCGTGTGCGGACGCGACGCCACCACGCCCGCCGCCACGTGGGCGGCGATGCTGCCGGAGGTGCGCAACCTCGGCCGGCCGGGCGTCGTCGCGGAGGCGATCTCCGCGGTCGACGTCGCGCTGTGGGACCTTCACGCCCGGCTGCAGGACCTTCCGCTCACCACCGCGCTGGGCGCCGTGCACGAGGCCACCCCGATCTACGGCAGCGGCGGGTTCACCTCCTACGACGACCGGCGCCTCACCGAGCAGCTGTGCGGCTGGGTCGAGGCCGGCATCCCGCGGGTGAAGATGAAGGTCGGGCGACACCCCGATGAGGACCCGGACCGGGTGCGCGCGGCCCGCCGGGCGATCGGCGACGACGTCGAGCTCTACGTCGACGCCAACGGGGCGTGGACCCGCAAGCAGGCCCTCGAGTGGGCGTACCGGCTCGCCGACCACGACGTCCGGTGGCTGGAGGAGCCGGTCAGCTCCGACGACCTCGAGGGGCTGCGGCTCCTGCGCGACCGCGGGCCGGGCGGCATGGACATCGCGGCGGGGGAGTACGGCTACCACCTGCCCTACTTCCACCACATGCTGGCGGCCGGCGCCGTGGACTGCCTGCAGGCCGACGTGACCCGCTGCGGCGGGCTCAGCGCCCTGGTGCGCGTCGCCGCCCTGTGCGACGCCCGCAGCATGGACCTGTCGCTGCACTGCGCCCCGCAGGTCTCCGCGCACGCCGGCACGGCCGTGTGGCACCTGCGCCACCTCGAGTACTTCCACGACCACGAGCGCATCGAGCGGATGGCGTTCGACGGGGTCCTCGCACCGGGTCCCGGCGGGGTGCTGCGCCCCGACCGGTCGCGGGCCGGGCACGGCCTCGAGGTCAAGGAGCGCGACCTCGAGCGGTATCGCGTCGGGTGAGGAGTGAACCGGCCCGTCCGGGGAACGCGGACCCGTCCGGACGCCCGAGGCGGGTGCAGCGTGGAGACCCGGTGCACAGCGGGGACCGGGGCGACGAGGGGATCGGAGGGATCGCCGGATGAGCGTCGAGCCACGCGCCCGCCGGGTGCCGCGGTGGCAACCCGAGCTCCCGCGGCTGCTCCTGCTCGCAGGCGGGTGGGCGTGGCGGTTGCTGGCCGTCGGAGTCGCCGTCTACGCGGCGGTGCGGATCCTCGCGATGCTCTGGCTGGTGGTCGTGCCCGTCGTCCTCGCGGTGCTGCTGGCGTCGCTGCTGCGCCCGGTCAGCCGCCTGCTGCAGCGCGCGCGCCTGCCCGGCCCGCTCGCGGCCCTCGTCACGCTGCTGCTCGCGGTCGTGGTCCTCGGCGGGATCGGGTTCCTGGTGCAGCAACGGGTCGCCGCCCAGCTGCCGACGCTGGTCGACCAGCTCGTCCGGACGGTACGGGGGCTGCGTTCCCTGCTGGACCGCTTCGGCGCGGGGCAGTTCCAGCTCGACCAGCTGCAGAACCAGGTCATCACCTGGTTGCAGTCGAACCGCGACCAGCTCGTGAACGTGCTGCAGACCGGCGCGGGATGGCTGGTCGACATCGGCACGATGCTGCTGCTGACCCTGTTCGTCTGCTTCTTCTTCCTCTACGACGGCGAGCGGGTCTGGCGTGCGCTGCTGCTGCCGTTCCACGGCCGTCCCCGGGAGCGGCTGGACGACGCGGGGCACACGGCCTGGTCGGTCGTCACCGGCTACGTGCACGGGACGGCGGTCATCGCCACCATCCACGGGGTCGTGATCGGGACGGTGATCTGGCTGCTCGGGGTGCCGCTGCCCGTCGTGCTCGGCGTGCTGGTGTTCCTGGGCAGCTTCATCCCCCTCGTCGGCGCCCTGGTCGCGGGCGGCATCGCCGTGCTGGTCGCGCTCGGCACGCAGGGCTGGGTCGCGGCGCTGATCCTGTTGGCCGTGCTGGTCGCGGAGAACCAGTTGGAGGGGCACGTGCTCCAGCCGCTGATCGTGGGCCGGTACGTCCGGCTGCACCCGCTGCTCATCGGGATCGCGTTGACCATCGGCACGGTCCTCGCCGGCGTCGTCGGGGCACTCGTCTCCGTGCCGACCGCGGCGGTCCTCCGGCACACGGTCCCCCGCCTGCTGGGACACGCCCCGGCCGGGGAGGAGGAGCGGTCCGGGGACGAGGCCTCCGGCACAGGCACCGACTCCGACACCGACACCGACACGGGCGCCGACCCCGACACCGGCCCCGACCCCGACACCGACCCGGGCGCCGACCCCGACTCCGGGAGCGACCCCGACGCCGCGGCCCCGGACCGCGACCGCGCAGGCCCGGAGCGGGGGAACGGCCGGGCGGGAGGCACGGACCCCGAGCGTGTCGGCGCTCGACGCATCGCGGCGCGGGACCGCCGCACCGGTTCCTGACCCGGGAGGTCACCATGCTGCTGCCCATCGGCCTGGCCCTGGTGGCCGCGGCGCTCAACGCGACCGCGTCCGTCCTGCAGCGGCGGGCCGCCCGCGACGAGCCCGACGAGCGGGAGTTCTCCTTCCGGATGCTGCTCGACCTCGCCCGGCGCCCCGACTGGATCGGCGGGATCACCGCGATCCTCGCGGGGTTCCTGGCCCAGGCGACGGCCCTCACCCTCGGCGGGGTCGCGATCGTCCAGCCGCTGCTCGTGGCCGAGCTGCCCTTCACGATCCTGCTGGCGGCGCTGGTCTTCCACCTGCGGCCGGGCGGCCGCGAGTGGTGGTCGATCGGTGCCCTCGCCGTGGGGCTGGCCGCCGTCGTCTTCGCCCTGTCGCCCCACGGCGGACACGCCGCGCAGGTGAGCGGCCCGGCGTGGGCGCTCGCCTCGGGGGCGACCGGTGCCGTCTTCGGGGTCGCCCTCGTGGTCGGATTGCGGACGAGCGGGCCGCCGCGGGCCGCGGCCTTCGGGATCGCCACCGGCGTCCTGTTCGGCTACATCGCGGTGCTCGTCACGGCCGTCGGGGCGGAGTACGGCCAGGGCCTGCACGCCGTGCTCACCGCGTGGCAGACCTGGGCGGTCGTGGTGCTCGGACCGGCGTCGTTCTTCCTGCTGCAGAACACCCTGCAGGCCGGCAACCTCGTCGCCTCCCAGCCCGGCATGACCCTCGCCAACCCGCTCGTGGCCACCACCTGGGGTGTCGTGGTGTTCCAGGAACAGGTGCGCGGCGGGGGATGGCTGGCGCTGGCCGGGGCCGGGGGTGTGCTGCTGGTCGCCGGCACCCTCGCGCTGGCCCGGTCGCCGCTGCTGAGCGACGAGGACGACAGCGGTTCCGACGACGGCGCGGCCGACCCGCCCGAGGACCGCGACGGCGGACCCGTGAGCGGTCGCGCCGGACAGCCCGAGAGCCGGGTGCACCGGTCCTGACGTCGCACCGGCCCGATGCCCGGCGGCAGCTGACGATCGCCTGACGATGCGGCCACCGGGCGCACCCGGCGGTATCGGCCGATGGCGCGGGGGTAGGCCGGGACGGTCGAGAGGGGAGCTGACCGATGGCACCACGAGAACCGCACCGGCACACCACGCCCCCGGCCGGAGGGGCCGTCGGACGAGGGGTGATCGACCACCACCCGGTACCGGCCGATCCGGGGTTCGAGGACGTCCCGTGGTGGATCGGCGCGGCCGTCGTCCTGCTGTTCGCCGAGACGCTGTTCGGCGCCGTGGCGGTCCTCGTCGTCGCGGTGCTGGTCGTGGCCCGTCCCGCCCAGCTCTGGTGGCAGGAGCACCGCCCGCCCCGAGGCCGCGGTGGCGGCCCGGACGGCTCGGGCGGCGACGGCGACGACGGTGGTGGCGGCGGTGGTGGCGGCGGTGGGCTCCGGCGCCGGCCCCACCCCGTCGTCGGCCCGCGGAGGTGAGCGCAGCCGGTGCCGTTTCCCGGGGCGCTCAGCGAACGGCGTCGGCCGCGGGCTCGAGGTCCGGTGCCGCCGGCTCCGCGCCCGGCCAGCCCAGCACGAGCAGCAGGGCGGCACGCCGGCGCGGGACGTCGAGGTCAAGCAGCTCGCGCAGCCGGTTCAACCGGTACCGCACGGTCTGCGGGTGGACGTGCAGGTCCTCGGCGACGGCCTTGCCGTTGCCCATGTGCAGGAGCCAGCTGGCGAGGGTCTCCAGCAGCCGGTCGGCGCTACCGCCCGGCAGGTCCAGCACCGGCCGGAGGAGCCGGGTGCGGAGGGCGTCGAGCAGGTGGTCGTCGCGGTGCACGATGAGCGTGTCGAGGTGGTCGTCGACGACGACGGGGTCGCCGGACAGCACCCCCTCCTCCCGCAGCCGCGTTGCGAGACGGGCGAGCTCGACGCTGTCGTGCACGCGGTCGGCCGGGACGCTGGTCCCGATCACGGCGGCGCATCCGCGGAGGGCGCGGCCCAGGTGCTCGAGCCGCCCGGGCCGGTCGGCGTGCGGCACGACCGCCGCTGCGCCGTTCGTGAGGACGTCGTCGCCGATCGCCCGCAGCCGGTCGGCGGCGCCGGTGGCGGGGTCGACCAGCACCGCGGCCGCCCGGTCCGGGACGGGCCAGTCGGCCCGGGCGGCCGCCGCCTCCACCGCGGCCGGGCCGGGCCGGTCGGAGAGCAGCAGCTCGACGAGCTCGCGCCGGTGCTGTTCGAGGCCGTGCTGCCGTTCGTGCTCGGCCGCGAGGTAGCCCTCCGAGCTCGCCGAGGACAGCTCCTCCACGGCGGCGAACACCGCCGCCGCGAGCCCGGCGAACCGCGACGACGGCAGCCGGTGCAGGAGCGCGACGTCGGCGATGTGGCGCCACACGACCCCCGCCCCGATGCGGTAGGCGGCCAGCAGCGCGTCGACGTCCTGGTGCTGGTGCCGATGGACGCGCCCGATGGTCACGAACAGGGCGCGCTCGGTCTCGGTCACGAACTCACGCCTGCCGTGATGCCCCTCCGCGGCCACGCGGAACAGCCGTTCGACGAAGGCCTCCGCCCCGACGAGGACGTCGGGGAACTCCGCGTCGAGGAACGTCGCGTAGCCGGGGTGCTGCTCGGCGAGCTGCTCGGCGACCTCGGTGAGAACGCCGGGCAGCCGGGCCACGATCTCGGGCACGAGTCGTCGCAGGACCGCAGGCGCCTCGTCCGTCACGCTGATGTCCGCCCCCTCGTCGATCGCTGCCGGGACGCCCTACCCGGTGAGGCGCGCCGTCATGCGGGCGAACCGGCCGGCCGGACTTGCGATCTCCTTGCGCCGGCAGGAGCGGGGCCCGCCACCTTGCGGCCTGCTGACGGATCGGTCCGTAGGTCGGTGGTGTGGCGGGTAGGGGGTAGCACCGGCGCAGAGGAGGTACGAGATGACCCGTCCAGCGCGATCCCCGTACCGCCGCCCCTGGCGGTCCCGGTGGATCCCTGTCCTGCTCGCCGTCCTCGCGGCCGCGACGCTCGGCGGCTGCGCGACGACCGACGACGAGGATCCGGGCCCGCCGATCAGCGTCCCGTCCGCGCCCCGGCCGATCACGGTGGAGTGGGCCGGTAACCTCTGCTCGGCCTTCCGGCCGACGTTCGAGGCCATCGAGACCGCCTCCGCCGCCGACGCGCAGGACCGGCAGGCGCTCCTCGCCCGCCTCGAGTCCGTCGCCGACGCGGTCCGGGAGACGGACACGGCCCTGACGTCGGTCGGGGCCGCGCCGGTGGAGGAGGGTCAACCGGTCATCGAGCGGGTGGGTGCCCGCTTCGAGGACTTCCGCGCCGCGCTCGACGTCGCCATCGCGTCGCTGCGCGCCCCGGGTGGTACCGGGGTGCCCGCCGACGCCGCGCTCGTGCTGACCACCTTCACCCGGCAGGACGTCGTGGAGGCCCTGGCCGTCGACGACGTGCAGGAGGCGGTCGCGTTCGCCCCCGCCTGCACCGCCTACCGCTGAGCCGGCCCCGTTCCGGGCAGCGAGGCCGGGTGACGGGGCCGGGGCGCCGGAGCCGCCACCGCTTCGCAAGGAGAACGGAAGGTGGTCCCCGGGCGGGACCGGGCATTCTCGGCCCCGAGCGGACGACAGCGGCGCTGCCCCGCGCTGTGTCCGCCCACGTCGCGGCCGTCGCCGACCAGGGCCGCGACCGGGCCCCGGAGCCCGAGTCCCTCGCCAGGGTTCCGGGGCCACCCCCGCATCCCCGCGTCCTGAGCTCCGCCCTGCCTCCTCGGCCCGGCCGCGGCCGACGGAGCGCACGCGCCCGATGCCCCTGGACCCGCTCCGCACGGCCATGTACTTTGAAAGACAAAGTTAGCTGAGTTGCAGAGTGAAGGAGGGGATCGTGCACCACCCGCGTTCGACCGTGGACGACGACGAACCGCCCGGGGCCGCGGACGCCCTCGCCCTCATCCGGGCCCAACAGGCCGGCACCGCCGCCCGACTCGGCCCGCGGTCCGGAACGTTCCTGCTGGTCTGGGGCGCGGCCTGGGTCCTCACCGGGGCACTGTCCTTCGCGTCCGCGGTCGGCGGCCTGCCCGCGGCCGCGGCCGGGTGGGGCACGCTCGGCGTGGTCGCGGTGGGCCTGGCGGCCAGCACCGTCGTCGGGCTCCGCAGCGGGCGCGGCGTCTCGGGGCCGTCCACCCGGCGCACCCTGCTCTACGCGCTGACCTGGCCCGCGGTGATGGTCGGGCTCGTGCTGCTCGTCGTGGGGCTCGCGACGTCCGCCGACCTGCCCCCGGACGTCCTCGGGCTCCTCGTGCCGGCGCTGTTCGCGCTGACCGTGGGCGCGCTGTACGCGGTGAGCGGCGCGATCTGGACGTCGCTGCCGCAGTTCCTGCTCGGGCTGTGGGTGGTGGCGGTCGGGGTCGCGTCGACCTTTGCGGGGGTTCCGGCCAACGCGCTCGTGCTCGGGATCGGCGTGGGTGGGGCGCTGCTGCTCCTCGGCGTCCGGCAGACGGTCCGGGCCCCCCGGAGCGGCGGGTCGTGACCGGCGTCCCGCAGCTCGATCCCGTCATCCACGCGCAGGCCCGGCTGCGGGTGACCGCGAGCCTCGCGACCCTCGGGGAGGGCGACCGCATCACCTTCTCCCGGCTGCAGGAGCTGCTCGACATGACGGCGGGCAACCTCTCCACCCACCTGCGCAAACTGGAGGACGCCGAGTACGTGTCGATCACGAAGTCGTTCGAGCGGCGCACCCCGGTCACGCACGTGGAGCTCACCCCCCGCGGGCGCCGCGCCTTCGCGGAGTACACCGAGGCGCTGCGGGACCTGCTCGGGGGTGCGTCGTGATCGCGCGCGCGGGGTGACGCGCCACGTCGGCCGGCCGACCGGCCGCGGCTACCGGGCCAGCTACGGGGTGTTCGGGGCCGCCCGGAGGAGGTCGGAGAAGCTCGCGCGCCTGGCCGAGGTCGCGGACGTGATCGAGTACGAGGTCGAGGAGGACGGGAGCTACCGCCGGACCATGTGGGAGTGGACCGGCGGTGGGGCTGACCGAGGTGCAGGCCGCGGCGGCCCGATAGGCGGGAGCGGGGCCGGGACGCGTGCGTCCCGGCCCCGCGTGCCGGCTCGTCCCTCGTGTGGTGGCGAGGGCCGTGGTCAGCCCCGCCGCACGAGCGTGGTGATCCCGGCAACCAACGCGAAGGCCGGGAAGACCAGTGAGCTGCTGTAGGGCAGGCCGATCGCCAGGGTGGCGACCAGCGAGATCCCGGCCAGCACGAGGGTCACGATCCCGACCGTCCTGGGCAGCAGCGCACCGCGCAGGGACAGCACGCCGGTCGTGACCATGACCCCGAGCGCCGGCAGGTACGTGCCGGTGGAGATCTGATCGGCGAGGACGGCGGCCGTCGCGCTGGCCTCGGTCGTGTACATGGACTGGTCGAGGGCACCCGGGGCGCCGCCGGCGGCGACGTAGCGCATGAGCACACCGACGGACGTCGTCGCGAGCAGCGCGACGGACGACCAGCGCAGCGCCTCCACCCAACCGGCCCGGCCGGGTGCGGTCTCGGCCGCACGCCGGGTGAGGCCGAGGGTGAAGATCATCGTGGCCGCCACGGCGACCAGGCCGAGCCCGCCGCCGACCCGGATGAGCAACTCCGGGTTCATGTTCTCGACGACGAAGGCGCCCGACTTGATCTCCTGGTTCGTGAAGGTCCCTGGCCCCTGGGCGAGGATCGCGCCCGATCCGCCCGCGGCGAGCGCGGCGACGATCCCGGCCCATCCCCGTCCGGTGACCCGGCCGGCGGTCGTGGGGGCGGCGAGGGTGCTGGTCATGGCGTGTTCTCCCTGGTCCGGAAGGCGGCGTCGGTGTCGGTGATCACCCTGGCCGCGGCGGGCCGCCGGCCCCAGGACACCACCCCGTCGATCGCGTGCGGCCACCCCCGTGTCCCGTGATGGTGGTAGCCCCACCGCCCGTGCGCGGCTCTCGCACGCGCCCCCGGTGATCATCGGCCGCGACCGAGCAAGCCCGGTACGAGGCCGGGGCGGCGCCTTGCCAGACACGATCTGGATCACGAAGCCCATCGACCAGGACTTTCCGAACACGGCCTAGCATCGTCGGCGTGGCGACCGGGAGGGACACCGCCGCGGGCGTGGTGCTCGCCGGCGGCCGCTCGTCGCGGATGGGCCGGCCGAAGGCGGCCCTGGAATGGCACGGTTCCACGTTGCTGTACCGCACCGCGGCCCTGTTGGCCCGCACGGTCGACGGGCCGGTCGTGGTGGTGCGCGCGCCCGGCCAGGACCTGCCCCCGCTGCCGGGTGGCGTCGAGCTGGTGGAGGATCCGCGCGAGGGGCTCGGCCCGATGCAGGGGGTCGCCGCCGGGCTGGGCGCGGTGGCGGACCGCGCGGCCGTCGCGTTCGTGAGCTCGACCGACATGCCCTTCCTGCACCCCGCCTACGTCCTGCGGGTGCTCGGCGGTCTCGCCGACCCGGGCGTCGACCTCGTGCTCCCGATCGCGCGTGGGTACCGGCAGCCCCTGGCCGCGGGGTACCGGACCGCGCTGAACGAGCTGATCACCGGGCTGGTCGCCGAGGGCGACCTCCGGCCGGGAATGCTGCTCCGGCACTGCACCGCCGACCTGCCCGACGACCGGGCGCTGCTCGCGGACGCCGCGCTCGCCGCGAACGACCCGGACCTGGACTCGGTGGTCAACGTGAACACCCCGGAGGACTACGCCGCCGCGCGTGCCCGCCCGGTCCCGCAGGTCACGGTGGAGTGCTTCGGTGCGCTGGCGGGCTCCGGGCGGCGCGGCCGCCGGTCCGTCGCGGCGGCGACCCTCGGCGAGGCGGCGGCCGCGGTCGGGCTGGAGGTCGGCCGGCACGTCGTGGGTGCGTTGAACGGCGACCGGATCGCCCGCGACCCGCAGGTGCCCCTGGTGACCGGTGACGTCGTCGCCCTCCTCTCGGCGGACGCGGGGGGCTGAGCCGACGACGCACGGCGCCGCGCCGGCCGACCCGATGTCCGCAGCCGGCCCGAGCGCCCACGGGACGACCCGACGACACGGCCGGGGCGGGCCTACAGTCGTGGTGTGACGCCGGGCGGGTACTTCGGGCGGGCGCTGCTCGTCGAGGTCGAGGGCCGGGCCGCGCGGAGCCGCCCGCTCGACCTCGGCGACCGGGTGCTGCGCTCCTACCTCGGGGGCGTCGGGCTGGGGACCTGGCTGTTGCACCGGCTCGCGCCGGCCGGGATCGATCCGCTCGCGCCGGCCGCACCGCTGGCCTTCGTCTTCTCGCCCCTGGTCGGCACGCCGCTGACCACCAGCGCGAAGTTCGCCGTGGTGGCCAAGTCGCCGCTCACCGGCGTGCTCACGGACGCGCTCGCCTCCAGCCGGTTCGCCATCGCCGGCAAGCTCACCGGGCACGACGCCCTCGTGGTCCGCGGACGGGCCGACGAGCCGTCCGTGCTGCTCGTCGACGGCTCCGAGGTCCGTCTCGAGCCCGCGGCCGAGCTGGCCGGGCTGCCGGCGGCCGAGGCCGAGGCCCGGCTGCGGACCCGGTTCGGCCGCGGCTGGTCCACCGCGGCGATCGGCCCGGCCGGGGAACGCGGGGTCCGCTACGCCACGATCAGCCACGACGGCCGGCACGCCGGTCGCGGCGGGCTGGGTGCGGTGCTCGGGGCCAAGAACGTCAAGGCCGTACTGGTGCGCGCCGCCACCAGGGTCGCGGTCGCCGACCAGGCCGCCGTGCTCGCGGCCGCCCGCGATCTGCGCACCCGCAGCTTCGGCCCGGCGACGGCCAAGTACCGGGAGCTGGGCACGCTGGCGAACCTGCTGGCGTTCAACGCCGTCAGCACCCTGCCGACCCGCAACTTCACCGCGGCGACCTTCGACGACGCGCCCCGGCTCGCCGCGGAGGAGCTGCACGAGCTGCGCGGTGTCGCCCGCAGCAGCTGCGCGTCCTGCTCCATCGGCTGCGAGCACATCTACTCGCGCCGGGGCGGCGGGCGGCAGCGCATGGAGTACGAGAACGTCTTCGCCCTCGGGCCGCTGTGCGGGATCTCCGACCCGGACGACGTGTTCGCGGCCAGCGCCCGGTGCGACGAGCTGGGGATCGACACCATCTCGGCCGGCGGCACGATCGCCTGGGCGATGGAGTGCGTGGAGCGCGGCCTGCTCGACGAGCCCTGGCTGCGGTTCGGCGACGGGGCGGCGCTGCTGCGGGCGCTCGACCTGATCGGGACGGTGGAGCCCGGTCTGGGGGAGCTGCTGGCCGGGGGCTCGCGGCGGGCGGCGGAGACCGTCGGCCTCGGCTCGATCGACTTCGCTCCCCAGGTCAAGGGGCTCGAGCTGCCCGGCTACGAGCCCCGGACCCTGCAGTCGATGGCGCTGGGCCTCGCCGTGAACGCCCGCGGTGCCGACCACAACCGGTCGGGCGCCTACGAGGCGGACCTGTCCGGCGAGCTGGACCGCCTCGCCGGGGGCGCCGCGCACGTCGCGGCGGCCATCGGGACCGAGGACCGAGCCGCGGTGATGGACTCGATGATCCTCTGCAAGTTCCTCCGCGGCGTCTTCACCGAGCCCTTCACGGAGTGGGCCGCGCTGCTCGCCGCGGTCACCGGGTGGGACGTGACGGACGAGGAGCTGCGGGGGACCGCCCGCCGGATCGTCCGGGCCAAACGCGCGTTCAACCTGCGGGAGGGCGCGACGGCGGCCGACGACCGGCTCCCGGCCCGCATGCTGGAGACACCGCTCGCGGTGGGGTCCGGGCGCACCGCGACGCTGACCGCCGACCGGCTGCAGACCATGATCGCCGGCTACTACGCCGGGCGCGGCCTCGACGAAGAGGGTGGCGTGCGGCCGGAGGACAGGGCGGACCTGCTCCTGGACGGCTGATCCGGCGCCGGGTCGTCCCTACGCTGCCGCCGTCCGCCCGGCTAGGGTGGTGCCGGTCACTTCCTTCGACGACGAGGGCCCAGAGATGACCGCTGTGCAGGAACCGGTCACGACCGTGCGGACCGTCACGGCCGAGATCGACGGTCACACCGTGACGGTGCCGGAGGGCACCACGATCTACGACGCGGCGCGGCAGGCCGGCGTCGACATCCCGGTGTTGTGCCACGACGAGCGCTACGACCCGGTCGGGGTGTGCCGGATGTGCGTCGTCGACACCGGCGGGCGGGCGTTCGCGGCGGCCTGCGTGCGCCCGTGCGAGGACGGGATGCAGGTCAGGACCTCCACCCCGGAGCTGGAACGCAACCGGGCGACGCTGACCGAACTGCTCCTCGCCGACCAGCCCCCGCGGGCCGAGGACCCGAAGCAGACCACGACCGGGGACAACCTGCTGCTGGCCCTGGCCGACCGGTACGGGGTCGCGCGCGAGACCACCGACCTGCCGTGCGGGTCCGGGCGGGGCCGGGACTCCTCGAACCCCGTGATCGACGTCGACCACGACGCGTGCATCCTGTGCGACCGCTGCGTCCGCGCCTGCGACGACATCCAGGGCAACGACGTCATCGGCCGGTCCGGCAAGGGCCACGCCACCCGGATCGCGTTCGACCTGGACGACCCCATGGGCGCCAGCTCGTGCGTGACCTGCGGTGAGTGCGTGCAGGCCTGCCCGACCGGGGCGCTGACCAACAAGCCGATCAACGACGTCCCGATCCGCCCGCGCGAGGAGCTCGACTCCGTGCACACCGTCTGCCCGTACTGCGGGGTCGGGTGCGCGCTGACCTACCACGTGGACCGCTCGCGCGGCGCGATCGTGTTCGCGGAGGGACGCGACCAGCCGGGGTCGCAGAGTCGGCTGTGCGTCAAGGGCCGCTACGGCTGGGACTACGCGGCCTCCCCGCAGCGGCTCACCGTGCCGTTGATCCGCAGGGACTCCTCCTACCCGAAGGGGCCGCTGTCCGCGGACGTGCGGGGCGACCCGGCAGACAGGGCCGAGAACGACCGCGGCCGGGCGGGCGCCGGCGGGAGCCGCAGCGGCGGCGGCCGGGGTGAGCCGCTGAGCAGGAACGGCCGGGACCGCACGCGCAAGCCCGGCGGGCTCGTCGACTACGACGAGGTGCTGCCGCACTTCCGCGAGGCGACCTGGGAGGAGGCCCTGGACCTCGTCGCCACCCGGCTGAAGGAGATCCACGCCCGCGGCGGGCCCGGCGCCATCGCCGGGTTCGGCTCGGCGAAGTGCTCCAACGAGGAGGCCTACCTCTTCCAGAAGCTCATCCGGGCCGGGTTCGGCACCAACAACGTCGACCACTGCACCCGGCTGTGCCACGCGTCCTCGGTGGCGGCGCTGTTCGAGGGCGTCGGCTCCGGCGCGGTCTCGACCACCTACGGCGACGTGGCCAACGCCGACGTCGTGATCATCACCGGCTCCAACCCGACGGCCAACCACCCGGTGGCCAGCTCCTTCTTCAAGCAGGCGCGGCGGCGCGGCACCACGATCGTCTACGTCGACCCGCGGGCGAGCACGGTGGCCGAGCACGCGGACTACCACTGCCAGGTCAAGCCGGGCACGGACGTCGCCTTCTACAACGCGCTGATGCACGAGGTGATCCGGCTCGGGCTGATCGACCGGGAGTTCATCGCCGCCCGGACGTCGAACTACGAGGAGCTGGCCCGAACGGTCGCGGACTACCCGCCCGAGCGGGCCGCGCAGATCACCGGGGTGGACGCGGACCTGATCCGCGAGGTCGCGAGGGTGTGGGGCGAGGCGAAGGCCGCGGTCGTCTACTGGGGGATGGGCATTTCCCAGCACACCACCGGCACCGACAACGCCCGCTGCCTGATCGCGCTGTGCTCGATCACCGGCAACGTCGGGCGGCCGGGCACCGGCCTGCACCCGCTGCGCGGGCAGAACAACGTGCAGGGTGCCTCCGACGCCGGCCTGATCCCGATGTTCTATCCGGACTACCAGGGCGTGGACTCCGACTCGCCGCGCCGCCGCTTCGAGGAGGCGTGGGGCACCGAGCTCGACCCGAACCGTGGGCTGACGGTCACCGAGATCATCGGCTCGGTCCTGGAGCCGGACGGGGTGCGGGGCATGTACATGCTCGGCGAGAACCCGTTCCTGTCCGACCCGAACATCAACAAGGTGCGCAAGGCCCTGGCCGCGCTGGACTTCCTGGTCGTGCAGGACATCTTCCTCACCGAGACCGCGGAGTTCGCCGACGTCGTGCTGCCGGCGTCGTCCTACCTGGAGAAGGACGGGACCTACACCAACACCGACCGCCGGGTGCAGCTCGGCCGGAAGGTCCTGGAGCCGCCGGGACGGGCGCGGGTGGACTGGGAGATCATCCAGGACATCGCGAACCGGATCGGGCTGGACTGGTCCTACGCCGGCCCGGACGAGGTGTTCGACGAGATGGTCGCGCTGATGCCCTCGTACCGGAACCTGCGCCACGACAACCTCGGGCTCTCCGGCAAGCTCTACCCGAACGCCGACCCCGAGCACACGGACGGCACGATCGTCATGTTCGACGAGCGGTTCAACACCGACGACGGCCTGGCGCACCTGGTCCCGGCCGAGTGGCTCCCGGCGAAGGAGCTGCCCGACGCGGAGTACCCGCTGGTGCTCAACACCGGCCGGCTGCTCGAGCACTGGCACACCGGGTCGATGACCCGCCGCTCGTTCGCGCTCGACTCGATCTCGCCGGTCGCCGAGGTGTACCTGCACCCCAAGGACGCCGCCGAGCGCGGGCTCGCCCACGGGGAGCTCGCCCGGGTGCGGTCCCGGCGCGGCGTGATCGAGCTCCGGGTGCGGATCTCGCACCGCGAGCAGCTGGGCAACTGCTTCATCCCGTTCCACTTCCGGGAGGCCGCGGCGAACCTGCTGACCATC
Organism: Pseudonocardia oceanicola; assembly: GCF_047200735.1. Lineage (NCBI taxonomy): Bacteria > Bacillati > Actinomycetota > Actinomycetes > Pseudonocardiales > Pseudonocardiaceae > Pseudonocardia > Pseudonocardia oceanicola. The sequence continues at coordinate 296,715 of NZ_JBJZON010000001.1, forward strand.
GACGCGATCGACCCCTACGGCAAGATCCCCGAGTTCAAGTTCTGTGCCGTGCAGGTCGAGCCCCTGGGAGCGCGGGCATGACGGTCGAGTCGGAGCGGGCGTCGGCGGCCCGCGCCCGGCGGGTGCCCGGGGTGGAGGCCCGGGCGGGCAAGTTCCCCGGGCCCTCCCTCATCCCGGCGCTCAACGCGATCCAGGCCCGGCTGGGGTGGCTGCCGCGGGCGGAGCTGGAGGAGCTGGCGCGGGAGGCGCGGCGCCCGCGGTACGAGATCGAGGGCCTCATCTCCTTCTACCCGCACTTCCGCACCACGCCCCCGCCGGCGGTCGCGCTGCACGTCTGCCACGACCTGTCCTGCTGGCTCAACGGGGGCGAGGAGCGCCTCGCCGAGCTGCGCGAACGTTTCGGCGACGCGACCGACGTGGAGCTGGTCGAGGTCTCCTGCCTGGGCCGGTGCGACGTCGCGCCCGCCGCCGCGGTCGACGAGCGTGCCGGACCGGTGGCCGAGGTCGACGGGCTGGTCGACGCCGCCCGGTCGACCGGGGTCGGGCAGGCGGGACCGACGCCGTCGGGCCGCCGGGAGCCGTGGCCCAACGACCCGTACCCGGCCGGCTCGGGCGTGGCGGAACGCTACCGGTCCCTGCGGGCGCTGCTGGCCGGCGAGCTCGCCCCGGACGAGGTCGTGGCCACGCTCTCGGCCTCCGGCCTGCGCGGCATGGGCGGCGCCGGGTTCCCCACGGGCAGGAAGTGGGAGCTGGTGCGGGGCGCCGGGCCCGGCGGGGTGACCTACGTGATCTGCAACGCCGACGAGTCCGAGCCGGGCACGTTCAAGGACCGCCAGATCCTGGCCGACCAGCCCCACCTGGTGCTGGAGGGGCTGCTGCTGGGCATGGCCGTGGTCGGGGCCGAGCAGGGCTGGGTGTTCATCCGCCACGAGTACGGGCCCGAGGAGCACGTGCTGCGCGTGGAGATCGAGGCGCTGCAGGCCGCGGGGGTGATCGGGCCGGACGCCTGCGGCAGCGGCCGGCGCCTGCAGGTCGACGTCTTCGTCTCGCCGGGCGGCTACATCCTCGGCGAGGAGACGGCCCTGCTGGAGTGCATGGAGGGCCATCGCGGGGAGCCGCGGAACAAGCCGCCCTTCCCCGGCACCTACGGGCTGCACGGCCGGCCGACGCTGATGAACTCCGTCGAGACCTTCGCCGACGTCCCGGTGATCCTGCAGCGCGGGGCGCAGTGGTGGGCCGAGCAGGGCGCGGGGGAGTCCGTCGGCTGGAAGTTCTTCGCCGTGTCCGGGCACGTCGCGCGGCCGGGGGTGTACTGCGTGCCGATGGGCACCACCGTGCGGGAGCTGATCGAGCAGGCCGGCGGCGTCCGCGACCGGGCCCGGGTCGGGGCGGTCCAGCCCGGCGGGGCGTCGTCCAACTTCATCGGGCCCGACCAGCTGGACCTGGCGTTGGACTTCGGGCCGCTCGCCGAGGCCGGGACGATGCTCGGCTCCGGGGCGCTCGTGGTGCTCGCCGAGGGCACGGACCTGCTCGCGGCGTCGACCAACGTGCTGCGGTTCTTCCGGAACGAGTCCTGCGGCAAGTGCGTGCCGTGCCGGGTCGGCTCCACCAAGGCGCACGGGCTGCTGCGGGAGGTGCTCGACTCCGGGGCGGAGCTGGACGAGGCACGGCGCGCCGAGCTGCTGCGCCTCGAGGAGGCCATGCGCAAGACCTCGATCTGCGGGCTGGGGCAGGTGGCGCTGGGCCCGGTCGTGTCCGTGCTGGGGCTGGACAAGGGGGGAGCGGCGGCCCGCGAACAGCCCCGGCCGGAAGGCGAGCCGGGACAGCCCGACCGGTGAGCAGCAGGGAGTTCTTCACCGCGCGCACGGTCGCGGAGGCGCTCGCGGGGTTCCGGCCGGCCCGCCGGACGAAGGCCGAGTCCGTGCCGTCGGCGGCGGCACTGCATCGGGTGCCGGCCGAGGACGTGCTCGCCCCGGCCCCGTTGCCCGGCTTCGCCCGCGCCACCGTGGACGGGTTCGCGGTGCGGGCCGCCGACACCTACGGCGCCTCCGACGGCCTGCCGAGCTACCTCGACCTGCTCGGGGCGGTGCGGATGGGGGCCGCGCCCGAGGTCGCCGTCCGCCCCGGCGGTTGCGCCGCCGTGCCGACGGGCGGGGCCCTGCCCGAGGGGGCGGACGCCGTCGTGATGGTCGAGTTCACCGCGGAGACCCTCCCCGGGTGCGTCGAGGTGACCCGGCCCGTCGCACCCGGGGCCGGACTGGTGCGGGCCGACGAGGACGCCGCCGCCGGGACGGTGCTCGCCCCGGCCGGACGCCCGCTGCGCGCCCCCGATCTCGGGCTGCTCGCCGCCGCCGGGGTCACGACCGTCGGCGTCCACGCCCGGCCCCGGGTGGCCGTCCTCTCCACCGGCGACGAGGTGGTGCCGCCGGACACCGCCGACCTCGCGCCCGGGCAGGTGCGCGACGCCACCGCGTCGGCACTGGCCGCGCTGGTCACCGAGGCCGGCGGGGAGCCGGTGCAGGCCGGGATCGTGTCCGACGAGTCCGGCGCCCTGCGGGAGCGGCTGACCGACGCCCTCGTCGACGCCGACCTGGTGGTGATCTCCGCCGGGTCCTCGGTCGGCGCCCGCGACGAGACCGCCGGGGCGGTCGCGGCGGTGGGTTCCGTGTGGTGCCACGGCCTGGCGATCAAGCCGGGCAAGCCGACCCTGCTGGCCGAGTGCGGCGGGGTCCCCGTGCTCGGGCTGCCCGGCAACCCGCTCTCCGCGCTGGTCGTCTTCCGCCTCGTCGGTGTCCCGCTGGTGTGGCGGCTGGCCGGGTGCGAGACCCCACCGCCCGAGCCCGGACGTCGGGCGCGGCTCGCGCGCGGGCTGGCCTCCGCCGCCGGTCGCCTCGACGTGGTGCAGGTGCGGCTCGTCGACGGCACGGCGGAACCGGTGCTCGGGCCGTCGGCGCTGCTGTCGGTGCTCACCCGGGCCGACGGGTACGTCGTCGTCCCCGAACCCGCGACCGGGCTGGACGCGGGCGCCGAGGTCGAGGTCGTCCTCTACCGATGACGAGTGCGGACCGCAGCCCGTACCTGTCCGACGTGCCCGCCGAGCAGGCGATGACGGCGTGGCGCGAGGCCCGGGCCGCCGCGGGCTGCCCGCCCCGGGTCGAGGTGGTCCGGGTGCCGGTGGGCGAGGCCGCCGGGCGGGTGACCGCGCAACCGGTATGGGCCGTGCGCTCGTCGCCCGCCTTCGACTCCGCCGCCATGGACGGGATCGCGATCCACGCGGCGGACACGGTGGGTGCGGCCGAGACGACCCCGGTGCGGCTCGCGCCCGACCAGTTCGAGGTGGTGGACACGGGCGACCCGCTGCCCGCCGGGTACGACGCCGTCGTCATGCGGGAGCACGTGCACCGGACGGCCGACGGGGCGGCCGAGCTCGATGCCGCGGTGGCGCCCTACCAGCACGTCCGCTCGATCGGGGAGGACATCAGCGCCGCCGAGCTGCTCCTGCCGGAGGGCCACCGCCTGCGCGCCGTCGACCTCGCCGCCTGTGCCGCCGCGGGGGTGATCGAGCTCGCGGTCCGCCGCGCGCCGGTCGTGGTCGTCGTGCCCACCGGGGACGAGATCCGCCCGATCGGCGTCGAGTCCGCGCCCGGCGAGATCCCGGACACGAACTCGCTCATGCTCGCCGTCCAGGCCCGCGAGGTCGGCTGCACGGCACACGTGACCGACATCGTGCCGGACGACCCGGCGCGGATCGCTGCCGCGCTGCGCGCCGCCGCCGCGGAGGCCGACCTGGTCGTCCTCGTGGCCGGGTCCAGTGCGGGCCGGGACGACCACACCGCCCGGGTCGTGGCGGACGCGGGCACGCTGGCCGTGCACGGGGTCGCGGTGCGGCCGGGCCATCCGGTCGTCCTGGGGACGGTCCGCGGTGCGCCGGCGACCCCGGTGCTCGGTGCGCCCGGCTACCCCGTCTCCGCCGCCCTGACCTTCGACATCTTCGCGGCGCCGATGCTGGCCGAGCTGGAGGGGTCGGCCCCGCGGGAGCGCCCCTCGACGACCGCGCGGCTCGCCCGCAAGCTGCCCAGCGCGATCGGCACGGACGACTGGGTGCGGGTCCGGCTCGGGCGCGTGCAGGGCGCGGTCGTGGCCACCCCGCTGCCGCGCGGGGCGGGCGTGCTCACCTCGCTGGTGCGCGCCGACGGGCTGCTCGTGGTGCCCGCCGGGGTCGAGGGCCACCACGCGGGCGAGCAGGTCCGCGTCGAGCTGCTGCGCGGCAGCTCCGAGATCGACCGGACGATCGTGGCGATCGGGTCCCACGATCTCGTCCTCGACCTCGCCGCGTCGCGGCTGCGTGCCGCCGACCCGCTGGTCACGCTGGCGTCGTCCAACGTCGGGTCGCTCGGCGGGCTGGTCGCGCTGCGCGACGGGTTGTGCCACCTCGCCGGCTCCCATCTGCTGGACCCTGCGACCGGGGAGTACACGCTGCCCTACCTCGACCGGCTGCTCGGGCCCGACGCCGACGTGGCGGTGGTCCGGTTGGTCCACCGCCAGCAGGGCCTGATCGTGGCCCTCGGCAATCCGCTGGGACTCACCGGGATCGGGGACCTGACGCGGCCGGGTGTGCGCTACGTCAACCGGCAGCGCGGTGCGGGCACCCGGGTCCTGCTCGACCAGGAACTGGCCGGGCGGGGCATCGACCCGGAGGCGGTGCCGGGCTACACGCGGGAGGAGCACACCCACCTCGCGGTCGCCGCCGCGGTCGCCGCCGGGCGCGCCGACGCCGGGCTGGGCATCCTCGCCGCCGCGCGGGCGTTCGGGCTGGACTTCGTGCCGGTCGCGGAGGAGCCCTACGACCTCGTCCTGCGCACCGGCACGCTCGCCGACCCGCTGACCGCGCCGCTGTGGGAGCTGCTGGACCGCGCCGACTTCCGCGCCGCGGTGGAGTCCCTCGGCGGGTACAACTGCGCCGAGACGGGCCGGCGGGTGCGCTGACCCCCGCGCCCGACCAGGGACCGCCCTACGAGGGCCCGCGCCCGACCCGCCCCACGAGGGCCACGCGCTCGACCCGCCCCACGAGGGCCCACGCGCCTGGCCCGCCCTACGAGCGCCCGCGGGCCCGACCGGGGACCGCGCCGCGAGGGCCCGCTCGGCCGCCAGGGGGCGGACGGCCCGGTCCGTCCCCGGCGGCCCGGTCAGGAGCGGACGCGGCCGAGCCGGACCCCGGAGAAGTCGACGGCGCTCCCGTCCTCGCGGGTCGTCCCGATGTGGACGTGGGCGAAGTCCCACACCTGGCCGTTCTCGTCCACGGTGCCGAGGCGGACCCCGGAATCGTCGACGACGATCGCGGTGGCGGGGGAGGTGGTGGTCATGGTCGCTCCTGGGACGTCGCCGGGTGGTCGGACGGTGTCGCTACCCCGCCGACGGTCCACCAGCGGCGCGCCGGGCACCAGGGACCAACGGGCGCCCCGCCCCGGCCCTCCGTCCCTACGCCGCGGGTCGGGAGTTCCGGCAGCGCGAGTCGGGAGGTGTGGCAGCGCGAGTCGGGAGGCGTGGCAGCGCGAGTCGGGCGGTGTGGCGCCGCGAGCGGGACTTTCGGCGCCGCGAGTCGGGAGGTGTGGGCTGGCGAGTCGAGAACCGCGAAGCTGCTGTCGGACCAGATAGGTCCGCGAGTCCGGAACCGCTGGGCCGCAAGCCGGCCGGGGAGCACGCGGCCAGAGAGCTGCGGGCCCTGACCACGCCCCAGGCCGGTTCCAGGCCGCGGGAGCCGGGGCGGTCCGGTCGGGGTCACGCTGGGGACGGGCTTCGCGTGATCGCTGTTGTGGTCCGTCTTCGGCCGTGTGTGGCTGGGAGTGGTCCGGTCTGGGGATCATGGTTTCGGGCGGTGGTGTGGCGGAGCCGGGTGATCGCCGTGCTGGCCCGTCTGCGGCCGTGTGTGGTTGTGAGCGTCAGGTGTGTGGAGCCGGTTCCCGGTCCGTCCGGCTCGCGGGCACCGGGGAGAGGGCCTCGCGGGACAGCGGGGCGCCGGTGGCGTCGCGCAGCGTGGGCAAGGTCTTCCCGTAGAACTCCGCGAACACCGGCGGGAGGTCCGCGCGGATGTCGGTGACCTGCAGCTCGACCTCGTGCACGAGGGTCGCGGAGTCCGCCGTGTGGGCGTACCACTGGAACTTCTCGAGGGTCCCCGCCTTGCGGACCTGCTCCACGACGAGGCCGATCGAGCCCTCCTGCGGCCGCTGCGGCGAGTGCGGCACGCCCGCCGGGAGCAGCCACGACTCGCCCTCCCGGACGTGCACCGTGCGCGGGCCCTCCTCGGTGACCAGGTGGACGTGGATGTCGCCGGCGATCTGGAAGAACCATTCCTCGTACGGGTCGACGTGGTAGTCCTGGCGCTGGTTCGGCCCGCCGACGACCATCACGATGAGGTCCTCGGCCCCCTCGTGCAGCTGCTTGTTGCCCACCGGCGGACGCAGCAGGTGGCGGTTCTCGCTGATCCAGCCGGCGAGCCGGACGGGTGCGCCGATCTCGGTCATGTGTCCTCACTCGGTACGGGGCGATACGCCACGGCGGAGATCTCGATCAGCAGGTGGGGGTGGGGCAGCTGGTGCACGGCGACGGTCGTGCGCGCCGGGCCGGACTCGTCGAAGTACTCGGCGTAGACCTCGTTGTAGCCGCCGAAGTCGTTCATGGTGACGAGGTAGGTCGTGATCGACACCAGGTCCGTCAGCGCGGCCCCGGCGGCGCCCAGCGTCTCGCGGACGTTCTCGATCACGGCCCGCGTCTGGACCCGGATGTCCAGGCTGGTGGTGCCGAGATCGTCGGTCTCCGCGCCGGCGAAGGTGCCGTCCGGCAGCCGGCTGCTGGTCCCGGAGACGTAGATCAGGTCACCGGCTCGGCGGGCGTGCGGGTAGCGGCCACGCGGGCGCGCCCGGCCGGGGACGAGGAAGGCGTCCTCGCTCACGGCACGCTCCTCCCGGTGGTCATGTCCCGATCTCGGTGCGGACCGCGTACAGCTCGGGGAAGAAGGTCAGCGACAGGGCCCGGCGCAGGAACGCGACCCCGCTCGACCCCCCGGTGCCGCGCTTGAACCCGATGGTCCGCTCGACGGTCTTGAGGTGGCGGAAGCGCCACAGCTGGAAGTTCTCCTCGATGTCGACCAGCTCCTCGCAGGTCTCGTAGACCGCCCAGTGGTCGTGCGGCGACTCGTACACCCGCCGGAACACCGCCACCAGCCCGGCGTCGAAGGTGTGCGCCCGCCGGACGTCGCGCTCGAGGAGGTGTGCGGGGACCGGGTGCCCCAGCCGGGCGAGGTAGCGGAGGAACTCGTCGTAGAGGCTCGGGGCCGCCAGCAGTTCCTCCAGCAGCGCGCGGGCCGCCGGGTCGTGGGCGAACACCTCGACGACGTCGGCGTTCTTGTTCCCGAGCGCGAACTCCACCGCGCGGTACTGGTGCGACTGGAACCCCGAGGACGGGCCGAGCACCGGCCGGAACTGCGCGTACTCCGCGGGGGTGAGCGTGGCGAGCACGGACCACTGGTCGGTGAGCGTGCGCTGCACGTGCTTGACCCGGGCGAGCTGTTTGAGGGCGGGGGCCAGGTCGTCCGCCGCGATGTTGCGCATCGCCGCGCGCAGCTCGTGGAGGACGAGCTTGAGCCACAGCTCCGAGGTCTGGTGCTGGATGATGAACAGCATCTCGTCGTGGTGCGGCGGGTCGCTGCGCGGGTGCTGCGCGTCGAGCAGGCGGTCGAGGCACAGGTAGGACCGGTAGGAGGTCGTCGACCGGAGGTCCCGGACGATCTCGGCCTCGAGCGACCTCGTGTTCCCCGCTGGTGGCGACGTCATCGCTGCTCCCCGGGTGGTGGTCGGGCGCGCCGGGTACGTCCCAGTATGTCCCCGTCCCACGTTGCGGGGGCGGTTCGGGCGACCCGGACTCGGGGAACGGTCGCGGCTCCACCGCGACCGTCACGGCCGTCCCGCCCGGTCGCCGGTCAGGAGCGGTGGCGGCCCGGTGCGCGGCGCGGTCGTCGACGCCGGCCGGCCGGTGTCGATCCCGTCGCGCGGCGGCCCGTCAGCGGGCGGACGCGGGCCGGACCGATCGGCTGTCGACGATCACCCGGCCGAGTGGCACGAGCGACACCGGGACGAGCTTGAGGTTCGCCAGCGCGAGCGGGATCCCGATGATCGTCACGGCCAGGGCGAGCGCGGTGACGAGATGGGCGATCGCCAGCCACCACCCCGCGAAGACGATCCAGACGACGTTGCCGATGACGGACGGCGCCCCCGCGTCGGGCCGCCGGACGAGCTCGCGGCCGAAGGGCCACAGCGCGAAGTCGGCGATCCGGAACGACGCCAGCCCGAACGGGATCGTCACGATCAGGATGCAGCAGACGATCCCCGCGATCACGTAGCCGAGCGCGAGCCAGATCCCGCACAGCAGGAGCCAGATGATGTTGAGCAGGGTCCGCATGGTTCCTCCCGTCGCCGTACCTCGATCGTGCCCGCAGCGTCCTCGCCGTGCCTCACCCTCGGCGGACGACGCCGCGGGACACGCCGGAGGTCCCGTCCGTGGGGTTAACCTCGGTCTCATGAGTCTCGCGCTCGGCTCGCTGTTCACCTTCGACAACTCCTACGCCCGCGACCTGGGCGAGCTGTGCGTGCCGTGGCAGGCCGCGCCGGCCCCGGACCCGTCGCTCGTCGTGCTGAACGAGGGGCTCGCCGCGGAGCTGGGCGTCGACGCCGAGGCGCTGCGCGGGCCCGAGGGCGTCGCCGTCCTGGCCGGCAGCGCGACGCCGGAGGGGGCCGCGTCGGTGGCGATGGCCTACGCCGGGCACCAGTTCGGCGGGTACGTCCCGCGGCTCGGCGACGGGCGCGCGCTGCTGCTCGGCGAGGTGCTCGACACCCGCGGGCACCGGCGCGACCTGCACCTCAAGGGGTCGGGCCGCACGCCGTTCGCGCGCGGGGCCGACGGGAAGGCGCCGCTCGGACCGATGCTGCGCGAGTACGTCGTCGGCGAGGCGATGCACGCCCTCGGCGTCCCGACCACCCGGGCGCTCGCCGTCGTCGGGACCGGGGAGCAGGTGGTGCGGGACCGGATGGAGCCCGGCGCGGTCCTGACCAGGGTCGCGGCGAGCCACATCCGCGTCGGCACGTTCCAGTTCGCCGCCGCGACCCGGGACACCGGGTTGCTGCGCCGCCTCGCCGACCACGCGATCGCGCGCCACCATCCCGCCGCGGCCGAGGCGGACAACCCCTACCTGGAGTTCTACACGGGCGTCATCGAGGCGCAGGCCGCGCTGATCGCGCGCTGGATGCTGGTGGGATTCGTGCACGGCGTGATGAACACCGACAACATGACGATCTCGGGCGAGACCATCGACTACGGGCCCTGCGCCTTCATGGACGCCTACGACCCCGCCACCGTGTTCAGCTCGATCGACCACGGCGGCCGCTACGCCTACGGCAACCAGCCGGCGATCGCGCAGTGGAACCTGGCCCGGTTCGCCGAGACCCTGCTCCCGCTGCTCGACGAGGACACCGACGCCGCGATCGAGAAAGCCACCGAGGTGCTGCTCTCCTTCGCCGACCGTTATGAGCACCACTGGCGCGCCGGGATGCACGCGAAGCTCGGGCTGGCCGACGGGGCCGGCGACCAGCCCCTGGTCGACGACCTGCTGACGCTGCTGCAGGAGCAGGAGGTGGACTTCACCTCCTTCTTCCGGGCGCTGTCGCGCGCAGCGGCCGGCGACGCGGGACCGGCGCGCGCGCTGGCCGGGGAGGGCTTCGACGCGTGGGCGGAGCGGTGGCGGCGGCTGCTGCCGGCGCGCCCGGGACCGGAGATCGCCCAGGACATGGACCGGGTCAACCCGGTGTACGTGCCGCGCAACCACCTGGTGGACGAGGCGCTCACGGCGGCGACCGACGGCGACCGGGAACCCCTGGACCGGCTGCTGGCGGTGCTCGCCCGCCCCTTCGACGAGCGACCGGGCCTGGAGGCCTACGCCCTCCCGGCCCCGGCCGGCTTCGGCGCCTACCGGACCTTCTGCGGCACCTGACACACCACTGTCCGAAATGCGTGAGTGGGCGCGTCGCGGGGTAACCCGGCCCCATGCCCATCGTCGACAAGGTCAAGCGTTTCCTGCACAGCCCCCGTGGCCGACAGCTCACCGACCAGGGCCGTCGCCTCGCCGCCGACCCGCGTAACCGGGAGCGGGCCCGCGGCCTCCTCACCAAGATGCGCCGGCGCTGAGCTCCGGAACGGGGCCCGGGGCTTCTGACCGGCGGCCCTGGTCCGTCGCACCACGATCGCTGAACCGGAGCGGATCCCGCGCCCCCGCGGGATCCGCTCCCTGCTCGTGGATCACCCGGACGGCGAGTGCCCTGCCGGGCCCGGCGCCGGGTGCCCTGCCGAGCTGCTGGACCCGGCGCCGGGTGAGCGGGTCCCGGACCCGGTCCGGTCGTCGCCGCGGACCTGGACTGCCGGCGCCCTGTTCCGCCGGGCCGGGAGCGCCGACCGGACCCGGCCGGTCACCCGCGATCCGTGTGAGCCGGGTCCCGGCGGGTAGCCCCGGGACATGGCCGAACACGTCGATGACGAACTCTGGGACGAGTTCCACCGGGTCGTGAACATGACGTCCCGTGAACTGGAGGAGTGGCTCCGGACCGACTCCGCCGACGTCGACACGGAGGTGGAGCCCGACCACGCCGGCACGCCGACCGGGCGTGAGGTGCTGGCCGTCCTGCGCAAGCGTCGCGCGGACCTCACCGCGGGCGACGCCGACTGCATGCGCCGGGTCGTCGACCGGGTCCTGGCGCAGCGCCGCGACGACCTCGAGCCCACGGCCGGTCAGGCCGCCTGGCGTCGCAAGCTCATGCGCCTCGGCCACGACCCGCTCAAGCCCGTGGGGGCCTGAGTAGCCCGGGGACGCGGCACGGTTCACGACGATCACTCGTGGACGGGGGCGGTCGAGATCCGACCGTTCCCGTCCACGACGGAAGTTCGTTCGTGCCCGCCGGCGCCGGCCGTCCCTCGGGCGACCCGGCCCTCCGACGACCTGGCGCTCGGGCGACCCGCCCGTGGGCACGCGGACCTCGGGCGACCCGCCCGTGGGCACGCGGACCTCGGGCGACCCGGCCCGCCGTGGAGCGACCTGCCCGTGCGGTTGCCCGCGGTGCCGACGGGTAGGCCGACCCCATGACCCGACCTGACGAGCCCGAGCGGACCGACGCGAGCGACGACGCGGGGGAGGACACCGTCCTGCGGGGCGAGGAGATCCTGCACGGCGACGAGGTGCTGGAGGGCGAGGGCCCGCAGAGCGACGCGGGGGAGGGGCCCGACGCCGACGACGCCGACGGCCCCGGCAGCGTGAGCGGTGCGGGCCCCGGCAGCATGGACTCATAGCCGTCCGGCCACCTGATCCCACCGGGAGGCCCGGCCCGTACCGGCTCGTCGTCCGTCTGGAACCGGACGTCCCCGGCCCGCTCCCCGGGTGTCGGCCAGTGTGAGCCCCGGTGGGCCGGGTAGCCGGGCGAGGACCTGGTTCCCGCACCCTCGGAGCGATCTCGATGACCCAGCGCAACACCGCCTTCCGCACCCTGCACGAGATCGGCCTCGCCGCGTGGTTCGGCGGCTCCCTGGCCGGCGCCGTCGCCGTCAACGGGGCCGCCGCGCGCGCCTCCGACCCGCGGGAGCGGCTGCGGATCGCCAACGCCGGGTGGGCCCGCTGGAACCCGGTGAACCTCGCCGCGATCGGTGCCCACCTCGCCGGCCAGGTCGGTGTCGGCCTGGGCAACAAGAGCCGGATCGTGGCGCAGAAGGGCGTCGCCTCGTCGAGTGCCGCGATGAGTGGCCTGACCGTGGCGGCCCTCGCCGTCTCGGCCTACGGCGGGATGCTGGGCAAGAAGCTGAAGGACGCCGAGGGCCGGCCCGTCGAGGGCGCCACCGAGCCCGCTCCGGAGACCGCGGAGAAGGCGGCCGCGGCCCAGCGCCGGCTCCGCGTCTGCCAGTGGCTGGTGCCGGCCCTCACCGGCGCGATGATCGTCGTCGACGCCCTGCACGGCGAGCAGCAGCGCCCGAGCCAGCAGCTGCCCGGCCTGCTCGCCCGGCCCGCGCGGGCCCTCGGTCTGCCGGGCTGACCCGCTCGCCCCGGGCTCGGGCACGGGGTGAGAGGCTGCCCCTCACCGAGCCGTCGTGAACGGCGGCGCCCGTACCCGGGCCCGGGCGGGGACGAGAAGGAGCGCACATGCCGGACCGGGCACCGCTCTGCGACCCCGAACGGCTCCGCGCGCTCGCCGACTCCGGCCTCGGTCCCGACCCGGACGCGGAGATGGAGCACCTCGCGGAGTGGGTCCGCGCCGACGTCGGCGTCCCCGTCGCGCTCGTCACGCTCGTGCGGGCGGACGAGCAGGTCTTCCCGGGCCTGGCGGGCCTGCCGGAGCCGTGGGCGTCGAAACGCGCCACACCGCTCTCGCACTCCTTCTGCCGGCACGTGGTGGCGACGGGCAACCCGCTCGTCGTCGTGGACGCCCGCGTCGACCCGCGCGTGCGGGACAACCTGGCGGTGCCGGACCTGGGGGTCGCGGCCTACGCGGGCATGCCGCTGACGGACGCCGAGGGCCGGGTCCTGGGCTCGCTGTGTGCGATCGACGTCGAGCCGCGCGAGTGGACGGAGGACGAGCTGGCACGGCTGCGGCGGATCGCCCGCGCGTGCTCGGCGGAGTTGCAGCTTCGCCTCGCCCGCGTCGACGCGCAGCGGGAACGCGAGCACCGCGACACGGTCGACCGGCAGCGCCGCGCGGACTCCGAGCACACCCGCACGCTCCTGGCCGCCTCGCAGGCGTTCCTGGGCACCACCACGGTCGACGACGTCCGGGCCCGCATCGGCGAGCTGACCGGTGGTGCGTTGCGCCCCGCCTACGTGGGCCTCGACCTCGCCGGCGACGGCGTGCTCGGCGCGGTGCTCACCGACGAGGCCCGGGTGGTGCACTTCGCCTCACGTGCCGAGTTCGACGCGGCCCACCCGCCGGTCGCCCAGCTCGTGCTGAGGGCACTGGGCCTGCACGCCGTGGTGGTGGCGCCGCTGCCCGGGCCGGAGGGGCCGCTGGGCACGCTGGTACTCGGCTGGGACCAGCCCCGCACGATGTCGCTGGCCGAGATCGTCGCCGTCACGACGATCGCGGGGTACGCGGCGCAGGCGCTCGTGCGGGCCCGCCACCTGCAGCACCGCGAGGAGGTGGTCACGGAGATGCAGCAGGCCATGCTGACCCGGCTGCCCGAGGTGCCGGGGCTCGCCCTCGCGGCCCGCTACCAGCCGGCCGACGCCCGGGAGAACGTCGGCGGCGACTGGTACGACGTGTCCCGGCTGCCCGACCCGGAAGGCCCCGGGACCGGCGCCCTCGTCGTGTCGGTCGGCGACGTCGTCGGGCACACCTTCCAGGCGGCCGTGGTGATGGGTCAGGTCCGCTCGATGCTGCGCCAGGCGGCCTGGGACCACCCGACGGGCCCGCCGTCGGCCATCCTGTCGGCGTTCGAGCGGGCCAGCACGGGGAGCGGGCTCGGCGCCGCCGGGTCCGCGGTGCTCGGCCTCCTGCGCGAGGGTCCCGCCGGCAGCTGGTCGCTGGACTGGACCAATGCGGGCCATCCACCGCCCGTCCTCGTCCGGCCGGACGGCGGCACGGTCCTCCTCGAGCCGCACGACCGCCTCTTCGGATGGGGCCCGCCCGTCGACCGCGGCGACCACTCGCTGGAGCTGACCCCGGGCTGCACCGTCGTGCTGTACACGGACGGCCTCGTCGAGCGCCGGGACGCGGACATCGACGACGGCATCGCCGCCCTGCGCGCGCACCTCGCCGCGTCCCGCCACCTCGGACTGCAGGAGCTCGTCGACGGGACGGTCGCGCGGCTGGGCCGGGAGACGGCCGACGACGTGGTGGTGTTCGCGGTCCGGCTCTGACCTCGTCCCGGGCGGCGCGGTCCCGCGGCGACCGCGCCGGGGGCCGCACCGGCGGTTTCCGCCGGTCCGGGGCGGGCATCTCCCGGACGTGATCAGGACGGTGTTCCGGGCCCTCGCGGCGCTCCGCCGGGCTCCCGCGTTCCATCCGCGTGGTGTGCTGCTCGGCGGCGAGCTGCGGATCGACGGCACCGGATCGGCCGCCGGAACGGCCCTCGGCCCTGGTCCCCACCGTGTGCTCGTGCGGCTGTCGAAGGGCGCCGGCACGCCCGGGAAGCTCCCCGACCTGCTCGGGGTGGCGGTGCGTGTCGAGCCGGACGGGGCCCGCGACGCCGTCGACCTCCTGTTCACCACCTCGACCGCCCGCGGTGCGCTGCTCGCACCGGCGTGGGGCTGGCGGAGGGCGACCTACAGCACGCTGCTGCCGTACGACACCGCGGCAGGGCGGGTGCGGCTGCTCCTGGAGCCGGAGCCGTGCGAACCGGACCCGCCGGCCGACCCGCGGGCCGTCGCGGGCGCGGTGCGGGCCCGCTCCCTGCGCTACCGGCTGGTCGAGGCGCCGCTCCGTGCGGGCGCGCGGGCGGCGGGCACCCTCGTGCTGACCGAGGAACGCACGGGCGCGGTCGCGTTCGACCCGGTCCTGCACCAGCACCCCGCGCTGCGCCCCGGGCCACTGCTGGCCGGGTTGCGCGCGCGGGCCTACCGCGGCTCGCGGCGCGGTCGCGGCGCCGCGCCCACGGAGCTGGCCCGCACTCCCTGAGCGCCCGCCCGGCCGAGCGCGCCTCCCTGCGGCGCCTCCCGGCTGAGCCCGTCTCCCGGCCGACCGCGCCCACCGGCCGACCGCACCCACCGCGCCTACCGGTGCTCGCGCCGGACCGGCTCGCCCTGCGCCGCCGGTTCGGACCGATCGCCGCCCGGGAAGGGCCGGGACACCCGCCCGAGGGCGAGGACCAGGCCCAGCACGACGAACACGCCGGCGACCACCGTGGAGGCCACGTTCATCGCCAGCCAGTCGATGTCGCGGTCGACGATCCCGAGGATCCCGAACACCACGAACACCAGGTTCACCGCCGCGACCACCCAGCCCCACGCCCGAGCAGCGGACATCCGGGTCGCCGACAGCATCCCGGCCACACCCAGGGCCAGGGTCAGCACGCTCCGCAGCGGGTTGATCTCGAGGCCCAGCAGGGTCGGCTGCCGGCCGTCGGGCCCGGGCGGGGCGAAGGCGGGCCAGAACCCGACCACGCCGTAGATCATCAGCAGGGCCCCGAGGACCAGCGCCCCCACCTGCACCCAGGGCATGCCGGCATGCCCCCGGCTCCGCTCGGGCTTCGGCTCGGACATGGGACTCCTCCTCGAACGCGATGCGCGGGTGTGCGCGGCACCCTCCCGGGGTCGCGTACCCCACCGATCGACCGGCATGCCGATCGTCGCTCACCGGCCGGGCGGTTCGGGCTCGTCGCGCAGCCCGTCGCGGAGCGTGCGCAGCGCGCGGGCGAGCAGCCGCGAGACGTGCATCTGGGAGACCCCGACCAGCTCGCCGATCTCGGCCTGGGTCTTGTTGCCGAAGAAGCGCAGCAGCACGATCCGCCGTTCGCGTTCCGGCAACCGCTGCAGCACGGGCCACAGGCTCTCCCGGAACTCGATCCCGGCCAGTTCGGGGTCCGCCTCGCCGATCAGCTCGGCCAGGTCCGGCCCGTCTCCGGGCGCGCGGTCGAGGCTCACGCCGCGACGGTCCGCCCGCGCGGCGAGGGCCTCCACGACCTCCTCCGTCGCGAGCCCGAGCTCCTCGGCGAGCTCGCTGGGCCGGGGCGCGCGCCCGAGCCGCTGGGTGAGCGGGCCGACGGCCCGGTCGAGGGCGACGACGAGCTCCTTGACCGGGCGGGTGACCCGCATCGCCCAGGTCCGGTCGCGGATGTGGTGCAGGATCTCGCCGCGCACGCAGGGCACCAGGTAGGAGAGGACGTCGTCGGGGGCCGAGTCGGGGTCCCAGTGGTCGATCGCGTGCAGCACCCCGAGGACGCCGGCCTGGGTCAGCTCCTCGGACGTGCCCGGTTCGACGGCGTACCGGCGGGCCAGGTGCTCGGCGACCGGCAGGAAGGCGAGCACCAGCGCGGACCGCAGCGTCGTGCGACGCGGGTCGCCGACCGGGAGGCAGGCGTGCTCGGCCAGCACGGGGTGGAACCGGGCGTAGTCCCCGGGACGCATCTCCACCCGCGGCGCCTCCCCGGCGACAGGGCGGTCAAACCGGACGGAACGCGTTCGTCCGGGACCGACGGGCCGAAGGCGGCGTACACCCGCCGCGGGCGGCAGGCGGCCGGGAAGAGGGGAACGGGGACGTCGACGCAGGTGCCCGAGTGCGGACGCTCGGCGACCTGCCGGGGCGAGGGCGGCGCCGAGGCCGCGGGTCAGCCGCCGTCCGGGCCGCCGGCGACGGGTTGACCGGCGGCCTCGCGGCTGCCGGCGCGGGTGCGTCGCGGGTCCGGGGCGGCCTCGTCCGGGAACCGCCGCAGGAACTCCGCCTCGAGCGCCAGCATGCGGCGGGTGTGCGCCTCCAGCGCGTCCTCGGAACCGTCGAGGACGGTGTCGTGGCGCGTCTCGTGCAGGTGGGTCATCTCCCGGCGGAGCGCGTCGTCGCCGAGTTCGGCCGGGGGGATGCCGTGGGATCGGTCGGTCATGCCCCGCAGCTACCCGGCACGGGGGCCGGGCATGCGGCTCAACAGGGGGTGAGTCCCGGCCCGCTGCCCGGGATGGCGCCCGTGTCGACGTCGACGCCCGACGCGGGGCCGCCGACCGGGCCGCTCGCCTCCCGCTCGGTGCGCCCGGCGTCCGACGACGCCTCCGGCCAGCGCCCGACGCCCGCGCCCTGGGCGTAGGACAGGTGTCCGCCCAGGGCCCCGGCCACCGACAGGGGCAGCGCCCCGACCAGCGACAGCACCGCTCCGGCCCGGTGCCGGCCCTGCCGCCGGGCGGCGTAGGAGGCACCGAGGAACGCGGCCGACACGACGTTGCCGGCCGCGTGCAGCAGCCCGACCCGGCGGCGCCGCTCGTCGAGCCCGCTCCAGTCGGCGAGTCCGGTCACCACGGTCGGCAGCAGGCTGACCAGCCCGGCGCCGACGACACGGCGGGCGGCCTCCTCCTGCCCACCCACGGCGTCGAGCAGGGCGGCGCAGGCCCACCCGCCGATCGGGACCGTCACGAGCAGGGGGTGCACCGGATGGCCGAGCCACGCCCCGCGCAGCAGCGTGTCGAGCCGACTGCCGGCGAGGTAGCGGCGCAGCACGCGCTGGGCGGCCACGGCCGCGTCCTCCCCGGTTCGGACGGACTCGGCGGCGCGCAGCGCCCGGGCGATCGGTGAGCCGCTCATACCGGCTGCCTACCCGAACTCCCGCCGCGCATGCGCCCGACGCGTGCCGTCCCGTGCCCGGCCGGTGGCTCAGGACGGCCCGGACCTGTCCTTGACGGTCCGGCCCGCCTCCCGGGTGCGGTCCTGGACCTGGCCGGCCGCCGACCTGCCCTCGTCGGCGACGGTCGAGGCCGCATCCTTCGCGGTCTCCTGCACCGACTGCGCGGCCTGCTGCGCCGGCTCGCGCAGCTCCTCGCCGATCTCCCGGGCCGTCTCGCCGGCCTGCTGGGCCAGCGGGCGTCCCACCTCCGTCGCGCGCTCCTTGGCCTCGCCGGCCAGTTCCTGCTCCCGGCGGCTCGCCGGGAGCAGGGACGACACGAGCCAGCCCGCCCCGAAGGCGATCAGTCCGGCGGCGAGCGGGTTGCCCCGGGCCTGCTGCCGCACCCGCTCGGGTGCCTCGCGGGCCGTCCCGGCGACCGTCGAGGCCGCGTCCGAGGCCCGGTCGCCCACGGTGCCGGTCGCGGCGCTCGCCCGGTCCGACGCCTCGCCGGCCAGCGAGCGGGCCCGCCCGGCGGCGTGGTGGGCGGTGTCGCGGGCGGAGCCGCCGGGATCGCTGCCCATCACGGCGTCGCGCCAGCCGGAGACGCGGCCGCGGACGCGGTCGACCCGGCGCTGCACGATGCGGTCCGGGGCGACCTTCTCGCCCAGGGCGTCGACGTCGCCGCTGAGCCGGTCCTGGGTCGCCTCGATCTGCCGACGGAGCTCGTCCGGGTCGTCCGGGCGGGCAGAGGCGTCGTAGGGGGTCGGGCTGTCGTAGGGAGTGGTCATGGGTCCTCCTCACCGGCCCTTGAGGGCGTCGGGAACCTGCTTGAGGGTGTCGACGGTGCGTTCCGGGGTGGGGTGGGTGCGCCGGAGGTTGTTCCGGCCGAGCACGAAGGCGATCGCGCCGATCACCGCCCAGACCGCGGCGACGATCAGCCCGGCCCAGCCGCCGCCCGTCACGGTGGACAGGGCCGCCCAGAGGGCGACCGAGAGGAACAGCAGCACCATGTAGCCGGCGAACCCGGCGGCGCCGAAGCTGCCGGCGGCCTTGCCCGCCTTGCGCGCCTCCTGCTTCACCTCGGCCTGCGCGAGCGCCAGCTCCTGACGCATCAGGGTGGACAGGTCCCGCGAGACCCGGCCGAGGAGATCGCCGACCGAGACGTCGGAGACGTCCGGCGGATACTCGCGGTGGGCACCCGCCGGAGCCGCACCCGGCGGCGCATCACCGGGAGGGGGCGCCGCGGCGGGCGGCGGAGGCTGGTCGAACCGTTCGACGTCGGGAGCCTGGTGCCGACCCGGCCCGGGCCCGGTGGGCGGACCGCCGGGGGCGCTCACCGCTCGTCCCGGTCGGTCACCCGCGGGTCACCCCGTCGGCCCAGCTCGTCGACGTAGTCGCCGACGGTCGTCGATCCCGGGCGGGGTGCGTGTGCCGGCCCGCGGGGGCCCGGTGCCGGCGGCGGCACCGCCGGTCCACCGGGCGCCACGGAGCCGCCGGGAGCGACACCCGCGGGTCCGCCGGGATCGGGTCGCTCCCCGGTCGTCCCCGGTCCGGGCGGGACGGGCGGCGTCGGTCCCGGCGCCGGTGCCGACCGCGGTCCCGGCCCCGGCGGCACGGGCGGCGTCGAGGCCGGCCCCGGCGGGACCGGAGGCGCGGCGCCCGGTCCCGGGGCGGCCGGGGGCGGCGGGGCGGCGGGCATGCCCTGCCCTGCGCCGCCGTAGCCCGGGGGCACGCCCGGTGCCCCGGCGCCGTAGCCCGGGGGCACGCCCTGCGCTGCGGCCCCGTGGTCCGCTCCCGGCGTGGTCTGCGGCCCCGGGCCCGAGGAGTCCTTCTCGTGCTCGACGACCCCGCGCGTCAGCCGCCCCACCAGCACCCCGGCGAGGGCGGAGCCCGCGAGGAACGCGCCGGGGCGGCGCCGCGCCAGCCTCCGCACCTCCTCGACCAGGTCGCCCGGCTGCCGCTCCTGCAGCCAGGACGCGAGGTGTTCGGCCCGGTCCGCGGCCTCGTGGGTCAGGTCGGCCACGGGACCGCCGTCCGCCGATCCGGCCATCTGCCGGAGCTGGTCGGCCACCCCGCGGACACCGTCGGCGGCCTGGCGCTGGGTGGACCCGGCCTGGTCCTGCAGTCGGCCGCGGGCCTGGTCGACGAGATCCCTGGCCTGTCGGCGGGCTTCCCCGGCGACGGCGCGGGCCTCTCCGGCGGCGGTCCCGGCGACCTGGCCGCCGGCCTCGGCCGCGGTCCGCCCGACGTCGGCCCCTTCGGCCCGGGCGGTCTCGCTCGTGCTCTCCGTCACTGCGTGCTCCTTCCCTAGCGGGCAGTGCCGTCGGCGGTACCCGGGGCCGGACCGCGGACACCCGACCCGGACCCCCGGGGACGGGGATCCACCCGAATGGCAGAGCGGCTGCGGCGCGCCGTGCCCGAGGGCCGGCCGAACGCTTGCCCCGCATGCTGCGGGTGCTCAGGGCCTGGCCCTGCTCGCCGGCAGTGCCCTCCGGCGCTTCCCGGCAGTGCCCTCCAGCGCTTCGCCGTGTTCGTCGGCTCCGGCACGAGCATCGGCCGCCGGCGGGGGCCGCGGCGGTCACAGCGCGTGCAGGGCGGCGGCCAGGTCCGGGTAGCGGCTCAGCCGGCCGACGAGCTGGCGTGCCTCGAGCGGGAGCCGGCCGGCGACGCCGCCGAACCCGACGACGTGCAGCCCGATCCCGTGTGCCTCGGCGTTGCGTGCCGCGCGGATCAGCGTCTCGATCCCGGAGGTCGTGGCCGAGTCGACGTCGGTCAGGTCCAGGACGATGTGCCGGGTCGACCCGGTGCCGAGGGCGCGGAGCCTGATCCGGGCGTCGACCAACCGCAGCAGGCGGATGGCGGCGACCGGGTCGAGGGCCCCCTCCACCGCGATGACGTGCACATCCGGTCGCGGGCCGGAGATCGCCAGGCGGCCGGGCCTGCTGGGGGCGGCAATCACACTCACAACTGCTCCTTCCTCGTCCCTCTCTGTCGCGTTCCCGGGCGCGAAGAGCTTCACGCCCCGTCACGGCCGCCGGATCGGTCCTGAACCAATTCAGCCCCTCGGCCCGTCGAGCACGGTCCGGCGGCCGTGCTGGCCCTCGCCGCCGCCCGACGCCGCACGCTCCTGCCGGGCCCCGTCGACCTCGGGGCCCCGGTCCCGTACCGTCCGCCGTGCGGCGAATGGCCCCTTTTGTGACTGAGGTCACTACAGGCTAAGTAAGGGCTTTCGGCCCCTGCCGGCCGACCGGTCGGGAACGAGAATCGTCGGCGTGTCGGAGTCCTCCACCGCCGTGTCGGGCGGCCGGGGCGATCTGGTGGAGATCGACCGGGCCGAGTGCCTTCGGCTGCTCGCCACCGCCGACCTCGGGCGGGTGATCTACACCGAGGGCGCGATGCCCGCCGCCCACCCCGTCACCTACGTGCTCGACCGCGAGGAGATCGTCTTCCGCTCGGCGGGCGGGCCGACGCTCGTGGCGGCGACCCGCGGGGCCGTCGTCGCCTTCCAGGTGGACGAGATCGACGCGGACGACCACACGGGGTGGAGTGTGCTCGGCATCGGCCAGGCCTACGAGGTCACCGAGCGCTCCCGTCTGTCGACGCTGGTCCGGCTCGGGCGCTCGCCCTGGCCGACGGGCCGGAACGGGCACGCGATCAGCATCCCGCTGGCCCGGCTCACCGGCCGCCGCCTGACCACGCGCTGACCCACCGCGCCCGGCACCCGTGGGACCGCCCCCGCACCTCCCGGTGGGTCCCCCGAACACGGTCTCGCCGCCGCGCCGCCGGCACGGGAGGATGACCGCATGAGCGGAACCGGACGGGCGGGCGGTCCGTTCGACGACGAGCCCGCGGGCTCCGTGACCGTCGAGCAGGTGCCGGAGGGTGTGGTGCTCGCCGTCACGGGCGCCCTCGACCTCGCGCTCGCGCCCGGTCTGCGGCGCGCGGTGGAGCACGCCGCGCGGCTGCACCCGGCCCTGCTCGTGATCGACCTGACGGCCGTCACCTTCCTGGCCTCCGCCGGGATGGCCGAGCTGGTCCGGGCCGACCGGCGGCTCCGCGCGCAGGTCCCGGTCCGGGTCGTCGCGTCCGGCCGGCTCGTCCTGCGCCCGCTCGAGCTGACCCGGTTGACCGACGAGCTCGCGATCCGTCCCACCCGCGCCGACGCCCTCGCCGCAGGATGAGCCGGTGACGCGCGACGCGGTGGGTGGAGCCCGGACCGGCGGGACGAGCCCGGAGGCCGACGCCCTGCTCACCGCCCTGGCGGGGGTCTTCACCGGCCCGGACGGCTGCGCCGTGCCCGTCGAGCGGCTGCCCCTCGACCCCGGCCTGCTCGCCGCGCTGCGCGTGACGGACGGCCCGGCCGTGCTGGTGCCCGACGACGCGCAGCGCGCGGCGCTGCTCCCGGGGGCGACGGCGGCGCTGGTCGTCCTCGACGGGGTGCGCGGGGAGGACGGCGACGGAGCACGTCCCGGCGCCGCGACCGCCCTCCTCACCCGCGTGCCCGTGGGCCGCTCGCACCTGCTCGCCGCCCGGGCCGTCGCCGCGGCGACCCGAGGGCTGCACCGCACCGTCGGTGCCCTGCGGAGCGAGGCCGCGGTGATCGACGCCCTGCACTCGGTGGGTCGCCGGCTGACGGCGCAGCTCGACGTCGACGACCTGGTGCAGGAGGCCACGGACGCCGCGACCACGGCAGTCGGGGCGGCGTTCGGCGCGTTCTTCTACAACCTGGTCGACGAGTTCGGCGAGTCCTACACGCTCTACACGCTGTCCGGGGCGTCGCGCGAGGCGTTCGCGCGGTTCCCGATGCCGCGCAACACCGAGGTGTTCGCGCCGACCTTCGACGGCCGGGGCACGGTCCGCAGCGACGACATCACCGCGGACCCGCGCTTCGGCCGCAACGCCCCGTACCACGGCATGCCCGAGGGGCACCTGCCCGTGTGCAGCTACCTCGCCGTGTCCGTGATCAGCCCGACGAGCGGCGAGGTGCTCGGCGGCTTCTTCTTCGGCCACCCCGAGCGCGGCCGGTTCACCGAACGTCACGCGTACCTGGCCGAGGGGATCGCGGGCTACACGGCGATCGCGCTGGACAACGCCCGGCTGTTCGAGCGGGAGCGGAACTTCGCCCGCGAGCTGTCGCGCAGCATGCTGCCGGCCACCCCGACGGTGCCGGGCCTCGAGCTGGTGACCCGTTACCTTCCCGCGGCGACCGGGCCGAAGATCGGCGGCGACTGGTTCGACGTCATCCCGTTGTCCTCCGGCGGCACCGCCTTCGTGATCGGCGACGTGGTGGGACACGGGGTCAGCGCCGCCACCGTGATGGGGCAGGCCCGGACCGCCATCCGCTCCTACGCCCTGCTCGGCCTGCCCCCGTCCGAGGTGCTGCGGCACGTCTCGGCGCTGCTCGACGGCCTCGCCGAGCCCACCTTCGTCACCTGCTTCTACGCCGTGCACACGCCCGACGACGGGCTGGTCTTCGCCAACGCCGGGCACCTGCCCGCCCTGCTGCGACGCGCCGACGGCACGATCGAGCAGCTCGGGGAGGCGCTGGCCCCGCCGCTCGGCGTCGGCGCGGAGTTCCCCGAGCTCCGCTCGGTGCTCCGGCGCCGGGACGAGCTGCTGCTCTACACGGACGGGCTGGTCGAGAGCCGGACGCGGGACGTCACCGAGGGCATGGAGTGGCTGCTCGAGGCGGTCGTCGGCCTGCCCCGCCCGCTCACCGCGGAGGACTGTGACGGCCTGGTCGCCCGGCTGACCGGCGGCTCCCACGACGACGACGTCGCCCTGGTCCACGTGTACCGCACCTGGTGAGGCCGCCCGGACGCACCCTCCGGCCGCCTCGGCACCCCGGAACGGCGACTTCCGGATTGGGGAGGACGGACGCGGGTAGGGCCCCTGAGTGGCCGACCACCCGCGCACCGACGGACCCGTCCCCACCGTCACGGGGGCCGGCTCGCCCTGGCTGACGGACCGGGCCGGCCTGCGCTGCACCGGCCCGACGACCGAGCGGCACGTCGACGTACTCGTCCTCGGCGGCGGCATCACCGGCTGGCGGCGGCGCTCCTGCTCAAAGGCGCGCGGCGCGCGGGTCGCGGTCGTCGAGGCGGAGCGGGTGGCGTCCGGGGCCACCGGCAACAACACCGCGAAGGTGACGGCGCTGCAGGCCGCCATGCTGCACGCCGTCTGTGTGCGCTGCACGCACCTCGGCTGCCTGGTGCGGTTCAACGGCGCCGAGCGCAGCTGGGACTGTCCGTGTCACGGCTCGCGGTCCGCCGTCGACGGCGCGGTCCTGGAGGGCCCTGCCGTGCGCCCGCTCGAGCGCCGGCCGGTACCCGGGCCCCGGGGGACCGGAGGGGGGCGAGCCTAGACTCCGATGGTGCTACCCGCCCGGAGCGGCGCGGAGGCGGCGGACACCGGTTCGACCGGCGACCGGCTCCGCCGGATCCAGACGCTGACCGACACCGAGCTCACGCGGCTCGGTGTCGACGAGATGCTCGTCGAACTGCTCGAACGCGTCCGGGACCTGCTCGAGGTCGACACGGTCGCGGTGCTGCTGCTCGATCCCTCGGCGACCTACCTGATCGCGACGGCGACCAGCGGCCTGGAGGAGGAGACCCTGCAGGGCGTGCGGATCCCGATCGGCCGCGGCTTCGCCGGCCGGATCGCCGCGGAGAGGCGGCCCGTGGTCATCGACGAGGTCGACCACTCCAACGTCCTCAACCCGATCCTGCGGGAGAAGGGCATCCGGTCCCTGCTCGGCGTCCCGCTGATGGTCGCGGGGGACGTCCTCGGCGTGCTCCACGTCGGCACGTTGGTCCCGCGTTCGTTCACCGCCGACGACGCCGAGCTGCTCCAGCTGGCCGCGGACCGCGTCGCCATGACGACCCGGGCCCGGATGACCGAGGCCGAGCGGAGCGCCGCGGCGGCGCTGCAGCGCAGCCTGCTGCCGGCGCGGTTGCCGGTGGTCCCCGGCCTCGAGCTCGCCGCACGGTACGTGCCCGGCGGGGGCGGCGAGGTCGGCGGGGACTGGTACGACGTGTTCGACCTCCCGTCGGGCCGGTTGTGCGTCGTGGTGGGCGACGTCGTGGGGCGCGGGCTGGAGGCGTCCATCGCCATGGGCCGGCTGCGCGGCGCCGTGCGCGCGTACGCGCTGCTGACCGAGGACCCGGGCGAGCTGCTGCGCAGGCTCGACGTGCAGGTCCAGCACTTCGAGCGCGACGTCATGGCCACCGTGCTGTGTGCGGTGGTGGAGGTGGACCAGAGCGTGGCGTGGGTGGCGTCGGCCGGGCACCCGCCGCCGGTCCGCGCGCTGTCGGGTGGGGGCGGGGAACTGGTCGAGATGACCATCGACCCGCCGATCGGGCTGACGCCGGCCCGGCGGCGGCGGACCGGCACGGTCGAGCTGCCCGCCGGGGCCTGCCTGGTCCTCTACACCGACGGCCTGGTGGAGCGCCGCCGTGAGTCGCTCGACGTCGGACTGAGGCGGCTCACCGAGGCGGTGCGGTCGGGGCCCGCCGAGCAGGTCTGCATCCGCATCATGGGCTTGTTGATCGGCAACGAACCGTCGGCGGACGACGTCGCCCTGCTGGTCGTGACCCGGCCGGACGACGGGGCGACCGAGCCGCTGCGGCTGGTGGAGCCCGCGGTGCCGCGGTCGCTGCGCCCGGTCCGGCAGGCCCTGCGGAGCTACCTCGGGGGCGTCGGCGCCTCCGCGGAGGAGACCTCGGACCTGGTCCTGGCGGTGGGCGAGGCGTGCGCCAACGTCGTGGAGCACGCCTACGGGCCGGGCGGCGGCCTGCTCGAGGTGCACCTCGAGATGCACGGACGGAAGGTCAGCGCCACGGTCCGGGACACCGGTGCGTGGCGCGAGGCCCGTGGGGCCAACCGCGGGCGGGGGACCACCCTGATGCACGGCCTCGTGGACGAGGTGCACGTCGAGCGGGACGCGACCGGTACCCGCGTCGTGCTGGAGAAGACCCTCGGAGGTGGGTCGTGACCGAGGCGAGCGTGGACGCGCGGGAGCCCGAGCCGGGCCAGGTGGAGATCGCCGTCCGCGGTGAGGTCGACCTGGCGAACGCGGGGCTCGTGGAGCAGCGCGTCCAGGAGCTGATCACCAACCACGCCGGCTCGGTGACCCTGGACCTGGGCGGGGTGGAGTACCTCGACAGCGCGGGCCTGCGCACCCTGTTCACCCTCGCGAGCCGCTTGGAGCTGCTCCAGGTCTTGCTCGAGATCGTCCTGCCCACCGACTCGCCGGTGCGCAAGGCGATCGAGCTCGTCGGGCTCGGCCAGGTCGTCGCGCTGCGGATCGAGTGAGCCACCCTGCCCGCGACCGCTTCACCTCGGTGATCCCCGGTCGTGGACGTGGAGGGTCGGGATCCGCCCCGGGTCGTCCGCGGCTGCTGATCACGGTCGTCCGGCAGCCTCGTTCGCGGTGCGGGAGCGGAGAGGTCGCCCCACCGTGTCTGGAACGGTTCAGGGGACGCGACCGCTTGCGCAGCTGAAACCTCACATGCAGAATGCAGATATACCGACCGGGATCTGAAGGTTCCGGACGGACGAGCATCGCCGAGCAGTGTCGAGCAGGAAGGAGAACCCGCGATGCTGATGCGTACCGACCCGTTCCGTGAGTTCGACCGCCTCGCCCAGCAGGCCCTGGGGACGGCCGCCGGGACGTGGTCCCGCCCCGCCGCCATGCCGATGGACGCCTACCGGCACGGCGAGGACTTCGTGGTCGAGTTCGACCTCCCCGGCGTCGACCCCTCCGCGATCGAGCTGTCGGTGGAGCGCAACGTGCTCACGGTCAAGGCCGAGCGCCGGCCGACCCTGCGCGACGAGCACGTGGAGATGCAGGTCTCCGAGCGGCCGCTCGGCGTCTACTCGCGCCAGCTGTTCCTGGGCGACACCCTCGACACGGACCAGATCCACGCCGACTACCACGCGGGCGTTCTGACCCTGCGGATCCCTGTCGCGGAGCGGGCCAAGCCGCGTAGCATTGCCATCTCCACCGCGAACGATCCGGGGCGCCGCGAGATCGACGCCTGACCGTCCGTCCGACCGGGTCACCGGGCCCGGCCGGCTCTCCTCGGAGCAGAACGCAGGTGAGCCCGATGAGCGCACGCGACCTCGGCGGGTCCCCCGCCGCGCGCGGGCGCGCCGGGATGCCCCACGCACTGCCGCGCGAGCGCTCGCCGCCTCCGTCCCCGTCGCGCCGCGCGGGTGCCCGGCGCACCCGCGCGGGCGCGCCCCCCCCGGCGGGCCCCCCGGCCGCCCCCCCCGCGGGCCCACCCGCGGCCCCCCCCACCCACCCCGCCCGGTTTTCATACCCCCCCCCCGGCCCCCCCCCCCCACCCGCCCCGGGCCCCCCCCCCGCGGGGGGGGGGGGGGGGCCCTCTGCTGTCGCGTGCAGCCGGCGGGTCGCAGGACGGTGCTCACGTCATCGCGCCGCCTGCGCGCCGTCCACCACGCCGTCGACCTGTTCACGGGTGTACCCGAGGTGCGGTTCCGGACCGCGCCCGGCGGTCCCCGTCCTCACCGGGCGCAGGGCGCGCAGCACCACGTGGCCGGCGCTCGACGCGTTCCTGAGCGCCCACTGAGTATGCCGCCGGGCCGCGGGCGGCGTCGGCACACTGGGGTCATGCGTCAAGTGGAGAACGTCGGCACGGAGAAGCCGTACTCGGTCATCGGCCTCGGTACCTGGCAGTTCGGGTCCAAGGAGTGGGGCTACGGCGGCGGGTACGACGAGCGGGAGGCCGGCCGGATCGTCGCCCGCGCGCGCGAGCTGGGCGTCACCGTCTTCGACACCGCCGAGGTGTACGGGTTCGGCCGCTCCGAGCGGATCCTGGGCAGGGCCCTCGCCGAGACCGGCGGGACCGACGACGTCGTGGTCGCCACCAAGATCTTCCCGGTACTGCCCACCGCCGCGGTCGTGCAGCAGCGCGGGGTGGCGAGCGCCCAGCGGCTGGGAGTGCGGACGCTGGACCTGTACCAGGTGCACCAGCCGAACCCGGTCGTGGGCGACGGCACCACGATGCGCGGCATGCAGGCCCTGCGCGACGTGGGCGTGGTGCGCGACGTCGGGGTGTCCAACTACAAGCTCGACCGCTGGAGGTCCGCCGAGGCCCGGCTCGGGTCGAAGCTCCTGGCCAACCAGGTGCAGTTCAGCCTGGTGCACCGCGCCCCGCTCGCCGAGATGCTGCCCTGGGCGCAGCGCACCGGCCACGTGGTGATCGGCTACAGCCCGTTGGCGCAGGGCCTGCTGTCGGGCCGGTACGACCGCGACCACCGGCCGACCAACGGCGTGCGCGCGGCCAACGCGATGTTCCTGCCGGAGAACCTCGACGCCGCGAAACCGCTGCTCGACACCCTGCGGGACGTCGCCTCGGCGCACGACGCCACGCCGTCGCAGATCGCCCTCGCCTGGGTGGTGCACCCGCCGAACGTCGTCGCCATCCCCGGTGCGTCGAGCGTCGAGCAGGTGGAGAGCAACGTCGCGGCGGCGGGGATCCGGCTGACCGACGACGAGTACGCGGGGCTCACCGCGGCGGCCGAGGCCTACCAGCCCCTCACCGGTTTCCCGGCGCTGCCGAAGCTCGTCGCGTCCCGCCGGCGTGGCTGAGGTGTCCGATTCGTCGTGCTCTGCCTCAGGTGAGTGACGCAGGACCCCGCCGAAGCCCCTGACGGACCAACCGTCGCGGCGTTAGCGTGACGGGGTGGGCACGGTCGAGCGGACGGGGCGGCGGTCGGAGACGGTGTCGGGGGCGGGGGCGAGCACGGGGTCGAGCAGGGCCTCGGAGTCACGGCGGCGGCACGACGCGGCCGTCGCGGAGCTGGTCCGCGCCTACCGCGCGGTCCCGGCCCGCACCCCCGTGCGGCTGGGCAAGCGGACGTCCAACCTGTTCCGGTTCGGCTCCCACGCCGCGGACTCGGTGCTGCTGGACACCTCGGGGCTCGCCGGGGTGATCGAGGTGGACCGGGCGAACCGCACCGCGGACGTCCAGGGCATGTGCACCTACGAGGACCTGGTCGCGGCGACCCTGCCGCACGGGCTGATGCCGCTGGTCGTGCCGCAGCTCAAGACGATCACCCTGGGCGGTGCGGTGACCGGGCTCGGCATCGAGTCGACGTCGTTCCGGCACGGGCTCCCGCACGAGTCCGTGCTGGAGATGGACGTGCTGACCCCGGGCGGGGAGCTGGTCACGGCGGCGCCGGACACCGAGCACGGCGATCTGCACGCCGCGTTCGCCAACTCCTACGGCACCCTCGGCTACGCGCTGCGGCTGCGCATCGAGCTGATGCCGGTGAAGCCGTTCGTCAGGCTCACCCACCACCGCTTCCGCACGGCGGAGGAGGCCACGGCCGCGCTGGCGGGGTTCGCCCGGCCGGACGGGCCGGCGGACTTCGTGGACGGGACGGTGTTCTCCGCCGACGAGCACTACGTGAGCGTGGGGCGGTTCGTCGACGCCCCCACGCCGGGCGCGCAGGTCTCCGACTACACCGGGATGGATGTGTTCTACCGGTCGCTGCAGCGGCGCCCGGTCGACCACCTCACCGTCCACGACTACCTGTGGCGCTGGGACACGGACTGGTTCTGGTGCTCGCGGGCCTTCGGCGTGCAGGTGCCGGCCGTGCGCCGGCTCTGGCCGAGGCGCCACCGCCGGTCGGACGTCTACCGCAGGCTCGTCGCGCTCGACCAGCGGTACCAGGCGTCGAACACCGTGCGGCGCGCACTCGGCCGGCCCGAGGAGGAGATGGTGGTCCAGGACGTCGAGATCCCGACGCCCCGGCTCCCGGAGTTCCTCGCGGCCTTCCACGCCCACGTGGGGATCACGCCGGTGTGGCTCTGCCCGCTGCAGCTGCGCGGGGAGCGCACCTGGCCGTTGTACCCGATGGAGCCGCACACGCCGTACGTGAACGTCGGCTTCTGGTCGTCGGTGCCGGTGGGGGCCGACCGGGAGGAGCACAACCGGTTCGTCGAGCGGCTGGTGGCCGATCTGGACGGCCACAAGAGCCTGTACTCGACCGTCCACTACGGCGAGACCGAGTTCTGGGAGCGCTACAACGGACCCGCGTACCGGGCCGTGAAGCAGCGCTACGACCCGGCGGGGCGGGTCCCGGATCTGTACACGAAGGTCGGAGGGGGAGCGTGAGCATGCGGGTCGCGGAGGTCTTCGGGCAGGTCCTGGGCGCGGACGCGCCGATCAGGTTGATCGCCTACGACGGCAGCAAGTCCGGTCCGGACGACGCCGAGGTGGCATTGCGCATCGAGTCGCCGCGCGCGCTGGCGCGGCTCGCCTCGGCGCCGGGCACGCTCGGCCTGGCCCGGGCGTACGTCACCGGCGAGATCGAGGTGGAGGGCGACCTGTACGCGGCGCTCTCCGCGCTGTCCGACGTCACCCTCCACGGGATCTCCAAGGCGGACTTCGCGAAGCTGCTCGCGACCGTCGGCCCCGTGTGGCTGCGGTACCGGCCGGCCCCGCCGGAGCTCGAGGCGCGGCCCCGCGGGCGGCTGCACTCGAAGTTCCGGGACAGCCAGGCCATCGCGCACCACTACGACGTGTCCAACCGCTTCTACGAGTGGGTGCTCGGTCCGTCGATGACCTACACCTGCGCCGTCTACCCGCGCCCGGACGCGACGCTGGAGCAGGCGCAGGAGACCAAGTACGACCTCGTCGCCCGCAAGCTGGCGCTGGAGCCCGGGATGCGGCTGCTCGACGTGGGCTGCGGCTGGGGCGGGATGGTCCGGCACGCGGCCCGGATGGGGGTGCACGCCCTCGGCGTCACGCTCTCGAGGAACCAGGCCGAGTGGGCGCAGCGGGCGATCCGCGAGGAGGGGCTGGAGGAGTTCGCCGAGGTCCGCCACCTCGACTACCGGGACGTCGCGGAGACCGCGTTCGACGCCGTCAGCTCGATCGGCCTCACCGAACACATCGGCCGCGCGCAGCTCGGCGCCTACTTCGGCTTCCTGTACGGCAAGCTGCGGCCGGAGGGCCGGTTGCTCAACCACTGCATCACCCAGCCGCGCACCGTGAACAAGCGCAAGGTCGACCCGTTCATCGGCCGGTACGTGTTCCCCGACGGTCAGCTCGAGTCGCCGGGCCTGCTCATGACCGAGATGAACGCCGCGGGCTTCGAGATCCGGCACGAGGAGAACCTGCGCGAGCACTACGCGCTGACCCTGCGGGACTGGGGCGGCAACCTCGAGGACCACTGGGCCGAGGCGGTCGCCGAGGTCGGCATCGGGCGCGCCCGCGTCTGGCGGCTGTACATGGCCGCGTGCCGGCTCGGGTTCGAGCTCGACAACATCCAGCTGCACCAGATGCTGGGTGTGAAGCCGGGCGAGCACGGCGCGTCGGGCATGCCGTTGCGCGGCTGGCGGTCCGAGGGCGTCTGGTGACCCTCCGCCGAACCCGCGCACTAGGGTTCCCCCCGTGCCCGAGCGCCTGTCGCCCCTCGACGCCTCGTTCCTGTTCATGGAGGAACGCACGACGGCGATGACCGTCGGCGGGGTGATGACCTTCGAGACCGGGGCGGACGGGTCGTTCGACGTCGGCGCCTTCGTCCGGCTCATCGGCGACCGGCTCGCGCTGGTACCGCGGTACCGGCAGAAGGTGCGCGAGGTGCCGGGTCGGCTCGGGCTGCCGGTCTGGGTCGACGACCCGGACTTCGACCTGAGCTACCACGTCCGGCGCTCGGCGCTGCCCGCCCCGGGATCCGACGTGGCGCTGCGTGAGCTGGTGGGACGGTTGCTGTCCCGCCAGCTCGACCGGTCGCGCCCGCTGTGGGAGATCTACCTGGTCGAGGGGTTCGAGGGGCACCGGCTCGCGGTCGTCACCAAGACCCACCACGCGATGGTCGACGGGCTGGCCTCGATGGACATCGGCGCCGTCCTGCTCGACACCACCCCCACACCCCGCCCGGTCGAGCCGGACGAGTGGCGGCCCGCCCGCGAGCCGACCGGGCTGGAGCTGGCGGCGTCGGCGGTGGTGGAGAACATGCTGCGCCCGCGCAGCGCCGTCGACGCGGTGGCGCGCTCGGCCGCGGACCTGCGGCAGGCCGCCTCGTCCGTCCGCCGTTCCCTCGGCGGGCTGGCCGACGCCGTGCGGACCGCCGCCCGCGGCCGTCCCGTCGGCGCCCTCAACGCGCCCATCGGCGAGCAGCGCCGCTTCGGGATGGCCAGGACCTCGCTGTTCGAGCACCGGGTGATCCGGCGGCGGCACGGCGCGGGTGGCGGCTCGGTCAACGACGTCGTGCTCGCCGTGGTGGCCGGGGCGTTGCGGCGCTGGTTGATCAGCCGCGGCGAGCCGATCTTCACGGACTCGGTGGTGCGGGCGATGGTCCCGGTGAGCGTGCGTGGCCGCAGCGGCGCCGCGGTGTCGGGCAACCAGATCTCCGCGGTCTTCGTGGAGCTGCCCGTCGGCATCGAGGACCCGGTCGAGCGGCTGCGCGCGATCGCGTCCCAGATGGAGGCGCGCAAGCGGTTCGGCCGCTCGGCGGGCACCACGGCCGTCGTCGGGCTCGCCGGGCTGGCCACGCCGACCGTGCACCAGATGGGCGCGCGGCTCTCCTCCCGGCTCTCCTCGCGGTTGTTCAACGTCGTTGTCACCCACGTGCCCGGCCCGCCGCGGCCGCTGTACGCGATGGGCGCCCGGATGCGGGACATGTTCCCCGTCGTCCCGCTGGCCCACGGCCAGGCCGTCGCCATCGGTGTGACCTCGTACGACGGCACCGTCTGTTACGGGCTGAACGCGGACCGTGACGCCCTGCCGGACGTCGACACCCTCGCCTCCGCCATCGACGACTCGCTCGCCGAGCTCAGGGAGGCACCGGCCGCCGAGGCCGAACGCACGTCCGGCTGAACGGGGCGCCCGTCCCCTTCCCGCGGAGCAGGACCCCGTGCATCGTTCGCGCATGCGTCCACGCACGACACCCCGGACGGAGGTGGAGATCCGGCCGCTGCGCGAGCGGGACCTCGAGGCCGCCGACCGGATCCAGCGCCGGGCCTTCGCCGCCCTCGTCGGCGGCGACGAGCAGCGCGACGCCGAGCTGGTCCGCACCCGGTGGGCCGCCGCCAACACGGCCGCCCTGGGTGCCTTCACCGCGACCGGGCAGGTCGGGTCCGTCTTCGCCACGCGGTGGGGGAGCGTCGGGTTCGTCGGGCCGTTGTCGGTGGAGCCCGAGCTCTGGGACCGCGGTGTCGGGTCACAGCTCTTCGCCGCGGCGGACGGTGTCCTGCGGGAGTGGGGCGTGGCGCACCGCGGCCTGTTCACCTTCGCACACAGCCCCCGCCACCACCGCCTCTACGAGCGCTTCGGGTACTGGCCCCGGTTCCTCACCGCCCTGATGTCCCGGCCGGTGCCCGCGGCGTCGTCGTCGGCGGTCCCGGAGCTCGGGTCGGCGCTCGACCGGGAGGTGCTGACGGCGGCGGCGGCCGGGCTCGCCTCGGCGGTGTTCCCGGGGCTCGACGTCGGTGGTGAGATCGCGAGCGTGCTGGACCAGAAGATCGGCGAGGTCGTGCTGGTCGGGCCCGCCGCGGCGCCCGCCGGGCTGGCGGTGGTCCACGACGGGGCCGGTTCCGAGGCGGGCTCGGGCGTCGCGTACGTGAAGGTGGGCCTGGTACGGCCCGGCTCGGGCGCCGACTTCGCCGCGCTCGTCGACGCCTGCCTGGCCCACGCCGCGACCGTCGGGGCGCAGCGGCTGGTCGTCGGGGTCAACACGGCCCGGCACCGGGCCTACCGGCACCTCGTCGCGCGGGGGTTCGCCACGGACGTCCCGGGCGTCACGATGCACGCGCCCAACGAGCCCGGGTACGACCACGAGCACTCGTACGTCCTCGACGACTGGCGCTGACGACGCGGGAGGCAACCTCCTCACGAGTTCCCGAGCCGGGTGAGCGCAGTATGGTTCCATAACGCGAGTTCCCGAGCCGGGTGAGCGCAGTATGGTTCCATAACGCGAGTTCCCGGGCCGGGTGCGCGCGTCCTCGTTCCCCTCGCAGGGTCAGGCGCGGAGGGCGGCGTGGGCGGCGGCCACCGCCTGGCTCGCGTAGCCGCCCCCGAACAGCACCGTGTGCACGAGCAGCGGGAACAGCTGGTGCAGCGGGACCCGCGCGCGCCAGCCCGCGGCGAGGGGCGCGGCCTCGTCGTAGGCGGCCAGCACCCGCTCGAGGTGCGGGAGGCCGAACAGCGCCAGCATCGCCAGGTCGGTCTCGCGGTGCCCGCCGTGTGCGGCCGGGTCGATGAGCCACGCACCGTCGGCCGACCACAGGACGTTGCCCGACCACAGGTCCCCGTGCAGCCGCGCCGGCGGCTCGGCCGGGCCGGCCAGCTCCGGCAGCCGCGCGCAGACCTCGTCGAACACCGCGGCGTCCGGCAGGTCCGCCCGTCGCACGTAGGCGAGGACCCGGTGCTCGGCGTACCACTCCGGCCACGAGTCGCCCGGCTCGTTGCGCATCGCGGTGGCGCCGATCCAGGCGTCGGTGGGGCCGCCGGGCGGGGGAGCACCGAAGGCCGGCGCCCCGGCCGCGTGCAGCGCGGCGAGCCGTCGCCCGAACTCCTCGGCCGCGGCCGCGGTGGCGCCGCCGGCCGGCACCTCCTGGCTGACCAGCCACTCCGCGTCGGCGGCGTACACCTCGGGCACCCGCGGCCCGCCCGGGACCGCGAGCCAGCGCAGGCCCGCCGCCTCGGCGGGGACCGACGGATCCCGCTTGACGACGGCGGCCCGCCCGTCGGGCAGGCTCACCCGCCGGACCCCGTCCGGCAGGAGCGCCGGGTCCAGCCCGAGTGCGGCGAGCGCGTCGGACACGCTGCTCAGATCTCCTTGCGGACCCGCTCCAGCAGGCCCGGGACCGTGGCCTCGATCATGCGCAGGACCTCGTCGAAGCCGTCGGGACCGCCGTAGTAGGGGTCGGGGACCTCCGCGTCGTCCGAGGCGTCGGGATCGAAGGACCGCAGCAGCACCACCCGGTCCGGCTCGGGGACGGAGTCGCGCAGGGCGCGGCGGTGCCCGTGGTCGAGCGCGACGAGGACGTCGGCGGACAGCACGTGCGAGTCGATCTGGCGGGCGGTGTGGGCGGTGTCGTAGCCGTGCCGCTCGAGGACCTCGGCGGCCCGGGGGTCCATGGGCTCGCCGACGTGCCACCCGCCCGTCCCGGCACTGGTCACCGCGACGGCGGTGGCGAGGCCGGCCTCGTCGAGGGCGGCGCGGAACACCTTCTCCGCCATCGGGGAGCGGCAGATGTTGCCGGTACAGACGAAACTGACATGCACCCCGTCACCGTAGGGTGCCCGGACATGGAGGATGTCGCGGAGCCGCCGGAGGAGAGCAAGACCACTGTGTCCGGTCGGGGCGCGGTCGCCGGGGGTCCCGTACCGGCCACCCTGCGTCATCACGGCGACGCGGAGGCGACTCCGGGGCTGGTCGACTTCGCCGTCAACGTGCAGGGGGAGGCCCCGCCTGCCTGGCTGCGCGCCCGGCTCGCGGCCGCGCTCGACGACCTGGCCCGGTACCCGTCGGCCGAGCACGACCGCCGCGCCCGCGCGGCCGTCGCGCGCCGGCACGGCCGGGAACCCGAGGAGGTGCTGGTGCTGGCCGGCAGCGCGGAGGGTTTCGCGCTGCTCCCGGCGCTGCGGCCGCGTCGGCCGGTCGTCGTGCACCCCGGGTTCACCGAGCCGGAGGCCGCCCTGCACGGCGCGGGCCTGCCGGTCGGGCACGTGCTCACCGCGGAGGCCGACGGGCACCGGCTCGACCCGGCCGCGGTGCCGGAGGACGCGGACCTGGTCGTCGTCGGGAACCCGACGAACCCCACCGGTGTGCTGCACCCGGCGGCCGACGTGCGCGCCCTGGCCCGGCCCGGCCGGGTGCTGGTCGTCGACGAGGCCTTCGCCGACGCCGTGCCCGGGGAGCCGGAGTCGCTGGCGGGGGAGCGGTTGCCCGGGCTGCTGGTGATGCGGTCGCTCACCAAGACCTGGGCGCTCGCGGGCCTGCGTGCCGGGTACGCCCTCGGCGACCCCGCGCTGCTCGCCCGGCTCGCCGCCCCGCGGCCGCACTGGCCCGTCGGCACCCTGGGGCTGGAGGCGGTGATCGCCTGTTCGGAGCCCGCCGCCCTCGCCGAGGCGCAGCGGGCGGCCGGGGAGCTGGCGGAGCACCGCCGCGTGCAGGCGGCCGCCCTCGCCGAGGTCCCGGGCGTCGAGGTGCTCCCCGGCGTGGCGCCCTACCTGCTCCTCCGGCTGCCCGCCGGACGTGGTGCCGAGGTGCGGGAGCAGCTGCGGCACAACGGGATCGCGGTGCGCCGGGGCGACACCTTCCCCGGTCTGGGGCCCGACCACCTGCGGGTCGCGGTGCGGGCGCCCGGGCGTGCGGCGCTCCTGGTCGAGGCACTGGCCGCGGCCCTGGTAGGTGTAGCGGCGTGAGCGCGCACCCGCCGGCATCGCTGGCCGATGTCACCGCGGCCCTCGAGGCCGCCTACCCGCCCGGCCTGGCCCAGGACTGGGACGCCGTCGGCCTGGTCTGCGGGGACCCGGCCGACCCGGTGCGGCGCGTGCTGTTCGCCGTCGACGCCGTGGCCGAGACCGTCGACGAGGCGCTGGAGACGGACGCCCAGCTGCTGGTCACCCACCACCCGCTGCTGCTGCGCGGGGTGCACGGGGTCGGCGCCGACACGCCCAAGGGCGCACTGTTGCACCGGCTGATCCGCGGCGGTGTCGGACTCTTCACCGCGCACACCAACGCCGACTCGGCCGACCCCGGGGTGTCCGACGCGCTGGCCGAGGCGCTGGACCTGCGCGTGACGGCGCCGCTGCAGCCCCTGCCGGACGAGCCGCTGGACAAGATCGTCGCGTTCGTGCCGACCGGGCCGTCGCTGCGGGCCGTGCACGAGGCGCTCTCCGCGGCGGGCGCGGGCGAGATCGGCGACTACAGCCACTGCTCGTTCGCCACGGCCGGCACCGGCCAGTTCCTGCCGCACGCCGGCGCCCGCCCGGCGATCGGCGAGGTCGGGAAGCTGGAGCGGGTGGCCGAGACCCGGTTGGAGATGGTCCTGCCGCGGCAGCGCCGGCGCGCGGTGGTCGAGGCCCTGCGCGCGGCCCACCCGTACGAGGAGCCCGCCTTCGACGTGTTCGAGATGGCCGCGCTGCCGTCGGCACGCGGGCTCGGCCGGGTGGGTGAGCTGCCGGGACCGGAGCCGTTGTCCGCCTTCGCCGAGCGGGTGGCCGCGGGGCTCCCGCGCACCGCGTGGGGGGTGCGCGCGGCGGGCGACCCCGATAGGCCGGTGCACCGGGTGGCGGTCTGCGGCGGCGCGGGCGACTCGGCGCTGTCCGCCGCGGTCGCGGCCGGGGTCGACGCCTACGTGACCGCCGACCTGCGCCACCACCCCGCGTCGGAGCACCTGCTGGCGGGGTCGCTGCCCGGCCGTCCGACGCCCGCGCTGGTCGACGTCGCCCACTGGGCGTCGGAGTGGCCGTGGTGCGCGCAGGCGGCCGCCGTCGTCGAGAAGGCGCTGGGGGGTAGCGTCGAGACCCGCGTGTCCCGGCTCCGGACCGATCCCTGGACCCTCGGCGCGTGAGGACCCGAGAAGGAGGACGAGGGGCGTGAAGGCCGATCCCGCCGCGCAGCGGCGGCTGCTGGACCTGGCCGAGGTCGACGCCGAGCTGACCCGGCTCGCACACCGCCGCCGGGCGCTGCCCGAGCACGCGGAGCTGACCGAGGCCGAGGCGCGGGTGCGGACGAGCAAGGACGCGGTGGTCGAGGCCGAGACCGCCGCCGGCGACCTGGACCGCGACATCCGCCGGCTCGAGCGCGACGTCGAGGGCGTGCGGGCGCGCACGGAGAAGGACCGGACGGTGCTCGCCGGTTCGGGCGTGACCGCCCGGCAGGCGGCGGACCTGCAGCACGAGCTCGATACCCTCGCCCGCCGGCAGGGCGTCCTCGAGGACGAGCAGCTGGAGGTCATGGAGCGGCGCGAGGCGTTGGGCGGCAACCTCGACCACGCCCGCCGGGTGCTCGCCGAGGCCGAGGAGCACCTGCAGGCGGTGGCCGCCCGGCGCGACACCGCGCTCGCCGACATCGACGCCGCCGAGGCGGGCCGCCGCCGGGACCGGGACGCGATCGTGCCCGACCTGCCCCCGGACCTGCTCGACGACTACGAGGGGCACCGCCGGCAGGGCCGCACCGGGGCCGGGCTGCTGCGCGAGCGCCGCTGCGGGGCCTGCCGGCTCGAGCTGGACCGCACCTTCCTCGGCCGGGTCAGGGCCGCTGCGGCCGACGACGTCGTCCACTGCGAGGAGTGCGGCGCGATCCTCGTGCGGACCGGGGAGTCCGGGCTGTGAGCACGTCCTCGGGCAGCACGTCCTCGGGCAGCACGTCCTCGGGCAGCACGTCGACGGGGGCCACCACCCCCACCGGCACGCCGTCGGGGTCGGCGGCCTGGACCGGGCAGAAGGGCGCCCCGACCCGGATGCTGCTGCTCCGGCACGGCCAGACGCCGCTGTCGGTGGAGAAGCGCTACTCCGGGCTGGGCGATCCCGCGCTGACCGAGCGGGGCGAGGCGCAGGCCGCGGGTGCGGCGGGACGGCTCGGGGCCCTCGGCGGTGTCGCCGCCGTCCTCACCTCGCCGCTGCGGCGGGCGCGGCAGACCGCCGAGGCCGTCGCCGCGGTCACCGGGCTGCCGGTCGAGGTGCGCGACGGGCTCATCGAGACGGACTTCGGCGAGTGGGAGGGCCTGACCTTCGTCGAGGCCCGCGAGCGCGATCCCGAGGTCTTCGCGCGCTGGCTCGGGAGCGTCGACGTCGCCCCGCCCGGCGGCGAGAGCTTCGCCGACGTCGGGGTCCGGGTCTCCGCGGAGCGCGCCAAGATCGTCGCGGACTTCCCAGGCCGAACGGTCGTCGTGGTCAGCCACGTCACGCCGATCAAGCTGATCGTGCAGGAGGCCCTG
Source organism: Pseudonocardia oceanicola (assembly GCF_047200735.1). NCBI lineage: Bacteria > Bacillati > Actinomycetota > Actinomycetes > Pseudonocardiales > Pseudonocardiaceae > Pseudonocardia > Pseudonocardia oceanicola. Next base: position 334,960 of record NZ_JBJZON010000001.1, read on the forward strand.
GCCGGCGGCAGCTCGATCCTCTACCGGCTGCACCTGGACCTGGCGTCGCTGTGCATCGCGGACTTCTTCCCCGACGGCGGGGCGTCCGTGCGGCTGGTCAACGACACCTCGCACGTGCCCGGCGACCCGTCCTGACCGACCAGGCTCCACGCTGCGCAGAGGGCCGCCGTGGCCGCGGTCAGGGCGACGGGCACGGCCAGCAGGCCGGCCGCCGTGAACGTGCGCAGGCTCGGTCCGACCGGCAGGGTCCGCCGCCGGAGGAGCGTGGCGAGCGATCCCGGGTAGGTGAGGTTCGGGCCGATGTTCACACCGATCAGCACCGCGAGGACCAGCACCGGGTGCGGGGCCGTGCCGAGCGCGGTGACCAGGACGAGCGTGGCGGGCAGGTTGTTGACGTGACCGCCGTCGCGGCGAGGAAGACCAGCGCGAACAGCCGCGGTGCCCGGCTGCGGGCGGCCACGGCGAGCCGGGCGCCCAGCCAGGCGGACACGCCCTCGCTATCGGCCAGCCGGCCGAGCAGCAGGATCGCCGCCAGGAAGCCGACGGTCGGGCCGAGCTCCCCGATCTCGGCCACCGCCGCGTCGGGGGGCAGGAGCCCGAGCGCCACGACGAGGACCGCCGCGGGGACCGCCGCCGCGGCCTCCGGGACCCGGCGTGTGCGCAGGACCGCGACGGCCAGCACGACCGCGAGGAGCGCGGCCGCGAGGGCGAGCGCCATCAGGTGACGAGCAGGTACCCACCGACCGCGAGCCCGAGCAGCACCACGCACCAGCGCAGCACGTCGTCGCGCAGCCGCCGGGCGATCCGGGCGCCGAGGTAGCCGCCGACGAGCGTCGTGGGGGCCAGGATCGCGACGCCCCGCCAGTCCACCGGGGCGCCGATGGAGAAGATCACGATCGTGACCGTCGCCGCGACCAGGGAGAGCAGGCCCTTGAGCGCGTTGAGCCGGACCAGCGTGTCGTTGGCGAGCAGCGACAGCAGCGACACGAGGATCACGCCCAGCGCCCCGCCGAAGTAGCCGCCGTAGGCGCCCGCGAAGAACATCGCCGGGAGCAGGGCGGCAGTGCGGTCGGGTGCCTGCGGGTCCGGGGTGCCGATCCGGCGCTTGAGGTAGGGCCCGAGCGCCATGAGGACGCTCGCCACGATGACCAGGACCGGCACCACCGCGTCGAACACCGAGCCCGGCAGGGTGAGCAGCAGGATGCAGCCGACCACGGAGCCGGTGGCGGTCACGATCGAGGTCAGCACGATCCGCCTGCGCTGCTCGCGCAGCTCTCGGCGGTTGCCGATCACGATGCCGCCGTAGCCGGGCCACTGCGCGACCGAGTTCGTGACGTTCGCGGCGAGCGGGTTCAGCCCGACGGCCAGCAGCGCGGGGAAGACCAGCAACGAGCCGCCGCCGGCGATGGCGTTGACCGCGCCCGCCACCAGCCCCGCGACGAGGAGGAAGACCAGTTGACCCGGCGACGCGCCCACCACGGCGGGAACAGTAGACGGCCGCCGGGCGGGGCGCCGGGTCGTCGTCCGTTCCGTGGCGGATGTCGGATGTACCGTATGTTGCATTGCGCAACGGCAGGGGCGGCGAACACCACGGACGTGCGCAGCGGGGCGGGTCTTCGTGCTCGTCGGCGCGCAGGGGTGTCGTCCGGGCGGGGGCCGGGTGCACCATCCGTACCGGGTCCGGCGTGGGGGGAGTGGGTCGCGTGTCGCAGCGATGGGGTGTCGTGCTGGCGACGGTCATGATCCTCGCCTGGTGCGTCGTGCCGATCTGGATCATGTTGCGCCGCCCCGGCGCCGCCACCGGCGCCGTGCGGGCGGCCGTGGCCGGGGTGGTCGCCGTCGTCGGGATCGGGGCGCTCGTGGCGGCCTGGGTGGGGACCTCGTCCGGCGAGGGCGCGCTGCGGACCTTCGTCGGGGCGCCGGCCCCGAGGACCGGGGGCCCACCGCTGGCGGCCGCACCGCCGGCGGGTGTCGCGACGGACTCCGTGACCGGATCGACCTCGGCGACGGTGCCGGAGGGTGGGCCGACCGCGGCCGGAGCGGAACCGGCGGCGGCCGCACCGCCGGTGCGGGTCGTCGCCGACCGTGCCGCTCCCGGTGCCGACTCCGGCGCGGACGGCGTGGACCCCGGACACGGGCGGGACGAGGCCCCACCGGACGGGGACGACGAGGGCGACGACCCGGCGCGGACGCCTGCCGAGGCGGCGCCCGACGTGCGCGGAGCCGTGCCGGCCCGCGGCGGCGCGGCCGGGCCTGCTGCGGCGGCGGCCGAGGGAGGACCGGCGACGCACGAGGCTTGGCAGGGCAGGCCCGCCGCCCCGGTCGCCGCACCCGGTCAGGCCGCACCCGGTCAGGCCGCACCCGGTCAGTCCACTCCCGGCCAGGCCACCGCGCCCGGCCCGGCTCAGCCCGGTCAGGCTCGACCCGCGGGGCCGACGGGCCCGCCCGCACCGACGCCCGCGCCGCCCGTCCCGATCGTGCCCGGCCCGTCGAGCACGGTGCCGGCGACACCGAGCACGACGTCGGCGAAGCCGGCCCCGACCAGCACGGCGCCGACCACCACGGCGCCGACCACCACCGCACCCGCCACCACCCCGGGCACCACGCGGCCGAGCACCACCACCGTGCCCGTCCCGAGCCCGAGCGCTCCCGGCACCTCCGCGACCGAGGGTGGTCCGGCCACCTCGGTCCCGACCGTCCCGAAGCGGACGAAGAAGCGGGTGGCGACCACCATCACGCCGGCCACCACTCCGCCGGCCACCATCCCCGCCCGGCCGACGACGACCACGACCACGACCACCGCCGTCCCCCTTCCGACCACGACGACCACGGCGCCGCCGAGCTGAGAGTCCCGCGCCGGTCAGCGGGACGCCGTCGGGATTCTCCGCGCTCGCGGACACCCGTGCCGCGGACCGCGCGGCCCGCGCTACGATCCGTATCGCGGACGAGCGGGCCGGGCGACCGCGTCGGCATCACGCCGCCGAGGAAAGTCCGGACTCCGCAGGGCAGGGTGGTTGTCAACGGCAACCCGGGGCGACCCGCGGGACAGTGCCACAGAAAACAGACCGCCGTGCGCCCCCGGGCGCACGGTAAGGGTGAAACGGTGGTGTAAGAGACCACCAGCACCCCGGGTGACCGGGGTGGCTCGGTAAACCCCACCCGGAGCAAGGCCAAGAGGCCTCCCTCGGGAGGCTGCGCAGGTGTTCGAGGGCGGCCCGTCCGAGCCTGCGGGTAGGCCGCTCGAGCCTGCCGGCGACGGCAGGCCTAGATGGATGGTCGCCGAACGGAGCGCCGCGAGGCGCCCGGGAACAGGATCCGGCTTACAGGCCCGCTCGTCCGCCCCGCACGCCTCGCCGGTCGCCATCACTCCTCCGACTTACGGATCCGTCATCCGATCGATGCGCATGTGCCCTGGGTAGTTGCGCCGTGATCATCGCTGCGTAGATTCCGCACCGTGCGTACCTCGACCCGCTCGCGCAACCGCGCCGACCGACTGCACACCGTGACCAGCCGCCTGACGTCAGCGATCGTCGTCGCGGCGCTGTGTGCGACCGGTGGCGCGGCGCTGCGGCCCGAGTCGGTCGAGGTGCGGGCCCTCTCCGCGACCCCGGTCGGGGCTCCGGCGGACGAGACCGTGACGATCGACGGCGAGGAGTACCCGAACCCGTTGCGGCTGAACGACGGCACCGCCGTCACCACCACGGCACAGTGGGAGGACACACGCCGCGCCGAGCTGCTGGCCGCCTTCCGGCAGAACGTCTACGGGCAGAGCCTGCCCGAGCCGACCGCGCAGACCTTCGCCGTCACCTCGACCGACTTCGACCGGGTCACGCGCAAGGTCGTCACGATCACCGTCACCGGTCCGGAGGGGACCGGGAGCTTCGACGTGACGATGTTCGTCCCGAAGCTCGCGGGCAAGCCCCGCGGGACGTTCCTGATGATCGACCATCGCGGCCAGGTGGGAGGCGATCCGGACCAGTCGTCGGGCTTCGCTCCGGTGAAGACGATCACCCGGGCCGGCTACGCGTTCGCCTCCCTCGACGCCGGGGACATCGCACCCGACGACAGCGGCAGATATCGCAGCAGGATGATCGACCTGTTCCACCCCGCCGACGAGGAGTTGCCCGCCGACGCGGGCCGGGCCGTGAGCGCCTGGGCGTGGGGGGCCGGCCGGGCGATGGACTACCTGCAGACGGATCCCGACATCGACCCTGCGAGGGTGGCGGTCGTCGGCCACTCGCGGGGCGGCAAGGCGGCGCTGTGGGCGGGGGCGCAGGACACCCGGTTCGCCGCGGCGGTGGCGAACGACTCGGGCTCGACCGGGGCCAAGCTCGCGCGGCGCGGCGACGGTGGGGTCGGCGGGGAGACCGTCGCGCGCATCAACGCCTCGTTCCCGCACTGGTTCCCGCCGACCTACCGGGCCTACGACGACCGCGTCGGCTCCCTGCCGGTCGACCAGCACGAGCTGCTGGCGCTCCTGGCGCCGCGGCGGGTCGTCGTGGGCAGCGCCACGGACGACGGGAACGCCGACCCGGAGGGCGAGTTCCTCGCGTACGTCGCCGCGGCCCAGGTGTACGAGCTCTACGGGTTGGGCGACACCGGCCTGCCCTCGACGACCTGGCGACCGCCCACGGACCAGGGGTTCCGCGGCCCGGCGATGAGTTACCACCTGCGCTCCGGCGGGCACGGGCTGACCGCGGCGGACTGGGACGTCTACCTGGCCGGCGACCTGTTCCCGAGCTCGGCGCCCGGTGCGGGGGGCGACGCCGCGAGGGGCCGCCCGGGCCCGTGAGGACCGGTGGACGTTCGTGGTCACCGCACTAGGCTCGGGAGGGTGAGCGACAATCTGGTCGAACTGCAGCTCGACGACGCCGGTCTGTCCGGTGATCTCCCCCGGCCCCACGGAGGGGAGCAGGACGAGATCCAGGACGTCCCGTTCCGGCCCGTCGTGTTCCGCGACGACGACCTCCCGTCCGCGCTGGCCCGCTCCGCGGAGTGGCTGCGCGACGCCCAGGAGTGGCTCGGTGAGCCGCTCGACGTCATCGCGATCCACCTCGACTACGACGACCGGGCGGGGGCGCCGTACTACGAGGTCAAGCTCCTGTGCAACGAGGAGGACCTCGCCGGCGCCCCGCTCGCGCGGCGGCGGGCGGAGAGCAGCTGAGCCGCCGGCCCGCGGACGGGTGCTGGGCGTCCGCGTCCCCGCCCGTCTCCTCGCCCCCGGCACCCTCCCCGGGGCCACCGTCAAGGCCCGCCGGGTGGTCGACGAGCGCTGACCGCGGGTCGGTCGCAGCGGCGGGTCCCGGAAAGCCGGTCGCCGCGCTGCCCGGACGGCCCGAGCAGCGGTCCCGTGCCTCCGGGCCGGCACGCGCCCGGCGGTATCACGCGCCTGATCGACCCGCTCCCACTCCGGCATGGACGCCCGGACGGTGCCGGGCCCCGAGCGAGGCGGTGGAGCGGTGGGAGCGATCGTGGTGTGCGGTGGTGGGGTGGTCGGGCTCGCCGCCGCGGTGATGCTGGCCCGGGACGGGCACCGGGTGACCGTGCTGGAGGGTGACGCCGAGGGGGCGCCGGCGACGGTCGAGGAGGCGTGGGGGAGCTGGAAGCGGGCGGGGGTGGCCCAGTTCCGCCAGCCGCACAACCTCTTCGCCCGGTTCCGGCAGGTCTGCGACGCGGAGCTGCCGGAGGTCACCGGACTGCTGGAGAAGGCCGGCTGCGTGTGGGTCGACTACCTCGCCTCGGCCCCGCCCTCGCTGACCGACCGGTCCCCGCGGCCCGGCGACGCGGAGCTGTTGTTCGTGACCGGGCGCCGGCCGGTGTTCGAGGCGGTCTTCGCCGAGCTCGCCGAGCGTGAGCCGGGGGTGGAGGTGCGCCGCGGCAGGAAGGTCGCGGCGGTGACGACCGGGGCGTCGGCGCTCGCCGGGGTCCCGCACGTCACCGGGGTGCGCACCGAGTCGGGGGAGACGCTGCGCGCCGACCTGGTCGTCGACGCGACCGGGCGGCGGACGCGGGCGGCGGCCTGGCTCACCGCTGCGGGGGCGAGCCCGCCGCACGAGGTGTCGGAGGACCGCGGCTACGTCTACTACACCCGATTCCTGCACGGTCACGAGCAGCCGCAGCTGCGGGGCCCCGCGATCATGCCGATGGGCAGCATCACCCTGCTGACGCTGCGCGGCGACAACGGGACCTGGTCGGTGACCGTGTTCGGCACCAGCGGGGACCGCGCCCTGCGGGCCCTGCGCGAGCGGCGGACGTTCGACCGGGTGGTCGGAGCCTGCCCGCGGCAGGCGCACTGGCTCGACGGCGCGCCGCTGGGCGGTGTCCGCCCCATGGCCGGCGTGCTGGACTCCCGGCGGACCTACGTCCTCGGCGGCCGCCCGGTGGTGACCGGGTTCGTGCCGGTGGGCGACGCCTGGGCCTGCACCAACCCCTCGGCGGGCCGCGGGCTGTCGGTCGGCCTCGTGCACGCGCAGCTGCTGCGGCGCGTGGTGCGCGACGCCCTGGGTCGTCCGGCCCGCCTGGCCGAGGAGTTCCACGAGCGCACCGATGCGCTCGTCGCGCCGTTCGTCCGGGACCAGGTCGCCGCGGACCGCCTGCGAATCGCCGAGATGACCGCCGCCCGCGAGGGGACGACGCCGCCCCCGCCCGAGCCGCGCACCCAGGCCCTGCTCGCCGCCGCCGCCGTCGACCCGGACGCGTTCCGCGGCGTCCTCGAGATCAGGTTGTGCACCGCGCTCCCGTCGGAGGTGCTCAGCCGGCCCGCGGTGCGCGCCGCGGTGGAGCGGCACGCCGGCGCCGTCCCGCCGGTGCCGCCGGGGCCGGACCGCGCCCGTCTCCTCGAGCTGCTGGCGGCCTGACGAGGCCCGGGTCCGACGGCGCTACGCCGTGGCGCGACGAGCGGTGACCCTACCGCGCACTTGCGAAAACCTCCAGTCATTGGTACAAGTTTCGCACCGTGCAGTGACCGTCGTGCGCCGGGCCGGCGGCCGGAAGGGGAGGATGCGGCGGCTCGTGGCGAACAACCTCAGCAGGCTCGACGACGAGGACTACCCCGCCGTCCCGATGGGGCAGGCGGCGGAGCTCCTCGGCGTCCAGCCGGCGTTCCTGCGCAGCCTGGACAGCGCCGGGGTGCTGCACCCGCACCGCACCGACGGCGGGCACCGCCGGTACTCGCGGCGCCAGCTCACTCTCGCGGGCCGGCTGCGGGAGCTGCTCGACGACGGCCACACCCTCACCTCCGCCCAGACCATCGCCGACCTGGAGGACCGGCTGCTCGTCAGCGACCGGGCCCGGGAGCGCGCCGACGACGCCCGGCGGGAGGCCGAGGATGCCCGCCGCGAGGCGGACGACGCGCGTGACCGCGCCGCCGAGGAACTCGACACCGCCCGGACGGACCTGCAGGAACGCGCCGACGAGCTGGCCCGCGCCCGGGCGCAGCTCGACGACGCCCGCGGTGAGATCGAGGACCTCACCAGCAGGCTGCGCGACGAGCGGGCGACGAACCCCTGACCCCACCCGGCGCGCCGGTCAGCGGGTCGCGGACTTCGCGGCGCCGACCTCGGTGTCGGCGTCCGCCGAGCGGAGAGTGCCGTCGGCGTTCTCCAGGTGCGCGCGGACGAACCACTGGTACTGCTCGAGCTCACCGGCCTGGGCGATCAGCATGTCCTGGGTGACCGGGTCGAGCTCCTCGGTCTTCGCGATCGCGGCGCGATGGTCCTCGATCACCCCGGCGTAGACGAGGTCGAGTGCGCCGAGGTGGGCGATCGCGTCGCTGCGTCCGATGGAGTAGTCGTCCCAGCTGCGCTGCGCGACCAGGGCACCCGGCGTGCCGCACGGCGAGCCGCCGAGGGTGGCGATGCGCTCCGCGACGTCGTCGACCATCCCCCGCACGCCGTCGACCTGCGGGTCGAGCATGGTGTGCACCGCGATGAAGTTCGGTCCGATCACGTTCCAGTGCACGTGCTTGAGGGTCAGCGCCAGGTCGTTGAGGGCGTGGAGGCGGTCCTGCAGGAGGGTGACGACCTCGCCGGCCTGGTCGATCTTCATGCCGGGGACGGTGTAGTTGATCTGCTGGCGGGACTCGGTGGTGGTCATGGTGTCCTTCCTGTCGTCCCGGTACACGGGTTTCTCCTGGAGAGGGTAGGTCCGCGGACCGTTCGTCAAACGTGCGTCGCCGCGGCCCGGGCGCGCAAGGGCCGACAGGCTCCGGGCGAGGAGCCGGGAGACGTGCATCTGCGACACCCCGGCCCGCCGCGCGATCTCCGACTGCGTCAGCTGGTCGACGAACCGCAGGCCGAGGATGGTCCGCTCGCGCTCGGGCAGGGCGGCGAGCAGCGGCCGCAGGGTCGCGCGGTCCTCGGCGCGGTCGAGAGCGGCGTCGAGGTCGCCGAGCCGGGCGTCGTCGGGCTCGCCGGCGTCGCGCCGCTCGTCGAGCGATCCCGCGTTCTGGTAGCCCTGGGCGAGCAGGACCTCCGCCACCACCTCGCGGTCGACGCCGAGGGCCCCGGCGACCTCGCCGGGGCGCGGCGCCCGAGTCGAGGGCGGCGGGTCACCCGCGCAGGACGTCGTCGGCGACGAGGGTGGCCCGGTACCCGGTGAGCAGCAGGACGTGCAGCAGGTAGAGCCACAGGGCGAGCGCCGAGACCGCCCCGACGATCGGGAGCCCGCCGAAGGGCGCCGACCATTCGACCGGGATGGCGAGGAACAGCAGGAAGCCCTGGAGGAACCCGGCGAGGACGGACCCGGTGCCGAACCCCCCGAGCAGCAGCGCCCGCCACCCGGTGCGACCCGGGCCGACGAACCGGAACACCAGCACCAGCGCCACCGACACCGTGATCCACACGACGTGGAAGGCGACGACCACGCCGAGCGCGAGCCACCATCCACCGCGGACGTAGAGCGGCGCGACGAACGGCGCCGCCGCGAGCACGGCGAGCACCAGCACCGGGGCGACGACGGCCAGGGCCAGCAGCCCGAGCCGCCCGCGCCAGCCCGTGAACCGGTCCCGGGCGGGGGAGAGCTGCAGGAAGGCGCGGCGCAGCCCCTCGCCGTAGAGGCTCGCGGGGAACAGCACGACCAGGGTCTGCCACCAGGACATGGCGAGCGCGGTGGCGGTGAGCGTGCGCAGCGCCTCGGGCGTGCCGTGGCCCGCGGGCAGCCCCGCGACGGCGGTGTCCATCCCGGCCGTCAGCGCCTCGGACCCGACCAGCTCGCCCGCGACCCGGAGCGACACCAGGGCGAGCGGGACCAGCCCGAGCAGGCCGAAGAAGGTGGCGCCGGCGGCCCAGAGGGCGACGTCGCTGCCCGGGAAGGAGCGCGCCGTCTCCCGCAGGAGGGTCCGTGGTGTCGGGTGCGCGCTCATCGCACGCCCCCACGGCGGGCGCCGCCGCCGCGGTGGTGCGACGCTGGCGCCGTGAGACCCGACGGGTGGGAGGTGGGCGGGGTCGCGGGCTGGTCGGCCCTGCACCCCGGCGTGCAGCCGTCGGCGCTCGTGCGCGGGTGGGTGCGGCTGGTGCAGGGGCCCGCCGCGGGCCCGGTCGCCCGGGTGCCGCCGGACCTGCTGTCGCTGGCGGGAGTGCTGGCGGTGGCCGGGGCGTGGCCCGCGGCCGCGGCGGGCGGGCGGTGGCCGCTGCTCGCCGGCGCCCTCGTGGTGGTGGCCGGGATCCTCGACGGGCTCGACGGCGCCGTGGCCCTGCGCACCGGCCGGGCCCGGCCGCTCGGCGCGGTGGTCGATGCCGCCGCGGACCGGGTGGGCGATCTCCTCCTGGCCGGCGTCCTGGTCGCGCTGGGCGCTCCGCCGTGGTGGGCGGTGGCGGCGGGTGCGCTGGTGCTGCTGCACGAGTACGTCCGGGCGCGGGCCCAGTCGGTCGGCATGCCGGGGGCCGGGGCGGTGACGGTCGCGGAGCGGCCGACCCGGGTGATCGTGGTGGCGGTGGCCGCGCTGGGCGCGGGAGCGCTGCCCGCGGGCACGCCGCTCACCGGGTGGGACTGGGCCACGGTGCTCGTGGTCGGGTGGACGGTCGTGGGCGTGGTGGGGCTGCTGCAGCTCGGGGCGGGGATCCTGCGCTCGACGCCGGGGGAGTTCCCGCCGGGCCGATCGACCCCGCCGTGATCTCCGCCGAGAGCAGCACGAGCGGGAGCCCGCCGCCCGGGTGCGCCGAGCCGCCGACCAGGTGGAGCCCGGGGACCGGCGACCGGTTGGCCGGGCGGCGCAACGCGGCGCGCGGCCCGTGCGAGGCGGTGCCGTAGATCGCCCCGCCCGGGGCGCCGGCGCACCGCTCCAGGTCGGCCGGGGTGAGGATCTCCCGCACGCGGACCCGGTCCCGGACATCCGTGCCCCGCGCCGCCAGCGTGGCGAGGACGTGGTCGGCGTAGCGCTCCCGCAGCCCCGCCCCGTCCCAGTCCACGCCCCGGCCGGGATCGTGCACAGGGGCGTTGACCAGCACGAACCATCCCTCGCTCGCGTCGTCGGGCCGGAGTGCGGGGTCGTCCGGGGCGTGCACGTAGATCGTCGGGTCGGGTACGGGCCGGGGCCGCCGGCCGAAGATCGCGTCGAACTCGGCGGCGTAGTCGCCGGGGAACCAGACGCGGTGCGCGGCGCCGGGCTCGCGGCCCGGCGGTTTCTCGAGGCCGAGCAGGAGGACGAACCCGGCGAGCGAGCGGGGCGCCCGGCGCAGGGCGCGCCGGGTGCGCCGGACCCGGCGCGAGCAGCTCTCCGGGAGCAGCCGTTCGTAGAGGACGGACGCGTCGGCGTTGCACACGACGACGTCCGCCGGCGCCTCCCGGCCGCCGACCCGCACCCCGTGCACCGCCCCGTCGGCGAGGGTGACCGCCTCCACCTCGGACCCGAGATGGACGGTCACGCCGAGGGCCCGGCAGCGGTCGAGGAGCGCGTCGGCGATGCGGCGCAGCCCGCCGCGGACGTACCAGCCGCCGAACCGCTGCTCGACGTACGGCGTCACGGACAGCACGGCCGGGGTCCGGCGGAAGTCGGAGCCGGAGTAGGTGGCGTAGCGGGCGAACCAGGTCCGCAGTCGCGGGTCGGGGAGCAGTTCGCGGCCCAGCCCGTCGATGGTCCGCCAGGGGGCGACCACCCGCAGGTCACGCAGCCGTGCGGACATCCGCAGCAGCGCGCGCAGGTCGAGCGGGCGGCGCAGCACGGCGTCGCCGACGAGGTCCCACAGCCGGCCCGAACGGGCGTACAACGCCTCCCAGGCGGCGCCCGTGCCGGGGCCGAGCGCGGCGTCGAGGGCGGCCGGGACGGCGGCGGGATCGTGGGGCATGTCCAGCCGGGTGCCGTCGGCGAAGGTGTAGGCGCACACCGGGTCCACCGGCTCCACGGCCAGCCCCGACGGACCCCCGGTGGCCGCGAACGTCTCCTCCAGCACCCCGGGCAGGGTGAGCAGCGAGGGCCCGGTGTCGAAGGTGAACCCGCCGACCTCGGCGAGGCCGAGCTTGCCGCCGTGGGTGCCGGCGCGCTCGTGCACCGCCACCTCGTGGCCCAGCGCGGCCAGCCGCGCCGCCGCCGCCAGCCCGCCGACGCCGGCCCCGATCACCACGACCCGGCTCACCGTCGCGACCTCACAATCCCCGTCCTCACGGTTCCCGGCTTCCGCGAGTCGCGCTGTGGGTTCCCGTGAGTCGCGCTGTGGGCTCCCCTCACGGTCCCCGATCTCACAGGCGCCGGCCCTTCCAGCTCAGGGTGCCCGCCCGGCGCCCCGCCCACGACGAGGCGAGCAGCCCGAGCAGCGCGGCGACCGAGAGCGGGTGGGCGGCGGCGTCGGGCCAGGTGCGGGCCCCGGTCCGGCGCGCGGCGAGCACCCGGCTCACCACGCCCGCGGCGTAGCCGAGCGCGCCGGCCCGCGAGCCGCGCAACGCGGCGACCGCGGGCAGGACGTAGCCGAGCGCGAGCAGCGCCGCCACCGCGACCGCACCCGGGGCGGAGCCGAAGGCCGCCCACAGCGACTTGCGGTACCCGGCCGCGAGCTGCCGGCCGTCGTCGTACATCCGGCACGTGGCGAGGGCGGACCCGTCGGCGACCCCGGTGCGGCCGCCGGATCGCCGGACCGCCCGGGCCAGCGCGATGTCGTCGAGCACCTCGCCGGCCACGGCCTCCCAGCCGCCCGCCCGGTCGAGGGCCGCGGCCTCGACCAGGAGGAACTGCCCGTTGGCGGCCACCATCGAGGGCCGCCCGGAGCGCTCGGCGACCCGCAGCGGGAGCGTGACCAGCCAGGACCACGCCAGCAGCGGCTGGACGAGCCGGCCGGCGACGCCCGTGGCGACCTGCCGCGGCCAGGGGCACAGCAGGTCGAGCGGGGCGGGCCCGCGGAGCACGGCGACCCCCGCGGCGACCGCGTGCGGTGCCAGGACGACGTCGGCGTCGACGAACACCAGGACCTCGCCGCGTGCGGCCGCGGCGAGCTGCGCGCAGGCGTGCGGCTTGCCCAGCCGGCCGGCCGGGGGCGAGCTCCCGGTCAGCACCCGGAACCGGGGGGCCCCGGCCGCCGTCGCCCGGACGACCTCGGCGGTACCGTCCGTGGAGCCGTCGTCGAGCACGAGGATCTCGGCTTCGGCCAGCCCGGTCTGGTCGAGCAGCGAGCGGATCGTGGGGCCGATGCGGTGGGCCTCGTCGCGGGCCGGCACCAGGAGCGAGACGGGCACGGTGACCGGCGGGGGAGCGGCGGGCGGGGTGCGGAGGAGGCGCTGGTTGCGCAGCTGGTGCAGTGTCCCGAGGGTCGCCAGTGCCGACCCGGCCGTGACCGCGGCCCGGAGCGGTCCGGGGAGGCGCGCGGCGGTCACGGCGGAACCCTAGGAGCCACGGGTCCGGTCCGCACCTCGACCCGCCTCGCCGGTCGGATCCGGTGGGCCGTTCGAGTCGCGGGAACCGGGAAGTCGCGGGATCGTCGGGGCACCCGGTGGTCCCCCTGCCGGGACCGTGCCCGCAGGAAGGACGACGCGTGCTCCGAACCGCTCCCCCCGCACGCGGGCGCGCGCCCGGGCCGACCTGGGTGCTCGTGGCGGGAGCGGTGCTGGTCCAGATCGCCTACCCGCTCACCCCGGAGGCGCTGCGCACGCACGTCACCGTGCTGTCGGTGGTGGTGTTCGCGGCCGCGTCGGTGTGCGACGTCGTCCGCCTGCACGGCCCCCGGGGCGGGGCGGTGCTCCTCGCCCTCGCGGGCGGCGGCGGACTCGTGGCCGAGGCCGTCGGCCTGCGCACCGGGATCCCCTTCGGCGCGTACGCCTACACCGGCACCCTGGGTCCCGAGCTGCTCGACGTGCCGGTGGTGGTGCCGCTGGCCTGGACGATGATGGCCTGGCCCGCGCTCGTCGTCGGGCGGACGCTGGTGCGGTCCGGCCCGGGCGTCGTCGTGGTCGGGGCGGCGGCGCTGGCCACCTGGGACGTCTTCCTCGACCCGCAGATGGTCGACGCGGGGCACTGGCACTGGCTCGACCCGGGGCCCGGCCTGCCGTTGGTCCCCGGCATCCCGCTCACCAACTACGCCGGCTGGCTGCTGGTCTCGGCGTCGATCGTCGCGGCGCTGCACGCCGCACTGCCCGCCCAGGACCGCCCCTCCGGCCCGGCCACCGCGCTCTACCTCTGGGTCTACGGCTCCTCGGTCCTCGCGCACCTCGCCTTCTTCGGCCTGCCCGGCTCGGCGCTCGTCGGTGGCGTGCTGATGGGCGCGGTCGCGATCCCGTTCGCCCGCGCGGCCGGGCGGGCCGGCGTGCTGTCGGCCGCGGGGGTCCGGTCGTGACCGATCCGCTGACGAGCCGGGCCGCCCCGCTGCGGATGCGCCGGCGACGCCTGGTCGTGCCCGATCCGGCCCTGCCGCGGGAGGCGCCGGCCGGGACGGAGGCGGTGGTGGTCGGCGCCGGGGTGGCGGGCGTGAGCGCGGCGGTGGTGCTCGCCGAGCGCGGGGTGCGGGTGACGCTGCTGGAGTCCGCGGAGCACCTCGGTGGGCGGTTGGGCGCATGGCCGGAGGTCCTGCCGGACGGGACCGAGCAGGTCGTCGAGCACGGTTTCCACGCCTTCTTCCGGCACTATTACACCTGGCGCGCGGTGCTGCGGCGGATCGACCCGGAGCTGCGGTTCCTCGCCCCGGTCGACGGCTACCCGGTGATCTCGCGTCGGTGGCCGGACGAGGACCTCTCCGGCCTGCCCGCCGCGCCGCCGGTGAACCTGATCGCGCTCCTGCTGCGCTCGAAGAGCCTCGGCTGGCGGGACATGGCCGGAGCCGACCCCGACGCCGGGCGCGCCCTGCTCGCCTACGACCGCGCGACGACGACCGCGGAGCTCGACGGCGTCGACGCAGCCGCCTTCCTCGATCGGCTCGGGATGTCCGAGCGCACCCGCGGGATGCTGTTCGAGGCCTTCGCCCGCTCCTTCTTCTGCGACCAGTCCGGGCTCTCCGCCGGCGAGCTGGTCGCGATGTTCCACTACTACTTCCTGGGCAACCCGGAGGGCATCGGCTTCGACGCCCCGGTCACCGACCATCGCACCGCGATCTGGGACCCGCTCGCGCGCCACCTGCGCGAGCGCGGGGCTCAGGTGCGGACCGGGTGCCGGGTCACCCGCCTCGCCCCGGACGGCCAGGGCTGGCGGCTCGCCACGCAGGCGGGGGAGCTCGCCACGCGTCACGTCGTGCTGGCCCTGGATCCCGCGGGGCTGCGGGGGCTGCTCGAGGCGTCGCCGGACGCGGCCGGCTCCGCGCCGCGGCTCGCCGCCCAGTGCGCCGGGCTCGGCACCGCGCCGCCCTTCGCGGTCACCCGGCTGTGGCTCGACCGGGACGTCGCGTCGGAGCGGGCGGTCTTCAGCGCCGTCAGCGGGGAGCACACCCTCGACTCGATCACGGTGTACTCGCGGCTGGAGGCCCCGTCGGCCGAGTGGGCCGCGCGCGCCGGGGGCTCGGTCGTCGAGCTGCACTCGTACGCCTGCCGGGAGCCGGACGCGAAGTCCGCGACCGGGGCGATGCGAGCCGAGCTGGCCGCGCTCTGGCCCGAGGTCCGCACGGCCGAGGTCCTGCACACCCACCAGCGGCACGAGGCCACCGCGCCGGCCTTCCCGCCCGGGACGGCCGGCACCCGGCCGGGCGTGCGGACGGACGCGCGCGGGGTGCGCGTGGCCGGGGACTTCGTGGAACTGCCCTACCTCGCCGGGCTGATGGAGCGGGCGGCGATGTCCGGGGTCCTCGCGGCGAACGACGTGCTCGCCGAGACGGGCGCCGCCGCCGAGCCGGTCGACGGCGTCCCGCAACGAGGGCTGCTCGCGGGGGTGCCCCGAATCGGGGGCCGCGGCTGATCAGCGCGTGTGGTCCCGCTCCGGCTCGGCGAGGGTGTCCGCGGCCTCGGCGCGCCGCTCGCCCATCGGGAGGGGTTCGCCCCGGGTGGTGTCCCGCGCCGTCTGGCGCTCGCTCTCGGAGTTGATCTCCGCGCCGAGCAGCACGATGAAGCTGGTCAGGTACAGCCACAGCATCAGGACGATCACGCCGGCGAGGGCGCCGTAGGTCTTGTTGTAGCTGCCGAAGTTGTTGACGTAGAAGCTGAAGGCGACGCTGCCGGCGATCCACAGGAGCGTGGCGACCAGCGCGCCGACGCTGACCCAGCTGAAGCGGGGCGAGTCGCGGTCGGGCGCGATCCGGTAGACCACGGCGAGCGCGACGCCGACCAGTGCGATCAGCAGCGCCCACCGCGCCACCTGCGCCGCCACCAGGCCGATGCCGCCCAGGCCGAGCGCGCCGAACAGCGGCGGGAGGACGGCGACGAGGGCCACCGCGAGCAGCACGAACACGACCGCGCCGAGGGTGAGGGCCAGCGCGGTGCCGCGCAGCTTCAGGAACCCGCGGGTCTCGTCCTCGTCGTAGGCCAGGTTCGTGGCCTTCATCAGGTTCATCGTGCCGCTCGAGGCGCTCCACAGCGCGCCCAGCAGCGACACCGCCAACCCGATGCCCAGGGCGCCGTTGCTGCTGCTCGCGACGGCGTTCAGCTGGTCGGTGATGATCGGGCGGGCGGTCTCGGGCAGGGCGGAGGAGAGGGACTCGACCTGCGCGGCCACCTGGGCCGGATCGGCCACCAGGCCGTAGAGCGTCACCGCCGCGATCAGGGCGGGGAACAGCGCCAGGAACGCGAAGAAGGCGACGCCGCCGGCGAGGATCGGCACGTTGTCGTCCTTCGACTCGGCCCAGGCCCGCTTCACCACCTGCACCCAGCCCTGGCGCGGGATCCGCGCCGGGTTGTCGGCCTCGCGGCCGGGAGGATCCTCGTCCCGGCGCGAGTCGCCCGCCGGGCGGCCGTCCCTCCGCCCGTCCCGCGGTTCGTCCCTGTCGTCCCACTCGGCGCGCCGGTTCGTCCCGGCCCGGCTGGTGGTGTCGCTCCGGCTCGTCATGTCGGTCGGGATGCCCCCGTCGGCGGCCGGTGAATCCTGTCGTGGGTCGACATGTTCCTTCCGATGCGCCGCGCCGCCCGCGCTCGCGGGCGGTGCCGGCGCGCCTGCGTCAACCGGTCCGGGCCGGGCCGGTCTCCAGGGGCACGTGCTGCCCCCGGACCACACCGAGCTGCACGGCCTGGCGGGGGAGCACGGCGTCGAGCAGCCAGTCCGCCGCGACCCGGATCCGGTTGCCGGGCATGGACAGCAGGTGGTACCCGCGGGTCACGGCGGTGGCCGGCAGACCCGACAGCGGCACGCCGAGCGGGTTGGCGGCCGCGTCCGTGCCGCCGAGCCCGACCACGAAGCCGAGGTCGCTGTGCTTGTACGCCCGCGGGGTGCCGTGCCCCAGCGACGCGGCCACGTTGCGCGCGGCCAGTGCCCCCTGCCGGGTCGCGTGCTGGGCGGTCATGGGGGTGGCCGACCCGGGCCGGGTGACGTCCGGGACCGCGGCCACGTCGCCGCACGCCACGATCTCGGGGTGCCCGGCCACGGCGAGGTCCGTCCCGACGACGAGCCGGCCGCGTTCGGTGGGTAGCCCGATGTCCTGGACCAGGGGGTCCGGTCGCACCCCGACACACCAGATGAGGGTGTGGGTCGGGACCTCCTCGTCCGTGTCGGTCAGCCGCACGCACGTCGGGAGGGCCTCGGCCACGGACTGGCCCGTCCGGACGTCCACCCCGCGCTCGCGGAGCACCGAGTCGGCCGTGTGCGAGAGCCGCTCGTCGAGCTCGGGCAGGACCCGCTTCGCGATGTCGAGCAGCATCCAGCGCGGGGACACGCCCCGCAGCGCGGGGTGCGCCCGGGCCAGCTCGGCGGTGAACGACACCCCCTGCGCCGCCACCTCGGTGCCCGTGTACCCGGCTCCGACCACGATGAAGGTGCAGCGCGCGGCCTTCTCCGCCGGGTCCCGGGCCGTCGCGGCCAGCTCGATCTGGCGGGTCAGGTGGTCGCGCAGGTAGAGCGCCTCCGGCAGGCCGCGGAAGCCGTGCGCGTACTCGGCGACGCCCGGCACCGGCAGCAGCTTGTTGACGCTGCCGGCGGCCAGCACGAGCCGGTCGTAGGTGACCTGCCCGGAACCGCCCTCGGGGTCCGTCCAGGCGACGGTCCGTTCGTCGACGTCGATGTGGCGGACCTCGCCGAGCACGACGTCCACGCCGTGCAGCGACTGGGCGAGCGGCACGGCGATGCGCCGCGGCTCCAGCGTCCCGACGGCGACCTCCGGCAGCAGTGGGAGGTAGAGGAAGTGGTCGTTCTGGTCGATCACCGTGATCCGCGCCCGGCCGCGCAGCCGCCGCACCAGCCCCCTCACGGCGGTGTGGCCGGCGAAGCCGGCGCCGACCACCACGACGTGCGGCAGGTCCTCACCGGCCGCCGGGTCCGGCTTGCGCCGCACCTTGCGCACCATCTCCGCGATCGCCATGTCTCCTCCGTCCACCGTGCCGGTCCTCGATCACAGTCCCTACCCGAGCATCGGGGGGCCGACACGGCGAACGTCGTACCCGTCACCCACCCGCGGTCCGGACGCCCGAGCGACGTGGACCGCTCCATGATCCCCAGGACGATGCCGCCGCTGTGGGCGTAGCGTGATCGCGTGCTGACGCGAGGCGCGGTGCTGCGCGAGGTCCCCGGCCGGTTCGAGGTCGTCGAGCTCGAGGTGGACGACCCCCGGCCGGGCGAGATCCGGGTGCAGATGGTGGCGAGCGGGCTGTGCCACTCCGACGACCACCACGCCACCGGGGGCCAGAAGGTGGGGATCCTGCCGTTCGCCGGTGGGCACGAGGGGGCCGGGATCGTCGAGGCCGTCGGGCCGGGGACCACCGGGTTCGCCGAGGGCGACCACGTCGTGTTCTCGTTCCTGCCCGCCTGCGGCCGGTGCCGCTGGTGCGCGCACGGCATGCAGAACCTCTGCGACCTCGGGGCCTCGCTGGCGACGAACGCGCGGTGGGAGGACCCGACGTCGTTCCGGCTCGCCCTGGACGGGGAGCCGGTCGGCCAGATGTGCGGGCTGTCGACCTTCTGCGAGTACACGACCGTCTCGACCGCCTCGGCGGTGAAGGTCGACCCGTCGATCCCGTTGGAGATCGCCTGCCTGACCGGCTGCGGGGTGGGCACCGGATGGGGCGCGGCCGTCAACTCCGCCGAGGTCCGGCCCGGCCAGGTCGTGATCGTGATGGGCGTCGGCGGGATCGGGATCAACGCCGTGCAGGGCGCCGCGCACGCCGGTGCGTCGGCCGTGATCGCCGTCGACCCGGTGGCGTTCAAGCGCGAGTCGGCGCTCGGGCTCGGTGCGACGCACGCCGTCGAGGACGTCCGCCAGGCCGCCGACCTCGCCCGCTCGCTGACCGACGGCCAGGGTGCGGACGCGTCGATCGTCTGCGTCGGCGTGACCCGGGGCTCCCACGTCGGTCAGGCGCTGCGGGCGGTGCGCAAGGGCGGGACGTGCGTGGTCGTGGGGTTGGGCGACGTGCGCAGCCGCGAGGGCGACATCCCGCTGATGGAGCTGACGCTCTACCAGAAGCGGCTGCAGGGCTCCCTGTTCGGCGCCAGCGCGCCGACCGCGGACATCCCGGCGCAGCTGGAGCTCTACCGGCGGGGCGCGCTCAAGCTGGCGGAGCTGATCACGACCCGGTACACGCTCGACGAGGTCGCCACCGGCTTCGACGACATGCACGCCGGCCGCAACCTGCGCGGCGTGATCGTCTTCTGACGGCCCCCGGGCGGTCAGGCGGCCGCGGGGAGCCCCGTGGCCTCGGCCATCCCGTCGAGCATCGCGATGTTCAGCTCGAAGGCCCGGACGGCCTCGTCGGCGACCCGGCGCTGCTCGATCTCGTCCCACGGGGCGGCGTCGAGCAGCGCGCGGTAGCGGGTGCGGAACCTCGACGGGCTGCCGAGCGCGGAGAAGTCGTAGAACAGCGCCCCGGGACCGGTGATGCCGTAGGTGCGCTCCAGGAGCTTCCCGACGACCTGGCCGCCGGCGAGATCGCCCAGGTAGCGGGTGTAGTGGTGGGCCACGAAGACCGGCGCGTCGGTCGCGGCCCCGCGCAGCCGGGCGACGTAGGTCGCGGTCGCGGGCAGCACGCGGGGCGCGTCGGCGGACCCGCCGAGGGCCGCGACGTCCCGGCGCAGGGCGGGGAGCCGGCGCAGCTCGTCGATCACGAACGGGCCCGCGGCCGGATCGTCGGCCAGTGCGTCGCCGGCGGCCTCGAGGGCGCCGTAGACGGCGAGGTACTGCTCGGCGAGCAGGGTGTAGGCCGACAGCGGGAGCCGTCCGTCGAGCAGGGCGGTCATGTAGATGGAGTGATGGGCCCGCTCGTGGATCTCGGCCGTGGCCTGGCGCACACCGGTGGAGAGCTCGCCCATGGGTGTTCCTCCCGCATCTTCCTGACGCCGTGTCAGAAAAGATGCTAGAGCACCCGCGCGACTGAGGCCAGGCTCACTGCGACGGCCGGACCATGCGCAGCACGATCCGCACGGCGGCCTCCACGGACCCCGCCAGCTCCTCCGGGGGCACGTCGACGATCTGCCGGGCGGACAGCGCCGCGCCGATCATCGCCACCAGGACGGCCGGGGCCTCGGCGGCCATCTCGCCCGACTCGATCCCCTCCCGCACGATCCGGGTCAGCCGGTCGCCGATCGGGTCCGCGTGCGCCGCGATCCGCCGGTACGCCTCGGCATCGAGGGCCCCGGACAGGCCCTGGCCGGGCGGGAGGTGGAACTGCGCGAGCCGGTGCAGCTGCAGCCGTGCGAAGACGGCGAGCCGCTCGGTCGGGGTGTGCGCGTCGGCCAGCGCCGCCTCCAGGTCCGCGACGTAGCGGTCCGCCTCGTGCTCGACGAACGCGACGAGCAGCGCCTGCCGGTCCGGGAAGTGGTTGTAGATCGAGGTCCGGCCCACGCCCGCCGCGGCCGCGACGTCCGCCAGCGTGACGGCGTCGAACCCCCGCTCGTAGAGCAGCGCGCGCAGGGCGGCGAACACGCGGGCGCGGACCTCGTCGCGATGAGCGGCGAGCGACCCCCCGAGCACCTTCGGCACGCCGGCCTCCTCCCGCGTCGACGCCCAAGGGTAGGGCCGGCGCGGACGCTCGGCAGGGGTGTCACGGGTAGCTCGTCCCGAGGTCCGGCAAACGTGGTGATCGCGTCACCCGGCCGCCGGTTGACCCCCCGCTGACCTGGCGGGAAGGTGAGGTCCGGCGCTGTGTGAGGCACGAGGAGGCCATCGGTGACCCGGGCACTGGAACGATCGCCCAACTCCTTCGCGGCCGAGAGTCGGACCCTGGACCACGGGGTCGTCGCGCTCCGGCTGGTCGGTGAGCTCGACGCGGACTCCGCGGCGGCCCTGCACGCGGCCCTGCACGCGGCGGCGGTCGGCGCCCGCGCGGTGGTCGTGGACCTGTCGGAGGTCACCTACCTCGGCTCGGTGGGCGTGAGCGCGCTGCTCGGCGTCTACACGCGCTCCGGCGGCCGGGTCCACCTGGCCGGGGTGCACGCGCACCCCGGGGTGAGCCGGGTGGTCACGCTGCTCGGGCTGGACCGGCACTTCGTGGTGCACCGCGACATCGCGGCCTTCCTCGCCGCCGTGCGGGGCTGAGCCCGGGCCCACCACGCCGCGGCGGTGGCAGGCTGCCCCCGTGGCGATGCGGATCAGCATGTTCGGGTACCTGGGCGACGGCGGGGGCCGCTCCGTCGTCGACGCCTACGTCGAGGAGCTCGCGCAGCTGCGCGTGGAGGGTTTCCGCCGGTACTGGACGGCCCAGCTGCCCTCCGAGCCGGACCTGCTCACCGTCCTCGCCGTGGCCTTGCGCGAGGTGCCCGGGATCGAGGTCGGCACCGGGGTGCTGCCGATCCAGCCGCAGCACCCGATGGCGCTCGCCCAGCGCGCGCTCACCGTCAACCTGATCGGCGAGGGCCGGCTGACACTCGGGCTCGGGCTCAGCCACCGACCCGTCGTCGAGGGGGTGTGGGGGCTGCCGTTCGACCGCCCGGTCCGGCGGCTGGCCGAGTACCTCGACGGCCTCCTCCCGCTGTTGGTGGGGGAGAAGGCCGCGGCCGAGGGCGAGCTCGTCACGACGCGGGGCACGTTGCGGGTCCCGGGTGCCCCGGCGCCGGACGTGTACGTCGCCGCACTCGGCCCACAGATGCTGCGGCTCGCCGGGCGCCGCACCGCCGGCACCGTCACGTGGATGACGGGCCCCCGCACCCTCGCCGAGCACGTCGTCCCGACGATCCGCGGCGCGGCCGAGGAGGCCGGCCGCACCGTGCGGGTGGTCGCCTCGCTGCCGGTCGCGGTGACGGACGACGTCGACGGAACCCGCGCCGAGGCCGCCCGCCAGTTCGCGGTGTACGGACGGCTGCCCTCCTACCGCGCGATGCTGGACCGGGAGGGGTACGCGGGGCCGGCGGACGCCGCGATCGTCGGCGGGGAGCAGGAGGTCGCCGAGCGCCTCGGCGAGCTGCGCGAGGCCGGGGTGGACGAGTACGTGGCGCTGCCCTTCTCGCCCGATCCGGAGGAGCGGGCCCGCACCCGCTCCCTGCTGCGGGAGCAGGACGAGGGCTGACCGGCCGCCACCGGACCGCGGCGGCGGCCCGCCTACTTCAGGTGGGTCGCCAGGAAGGCGGTGGTGTGGCCCCACGCCTCGGCGGCCGCGGTCGCGTCGTACAGCGAGGGTGCGTCCCAGTTGGAGAAGGCGTGCCCGGCGTCGTAGTGCCGGACCTGCACGTGCGGCCGCCCCGCCACCTCCGCCTCGACCTTCGCGATCTGTTCGGCCGGGATGTAGGGGTCGCGGTCGCCGTAGTGGAACAGCACCGGGCACTCGAGGTCCGCGGCACGGTCGAGCATCTCGTGGATGCCCGAGCCGTAGTAGGGGACGGCGGCGTCGATGCCGGCGCCGTCGACCCGGGCGGTGGTGGCGCAGAGCCAGGTGAGGGTGCCGCCGAGGCAGAAGCCGAGGGCGCCGACCCTGCCGGTGCACTCGGGCAGCGTCCGCAGGTGGGCGAGGGCGGCGGTGATGTCGCCGCCCGCGGCGGCGAGGTCGAACCGCTGCACCATGCCCATGCACTCGGTCAGGGCGGACTCGTCCTTGCGCTCGAAGCGGCGCTCCAGCCGCCAGAACATGTCCGGCGCCAGGGCCACGTACCCCTCGGCGGCGAGCCGCTCGCAGATCCCCCGGATGTTGTCGTTGATCCCGAAGATCTCCTGGAACACGAGCACGCCGGGGCCGCGCCCGCCCTCCGGGAGGGCCAGGTAGGCGTCGAACTCCCCGCCGCCGGGGGCGGGAACGCGCTCGTAGCGGGTCATGGAACTCCTCCTCGTCACCGGCGCCGGGCCCACCGATCCTGGCACGCCGGGCCCGGTGGCCCCGGGGTACCGGACCGGTGACACGCGAGCGGCGACCGCGTGAGGACTACCCCTGCGCCCTGCGGGTACGCGACCTTCGCCCTTAGGCTTACCTGCAGAAGCCCGGCCCCCCGACCCCACGAGGTGACCCGCTTGAGCGTCGAGGCCCCCGACCTCCCCGTGCCCGACCCCACTCCCCGGGAGAACCCGCGGGGCCCGAAGCCGATGATCGGCGAGTACCGCAGCACCTGGCAGCAGAGCCTGGTCTGGGCCTTCGTGGTGCTCCCGGTGCTCGCCCTGCTGGCGACGGTCCCGGTGGCGTGGGGCTGGGGCCTGGGCTGGTGGGACGTCGCGATCGCGGCGGTGTTCTACACCGTCGGCATCCTGGGCGTGACCGTCGGCTACCACCGGCACTTCACCCACCGCTCGTTCAAGGCGCGTCCGTGGCTTCGGGTGGTCCTGGCGATCACCGGCTCCATGGCGATCCAGGGCTCCGTGCTGGCGTGGGTGGCCGACCACCGCCGCCACCACGCCTACTCCGACAAGGAGGGCGACCCGCACTCGCCGTGGCGCTACGGCACGTCGCCCTGGGCCGTCGCCCGCGGATTCGTCTGGGCGCACGTCGGCTGGATCTTCGACCGGCGCAAGACGAACTGGGAGCGGTTCATCCCGGACCTGCTCGCCGACAAGGTGCTGCGCCGCGTGAGCGGTCTGTTCGGGCTCTGGGTGCTGGTGAGCCTGGGGCTCCCCGCGCTGCTCGGCGGCCTGCTGACCTGGTCCTGGGCCGGCGCGCTGACCGGCTTCTTCTGGGGCGGCCTGGTGCGCATGGGGCTCTGCATGCACGTGACCTGGTCGATCAACTCGATCTGCCACATGATCGGCGCGCGTCCCTTCCGCTCGCGCGACCGCTCCCGCAACTTCTGGCCGCTGGCGATCCTGTCCATGGGCGAGAGCTGGCACAACCTGCACCACGCGGACCCGACGTGCGCGCGGCACGGCGTGCTGAAAGGGCAGATCGACATCTCCGCCCGGGTGATCTGGCTCTTCGAGCGGCTCGGCTGGGCGCACGACGTCCGCTGGCCGACGACCCGCCGCCTCACGCAGATGAAGCAGGCCTGACGCCTCACCCGCGGTGGCAGCGGCGCCGCGGGCCGCTGCGCCCGGTGCGCCGCAGGCGCATGACCTGGCGCCAGAACACGAGGGTGCGGACGAGGGGATCGGCGTCCTCGATCCCCCGGTGTCCGGTCCTGATCTCCTCGATCAGGCGGTCGTCGGCGGCGACGGGATCCTCGGGAGCCGGACGCCGTGCCGGTACCGGGACGACGGCCCCGGGGTCGTCGTTGATCGCGTCCATGCCTGCACATCGCCCCGGCGTCGGCGAACGTGTCCGCCCGGCCGGGTGATCATCGGCACGTTTCGGGCCGGCACGCCGACCGGGCTGCTCCCGCGCGGGGCCGGCGGCCGTAGACCCGGTCGGCCAGTGCCGCCTTCCGCTCCCGAAGCGCGGCCAGCACCGGGGGCGGGAAGCCGCCCGGCTGCGGCCGCTCCGGGGCGGTGTCGAGGTCGGTGACCAGCTCCCAGCCGCTGCCGAGCGCGGTCAGCGAGCGGTGCTTGGTGGGGTAGTAGTCGCCGTCGAGGCTCACCGCGAGCCCGCCCGCGCCCACCGCGGCCGCGACGAGGTGCGGGTGGAAGCGGGTGGAGATCCACGTCTGGTCCGGCGCGACCGGCAGCCCGTCCCGCCACACCCGGTCGAACGGTACGAACCGCGTGCCGGGCAGCTCGTGCTCCAGCAGTGCGTACACGATGCGGTCCTGCCCCGGGATCCCCTCGACGACGGCGACCTCCTTCGGGTCGACCGCCCACCGCCGCAGCGTCCCCAGCACGAAGCTCGCCAGCGCCTCGGCGGGCCGGTCGCTGAGGTCGGACTGCAGGCAGAGCACGACCCGCGGCGGGTCGGCGACGGCGGGGACGGCGGCCGCCGGCAGGAAGGCGTCGTCGAGCCCCAGGGTGTCCGGCCGGTCCAGCAGTGCGGCCGACGCCTCGTCGCGCACCTCCACCAGGGCGAACCGCTCCAGGAGGGACCGGATCAGCGGCCCGGTCCCGGTGGCCTCCGGGGTGAGGCCCTGGCCGGTCGCGACGGCCCGTCCGCCCGAGTGCCCGACGGCGGCGACCGCGGCGGCGAGCACCCCGGCGTGCCGCGGCCAGATGCCGTTGACGTACCCGCCGCCGACCACGTGCACCACGTCCGCCCGGCGCAGCAGGTCGACACCGGCCACCCAGCGGGGCGCGAGGCCGGGGTCGGCGACCGCGCTGCGCACCCACGCCGCGACCTCCCACGCCCCGCCCTCCGGCGCGGCGTGGCACAGCCGCCACACCGTGTCCGTGAAGCGGGCGCGCGGGTGCAGCCCGTCGAGCAGCGTCGCCGCCGTGCCGGGGGAGGGGCAGTCCAGCCAGACGTCCGCGTCCGGAACCGTGTGCGCGAGGTGGCGCAGCCAGCCCGCGGCGATCAGCTCGTCGCCGTAGTTCGGGAACCCCGCGGTCCCGACGAGGTGGTACAGGGGCCGCCGGTCGTCCGCCACGGGCCCGAGTATCCCGGCGGGACCTGCCCACCCACCGGGTGACCCGGGGGCCCGTCCGTCGGCATCCTCCGGTTCCCCGGCTCCGGATCAGTAGTGGGTGACCCCCGGCTGCCCGCCGCCCGCGGCGACGGCGTCGCCGTTGATCGCGACGCTGCGCGGCGAGGCGAGGAAGACGACGACGTCGGCGACCTCCTCGGCGGTGATCATCCGACCGACCGTGGTCGTCCGGCCGAGGGCGCGCGCGGCCTCCTCCTCCGACGTGCCGTCGGCGGCCGCCTTCGCGGCGACCATGTCCGGGGTGCGCTCGGTGACGGTGATCCCGGGGTGCACCACGGTGACGTTGACGCCCTGTGGGCCCAGCTCGTCGGCGAGCGCGGCGGTCATGGCCGAGACGGCGACGTTGCGCACCGAACCGACCAGCGAGGAGGAGCTGCGCGCGTTCAGCCCGCTGATGTTGACGATCCGGCCCCAGCCCTGGGCGGTCATCAGCGGCGCGACGGCCCGGGCGCAGCGCAGGTAGCCCAGCACCTTGGTCTCGAACTGCTCGCGCACGACCTCGTCGTCGGTCTCCGACGCGCTCGCCTGCGCACCCGGGGTGGCGGGCCGGGCCGCCGCGTTCACGAGGACGTCGACGCCGCCCAGCTCCCCCGCGGCCGCCTCGACCATGGCCCGCACGGACGCGTCGTCGGTGGTGTCGGCGACGAGGGGCACGATCCGGGTCCCGTGCGCCGCGAGCCGGGTGGCGGCCGCGACGAGCGCCTCCGTGCCGCGCGAGACGATCGCGACGTCGCAGCCCTCGACGGCCAGCGCCGACGCCACCGCGAACCCGATGCCGCGGCTCCCGCCGGTCACGATCGCGCGCTTCCCGCTCAGCCGGAGATCCATGTCCCCACTCCACACGAGTCCGCGCGCGGCCACCAGCCCCGGCGGTCGGAGCGGTCAGCCCGCGAGCAGCCCCCGGACGTACTCGGCCTGCCCGAGGTGCCTGGCGTCGTCGTCGACCACCGAGACGAGCCGCACCCCCCGGGTGACCGGCGGGTCCCAGTCGTCGTCGATCACCTCGTCGAGCTGCTCCGGGGTGAGCCCGGCCAGCAGGCCGACGGTCCGCTCGGCGACGGCGGCGTGGTAGCCGGCCAGCAGGTCCGCGCCGGCCCGCACCGCGGCGACCTGGTCCGGGCCGTGTCCGTAGCCGGTGTCGGAGGGCTCGAGGTCGAGCCCGAACCGCTGCTGCCACCCGTCGGCGAGCCAGACCTGCTCGGTGCCGAACGCGTCGGCGAGGTGGTCGTCCTGCACCCGGGTCAGGTGCCACACGAGCCACGCGATCGAGTTGCCCTCCCCGTCGGGCCGCAGCGCCAGCTGGTCCTCGGTCAGGCCCTCGACCACGGCGGGCACGCCGTCGGAGATGCGGCCGAAGGCGTCGGTGAGCAGCTCGGCAGGGGTCACGGCGTCCTCCTGGGTCGGCCCGGGTTCCGGCTGCCGACGACGCTAGTGCAGTGACCACGATCGTTCACCGGTCCGCACCGGCCCGGGCGCCCCGCGCGGCGCCGCCCCCCGTACGCCCGGTACCGGCGGTGCGGGCGCGAGAACCACGCGGGTCCCGCGATCACCGGCGAACGGTCGTGGTCACCGCGCCGGACGATTCCCGTCCCCCGGCGCGTTCCGGCGATACGCTGCCCCCGTGGCCCGGTTCATCGACGTGCACCCGGACAACCCGCAGCGGCGGGCGATCGGTCAGGCGGTGGAGATCGTCCGCGGCGGCGGCCTGATCGTCTACCCCACCGACTCGGTCTTCGCCCTCGGCTGCCAGCTCGGCAACAAGGAGGGGCTCGACCGGATCCGGGCGATCCGCCGGCTCGACGACCGTCATCACTTCACAGTGGTCTGCCGCGACTTCGCGCAGCTCGGCCAGTTCGTGCAGATCGGCAACGCGGTCTTCCGGGCGATCAAGGCCGCGACGCCGGGGCCGTACACCTTCATCCTCCCGGCGACCAAGGAGGTGCCCCGTCGGCTGCTGCACCCGAAGAAGAAGACGGTCGGCGTGCGCATCCCCGACCACCTGGTCGCCCAGGCCCTGCTCGCCGAGCTCGGCGAGCCGCTGCTCTCCTCGACGCTGCTGCTGCCGGACTCGCCGGAGCCCGACGTCCCGCCGACCCAGGGCTGGGAGATCAAGGAGCGGCTCGACCACGCCGTCGACGCCGTCCTGGACTCGGGGGAGTGCGGCACCGAGCCGACGACCGTCGTCGACCTCTCGGGCCCGGAGCCCGAGATCGTCCGCAAGGGCGCGGGTGATCCCTCCCGGTTCGAGTGACGCGCGGAGCACGATCGCCGGAATCGTCGCCGAATCGAGTCCGACCGGGGCCTGGACGACCGGGCAGGTGTTGACCTAGCCTCTGTGACCGGGCGCACCGCCGCAGCGTCGCGGACGGGGCGCCTGTTCCGTTCTCGGGATCGCCCCGCGGGGGCCGTCCCTGCGCCGATTGGCGGGCCCGGGAGGGATCACTCCCTCCCGTCCGGCGTGTCGGCTTGCCGATCGCCGCCGGTCCACCTCCGGCCGACCGGTCATCGCACGCCCGCCCGACGGGCCGCCGAGCGCCGGGCCGCCGGGTAATGTCCCGTGGACCTACAGACGTCGGGTCGCAGCTCCCCCGGCGGACGCGGGGCCGAGCGCGCCCGCCTGCTTCGGTGGGCGGTCGCGGACGGTCGGCCGGGTCCGTGCGGCGACCCGGCCGGATCGGGGTACGGACCAGCGGAGGACAGCGTGGAGCGAGACGTCTCGTCCGCCTCCTGGCTCGACGAGCCGGGCGGGGGTGCGGGTGGCGCCGACGGCGCCGACGACCGGCCCGACCTGCTGCTCGCCGGGCTCGCGCGGCGCGTCTGCGGTCACGCCGAGCGGCAGCTCGCCGTCGCCGAGCGGCTGGGCCCGGACTCGCCGGAGGGCGCGGAGCTCGCCGCCGGGGCCCGGCGGATGCTGCGGGACGGCGAGAGCGTCCTCAGCCTGGTCGGCGGTCGTCCGGAGCGGCGTGGTCCCGTGCCCACCGGTGTCGGCCGGATCCTCGCGGACACCGCCGCGGGCGCGGAGGACCCGCATCGGGTCTCGGTGCCGCCCGCCCCGTCGGCCTCGCTCGCCGCGGGCAGCGCCGTGGGCGCCGGGCAGGTGCTCGCCGAGCTGCTCGCACACGCCGAGCGCACCGTGCCGCGCAGCAGTCGCATCGAGCTGGTCGGGCGCTGGGCGGGCGACGGCGGCGTGACGGTCGAGCTGCAGGGCGAGGGCGTCGAGCTGCCGTGGCAGGAGGCCGCGGCGCTGGAGAACGAGATCGCCGGCGGCGCCGACGCGGCCATCCCACCGGAGCGGCTCGGGCTGCACCTGGCCGCCCGGCTGGCCCGCCGCTGCGGCGCCCGGCTGGAGCTGCAGGCCCCGTTGGGCGGTCCGGCCACCCCGGGGTTCGGCACGATCGCGCTGGTCCGGTTCCCGCGGGCGCTGGTCGAACCGGCCGCGGGTGTCCGGGTCCCGAGCGAGTCCGCCGCGCCGGCACCGGCCGCCCCGCCGTCGCCCGCGCCCGTCCCGCGCGGACCCCGGGACTCCTCGGAGATCACCTGGGAGCCGGTCCGCGCCGGCTCCGCCCCCACGCCCGCCTCGGTCGACGAGCTGTTCGGCTCCTTCGACGCCGGGCTCGCCCGCTCGGACGAGGACCTGGCCGGGACCCCGATCTTCGCCGCCGTCGCGTCGGCGTGGTTCCGCACGAACGACGACCCGGCCCCGCCGGTCGACGGCTGGTCCCCCGGACACGACCGCAACGAGCACGACCGCAACGGGCACGACCGCAACGGGCACGACCTCAACGGGCACGAGTTCGGCGGCCACGGGACCAACGGGCGCAACGGGCACGCGAACGGCCACCAGGGCATCGGGCAGGGCACCGGCCGGGGCCTGGCGGACAGTTGGCTCGGCTCCGGCGCCGCCGGCGGCGGGGACTGGTCGGGCTCGGGCGACGACGAGTGGCGCGCGGCCGCCGAGCGCGCCGCCCGCGCCGAGACCGAGCTCCCGACCACCGGCAGCGGCCTCCCGCGCCGCCGGCCGGGCCGGCA
The DNA here is from genome assembly GCF_047200735.1 of Pseudonocardia oceanicola. Lineage (NCBI taxonomy): Bacteria > Bacillati > Actinomycetota > Actinomycetes > Pseudonocardiales > Pseudonocardiaceae > Pseudonocardia > Pseudonocardia oceanicola. The sequence continues at coordinate 364,379 of NZ_JBJZON010000001.1, forward strand.
GATGGTCACGCCGCCGCTGCGCAGCCGTCGGGGTGCGGCGAGTGCCGCCGGGGGCGAGGTGTCCGCCGAGCGGCAGCCGGACCGCGTGCGCAACCGGCTCTCGACCTACCAGCGCGGCCTGGAGGCGGGGCGGCATCGCGCCACCGATCCCGAGGACGAGCCGTCGTACCAGTCGGGCGGGTCGGCCTCGGACGTCGGCACGGACCCGCCCGTGCAGGGCCCCGTGCCCGGGCCGGCGCCGGAGCGCCGCTACGAGGAGTCGCGCGACCCGTGGACCGGCGAGGGCCTGTGGGGCGACGAGCGCTGACGCGGGGCCGGCGCGGCAGGCGCCCGTGAGTTACTCCGCGCACGGCGGTCGGTGTCGCCGCGCGTCGTCCCTCGTCCGCGTGCTGGACGCGAGGAGGGTCGGTGGTGCAGGAGCACCACCGACCCCCGCCGTCAGGAGCCGGAGGTCGGGGCGAGGCCGGCCGCGGTGGTGGGGGCCGTCGACCCCGGGCTCCCGTCGGGTCCCGTCGCCGCGATGGCCGCCGGGCTCGCCGCCGGGCCGTCCGCGGCGGGGTTGCCGTTGGCGCCCATGGCCTGCCAGCTGCCGCCGACGCCCTCGCCCTTGGCGTCGCCCGGGCGGGTGTCACCGCTGTAGCGGTAGAGCGGCCAGCCGTTCAGGGTGAGCTGCTGGGTGCCGTCCGGTCGGCCGACCGTGCCGACCAGGCCGGACGGGATGCCCTGCAGGGCGGGCTGCCCGTCGCCCTGCACCGGCGGCCACTTCGCGGCGCACGCGCCGGTGCAGGTGGAGGCGGAGGGGTCGTTCCGGTCGTCGGCGAACCGGTACACGGTGAAGCCGTCCGTGGTCACGACGGTGCCGACGGCCGTCACCCCGGTGCCGAGGCCGCCGGTCGGGGCGACGGTCGTGCCGTCCGTGCTGCCGGTGGTGCTGCCGGTGCCGCCCGCGGGCAGCGCCGCGCCGGCGTCGACGAAGCCGGACGAGCCGCAGGCGGACAACGCGGTCGCGGCGGCGAGGGCGGCGGCCGCCGCGAGCACGGGGCGGACCCGGGCAGGCCTGAGGGGACGGGGGAGCGTCATCTCGGTCGTTCCTTCATGGTCGTCGCGGGGAGCGAGTCGTGCGGTCCCGCCCGCGGCGGCGGGGGGCGGTGCGCCGGGGGCGGGAACCGCTGCGCCGGACCCTACGAAGCCGGGCGGGTCCCGCGTTGCCACGCTGAGAGACGACCCCGGCACGCGACGCGACCGACGCGCCGAGCGGCTCCCGCCTGCTGCCGATGCGCAGCGGTACTGCTCCGAACGCCGCACCGCGTCCTCAGGGTCGAGGACGGGGGCGACCGCCGCGGCCGCTCACCCGCCCGCCGCACCGTTCTCCGGCCAGGCCAGCAGCCGCAACCCGCTGTCGAACCGCCGCGCCTCGCCGCTCACCGGATCGGTGAACTCGAGGGTGCGGGCGAGCAGCTGCAGCGGGGAGGAGAAGTCGTCGAGCGGCGTCTCGCGCAGGTCGGGGTAGAAGTCGTCGCCGACGATCGGGATGCCGAGCCCGGCCAGGTGCAGCCGGAGCTGGTGGGTGCGGCCGGTGAGCGGCTGCAGCCGGTAGCGGCCGAGCTCGCCGCGCCGATCGAGGAGCTCGACCCGGGTCTCGGCGTTGGGCTCGCCCGGCACCTCGTAGGCCCGGATCACGCCGCGCTCCTTGACGATGCGGCTGCGCACCGTGCACGGGAGCGCGAGGCCCGGCCGGTACGGGGCGATCGCCTCGTAGGTCTTCCGGACCCGCCGGTCCCGGAACATCGTCTGGTACCGGCCGCGCAGCTCGGGGCGCACGACGAACAGCACGAGCCCGGCCGTGACCCGGTCCAGCCGGTGCGCGGGGGAGAGCTGCGGCAGGTCGAGCCGGTGCCGCAGCCGCACCAGCGCGGTCTCCACGACGTGTCGCCCGCGCGGGATGGTGGCCAGGAAGTGCGGCTTGTCGACCACGAGGATGTCCTCGTCGCGGTGCACGATCCCGATCTCGAACGGCACCGGGACCTCCACCGGCAGGTCCCGGTGGAACCAGACGAAGGAGGCGGGGACGAACGGCGCGTCGACCGTCACCGGTCCGTCCGGGCCGACGATCCGCTCCTCGCGCAGCATCTCCTCGATCCGGCCCGGGTCGACCCGCGGCAGCCGCTCGACCAGGTGCTCGCGCATGGTCGGCCAGTGGCCCTCGTCCGGGGTGCGCAGCCGGACCGGGTCGAGCCCGTGCCGCTGGGGGAGCGGGGCCGGGCGGCGTCGTCTCACCGGTCGAGGATACGAAAGGCACCGGCCGGACCCGTGGATCCACGCAGGCCGTGCGGTCCGGAGCGGACGATCGTCCGCGACCGGCTAGCCTGGCGGGACGTGCCCGCGCGCCGCTCCGGCGCGGCCGCGTCCGGAGGGGGAGCGCATCATCCGCAGCAAGGACGCCGACGCGCGCCGGATGACGGCCGGGATCGGCGGGGGGTCCGTCGGCGACGCGGACCGGGTCCCGGGCCCGGTCGCGCCGCCGCCCGCCCCGGCCCCCGACCCCGACCCCGACCCCGACCCCGAATCCAACCGCAGCCTCGCCGACCGGCTGCTCGACGGGGCGGTCTTCGGCGTCCTCGCCCTCGACGACCGCGGCCTGGTCCGGCGGGCCAACGCCACCGCCCGCCGCCTGCTCCCGGGGGTGCGTGAGGCCGAGGTGCTGCCGCGGTCCGTCGCGTCCGGGCTCGCGGGCGGGACCGCGGACGGCCCGGCCGAGCTCGAGCTGGCCGGCCGGGCGCTGCGCGCCCGCCGTCAGGAACTCCCCGACGGCTGGGTCGCCTGGCACGTCGAGGACGTCACCGAGCACCGCCGGCGGCTGGACCACCTGCTCGCCGAGCGCGCCCGCTCGCGCTTCCTCGCCACGGCAAGTCGCCGGCTCGGGCTCTCCCTGCACCCGGGGCGCACCGCCCGGGCCGTCGTGGAGCTGGCGTCGTCGGAGCTGGCGGACCTGGCGGTCGTGGTGCTGCCGGTCCGCGGCGGGGTGTCGCGGTGGTACGCCTGCGACGGCGACCGGGTCGCCCGCAGCGGCCGCACGGACGCCGCCGACATGCCCGCCGAGCTGCGCGACGCCCTGGCCGGGATCGCCACCGGGCCCCGCCCGATGCTCGCCGAGGACCTCGCCGGTCAGCCGTGGGCGGCCGGCGCGCCCGCGGCGGCGGCCCTGCTCTCCCTGCCCGGCAACGGCGTCCCGGCGGGTGCGCTGGTGCTGCTGCGGCACGAGGTGGACCCGGCCGCCGCACCGGGCGTCGACCAGGCCCTCACCGAGGAGTTCGCCCAGCGCTCCGGGCTGGCGCTCGCCGCGGCCTCGCTCTACGCCGCCCAGGCGGGCACCGCGGCGGTGGTCAAGCGGAGCCTGCAGCAGCCGGAGCTGCCGCGGGTGCCCGGGATGGTCTTCGGCGTGGCCTACCGGCCGGCCGAGGAGGGCCTGCTCATCGGCGGTGACTTCTACGACGTGCACGTCGGGCCGGACCGGTCGGCGATGTTCGTGCTCGGGGACGTGTGCGGCAAGGGCGTGCACGCGGCCGTCAGCACGGGGCAGCTGCGCCAGTCCGTCCAGGCCCTGCGCCGCCTCCACCGCGACCCCGTCGGCCTGCTGCAGCTGCTCAACGAGACCATGCTCGAGGCCGCGGACCCCGAGGCCGACCCGGGCTTCGCGACCGTCGTGCTCGGCACGGCCACGCCGCTGGCCGACGGCGGCCTCGAGCTGGAGCTGGCCGGCGGCGGGCACCTGCCCCCGCTCGTCGTGCGCCGCGCCGGGGTCGAGGAGATCGGGATCGGCGGCATGCTGGTCGGCGCGGTGCCGTCCGCCCGGTTCGCCTCGCGCACCGTCCGGCTGGCGCCGGGCGAGGCCTGCGTGCTGTACACGGACGGCGTCAGCGAGGCCCGCGGCGGCGTCGACGGCTGCGAGGTCCTCGGCGAGCAGCGGCTGGCCGGCCTGCTGGCGGGGGCGCACGTGATGCCGGCCCCCGCGATCGCCGAGCGGGTGGAGCAGCACACCAGGCGCTGGCTGGTCTCGCGCGCGCACGACGACATCGCCGTCCTCGTCGTCCAGGCGCCGCACGCCGCCACCGCCGTGAACGAGCGGGTGGAGCCCGCCGCGCACCGCACGGTCGTGGCGGCGCAGCGCACCGGCGTCCTCGGCGCCGCGGTCTACCTGTCCGACCCCGAGGTCCTCACCGGCTACCTGGGTTGGCCGGCCGACCTGCTCGACGCCCGCGGCGTGGGGACGGACGCGGCGCGCGCCGTGCTCGCCGGGTTCCACGCCGGCCTGCACGACTTCCCCTTCGCCCAGGAGTGCCTGCGCCGCGGCGCTGCACGATCGTCCGGCCGTACCCACCCAGGGGGCGGCCACCGTCAGGGAGGCCACGGCATGAGCACCAGGTCCGGTGTGTACGGCGATCCCGCCCGGGGCGGGCCGCTGCGCGTGCACGTGCGCGCCGACGCGGCGCACCTCGTCCTCGTCCTGGTCGGCGACCTGACCTTCGGGACGACGGCGCGCCTGGAGGAGCACGTGCGGGCGGTGGCGGAGGAGACCGGTCCGGACCTGCCGGCGGACCTGGTGGTCGACGTCGAGGGTCTCGACTTCTGCGACTCCGCCGGCCTGGCCGCCCTGATCGGCCTGCAGCGCCGCGCCGCTCGCCGCGGCGGCACCGTCACCCTCGCCGGGGTCGGCGCCACGTTGCGTCGGGTGCTGCGGGTGACCGGTGCGGAGATCCTCTTCACCCTCCGCCCCGCAGAGCCCGGCACCGGAGCGGGGTCGGCGGGACGGGCCGGCTGACGAGCGCTGCGGCGCCGGGACGCCGAGGACCGCCGGGAGCGGGCCGCGGGTTCCGGAGGGGACCGCCCGAGGGAGCGACCGCCACGGCGCAGACCGGTTCGGGAGGCCGGACGTGAGGGAGACCAGCGAGTACACCCCGAGGATCGCGGAGACTGCCCTCGGGCCGGTCGAGTACGCCGTCGTCGGCACCGGCGCACCGGTCGTGGTCGTGCACGGCACACCGGGCGGGATCGACGCCGCCGCCCTGATGGCCCGCATCCTGCCCCGTGACGGGATCGCGGCGATCCTGCTGTCCCGCCCCGGCTACCTGGGCACGCCGCTGGGCGGGAACGCCACCATCGACCGGCAGGCCGACCTGCTCGCCGCGCTCCTGGACCACCTCGGTGTCGACCGCGCCGGGGTCTACACCTGGTCGGGCGGCGGGCCCGCCGGGTACCGGCTCGCCGTGCGGCACCCCCGGCGCGTCACGGCGATCGCCGCGAACGCGGCGTGCCGCCGGGCCTACCGGGCTCCCCCGGAGGACCTGCCCACCCGGCTGATGTTCACCACCGCCCCCGGGCGGTGGCTGCTGCGGGCCCTCGCCGCGCACAGCCCCGAGAGGTACATCGAGGGCGCCCTGGCCGGCGAGGGAGACCTGACCGAGGACCAACTCGCCGCCCGGGTCGCCGAGGTCTTCACCGACCCGGCCAGGCGGCGCTTCGTCCTCGATCTCGGCGAGACCACCTTCCGCGACCGGCACCGCCGCACGGGGTACGGCAACGACCTGGACCAGCTCGCCGCCATCACCTCGCTCGACCTGGAGACGATCACCGCCCCCACCCTCGTCGTGCAGGGCACCGCCGACAGCGACCTCCCGCCCGACGACAGCACCTTCGCCGCCCGGACCATCCCCGGCGCCGAGGTCCTCCTCCTCGACGCCGGCACCCACCTGGCCCTCTACACCCATCCCGACGCCGAAGCGGTCCAGCGGCGGGTGGTCGACCTCCTCCTGCGGGCCGCGGATCGATGAACCCGCCGGCGTCGGCCACGGCCCGGAACTGCGCCGAGCCGGCACCCCGACCCTCGCGGTCCGGCCCGCCCCGTTCGCCGGTTCGGCGGTTCGGTCCGGGCGGCGGCCGTGCGAGCATGCGATCCCGTCTCCCAGCCCCGGAGTCGCCATGACGGACACCCGAGACGTCGCCGAACCGGTCACCGGCTTCCCGCCGCTGAGCAGGCTCGTCGCCGGCCACGCGGAACGGGCTCCCGACCGGACGGCGCTCACCTTCGGCGGCGAGCGGTGGACCTACGCTCAGGTGGGTGCGGCGGCCGATGCGCTCGCCGCCGTGATGGCCGCCGACGCGCTCGCGGGCGAGCGGGTCGCGCTCCTGCTGCCCAACTCCCCCGAGACCGTGCTGGCCTACCTGGCCTGCTTCGCGGCCGGGGCGATCGCCGCCCCGCTCGACGCCCGCCACGCCCCGCCGGAGATCGAACGTGCCCTGCGGCGGTGCCGGCCGTCCTGGCTGGTCGTGCACGCCGAGAGGGTGGACGCCCTCGGACGGGTGGACCCCGCCGTGCTCGACGGCGTGCGGATCCTCGTCGCCGGTGCCGACGAGCGCCACGAGCGGCTCGCCCCGCTGCTCCTCCCGCGCGGGGCGGCCCCACCCGCACCCCCGCCGCCGGACGCGCCCGCGGTGCTGTTCTTCACCTCCGGCTCGGGAGGCACCCCGAAGGGCGTGCTGCACGACCACACCTCGGCCCGGGCCATGCTGACCAGCACGTCGGAGGCGCTCGGTGACGTCGGTCCCGACGACGTCGTGCAGGTCGCGGAGCCGCAGGTGCACGTCAGCGGCTTCATCGCCACGCTGACGGCCCTCGGCGCGGGTGGGACCGTCGCCCTCCTGGGCGGCTTCGACCTGGACGCCTACGTGGCCGGGTTGCAGGCGAACCGGCCGACGCTGATCTGCACCCACATCGACGTGCTCGCGCAGGTGATCCGCGCCCCCGGGGCCCGCCACGAGTGGTTCACCTCGCTGCGCGGCACCTACACCGGGGGTGACACGGTCCCGGCGAGGCTGCAGCGGGAGTTCACGGCCCTGGCCGGGCAGCCGATCTGCGTGGGTTGGGGGATGACGGAGGCGATCTGGCTCACCGTCGTCCGCGAGCCGCACCTGGACCGGGAGGGGTGCATCGGGCGGCCGGTCGGCGGGGCCGAGGTCACGACGGATCCCGACACCGGGGAGCTGCTCGTGCGCGGGCCGATGCGGATGGCCGGGTACTGGGAGGACGCGGAGCTCACCCGCGCGACGACGGTCGACGGCTGGCTGCGGACCGGGGACCTCGGCTCCCGGGACGAGGAGGGCCTCTGGTGGTTCGCCGGGCGCAGCAAGGACGTCATCGTCCGGCGTACCTCGAAGATCACCCCGGGCGAGGTCGAGGCGGCGATCGACGAGCACGACGACGTGTTCGAGTCGGCCGTGATCGCGGCCGACGACCCCGAGGAGGGCCAGGTGCCGGTGGCCTTCGTCGTGCCGCGCGCCGGTCGCAGCCCGACGGCCGAGGAGCTCGTCGCGTTCCTCCGGCCGCGCATCGCCGCCTACAAGATCCCGGCCCGGTTCCACTTCCCGGAGACGCTGCCGCTGACCTCCAGCGGGAAGATCGCCCATCACGCCCTGCACGAGCCCTGACGCGCGTCCACGCGCGTGATCCTGACCCGGGCGGCCCGGACGTGGCGGTTCCGGTGGGCTCGGGGGCGGTGGCCGGTGCCTCACCGGAAGGTGGGGGACGTGCCGTCGCCCCGGCCGAGGTCCGGCACTAGCGTGAGGTGGCCCCAGCGCTCGGCGGAGCGTGGGGCGGGCCAAGATCCCCAGCAGCGAGGAGTTCGGCGTGACCCTCTCGATCGGCGACACCGTCCCGGACGTCACCCTCACCACCGTCCGTGACGGCGCCCCGACGCCGGTGCAGAGCGCGGAGGTCCTGGGCACGGGCACCGTGGTGCTCTTCGGCGTGCCCGGGGCCTTCACCCCGGCCTGCTCGGACCACCACCTGCCCGAGTACGTGCTGCGGGCCGACGAGCTGGGGGACAAGGGCGTCGACACGATCGCCTGCGTCGCCGTCAACGACGCCTTCGTGATGGACGCCTGGGGGAGGTCCCGGGAGGTCGGGGACAAGGTCCTCATGCTCGGCGACGGCAACGGCGACTTCGCGAAGGCGGTCGGTCTCACCCTCGACGGCACCGGCTCCGGCCTGGGCCTGCGCTCCCAGCGTTACGCGGCCGTGCTGAAGGACGGCGTGGTGCAGGGCGTGTGGGTGGAGGAGAAGCCGTCGGACGTGCTGGTCAGCTCGGCGGACGCGGTGCTCAAGGAGCTCTGACCCCTGACCCGTCCGCGACGCCCGGTCGGCGGGTGTCGCGGCCAGGCGTGGCCGTGCTCACGCCCGGGCGACGGTGGACGGACGATCGGTCAGGGTGGACCGATGCTGCGCGTGGTCTGCACCGAGTTCGGTGATCCGCAACTGCTGAGCGTGGTCGAGGAGCCGACCCCGGCGCCCGGCCCCGGTGAGGTCCTGATCGAGGTCGGTGCGGCGGGCGTGAGCTTCGTCGACGGGCTGATCGTCCGCGGCGGCTACCAGGTGAAGCCGCCGCTGCCGTTCACCCCGGGCTCGGCGGTCGCGGGCCGGGTCGTGGCGGTGGGCGAGGGCGTGCAGACCTGCCCGGTCGGCACCGCGGTGGCCGCCTCCGTGACCGGGTTCGGCGGGTTCACCTCGCACGCCACGGTGCCGGCCCCGCTCGCCGTTCCACTCCCCGACGGCGTCGACGTGACCGTCGCCGCCTGCGCCATGGAGAGCTACACGACCCTCGTCTTCGCCGTCACGCGGCGGGTGACGATCGAGCCCGGCGAGCGGGTCGTGGTCCTCGGGGCGGGCGGCGGGATCGGGCTGGCCGCCGTCGACGTCGCCCGCAGCCTGGGCGCGCGGGTCGTGGCGGTGGCGTCGTCGGAGGAGAAGCGGGCGGCGGCCGAGGCCGCGGGCGCCGAGGTGACGATCGACTACACCGAGCTCAGGGACGGGATCCGCGCGGCGACGGACGGCGGCGCCGACGTCGTGATCGACCCCGTCGGCGGGCCCGCGGCCGAGTCGTCCTTGCGGGCGCTGCGCGCGGGCGGCCGGTTCTGCGTGCTGGGCTTCGCCTCGGGCGAGATCCCGCGCCTGCCGGCGAACATCGTGCTGCTGCGCAACCGTTCGGTGATCGGGGTGGACTGGGGCGACTGGGCCCGTGACGTCGGCGGGCCGGAGGCCAACGCCGCGCTGCTGGCCGACGTCCTCGGCCGGATCGGGCGCGACGAGCTGCACCCACCGCGCCCCTCGATCGCGCCGCTCGACGAGGCCGGGGCGGTGCTGCGGCTCTACGCCGAGCGTCGGGTCACCGGGAAGTACGTCCTGGTCCCGTGAGCAGGTAGACCGCCTCGCCGTCGACGTGCGCGGCCCGCGGTGCGACCGGTCCGAGCGGGGTGTCGACGGTGAAGGCGCGGGGCAGCACCACCGGCTCGCCCCACACGGTGTCGGCGGACCGGAGCTCCCCACGGACGATCTCCAGCACCGGCGGGAGCTGGGCGCGCAGCGCGCCGAGCAGCGCGGACGAGGTGCGGTCGAGCACCGCGACGGGGTTCACCGCCACGCACCCGAGCAGGCCGGCCTCCGACAGCACCCGGCACACGGTCGCGCGGGTCAGCCCGGTCCGGGCCTGCACCTCGGCGACCACCTCCGCCTCCGTGAGACCCGCGTCGGGCTCCACGGCGTAGGCCGGGCCGGCCACGGACTCACCGGTGGCACAGTCGGTCGTCCGCACCCGGACCAGCGGCGGCATGACCCGGCCGGCCTCCCGCAGCGTCCCGACGGCACGGCCCACCAGGTCCTCGGTCGACAGCGGCAACCGCGCGCGCAGCCCCTGCCCGACCCGGGCCCACAGCGCCGCGAACCGCGCGCTCCGAGCGGCGCGCTCGGGGTCGCCCGCCCGCCGGACGACGATCTCGCGCCCGGTGTCCGCGCGGTACTCCTCCTGCAGGGTGCGGGCGAACTCGTCGTAGGCCTCGTTGGCGATCACGGTCAGCCGCGCCACCCGCGGGTCCCGCACCCGCCGGCCCGCGGCGTCGACGGGGAGCCGCAGGCCGCGGCCGATCTCCTGGCGTTTCCGGTCGGGCGAGCGGGTCTCGTGGAGCGTGCAGATCCCGAAGACGTTCGGGTTGTCCCAGCCCTCGCGCAGCGCGGAGTGGCTGAACAGGAACCGCATCGGCTCGGCGGCCGAGAGCAGCCGTTCCCGGTCCCGCATGATCAGGTCGAACGCCGACGCGTCGGTCTCGCCGCCGTCGACGTACCCGGTCCGCGGGTCACCGGCGAAGTACCCGCCGTGCGCCGCCGCGACCGGCGGCAGGCCGAGGTCGGGGTACTCGGGCGCGAACCGCGCGTAGGCCTCCTCGAACCAGCGTCCGGCCTCGCCGAGCCCGCCGTCCGGCGCCCGGTAGCTCGCCACCCGGTCGACGAAGAACAGCGACAGCACCTTGATCCCGCGGGGTGCGAGCTCACGCTCCCGGTCGAGGTGGCGGCGGACGGTCTCGATCACCTGCGCGCGGCGGACGGCGGCGTCGTAGGTCCCGGCCGGGGTCGAGGGCGTCACGACCAGCCCGCCGGAGAAGCGGACCGCGGGCTCCCGGAACCCGATGTCGGCGACGACGAAGCCGCGGGCGTACTCCCGCCGTCCGCCGGACAGCGCCGCGAGGTCGTCGCCGAGCCGCACCCACGCCGTCCGTTCGCGCTGCTCGTGGTGGATCACCAGCCGGGCGCGGGACCGGTCGGCGTCGACCGCGAGGAGCCCGACGAGGGGTTCGGACGCCCGCCCGTCCGGCACGACCGACGCCACCTCGATGCCCTTGACCAGGCCCTGTTCCCGCGCCTCGACCGGATCCAGCCGGTAGACCAGCTCGTGCGGGTCCCGGTGGGTCGCCGAGTAGCGCAGCGTGCAGAAGGGGTTCAGCTTCGCGATGGCCGCCGCCGCACCGTCGGACTCCATGTTCTGCGGCTCGTCGAGGATCACGACCGGCCGGGTCGACGCGACGACCTCGATCGGCCGCCGCCCCGCCATCTGGTCCTGGGCCCGGTGGACGACGTTGCCGCCCCGCCCGGCCACATCCCGGCGGAAGGCCTGCAGGGTCATGACCAGGAACTGCACGCTGCCGGCGGTGGCGAAGCGCCGGACGCGCCCGAGCCGGCGCGCGTCGTGGGCGACGGCGTCGAAGGGCTCGGCGTAGAGCGCGGTCAGGTGCTCGCGCAGGGCCTCGATGCTCGCGAGCACGCCCTCCCGCACGGCCACGCTCGGCACCACGACCACGAACTTCCGGAAGCCGTGGGCGCGGTGCAGCTCGAACGCCGTCCGCAGGTAGACGTAGGTCTTGCCGGTCCCGGTCTCCATCTCGACGGCGAAGTCGCGGGTGCGCCCGCCCGTCGGCGGCAGCCCGTGGCGCTCCTGGACGGCGCGGAGGTTGGCCGGGAGCCGGGCGTCGAATCCGGGGCCGGGCGGGTTGGCGACGCCGGTCTCGGTGAAGGCCGGGTGCGGGGCGCGGGGCAGCCCGGCGAAGAGGTCGACGACGGCGGCGACAGCCGCGGCCTGGTGGGGGAGCGTCGCGTCGAAGCGGAGCACTCACACCACCTGGAGCGCGAGGTCGACGCCCCGCCGGTTGCGTTCGCGGACGGCGTGCAGGGTGTGCAGGCGCAGGGCGTCGTCGCCGCCGAAACCGTCCTCGGTCACCGCCAGCACCCCGGGCTCGCGGGCCAGCATCGCCTCGACCGCGGACCCGGTGAGCGGAGCCAGGCAGACCAGCAGCGCGCCGCCGGCGACCGACCAGCCCGGGACACCGGCGAGGTCGACCTCCTCGACGGACGCGGTGAGCGGGTGACCCGCCGCCAGCATCAGACCGGTGAGATCGGCGCCGTCCCCGGCGACGAGCCGGTAGGCCCGGAAGCCGAGGTCCGCGTCGGGCTTCGCGTCCGGCCGCAGCGCCGCGCCCGCGCGCCGCACCCGCTCCCGCGTGACGTCGGCGATCGAGGAGTACGCCGTGCCCGGCGTCGGCTCCGGCAGCTGGACCAGCAGGAACCGCCGCTCCTCCCCGCTGGCCAGGTTCTCGGCGAACACGGCGTGCCCGAGCGTCCCCGAGCCGGCGAAGAAGTCGAGCACGAGGTCGCCCGGGCCGGTGCCGATCTGCAGCATCCGGCGGACCAGCCGGGTCGGCTTGGGCGTGGTGAACGGCTCGTCCGCCCCGAACAGCGCGACGACCTCGCGCTTGGCCTCCTGGTTGTGCCCGGTCTCGTCGTGCCGCCACCAGGTGTCCGGCACGATCCCCGCCTGCACCTCGCTGCGGAAGCCCTTGACCCGCGGCGGGTGGTCGCCGTCGCGGCCGAACCAGATCCGGCCGTCGGCGCGCAGCTCCTCGTACCGGGCCCGGTCGCCGTTCCAGTGCCGCCCCGCGGGCGGCCACACCTCGCGGCCCGACGGCAGCGTGACCGGGTACCGGTAGGTCCCGGCCCGCTCCACGCCCTCCGACCGCACCGAGAAGGAGACGCTCTGCCACGGCCCGCGGGGGTCGCCGTCGGGATTGCCGAAGGCCTTCTCCTGTGCCGCGCCGCGGGGCAGCAGCCGCCGGTCCCACGCCTCGACGTCCCGGGCGTAGACCAGCACGTGGTCGTGGCTGCCGGAGATCAACGCCCGGTTCTTCTTGGCGAACACCTTCTGCCAGGCGACCGTGGCGACGAAGTTCTCCTCACCCCAGATCTCGTCCATGATTAGCCGCAGGTGCGCGACCTCCGTGTCGTCGATCGTCACGAAGATCGCGCCGTCCGGGCGCAGCAGCTCACGGGCCAGCACCAGCCGCGGGTACATCATCGACAGCCACCGCGAGTGCCGGCGCCCCGCGGTCTCGACGGCCGCGTTCGCCCGCCGCCCGGAGTCGTCGACCTGACCGGAGAAGCGCAGGTAGGCGGCCATGGGGTCGGCGAAGTCGTCCGGGTACAGGAACTCCCGGCCGGTGTTGTACGGCGGGTCGATCGTGATCAGCTTGACCGCGCCGTGGTAGGCGCGGGACAGCAGCTTGAGGACCTCGAGGTTGTCCCCCTCGACGATCACGTTGCCGGTGGTGTCCCAGTCGACGGACTCCGCCGGCATCGGCTCGAGCGTGCCGGCGGGCGGCTCGCCGATCACCCGCAGGCACTCCGCCCGGCCGGGCCAGGTGAGGCCGAAGCGCTCACCCGGCCCGTCGGTCACCGTCACGTGGGGCTCACCAGATGCGCACGCGCGCCTCGGGGGCGGTGAACAGCGCGTCGGACTCCCGCACGTCGAACGCCTCGTGGAAGGCGTCGAGGTTGGTGACGACGGCGTTGCAGCGCAGGTCCGGCGGTGAGTGCGGGTCGATCGTGAGCCGCCGGATCGCCTCGGCGTCCCGGGTCACGGCCCGCCACACCTGCGCCCAGCCGATCAGCACGCGCTGCAGCCCGGTGAACCCGTCGATCACCGGCGGCTCCGTGCCCTCGGTCGCGATCCGGTACGCCTTGATCGCGATCGTGAGCCCGCCGAGGTCGCCGATGTTCTCGCCGACGGTCAGCGCGCCGTTGACCGTGTGCTCCGGCAGCCCGGCGGGGGAGAGCCCGTCGTACTGGTCGATCAGGGCCTTGCTGCGCCGGTCGAACTCCGCCCGGTCGGCGGCCTCCCACCAGTCGGTCATGGTGCCGTCGCCGTCGTAGCGCGAGCCCTGGTCGTCGAAGCCGTGGCCGATCTCGTGCCCGATGACCGCGCCGATGCCGCCGTAGTTGGCGGCGTCGTCCGCCTCGGGGTCGAAGAAGGGCGGCTGCAGGATCGCGGCCGGGAAGACGATCTCGTTCATCCGCGGGTGGTAGTAGGCGTTGACCGTCTGCGGGGTCATCAGCCACTCGTCGCGGTCGACGGGGCCGCCGACGCGGTTCAGGTCGTAGTCGAAGTCCCACTCGGCGGCGCGCAGGACGTTGCCGAGCAGGTCGTCCGCCTTGATCTCGAGCGCCGAGTAGTCCTTCCACTTGTCCGGGTAGCCGATCTTCGGCGTGAACTTGCCGAGCTTCTCCAGCGCCCGCTCGCGGGTGGCCGGGCTCATCCAGTCCAGCGAGGAGATGCTCTGCCGGTAGGCCTCGACGAGGTTCGCGACCAGCTCGACCATCCGCTCCTTCGACGACGCCGGGAAGTGCCGCTCCACGTAGAGCTTGCCGACCGCCTCGCCGAGCGCCCCCTCCACCACCGACACACCGCGCTTCCAGCGCTCGCGCAGCGCCGGGGTGCCGGAGAGGGTGCGGCCGTAGAAGTCGAAGTCCTCGTCGACGACCGCCTGATTCAGGTAGTCCGCCGCGGCCGACGCGGTGCGGATCGACAGCCACGCCTGCCACTGCTCGAGCGGCAGCTCCGCCCAGAGCTTCGCCGCGGCGAGCACGAACGACGGCTGCCGGACGACGACCTCGTCGAACGCCCCGTCCGGCGGGTGCAGCGCCGCGTGCCAGGACTCCCACGGGAACTCCGGGGCGTTGGCCTGCACCGCGGGCCAGGTCATCAGGGTGTAGGTCTTCTCCGCGTCGCGGTTGGTCACCCGGTCCCAGGACACCGCGGCGAGCGCGGTCTCCAGCTCCATGACCGTCGTGGCGAGCCCCGCCGGGTCCTCGAGCCCGACCAGGCCGGCGAGCCGCTCCAGGTGGGTCACGTACTTGGCGCGGATCTCCGCATAGGCGTCCTCGCGGTAGTAGGACTCGTCGGGCAGCCCGAGGCCGGACTGCGAGAGGTGCACCAGGTAGCGGTCGGAGTCCTTGGCGTCCGTCGACACGTAGACGCCGAACAGGGACGCCCGGCCCTGCCGCTGCCGGCGGCCCAGCACCGCGGCGAGCTCGGCCTTGTCCGCGGCCCGCGCGATCTCGGCGAGCAGCGGGCGCAGCGGCTCGACGCCCTTGGCCTCGACGGCCCCGGTGTCCATGAACGAGGCGTAGAGGTCGGCGATCTGCCGGGCCTCGGGTCCCTCGAGATCGCCCGCGCCCTCCACGATCGCCCGCACGTCCTCCTCGGCCCTGTCCCGCAGGTCGCGGAAGGCGCCGTCCTGCGCCCGGTCGTCCGGGATCACGTGGCTGGTCAGCCAGCGGCCGTTGACGTGGCCGAACAGGTCGTCCTGGGGGCGGGTGCCGGGGTCGACCCACCGCAGGTCCAGACCGCTGCGGCGGGTCCCGTTCGCTGTCTCGGGGGAGGTCGTCACGCCGTCCATCCTGCCGTCCGCCGCAGCCCGGCCGCCACGGGTTCGCCCTCGGCGGAGCGCGTCGCGGTCGGCGGGCGGTCCCGGCGCGACCGCGGGGCGCCGCGCCCACCAGGGGGCCTGTGCGGCGGGTGCGCCGGGCGGATGGGAGTCTCGGGGCATGCGCGCGATCGGGGTGAACCAGTACGGCGGGCCGGAGGCCCTCGAGGTCGTCGAGCTGCCGGAGCCGCACGCCGGGCCCGGCGAGATCCGGATCCGGGTCCACGCGGCGGCGGTCAACCCGACCGACACCTTCGTGCGGGACGGGTCGCGCGCCGAGCGGCAGCGCAAGGACCCGCCGCCGTACGTGCCCGGCATGGACGCCGCCGGCGTGGTCGACGAGATGGGCGAGGGTGCGCAGGGCGGGCTCGCCCTCGGCGACGCCGTCATGGCCGTCGTCGTGCCCGACGGCGCCCACGGCGCCTACGCCGAGTACGTCGTGGTGCCCGTCGGGTCGGTGGTGCGCGCGCCCGCCGGGTCCGACCACGCCCGTGCGGCGACCCTGCCGATGAACGGGCTGACCGCGCGCCGGACCCTCGACCTGCTCGACCCCGAGCCCGGGGCCACCCTCGCCGTGACCGGAGCCGCCGGCGCGTACGGCGGGTACGTGGTGCAGCTGGCCAAGGCTGCCGGCCTGCGGGTGGTGGCCGACGCCTCCGACGCCGACGTCGAGCTCGTCCGCAAGCTCGGCGCCGACGTCGTCGTCCCGCGGGGCGACGCGGTGGCCGAGCGGATCCGCGAGGCCGTGCCCGAGGGCGTCGACGCGCTGGCCGACGGCTCGGTCCAGGGCGACGTGCTGCTCGCCGCCGTGCGCGACGGGGGGCGGATCGCCACCGTGCGGGGGTACTCCGGTCCCGAGGAGCGTGACATCACCTGGCACCCGGTGTGGGTGCGCGACGTCGCCGAGGACCGGGAGCGGCTCGACGCCCTCCGCGTGCTCGCCGAGTCCGGTGCGGTCACGCTGCGGGTCGCCGACACCTACCCGGCCGAGCGCGCCCCCGAGGCCCACGCCCGGCTGGAGCAGGGCGGGACCCGGGGGCGGCTGGTGCTGCTGTTCTGACTCCCGGACCGGCTCGGGCGTCCGGGCGGGCTCAGCGGGCCGGACCGGCGCGGGATCCGGACGGGCCGGGGTCCGGGGCGGCTTGGGGTTCGGGGCGGCTTGGGGTTCGGGGCGGTTCGGGGTCCGGCGTAGCTCGGGGTCCGGGCCGACTCAGGGGTCCGGGCTGCCCGGGACGAGCGGGACGAAGCTGACCTCGACCAGGTCCTCCGACCGGCCGTCGCGGTAGCGGACCAACGTCCCGACACGGTCCGCGCCGACCGGGCAGACGATCGTCCCGCCCGGCGCGAGCTGGTCGAGCAGAGCGGGCGGGATCGTCCGGGTCGCCAGGGCGGTCACCACGATCCCGTCGAAGGGGGTCCGGTCCGGGGCGCCCCGCATCCCGTCCCCGGTTCGCACCTCCACGACCGGGGCGAGCTCGGCGAGCAGCTCACGGGCGTGCGCGGCGAGCCGCGGGTCACGCTCGACGGTCACGACCTCGGCGACGCAGCGGGAGAGCACCGCTGCCGCGTATCCGGACCCGGTGCCGATCTCCAGCACCCTCGCCGACGGCGGCTGCTGCAGCGCGGCCACGCTGAACGCGACGATCCACGGCGAGGAGATCGTCTGGCCGTGGCCGATGTCGAGCGGATGGTCGCCGTACGCCTCGCCGGCCAGCTCGGGTCGGACGAACCGCTCCCGGGGCACCTCGCCCACCGCGGCGAGCACGCGCTCGTCCGTGATCCCCTGGGCCCGCAACCGTGCGGCCAGGGCCCGACGCTCGGCGGCCGGGTCGCGCCCGTTCACCCTCCGGCCTCCTCGCCCGTCGGCGCCCTGCACCGGCGCGGAGCACGAGGGACGAGCAGCCGCCCCGCGCGCAGCTCCCCGAGGAGCTGCCCCTCGACGAGCCGCGGCTCCTCGACGTGCTGCCCGGCATGCAGCCGGGGCCGGGTCCGGGGCATGGCGACCACCTCCGGCTCCGGCCTACCCGCTCCGCTCCCCGACATGTCGGACGAGCCACGGCTGATCGGTCCGAGCGTCGCGCGAGCGATGCTGCCGCAGCGTCCGTGTCCCGGCCGGAAGGATCACGTGCGACGGCCGGGCTGATCACTGCGAGTGCCGGACGACCGTCGTGAGGCCCCCCGGGGCCCGGCAGAGCGGGCCCCGGGCGGTGCTACCGCTCCCTCCCGGCGGTACGGGAGTCCCGGGCGGGGATCACGATGCCCGTGCCGCGGCGGCCTCCTCGGCGAGCTCCGTGTACCGGGCCCGCGCGACCCCGCTGAACCTGCCGTTCGTGGCCGCCCCGCTCTTGCCGCGGACGAACCCGTCGTAGCCACGGGCGGCGACCTCGTCGCAGAGCAGCCGGTAGACACCGACGCCACCCACGTACGGGTACAGGCTGCGCGGCTTGCCCGGGATGTTCGCGCCCACCCACCACGAGTTCGCCCGCGGCAGGAGGGTCATCGCCGTGACCTCGTCGTGGTGCGCGACCCAGTCGTCCTCCGCCTCGGGCAGGGCCTCGATCGTGTCGTAACCGTCCTCGCGCAGCCGGCGCAGGCAGTCGGCGATCCAGTCCACGTGCTGCTCGATCGACACCGGCATGTTGCTCAGCACCGACGGGCTCTGCGGGCCGGTGACCATGAACAGGTTCGGGAACCCGTGGGTCGCGATGCCGAGGTAGGAGTGCGGGCCCTCGGCCCACTTCTCGTCCAGGCCGACCCCGTCCCGGCCGCGGATGCCCAGCCTGAACAGGGTCCCGGTCATCGCGTCGAACCCCGTGGCGTAGACGATGACGTCGGCCTCGTACTCGGCGTCGGCGGTCCGGACCCCGGTCGGCGTGATCTCCTGGATCGGTGCCGTGCGCACGTCGACCAGCGTCACGTTCTCCCGGTTGAACGTCTCGTAGTACCCGTTCTCCAGCGGTGGGCGCTTGGTGAAGAAGGGGTGGTCCCGCGGCGAGAGCAGCTCGGCGACCTCGGGGTCGTGCACCCGCTCGCGGATCCGGGCGCGCAGGAACTCCGAGACCGTCTCGTTGGCCTCCTCGTCGAGGAGGAGGTCGTTGAAGGTGGTGCCGAGCCGGAACCCGCCGCGTTCCCAGGCCTCGGCGAAGATGCGCTCGCGCTCCTCGTCCGACACCGACAGCGCGGTGCGGTCGGCCACGTCGTAGGGGAAGCCGAAGGCCGTCTCCCGGGTCGCCTTCCAGATGTCCCGATAGTTGTCCTTGATCTTCCTGCCGTCCTCGGCGTCCATCGGCCGGTTCCCGCCGGCGATGTCGTAGTTCGCCGTCCGCTGCAGCACGTGCACGTGCGCCGCGTCCCGGGCGATCTCCGGCACCGCCTGCACCGCGGTCGCCCCGGTGCCGACGACGACGACCCGCTTGCCGGTGAAGTCGACGCCCTCGTGCGGCCAGACGCCCGTGTGGTACGACTCGCCGCGGAAGGCGTCCCGGCCCGGGAAGTCCGGCAGGTTGGTCGTGGACAGGCACCCGACCGCGGTGATCAGGAAGGTCGCGGTGACCCGCCCGCCGTCGTCGGTGCGGACGGTCCACCGGCCCGTCGCGTCGTCGTACTCGGCCCCGACGACCGTCGTCCGGAACCGGATGTCCTTCCGCAGGTCGTACCGGTCGGCGACGTGCTGCAGATAGCGGAGGATCTCCGGTTGGGCCGCGAAGCGCTCGCTCCACGTCCACTCCTCCAGCAGGTCCTCCGACAGCCGGTCCGAGAAGCTGTAGAAGTAGCTCTCGGAGTCGCACCGCGCGCCCGGGTACCGGTTCCAGTACCAGGTGCCGCCGACGTCGTCCGCCGCCTCGTACACCCGCACCGACATCCCGAGCGTGTCGCGAAGGCGGTGCAGCATGTACAGCCCCGAGAAGCCGGCGCCGACGACGACCGCGTCGACCTCGGCCGTTCCCTGCTGGTCCGTGTGCGCACTGGACATGGTTCTCCTCGTCCGGTCGGTCTCCGTTGACCCGACATGGCGCCGCCGACCGCGACGACGACGTCACATACCGGTCTAACGAGCGTACGGTCAGCTGCCCGGAACGGGAACCACCGAATCGGCGTCGTGCCCAGTGAGGTCGGACCAGCGGTGGGCGCGGCCTGCGGTGGGCGAGGCCTGCGTCCGGGGTCCACGGGCGGCAGGATCGGGGGATCAGGCCGGGACCGTGAGCCGGGGAGGAACGAGATGAGCCGTCCGCTGGAGGGCCTGCAGGTCGTGGAGTGCGCGAGCTTCGTGGCCGGCCCGACGGGTGGGATGACGCTGGCCCAGCTGGGCGCGAGCGTGATCCGGATCGATCCGGTCGGCGGCAACACCGACCACCGGCGCTGGCCGGTGGTGGGCAACGGGACCGGCCCGGCCGACGCCGAGTCGTACTACTGGGCCTCGCTGAACAAGGGCAAGCGGTCGGTGACGGTCGACATGCGCTCGGACGAGGGCCGCGAGCTGGTCACCGCGCTGATCACCGCGCCGGGCGCGGACCGCGGGGTGCTGGTGGACAACGTCGTCGGGCGCCGCTGGATGGCCAACGACGTGCTGGTGACGCGCCGCCCGGACCTGATCCACCTGCGCGTGCAGGGCTATCCGGACGGGCGCCCGGCGGTGGACTACACGGTGAACGCCGAGGTCGGGATCCCGCAGATCACGGGCTCGGAGGAGGGCGGCGCACCGGTCAACCACGTGCTGCCGGCGTGGGACCTGGTGACCGGGCTGAGCGTGTCGACCGGCGTGCTCGCGGCGTTGTACGACCGCTCCCGGACCGGGCCGCGGCAGCTACGTCGAGCTCGCGCTGGCCGACGTCGCGCTGGCCGGGGTGGCGAACCTGGGCTGGCTGTCGGAGGCGGCGGAACGGGGTCGCGAGCGCCCCCGGCACGGCAACCACGTCTACGGCTCCTTCGGTGTCGACTTCGCCTGCTCCGACGGCGCGCGCGTGATGGTCGTGGCGCTGACCGAGGGGCAGTGGGCGGCGCTGCGCACGGTCACCGGTACCGAGGAGGTCTTCGCGGCGCTCGAGCAGGCGCTCGACGCCGACCTCACCAAGGAGTCGGAGCGCTACCGGCTGCGCGAGACGATCGCCGCCGTGCTGCGGCCGTGGTTCGGGGCCCGCGACCTCAAGACCGTGTCCGACGAGCTCGACGCAGCCCGGGTGCTGTGGGGCCGGTACCGGGGGATGACCGAGGTGGTGGGCGCGCACCGGGAGGGGCGGCACCCGGTGCTGACCGACCTGACGCTGCCGGACGGGACGGCCTCGATCACGGCGCGCTCGCCGCTGCGGTGGAGCGGGGAGCACGGTCCGGCCGGGGAGGCACCGGTGCTGGGCCGGGACACCGACGAGGTGTTGGCCGAGGTCCTGGGGCTGGGCGCGGCGGAGATCGGCGGGCTGCACGACCGGGGTGTCGTCGGCTGAGGTGGGCGGTGGGGCCGGGTGGCCGATCGCCCGGCCGGTCGCAGAGTGAGACGACCAGCTGTGACATGCACCACTACCGTGTCCCTGCGGTGGCATCGACCGAGGGAGGGCACGGATGAAGGCGCTCGTCTATCACGGACCGGGAGCCAAGGCGTGGGAGGAGGTCCCGGACGCGGCCGTCCAGGACCCGACGGACGTGGTGGTCAGGGTGGACACCACCACGATCTGCGGCACGGACCTGCACATCCTCAAGGGAGACGTCCCGGCGGTGACGGACGGCCGCATCCTCGGCCACGAGGCCGTCGGCACGGTCACCGAGGTGGGCTCGGCCGTGACCGGGTTCCGGGAGGGCGACCGGGTACTCGTCCCGGCCATCACCCGCTGCGGTCGGTGCGCCTACTGCCAGCGGGGCATGCCGTCGCACTGCCAGACCGTCGGCGGCATCGGCTGGATCTTCGGGCACCTGGTCGACGGCACCCAGGCCGAGTCGGTCCGCGTGCCGTACGCCGACACGTCCCTCTACGCCGTCCCGAACGAGGTGACGGACGAGCAGGCGATCTTCCTCGCCGACTCGCTGCCGACCGGGTACGAGGTCGGGGTGCTGGCCGGGCAGGTCCGCCCCGGGGACACGGTGGCCGTGGTGGGCGCCGGTGCGGTGGGGCTCGCGGCCATCCTGACCACCGGGCTCTGGGGCGCGTCGCGGGTCATCGCGGTGGACACCAACAAGTTCCGGCTGAGCAAGGCCGTCGAGTTCGGGGCGACCGACACCGTCGAGGCCGGTCCCGACGTCGTCGAGGCGGTCAAGGCGCTGACGGACGGCCTGGGCGTCGACGTCTCGATCGAGGCCGTCGGCTACCCGGAGACGCTGCGCACGGCCGCGGCGCTGGTGCGCCCCGGCGGCCACATCGCCAACATCGGCGTGCACGGCGTGCCCGTGGAGCTGCCGCTCGAGCAGATGTGGATCCAGAACGTCACGCTGACCATGGGCCTGGTGGACACCGTCTCCATCCCGACGCTGCTCACGATGGTCGCGAGCGGCAAGATCCCGGCCGAGAAGATGGGCACCCACACCTTCGGCCTCGACGAGATCGACCGCGCCTACGAAGTGTTCGCCGACGCCGCCGCCCACGAGGCGCTCAAGGTGGTGATCAAGAAGAACTGACCCCGTGAGCGGCGATGGTCGCTGTAGCGACCATCGCCACTCACGACCGGGCCGGGCTCAGCACCCGACGGCTCAGCACTCGACCACGGTGAGGGCCAGCCCGCCGCGGCTCGTCTCCTTGTACTTGGTCTTCATGTCCGCGCCGGTGATCCGCATGGTCCGGATCGCCTTGTCCAGGCTGACGTGGTGCTGCCCGTCGCCGCGCACCGCCATCCGGGCCGCGGTGATCGCCTTCGTCGACGCCACGGCGTTGCGCTCGATGCACGGGATCTGGACGAGCCCGCCGATCGGGTCGCAGGTCAGGCCGAGGTTGTGCTCGATGCCGATCTCCGCGGCGTTCTCCACCTGCTCCGGGGTGCCGCCCATGACCTCGGCGAGGCCCGCGGCGGCCATCGAGCAGGCCGAGCCGACCTCGCCCTGGCAGCCGACCTCGGCGCCGGAGAGGGAGGCGTTCTCCTTGAACAGCGAGCCGACGGCGGCGGCCGTGAGCAGGAACCGGATCACGCCGTCGTCGGACGAGGTCCTGCAGAACCGGCGGTAGTAGTGCAGGACGGCGGGCACGATCCCGGCCGCGCCGTTGGTCGGCGCGGTGACGATCCGGCCGCCGGCGGCGTTCTCCTCGTTCACGGCCAGGGCGAAGAGGGCGACCCACTCGCCGGACTCCGCGGTGGGCTCGGCCTCCAGCGCCTCCCGCAGGGCGGCCGCGCGGCGCCGGACCTTCAGCCCGCCCGGGAGGACGCCGCCGGTCGTCGAGCCCCGCTCCACGCACTCCTGCATGACCGCCCAGAGCGCGAGGAGGCCGCGCCGGACCTCGGCCTCGGGGTCGACGTCCGGGCGCAGGCGCCGCATCCGGGCGCACTCGTTGGCCTGCACGACCCCGCTGACCGGCAGCCCGGTCTCGCGGCAGCGGGCGAGCAGCTCGGCACCGGCCGCGAACGGGTACGGGACCTCGGGCTCGGGCGGCAGGAGCGCCTGCTGCGCCTCGTCGAGCACGAAGCCGCCGCCGACGGAGAAGTACTCCGCGCTCAGCAGCGCCGAGCCGGTCCCGTCGTGTGCGGTGAACCGCATCCCGTTGGGGTGGAAGGGCAGCGTCCGCCGCCGGTGCAGCACGACGTCCTCGGCCCGGAAGCCGATCTCGTGCCGACCGAGCAGCCGCAGCCGCCCGGTGCCCCGGACGTCGTCGACGGTGGGGCTGCGCGGGTCGACGGTCTCGGGCGCCTCCCCGGCCAGCCCGCGCACCACCGCGCCGACGCTGCCGTGGCCCTTCCCGGTGGCGCCGAGCGAGCCGAACAGTTCCGCCTTCACGTGCGCGACGCGGGGGAGCAGGCCCTCGCGCTCGAGCCGCCCGGCGAACCGCAGCGCCGCCCGCATCGGGCCGACGGTGTGCGAGCTCGAGGGGCCGATACCGACGCTGAACAGGTCGAACGCGGAGACCGTCATGGCTCGAGCCACCACCCCGTCATCGGAACTCGCTCGCGGCGTCGAGCAGCCACTCCGCGAGGTAGGTCGCGAAGGAGGACCGCACGAGGATCCGGTGGTCCGCCGGCCCGAGGCCGAGCAGCACCACCCCGGCCCGGCCGAGCAGCGTCACCGCCGCCGACCCGGCCCCGAAGGCGCGCGGGTGCAGGTCGATCGCGCAGCCCGTCTCCAGGACGTCCCGGGCGTGGGCGCCGCGGAGCCGGATCGTGGTGCGCTGGGCGGAGACGTCCACCCCGGTCGCCCCCGCGGTCCGGACCGCCGCCTCCAGCTCGGCCGGTGCGAGGAAGGGGCTGGTCAGCAGCCACTCGTCGGGCCCGAGCCAGATCGCGGTGACGCGCTCGCCGCCGCTCCACGCGTTCGGCCCGGGCAGCCGGGCGCCGACCAGCTCCTCCAGCGCGGCGGGGTCCGGGGTGCGGACGTCGACCATCGCGTGGAACGGCTCGGCCAGCAGCGCCACCGAGTCCGGCAGCTCGGCGAACCGGCCGGCCCAGCCGTCGAGCGCCCCCATCGGGCGCAGGGTGGTCGCGGTGGACATCTCAGTGGACACTCGGCTCACCGTCCCGACGGGACCCCTCGGGGTCGAACAGCACGGAACCGGTCACCTCGACGGGCACCAGCGCCCCGTCGACCGGCACGGTCAGGCGCTCCCCGATCCGTCCGTGACCGCCCTTGACCAGGGCGAGCGCGAAGGTCCGGCCGAGCGCGGCACTGCGGTAGCTCGACGTGACGTGGCCGAGCATCGGCACCGGGGGCGGCGGCAGCGCGTCGGTCGGCTCGACGATCTGCGAGCCCTCCGGCAGCGTCAGGTCGGGGTCGAGCGGCAGCAGGCCCACGAGCTGCTTGCGCAGCGGGCCCGTGGTGGCCGGGCGGGCGAAGGACCGCCTGCCCACGAAGTCCGGCTTCTTCGTCGACACGACCCAGTCCATGCCGAGGTCCTGCGGGGTGACGGTGCCGTCCGTGTCCTGCCCGATGATCGGGTAGCCCTTCTCGGCGCGCAGGACGTGCATCGTCTCGGTGCCGTACGGGGTGATCCCGTACGGCGCGCCGAGGTCCAGCAGGCGTCGCCAAACGGCCCCCGCGTGCCAGCCGTCCACGCTCACCTCCCAGGCCAGCTCGCCGGAGAAGCTGATGCGCGCCAACCGGACCGGGACGCCGTCGGCCCCGTCGTCGAGCACGGTGTCGAGCCAGCTCATGAAGGGGAAGGCCGCGTTCGAGACGTCGACGTGCGGGGCCAGGGCGCCGATGACGTCCCGGGACCGCGGCCCGACGACCGGGAAGGTCGCCCACTGCTCGGTCACCGAGGTCAGCGAGACCCGCAGCTCCGGCCACTCGGTCTGCAGCCACTCCTCGAGGTGGTCGAGGATCGGCGCGGCGCCGCCGGTGGTGGTCATGACGAGGAACCGGTCGTCGGCGAGGCGGAGCACGGTGCCGTCGTCGATCACCATGCCGTCGAGGCCGCACATCACGCCGTAGCGGACCCGGCCCGGCTTCAGGCTCGACATCATGTTCGTGTAGACCCGGTCGAGGACGACGCCGGCGTCGGGCCCCTGGACGTCGATCTTTCCGAGCGTGGAGCCGTCGAGGATGCCGACGCCGGTGCGGGCCGCCGCGCACTCGCGCAGCACCGCGGCCTCCCTGTCCTCGCCCGGCCGCGGGTAGGAGAGCGGTCGCTTCCACTGCCCGACGTCCTCGAACACCGCGCCCGCCGCGACGTGCCAGCCGTGCAGGGCGGTCGTGCGCTCGGGGTCGAACAGCCGGCCGCGGTCGCGCCCGGCCAACGCCGCGAAGGCGACCGGGGTGTACGGCGGGCGGAAGGTGGTGGTGCCCAGGGACTCCACCGGCACGCCCAGCAGCTCGGCGGTGATCCCGGAGGCGATCACGCCGGATGTCTTACCCTGGTCGTGGGCGGTGCCGATCGTCGTGTGGCGCTTGATGTGCTCGACCGAGCGGAGGCCGGCGCCGACGGCCCGCACGATGTCGGCGACCGTCGAGTCGCGCTGGAGGTCGACGAACTGCCTCGTCCGATCGCCCTCGGTGCGCCACAGGACCTGGGTGGTGGGCGGCGGCGGTTCCCGGGTCTCGCCGGTGCCGTCCCCGCGGCCCTCGGCGAGGCAGCCCGCGAGGTCGAAGGTCCCGTTCGCCGCGCCGACGACGGTGACCCCGTCGACCGGCTCGCCCGGCCGGAACGCGCCCAGCTCGGCGTCGTACCGCAGCGCGCCGCGCAGGTGCGAGAACAGGTGCACGGTCGGGTTCCAGCCGCCGGAGAGCAGGAGGGTGTCGCAGGGGAGCACGGTGCCGTCGTCGAGCGTGACGGCGGTGACGGCGCCGTCCTCCCCGCCGCTCGTCCCCACCACCCGGGCGCGGTACGTGCTGCCGGAGTACGGCCTCCCGCTCGTGGAGCGCGGGTCCACGACGACGACACGGGCGCCGGCGGCCTCGAGGTCGGCGGCGGCGGCGTGCGCGGCGTCGTCGGTGGTGAAGACGACGATCTCCCGGCCGACCAGCACACCGAACCGGTGCAGCAGGTCCCGGGCCGAGGCGGCCAGCATGATCCCGGGGCGGTCGTTGTCCTCGACCACGATCGGCCGCTCGTGCGCCCCGGTCGCGACGACGACGTGGGCGGCCCGGATGCGCCAGACCCGCTGGCGCGAGAGGTTCCGCGGAGGGTCGGCCAGGTGGTCGGTGCGACGCTCCAGGGCGAGCACGAAGCCGTCGTCGTAGTGGCCGAACGCCGTGGTGCGCGGCAGGACCCGGACGTCCGGATCCGCCCGCAGCTCGGCCATCGTGTCGGCGACGAACTCGTCGGCGCTCCGTCCGCAGATCCGCTCGGTGCCGAGCAGCGCGCCGCCCGCGGCGGGGCGGTCGTCGACGAGTACCACGCGGTCGCCCCGGCGCGCGGCGGTGCGCGCGGCGAGCAGGCCCGCGGGCCCGGCGCCGACCACGAGGGTCTCGCAATGCGTGTACCGGCGGTCGTAGCGCGCGGTGTCGGGGACCTCCGCGAGCCGGCCGCGGCCGCCGAGACCCCTGGCGACCAGGCCGTCGACCAGCTCGATCGTGGTGGCGAGCAGCATGGGCTCAGGGAAGGGCTCCTCGACCTGCACGAGCCCGGTCGGGTCCTCGCTCCACGCGGCGGTGATGCCGCGCGGCCGGCCGAGCTTCACGCTGGTCGCGACGCGGCGGACCCCGTTCGCCAGCAGCGCCGACGCCAGCGTGTCGCCGGGGTGGCCGGTGTACTGCTCGCCGTCGAAGGTGAAGGTCAGGGTGCGGGTGCGGTCGACGACGCGTCCGTAGCCGTCGATCCTCATGCGCCGACCTCCGGACGGGGCTCGCCGATGCGGTAGGTGGCGAGGA
Source organism: Pseudonocardia oceanicola (assembly GCF_047200735.1). Classification (NCBI taxonomy): domain Bacteria; kingdom Bacillati; phylum Actinomycetota; class Actinomycetes; order Pseudonocardiales; family Pseudonocardiaceae; genus Pseudonocardia; species Pseudonocardia oceanicola. The sequence continues at coordinate 390,941 of NZ_JBJZON010000001.1, forward strand.
ACCGGTAGGTGCGGGTGTCGCGCACGGCGTGGAACCAGCGCCGGCAGCCGGCGGCGTGGGTCCAGCGTTCGGCGGAGGGGCCCTCGGGGTTGTCCCGGAAGAACACGAACCGGGCCCACTGCTCGTCCGACAGCGTGACGGGGTCGCTCGGGTAGGCGCGGTGGGCCTGGCCGCCGTAGTGGAACTCGACCTCCTCGCGGGGGCCGCACCAGGGGCAGTGGATCAACTGCATCGGTGTCTTCTCCTGGTTCAGTGGGCGACGGCCGCGGCGCCGTGCTCGTCGACGAGCGCGCCGGTGACGAACCGGTCGAGGGCGAACGGGGCGACGTAGGGGTGGGGGCGCCCGTGCGCGACGGTGTCGGCCAGGCACCACCCGATCCCGGGGGTGGCCTTGAACCCGCCGGTGCCCCAGCCGCAGTTGAGGAACACGTTCTCGTAGGGGGTGTGCCCGACGATCGGGGAGGCGTCGGGGGTGACGTCGACGATCCCGCCCCAGGAGCGCAGCAGGTGCGCCCGGGCGAAGACGGGGAACAGCTCCACCGCGGCGGCCATCTGGCGTTCGACGATGTGGAACGCCCCGCGTCGGCCGTAGCCGGTGTAGGAGTCCACCCCGGCGCCCATGACGAGTTCGCCCTTGTGTGCCTGGGACACGTAGACGTGCACGGCGTTGGACATCACGACCGTCGGGTGTACCGGCTCCAGCAGCTCCGAGACCAGCGCCTGGAGCGGGTGGGACTGCAGCGGCGTCGGCACCCCGAGCATGTCGAGCAGCACACTGGTGTGCCCGGCCGCGCACAGCGCGACCCGCCCGCAGGCGATGTCCCCCCGGGTGGTGCGCACCCCGGTGACCCGGTCGCCGTCGGTGCTGAAGCCGACGACCTCGCAGTCCTGGATCAGGTCGATCCCGGCCTCGTCGGCGCGGCGGGCGAACCCCCACGCCACGTAGTCGTGCTTGGCGATCCCGGCGCGGGGCTGGTAGGTGGCGCCGTGCACGGGGTAGCGGATGTCGGCGGAGACGTTGACGATCGGGCACAGCTTGGCCACCTGGTCCGGGCCGAGCCACTCGGCGTCGATCCCGTTGAGCTTGTTGGCCTCGACCCGGCGGACGGAGTCGCGGACGTCCTGCTCGGTGTGGGCCAGGTTGAGCACCCCGCGCTGGGAGAACAGGATCGGGTAGCCCAGGTCCTCCTCCAGGCCCTCCCACAGCCCGAGGGAGTGTTCGTAGATCGCCGCGGACTCGTCCCACAGGTAGTTCGACCGGATCAGCGTGGTGTTGCGGGCCATGTTCCCGCCCGCCAGCCAGCCCTTCTCCAGCACCGCCACATCTCGGATCCCGTGGTTGCGGGCGAGGTAGTGCGCCGTGGCCAGACCGTGCCCACCCCCACCGACGATGACCACGTCGTAGGACTTCTTCGGCTCCGGCGTCCGCCACAGGAAATCGGGGTGTTCCGGCAGCTGCTCGGCCATGCAGGACTCCGTCCTACGGTCTGCCCGAACAGATCGCACAGGCTGGTATATCAATCGTGAGGTACGGTAGGCACGTCATCGAGGTCGGTCAAGGGGGAGGGAACGTGAGCGTCGCTGCCGCGGGAGAAGCGGGGTCGCTGGCCGATCGGGCGTACGAGGCGATCCGGGACCGCCTCGTCATGCTCGAGATCCGGCCCGGTGACCCCCTCAACGACGACCGGTTGGCCGCCGAGCTCGGCACCGGCCGGACCCCCGTGCGGGAGGCGCTGAAACGGCTGGAGGGCGACCGGCTCGTCGTCGCCTATCCCCGGCGGGGCACCTTCGCGACGGCCGTGGACATCACCGACCTGGCGAACCTGTCCGAGGTCCGGCTGAGCCTGGAGCCGCTCGCCGCCCGCACCGCCGCGCGGTCCGCGGGGTCCGCGGCCCGCGCCGCACTGACCGAGCTCGGCGAACGCGTCGCCGCGCTGGACCCCGTGGGCGACCCGCGCGAGCTGCTGCGTGCCGACGTCGAGGTCCACCGGGCGCTCTACCGCGCCACCGGGAACCCGCACCTGGAGGACGTCTGCGTACGGCTCGACAACCTGGCCACCCGGATCTGGGTCCTCTTCCTCGACCGGCTGCCCGGCCTGCCCGGCCACGTCCACGAGCACGCCGACCTGCTCCGCGCCGTCGTCGCGGGGGAGGGGGAGAAGGCCGCGGAACTGGCGCTGGGCCACGTGGTGGGATTCGAGAAGGCGATCCGCGCCCTCCTGTGACCTGCTTACTCGCGCGCACTATGGCTCCATGACGCGCTAAGAAGACGATATCTGGCGCATTATGGTTCCATAGCGCGCCAGGACAGCATGATGTGGCACATTAGGGTTCCATAGTGCGCCCTGACTACGGCCGTCGTCAGAAGCGCCCGCCGCCGCCCCGACGGCCCCGGCTGGAGGAGCCGCCGAAGCTGCCGGGGACGCGGCCGCCGGAGCGTCCGCCTCCGAACCCGCCCCCGAATCCGCCGCCGAACCCGCCGCCCCCGCCGCCGCGGTAGCCGCCGCCCCGCATCGCCTCGGACAGGATCCCGCCGAGCACCAGTGCGCCGAGCTCGCCGCCGAGCCCGCTGCCGCCGCCGCTGCCGGAGGGCCCCGACCAGCGCGAGACGTCCGCCTGCGCCAGCTGCAGGGCCTCCTGCGCCCGCGCCTCCGCCTGCTGCGCCTCGCGCAGCGCCGCCGCCGGGTCGCCGCCCGCCGTCGCCGCGGCGAGGTGCCGCTGCGCCTCGGCGAGCCGCGTCCGCGCCGGTGCGCCCACCGCGCCGCGCCGCGTGGACACGAAGTCCGACGCCGCCGCCACCGCCGACCGGGCCGTCACCAGCGCCTGCTCCCACGCGGCCGCCGCCCGGCGCGCCCGTTCGGCGGACTCCCGGGCGTCCGCGATCGCCGCGTCGAGTGCGGTGCCCGCCTCGTCGAGCAGGCGCAGCGCCGCGAGCGGGTCGGGGAGCGCAGCCGTCCCACCGTCGGGTGCGGACCCGACGCCGGGCCCGCGCGCCGCCGTGTCCGCGGCCGCCACCGCCGCCCGTGCCCGGGCCGTGACGCCGGGGTCGACCTGCGGCAGCGCCGAGGCCTCGGCCAGGTCCTGCTCGACCGCCGCCCGCGCGGCCGGCACCCGGGCCGCCGCGTCGGTCAGCTCGCTCCCGCGGCGGGCGATCCCGTCGAGCAGGGTCTCCGCCTGCGTCGCCGCGTCCTCCGCCGCCCGCCCGTCGACCACGGCGAGCGCGGGTTGCGACGCGCCGAGCCGGGCCCGCGCCTCGTCGAGCTCCTTCTGCCCGTTGGCGAGCAACGCGTGCGCCTGCGGCAGGTTCTCCGCCAGGGGCTCCAGCGCCGTGGGCGCCCACCGCCGGCCGAGCTCGGCCCACTGCTGCTCGGCCTCCGGCACCCGGGCGATGAGCCCGAAGAGCCGGGCGGCGATCCCGTCGACGTAGCCGGGGGCGTCGGCCTCGAGGGCGCGGAGCCGGTCGAAGGCCTCGACCTGGTGGTCGAGCCGGTCGTCGGCCCGAGTAGCGAGCCGGATGATCTCCCCGTGCATCGCGCGCCGCTCCGGCTCGGTCTCGGGGACGTCGTCGTCGAGCCGCTGGCGGATCTCGAAGGCGGCGAGCATGTCCGCGCGCGAGGCCTCGAGCGCCGCGGCGAACCCGGCGACCGCCTCCTCGCCGAAGTGGGCGCGGGCGGCGGAGAGCTCGGCCTCCGAGGTGCCGACGGCGTCGTCGACCTGCAGGAGCGCCTGGCTGGAGCGGTAGGCGAGGTCCTGCGTGGACTCGCCGGGCGCGGGGTCGGGCGGTCCGGCGGGCGCGGGGCCGGGGGTCGGTGCCGCCCGCGTCGCGCGCCGGCGGCGGCTCACGAGCCACGCCGCGCCGCCGGCGACGACCACCCCGCCACCGACGAGCAACGGGATCGTGGCACCGCTGCCGGTCCCACGCAGCCCGTCGGCCAGACCGACGGCGGCCCCCGCCCAGTCGTCCCGGGCGAGCGCGGGTTCCACGGCGTCCCGCCGGATCTCGAGGATCGACGCGTCGGACTCCGGGAAGGCGTCGTCGACCGACAGCCCGTAGACGCGGTCCTCCGTCGCGACGGCGAGCAGCACCTGGTCGCGCCCGAGCTGTGAGGCGACCGCGGTGGCGTCGGCCCACCGCTGCCCGTCCCGGCCGTCGAACGAAGGCACGTACACGACGAACAGGTCGTAGCCGCGGTCGGCGCGCAGCCGGTCGATCGCCTCGGTGACCCGGGCGCGGCCGGCTGCGTCGAGGGCGTCGGCCCGGTCGGTGACGGGCCCGGGTACGCGGAAGGGCGGGTCCGCGGCGGCGCTGCCGGGCAGCAGCAGGAACGGCAGGACGAGCAGGACGGCGAGCGCGGCGAACCGGCGCACGGTGATCTCCTTCGGCAGGGCGACGCCCGCCATCTTGGACCCTCGCCCCGACGGGCTACAGACCGCCCGTGAGCAGGGCCCGCAGCTCGAGCGCGATCCGCTCCTTCAGCTCCTCGTGCCGCGTCCCGGCGGCGTGCTCGGCGCCGTGCAGGTCCGGGTAGCGCCAGACCGGCAGGAACTTGTAGTCGTCCGGCTCCCACTCGTACCGGGCGTGGACGTGCCCGTGCAGGTGCGGCCAGGTGTTGCCGAGGACCTCGTAGTTGACCCTGCGGAACTGCCGGTCGTCCCGCAGCGCGGTGCGCACCGCCTGGCCGAGCAGGGACAGCTCGTACAGGAAGCGGATCCGCTCGGTCTCGCCGAGGTCGTCGAGGTGCTCGACCTCGGCCCGGTGGATCAGCAGGCAGTAGCCGGGGAGCTTCTGGTGGTCGCCGAACACCGCGAACCCCGACGCCGTCTCGGCGATCAGGTTCGGGAGCTTCTCGCCGCGCCGGAGGGCCTCGAGCCGGGTGTCGGACGACGGATCCGCGCTGTCGCTCATGCGTCGACGCTAGGGGACGGCTGGTGGATCGTCCGCCGCGGTCTCCGCGCCCGGACGCCCCCTGGCTGCGTCGTCGCCGGGCCCGGACACGCCCGGTATGAGGACCCGGCTCCGCCGTGCCAGGAGCCGTCCGGATCACCGAGCCCATCGACGGTGATCCACCAGACGCCCCCGGGGACGATCCGCGCGCCCGCGCGGCCGGTGAGTCCTCACGGGACGGTGGGTGCGTACGTCGATGTGTTCGGTCCATGATCGCCTCGTACGGTGGCCGGCGGCCGTGTGTGGCCGGAATCCACCGCAGGTGGTGATCATGACGGTCGACGGGGCCGGGTGATCCTGTCGGGGGTGCGTGGCAGGGTGGGCGGCCCGAGCGGAAGGAGTGCCCGTGTCCACTCTCCCCAGCCGGCACCTCGGCGTCCGGATCGAGGCGCCCACGGCCGAGGTCTACGCCTTCGTCGCCGATCCCACCAACCTGCCCCGTTGGGCGGCCGGCCTCGCCTCGTCGAGCGTCGAGCTGCACGAGGGCCGGTGGATCACCGAGTCGCCGATGGGCACCGTCGAGATCGCCTTCGCGCCGCGCAACGAGTTCGGCGTGCTCGACCACGACGTCACGCTGCCCAGCGGGGAGGTCGTCTCCAACCCGGTCCGGGTCCTGCCCAACGGGGACGGCTGCGACCTCGTCTTCACAGTCCGTCAGCGGCCCGGCATGAGCGACGCGGACGCGGAGCGGGACCTCGCCGCGGTGCAGGCCGACCTCGACACCCTCGCCCGCCTGCTCTCCCGCCCGTGACCGGACCTGCTGAGGGCGGGCCGGGGCGAGTGCTCGTGGTCGGCGCGGTGAACGTCGACATGGTGGTGCGGGCGCCGCGGCTGCCCGGCCCCGGCGAGACCGTGGTCGGGCCCGGGGTGCAGCGGTTCGGCGGTGGCAAGGGTGCCAACGCGGCGGTGGCCGCGGCGCGCGCGGGCGCCGCGGTCCGGTACGTCGGGGCGGTCGGGGCCGACGACGTCGGCTCCGGTGCCGTCGCCGAGCTGCGGGCCGAGGGGATCGACGTCGGCGGGGTCGCGGTGCTCGACGACGTGCCGACCGGGGTCGCGCTCATCGTGGTCGACGCGGACGGCGAGAACCAGATCGCGGTGGGCGGCGGGGCGAACGCGGCCGTCGACCCGGAGGCGGTGCGATCCGCCGTCGACCGGTCGGCCGACCGGGCGGGATGTGTGCTGGTCAGCACCGAGATTCCCGAGGACGCCGTGGCCGCGGCGGTCGAGACCGCCGCGGCACGAGGAATCCGGTGCGTCCTGAACCCGGCGCCCGTGCTGCCGGTGATCGGCCGGCTGCTGCGGCACGGGCCGGTGCTGACCCCCAACACCACCGAGATCCGGGATCTGGCGGCCCTCCTGCCGCACGGCGAGGAGGCCGGTCCGGTCGAGGAACAGGCGACCGCGCTGGCCCGGCGGACGAACGCGGAGGTCGTGGTGACCCTGGGCGGCGACGGGGCTCTCGTCGTCGACCCCGGCGGCGGGGTCGAGCAGGTCCCGGCCCACCCGGCCCCCGCGGTCCGGGACACCACCGGCGCCGGCGACACCTTCAACGGCGTCCTCGCGGCCGGGCTGGCGGCGGGGGAGACGGTGCCGCGGGCGGTCCGACGCGCGGTGGTGGCCGCCGCACTGTCCGTCGCGGGGAGCGGGGCGCGCGGCGGCATGCCGTCCGGCCGACGGATCGAGGACGAGCTGGCCGCGCGCTGATCCCGACGCGGACGAACCTGCGTCAGCGCGTGAGGGAGCGCAGCCGCCCGACGGACTCGCGCATCACCTGCGCCAGGTCTTGCTGCTCGGACCCGGTGACCCACTGCTCGAAGGCGACCCGGAGGACGGCGCCCCCCGCCTCCGCGGCCAGCCGCGCGTCCCCCTCCGGTACGCCGCGCCGGCGCAGCCCCTCGGTGAGGGCCGCCGTCAGCCTCGTCATCTTGATCAGCTCGCGCTCCATCAGCTCGCCGTTGGCGACGATGACGAGGTGGCGCCGCCGCGAGAAGTCGCGGTTGCGGCCGAGCGCGACCGCGGCGGCGTCGAGGGCCGCCCCGACCGCGTCCATCGGCGACGCCGCGTCCGGGGCGCCGTCGAGCGCGGCGACCATCTGCTGCTCCAGCAGCTCCGAGCCGGCGAAGAGCACCTCCCGCTTGTCGGCGAAGTGCCGGAAGAAGGTGCGCGCCGTGAGGCCGGCGCGGGCCGCGATCTCGGCGACCGTCGTCTGCTCGAAGCCGCGCTCGACGTAGAGGTCCAGGGCGGCCTCGCGCAGGCGCCCGCTCGCGTTCGGCTCCCAGCGACCCATCCGCGGGAGTCTAATGATGACACTTGCTGACATCGAGGCTACGGTGATGTCATCAAGTGACATCGATACTCGGGAGGGTTCCCCATGCGCGTCTTCGTCACCGGGGCATCCGGCTGGATCGGCTCGGCGGCCGTCCGTGAGCTGCAGGGCGCGGGGCACCGGGTCCTCGGCCTGGCCCGCTCGGATGCCGCGGCGGCCGCTGTCGCGGCCCTGGGCGCCGAGGTGCACCGCGGCGGTCTGGACGACCTCGAGAGCCTGCGGGCCGGCGCGGACGGGTCCGACGGCGTCGTCCACCTCGCCTACCACCACGACTTCTCGCAGATGGCCGAGGCCGCCCGGATGGACCTGGCCGCCATCGCGGCGATCGGCGGGGTCCTCGAGGGCACCGACCGGCCGTTCGTCGTCGCCTCGGGCGTCGCGGGCCTCGCGCCCGGCCGCGTCGCGACCGAGCGCGACGAGCCGGATCCCGCCGCGCACCCGCGGACGGCCAGCGCGGCGGCCACGCTCGCGCTCGCGGAGCGCGGAGTGCGGTCGTCCGTCGTGCGCTTCGCCCCGACGGTCCACGGCGACGGCGACCACGGCTTCGTGGCCAGACTGGTGGACATCGCGCGGGCCCAGGGCGTCTCCGCCTACGTCGGCGACGGCTCCAACCGCTGGCCGGCCGTCCACCAGCGGGACGCCGGCGTCCTCGTCCGCCTCGCGGTGGAGCAGGCGCGCGCGGGCTCGGTCCTGCACGCCGTCGCGGAGGAGGGGGTGCCCGCGCGGGCGATCTCCGAGGCCATCGGGCGTGGGCTCGGCCTGCCGGTGGTCCCGGTGTCCGCCGAGCGAGCCGCGGAGCACTTCGGCTGGCTCGGCCGCTTCTTCGCCGCCGACTGCCCGGCCTCGAACGCGCTGACGCGGGCCGAGCTCGGCTGGGAGCCGACCCACCCGGGTCTCCTCGATGACCTGGGGGAGGGGCACTACTTCCGCAGCGCGACCGCCGCCTGACCGCCCGGCCGTCACTGTGCGCGGTGGGTGGTGCGCCGGCACCACCGACCGCGCACGGGCGGCGGAGCCCGTCAGTCCTCGGCGGGCACCTCCAGCAGCAGCGCATGCCCTTGGTGCGGCTCGAGCTCCACCACGAAGGCCTGCAGGTCGTCGACCACCGCGCACTCCTTGTCGGTGAACATGTCGGTGACCCGGCTACCCGGGACGAGGTGCTCGGAGCGGACGGTGCCGACGACGGGTTCGGCGGCGAAGTTCAGCACCGTGACGTGCATCCGGCGGTCGCCGTCCTCGCCCGGGTCGAGCTCGTGGACCATGACGAGCATGCCGCGGTGGGAGACGTCCGGGATGTCTACCTGCCGCGCCACGGCGATCCCGTAGCGCGACCGGACGGCCAGGATCGCCTGCAGCTGCCGGGCGAAGCTGCGCTCGTCCTCCAGCTGGGCGGGCAGGGGACCGTAGAGCGAGCGGCCCCGAGGCATTCCCGACGCGGACCTGACCGCGTGCGGGGCGACGCCCATGAGGTCGTGCGCGGCGCGGTGGACCCAGCGGGTGTCGCCCTCGCCGATCAGCTCGGCGACGTCGTCGGCCGGCAGGGTGAGCATGCCGGTGAGATCCCAGCCGGACAGCGCGAACACGCCGGGCTGCAGGGCGTTGAACATCGCCAGCAGCAGGTGGACCCGCATGATCTCCGGGACGTCGTCGTCCGTGATGGTGTCGAGTGAGGACAGCCCGAGCGTCGCCGCGATGACGGTGGCCGTCGTGCAGGCGATCCCGTTGGTGGTGAACACCTGGTTGTAGGGCGCCCGCTCGCCCGTCAGCCCCTCGGTGAGGTCCGCGCGGACCCGCTCGGCCAGCTGCTCGCCGGTGAGCTCCTCCCCGGCGAAGGGGAACGGGTCGTCGCGGTGCCCGGTGGCCCAGTGGACGAGCTCGTAGGTCAGCTCGTCGTGGTTCTGCAGGGCGTGCACCAGCCCGGCGGGCTCGACGCCCAGTTCCAGCGAGGTCCGCAGGGTCAGCCGCAGGAACTCGGTGTCGCCGGTGACCAGGGCGTGGTGGTACGCGGGGCGGTTCACGAAGTCGTAGGACAGGTCCGGGCCGGCCTCGGAGGTGGCGCGGATGTCGTCGATCGTGAGGTTGAGCTCCTGGAAGGTGAACCCGCCGAGCTTGCGCACCATGCTCGCGATCAGGTGGTTGGCCGCGGAGGAGAGCGGGTGGCCCTCGGACCAGGCCGGCATCCCCTCGGCGCTCTTCTCGACGCCGAGGAAGCCGTTCGCGTCGAGCCGGAGCGCACCGGAGCCCAGGTCGGCCAGCGAGTGCACGGCGTCGCCGATCACCAGCCGCATCCCGGCGAAGGAGGGGTCGAGCCAGTTGATCGAGGGCTGCCCGTCCTTGAAGTAGTGCAGGTACACCCATCGCCGGGCGACGCCGTCGACGCCCACGACCGGCTTGGTCGCGCTCCAGTTCGTCTCCTTGACACCCGGCGCGTAGAAGATGACGCGCTGCAGCCGGCCGATGATGTACCCGGCCTTCTCCAGCGCCTCCTCCGTGGCGACGTCGAGGTTCACCGAGTCCCGGCCGGCCGGCACGTCGGGCAGGAGGTTCCAGTCCTCCTCCTCGATCTCCACCATGTGGTAGATGCCGGGGTAGTCGGCGTACTTCAGCTCGGCGAGCCGGAAGTCCGCGCCCTTGCCCGTGTGGCCGGGCACGATGTCGTCGATGATCGTGCCGCCGGACCAGGTGGCCATGCCGCACATCGCGCGGAACTCGGCCTCGGTGCCGAAGGCGGGGTCGATCTCGGTGCCGATCCGGTCGAAGTGCCCGTCGACGCTGGACGTGTACTGCCAGCCGGCGATGCCGCCGGCCCGCTTGACCGGTCCGGTGTGGATCGCCTCGATGCCGATGGTGCAGAAGGCGTTCCAGAGCTCCTCCTCGCCCAGCGCGGCGAGGAAGGACTGGCCGGGGCGGGTGATCAGCGAGATCGGGTAGGCCGTGAACCACACCGACGCCGACTCCACGGCCTGGCGCGGGCCGGGATCGGCGAACGGGTTCTGCCACATCGTGCCCTGGCCGGAGAACTGCCGGCCGATCTCGTTGGCGTCGGCCAACATGGACTGGCTGAGCAGCCACGACACGTACGCCGGGTTCTCCCCGGTCGCCGCGCCGTCCTTCGCCACCGACCGCCGGAGGACGGGCGACTTGGCCCGGGCGCGGTGGCGCAGCGTGCGGGGCCGCGCGGGATGCAGGTGCTCCGCGTAGGTGATCTCGCTGGGCTCATGGGGCTGCTGCTCCGAGCTGTCCCCGGTCTCCTCGGTCTGCGCCTCGGACAGCGCTGCGTCGTCTGCCATCTACTCTCCGTGCTCGCCGCGACCCGGTCGTCGCCCGGGGTGGGTGTACCACCCACGCCTGCGGGGAAACGACGGTGACGCGCCGACGATGCGCCCGTCCACCCGTCCGTAGGGGCCGAGCGGTGTGCCGCACCGCTCGGCCCGACGCCTCGGTGCCCCCAGACCGCTCAGTGCCCGCAGACCGCTCAGTGCCCGCAGACCGCTCCACCCGGTCCGGCGTCGGTGCCCAGCCGCAGCGGGTCGAGGTCGCGGGGGTCCGGGACGGGCGTCCACCGGCCGTCGACCTCGCGGTAGTCCCACCGCGGGCCGGAGGCCGCGATCGCGCGGACGGCCCCGACGAGCCGGTCGACGTCGGACCCGGTGGTGTTCAGGCCCAGGCTGACCCGGACGGCGTCGGCCCCGCCCGCGAGGCGGGCGAGCAGGGGGTGGGCGCAGAACCGCCCGTCGCGCACCCCGATCCCGTGCTCGGCGGACAGCGCGGCCGCGACGAGACCGGCCGGGATGTCGGCGACCGTGAAGGAGACGACCGCGACCCGGTCCGGTGCGTCGGCCCAGATCCGGAGCGGGCGGACGGTGCCGGACAGCCCACCGAGCAGCCGCGCGAGGAGGGCGCGCTCGTGGGCCGGGACGATCTCGTCGATCACCGGATCGAGCACGCGGCAGGCGGCGGCGATCGCGGCGGCGCCGAGGACGTTCGGCGTGCCGGCCTCGTGCCGGTGCGGTGCCGGGGCCCAGCTCACCTCCGCGGTGCGGTCCTCCACACCGACCGAGCGGACCGCGCCGCCGCCGGCGAGGTACGGGGCGGCGACGTCGAGCCAGTCCCGCCGCCCGACCAGCGCGCCGGCGCCGTAGGGGGCGTAGAGCTTGTGCCCGGACAGCACGACGTAGTCCACACCGGACACCGCGAGGTCGACGCGGCGGTGCGGGGCGAGCTGCGCGGCGTCGAGCACCACGCGGGTACCCGCGGCGTGCGCGATCGCGCAGATCTCGTCGATCGGCAGGATCTCGCCGGTGACGTTGGAGGCGCCGGTGATCGCCAGCAGTGCGGTCCGCTCGGCGGTCAGCGCGTCCCGCAGGAGGTCGAGCGTCTCGCCGACGGTGTCCGGGGCCCGCAGCACGCGGTGGTCGGTGCCGCGCCAGGCGAGCAGCGTGGCGTGGTGCTCGACGTCGAGGCAGAGCGTCGCGCCCGGGACCGCGCCGGCGAGCAGGTTGAGCGCGTCCGTGGTGTTGCGGGTGAACACGACGACGTCGTCCGGGCGGGCCCCGACGAAGCGGGCCACGGTGTGCCGGGCGCCCTCGAGGACCGAGGTGCAGACCTGCGAGGCGTAGCCGGCGCCGCGGTGCACGCTCGAGTAGTAGGGCAGCAGCTCGGTCACGTGGTCCGCGACCGCGCGCAGGGCGGGGGCACTGGCGGCGAGGTCGAGGTTGACACAGGGCACGGTGCGGCCGTCGACCAGCGGGACCGGCAGCCCGGTGCCGACGAGCGCCGGCAGCGGCGTCGGGTCGGGGGCGCCGGTGCGCCGCGATGCGCCGGCGGTGCGCAGCGGCGCGGTGGTGACGGCGGTACGGACGTCGGACATGGTCGATCCTCCCGGATCGCTCAGGACCCGGTGCGGCACGACGTGCCGGACGTGAGGGTCCGCGCTTGCCGGCCGCGGGTCCGCGGCGGCCCGGTCGTCACCCGGAGCACCCCGCCGCGGAGGAGGGTTGCCGGCCAGCGAGCCGGGGCTTGGCGCTGGCGCTCTTGACCTGGCGACGACGGTAGGTCGCGCGCCGTGGCGCGGTCAAGTGCGAGCCGAGCCCGGCATCGGCATCCGGGGCGTGCTCGCGTGGGGTGGGGCTGCGGCTGCGTCCGTGCCGGGCGGCCTTCTGCGCCGCCGGTTCCTGGCGGCTCCTCGCTGGTCGGGCACACCACTCCGAAGCCCGCCGACTCCGTCCGCCGACCGCCGGGGCCATCCGGCGGCCGTCGAGACCCGGCCGCCCGCTCGTCGGTCCACCGAAGCCGTTCGCGGACCGGGCGGGGTGAGGAACCTCCCGGGAGCTTCCCGCCGCGACGTCCGCGGAGACAGGCTGTGATCATGCTGTTCATCGGGCCGGCGGCCGACGAGTCGACGGACGAGCACGAGGGGTTCGTGGCCGGTCTGGACGCCGCGGGGCGGGCCACCGACATCTGGACCGACATCCGGTCGGAGGCCCGGGACGGCCGCTCGGGATACGTCGCGGTGCTCGCGCGGTGCGAGTGCGGGTGGTCGGGCCTGCCGCGTCCGGCTGATGCGGCGGGACACCGGGCCGCCGAGCGGGAGTGGATCGACGGGCACTTCACCGCCGTCGTCGGGGCGGGGCCGTGGCCCGACGAGATGTTCCTGCGGTCCCCGGTCCGCGTGACCTCCGCCGTGACGTGAGCCGGAGTGCGTTGACGCGCCTCGCGGCGGCCGGGCACGATCATGCCGACGAGACCTATTCGATCGTTCGTTCAGTGAGGCGCTCGCGGCGGCCGGATGAGCCGGGCGGGCGGGCCGTCGCGGGCGGGCGGGGAGCGGAGCAAGGATGCGGACGCGGTTCACGGAGCTGTTCGAGGTCGAGCACCCCATCGCGCAGGGCGGCATGCAGTGGGTGGGACGGGCGCCGCTCGTCGCGGCGGTGGCGAACGCGGGTGGCCTGGGCTTCATCACGGCCCTCACCCAGCCCACCCCGGAGGACCTGCGGGCGGAGATCCGGCGCTGCCGGGAGCTGACCGACGAGAAGTTCGGCGTCAACCTCACCATCCTGCCCGCGATCACCCCGCCGCCCTACGCGGAGTACCGCCAGGTGATCATCGAGGAGGGCGTGCCCTTCGTCGAGACCGCCGGGGCGAACCCGATCGAGCACCTCGAGCACTTCCACTCCGCCGGGATCAAGGTGATCCACAAGTGCACCTCCGTCCGGCACGGTCTCAAGGCGCAGGAGCTCGGCGTGGACGCCCTGTCGATCGACGGCTTCGAGTGCGCCGGGCACCCCGGTGAGGACGACGTCCCCGGGCTGATCCTGCTCCCCGCCGCCGCCGACGCGGTGGAGATCCCGTTCATCGCATCCGGCGGCTTCGGTGACGGGCGCGGGCTCGCCGCAGCGCTCGCGCTGGGTGCCGACGGCATCAACATGGGCACCCGGTTCATGGCGACCGTCGAGTCGGGCATCCACCAGAACGTCAAGGACAGGCTGGTCGAGGCGGGGGAGCGCGACACCCGGCTGATCTTCCGCCAGCTCCGCAACACCGCGCGGGTGGCCGACAACGCCGTGTCCCGCGAGGTCGTGGAGAAGCTCGCCGCCGGCGCCCGGTTCGAGGACGTGAAGGACCTGGTGGCGGGCACGCGGGGCGCCATGGTCTACGAGACCGGCGACCTCGACCACGGCATCTGGTCGGCGGGCATGGTGCAGGCGCTCATCCACGACGTCCCGACCTGCGAGGAGCTGATCAGCCGCATCGTCCGGGACGCCGAGGAGATCATCACCGGCCGCCTGTCCGGCATGGTCGGAGCACCGGCCGCGGTCTGACCCACCTCCGCGAGTCGGGAGTGCCCGCAGCACGAGTCGGGAGTGCCCGCAGCGCGAGTCGGGCCGTGGGCTTCGGTGAGTCGGGAGTGCCCGCAGCGCGAGTCGGGCCGTGGGCTTCGGTGAGTCGGGCTGTGGGCTTCGGTGAGTCGGGCTGTTCGGTGAGGCGGGCCGTGGGCTCGCGCGGGTCGGCAGCTGGCCGGGCGGTCGGGGCCGGGAGAGACTGGGAGGCGTGCCTCCCGACCCCGACCCCGACCCCGACCCGGACCCCGATGCTCCCGGGAAGAGCACCCCCGACGAGAGCACCCCCGACGAGAGCACCCCCGGCGAGGGCACCCCCGGCGAGTGCACCCCCGACGAGAGCACCACCGACGAGAGCACCACCGACGAGAGCACCACCGACGGGAGCACTCTCGGCGAGAGCACTGCGGGCGACCGGATCGCCGCGGCGCGCGAGTCCGCCGTCGCTCGGCAGGCGGCGCTCGAGGTGCAGGTGGCGGCGCTCGCCGAGCAACAGGCACTGACCACGCACGACGACGAGCACGACCCCGAGGGCGTCACCATCGGCTTCGAGCGCGCCCAGCTCCTCGGCCTGCTCGCCGGGGCCCGGGGCGAGATCGCGGCCCTGGACCGCGCCGCCGACCGGCTCGGTCGCGGGACCTACGGGCTGTGCACCCGGTGCGGTGCCGCCCTCCCCGACGTCCGCCTGGAGGCCCTGCCCGCCGCCGAGACCTGCCTCGCCTGCGCAGACCGGCCGCGTCGCCGCTGATGCCGGCCCCCGATCCGCGCAACATGCCGGCCGACCCTCGGCGACCCGTCGGGCCGGCCCACCTCAGGCGACCGCGCGGCGAGCCAGCCTGACCCTCGGCGTGCTGTCCGGCACGGGAGCCGTGATGGCGCCCGGCGCGCCGCCGAGGCACTCGAGTTCGCCACGGTCGACGAGGTAGCGCACGTGCGAGGCGGTCTCGGCCAGCGCGCCGATCCGCATCGGGCCGACCTCCTCCCACGGCCGCGACCAGGTCAGCCGGGCCGCGATCTCCCACATCGTCGGCTCGCCGGCCTCCCGCACGATCCCGAGCAGTTCGCGGCAGCGCTCGGCGTGGTGCGCCTGCAGCGCGCGCGATCGTGCGGCGAGGCCCCGGAACCGGTACTCGTGCGCGGGCAGCGCGGTGAGGCCGCCGTGCTCGGAGTCCGTGCCGGCGACACGCTCGAGCGAGTCCAGGAAGGTGGCGAGGGCCGGGTCGTCGGAGCCGGGGGTCAGGCCGATGTTGGGGGTGATCCGCGGCAGGACGTGGTCGCCGGTCAGCAGCACCCCGGCGTCGGCCTCGAGCAGGCAGATGTGCCCCGGCGTGTGTCCCGGTGTCCACAGTGTGCGAACCGTGCGACCCTTCAGGGGGAGGGCGTCGCCGTCCTCCAGCAGGACGTCCGGCTCGGCCATCTCGCCCCCCGGCCCGCCGCTGCGGGGCCCGGTCAGCTCACCGACCTCGGCGTCGGGCGCACCGCACCCGCAGAGCCATCCGGCCATGGCGTCGCGTCGGTCCTCGGCGCTGCCGCTCCACCGCTGCGGAAGGGTGGCCGCCTCGGCCGGGTGCATCGCGACCCAGGCGCCGCTGCGCTCGGCCAGGCGAGCCGAGAGGCCGTGGTGGTCCGGGTGGACGTGCGTCGCCACGATCCCGACGACGTCGTCGAAGGTCGCCCCCGATGCGGCGAGCCCGGCGACCAGGGCCGACCAGGTGTCCTCGGTGTCCCAGCCGGGATCGACGACGACCACGCCGTCGTCGCCGGGAACGAGGTAGCAGAGCGTGTAGCGCAGCGGGTTGTGCGGGATCGGGACCGGCACGGACCACAGGCCCGCCTCCAGCCGCTCGACGGGCGGGAGCACCTTCGCGGCCCACGCCGCGCGTTGCGCGGTGCCGACGACCTCCACGCCCGCGGGGACGCCACCCGCGGGGACCTTGTGCACCACGTGGACACCCCACTTCCTGGACGCCGAACGTCCGTAAACCCCCTCGGACGGTAACGCCCGCCGGCCCGCTCACTCAACCGAGCGCATCAGGAACGTGACGAGACGCTCGGCATAGTCCTCGACGTCGATCGCCGGCCGGAGCCGCTCCGGTGTGGACGAGACGTGCAGGGCGACGCCGCCGCACAGCGTGTCGAGCAGCAGCGTGACGGGGGTGTCGGCCGGGATCTCCCCGCGCTCGATCCCGCGCCGCACCATTGCCCGCGCGGCCCGGACCTGCGCCTCGCGGTGCCGCTCCCACCGCTCGGCGACCCCGGGCAGCTGCGGCGCGTCGAGCCCCATCCGCTCGACCGCACGCCCGGACGGGCCGAGGTGCATCTCGAGGAGCTGGCGGGCGAGCCGGACGAGGTCGCCGCGCACGGTGCCGGTGTCGACGTCGGCCACGGGCGGCACGCGGTCGGCCAGCGCGCCGACGAGCAGCGCCTCCTTGCTCGGCCAGCGCAGGTAGATCGACGCCTTGCCGACCCCGGCGCGCCGGGCCACCGCCTCGACGCTGAAGCCCGCCCAGCCCTGCGTGCCGAACAGTTCGACAGCCGCGCTGGCGACCCGTCGGTCGACGTCGGGATCGCGCGGGCGGCCCGCGGCGGGCGAGGTGCTCATCTCCGGGCCAGGTTAGCCGCGCCGCGTGCGGCCGCGGCGGCCCCGGGCGCGGGCGGGACGGCCCGCACGGTCCGGACCCGATGGGGCGAAGGTGGCGGAGCCGAAATTGCATGGCGCAAGCATGTGTGTATGCTTGCGTGTAGCAACCAAAGGGGAGGCAGTGGTCAGCACGTCGACGGCGTCCGACCTCGTGGAGGTCATCCGCGAGTTCGTCGGCCTCGGGCGCCTGGCCCGCCACCTGGCCGATGCCGAGGCGGTGGGCGAGGGCGCGTGTGTGCTGCACCCGTCCCGGGCCGGGCTGCTGGGCCTGCTCGTCGCCGACGGGGAGCAGCGGCTGGGTGTGCTGGCCGCCGCACTCGACGTCGACGCGTCGGTGATCAGCCGACGCGTCGCCGCGCTCGAGGAGGCCGGCCTCGTCGACCGACGCCCCGACCCGGAGGACCGCCGCGCCTACCTGGTAGGTGTGACCGACCGGGGCCGCGCCGCCCTCGCCGCGTACCGCGAGCACCGCGCTCAGCAGGTCGCCGCCGCCCTGGCCCATCGCACGGACGAGGAGGTCGGGCGGATCGCCGGGGAGTTGCGGGGTCTGGTCGCCGACCTGCACCGCATCCCGCCGCCCCCGCGCCGGCGCCCGGACCCGGCCGGCACCGGTTAGCCGCGCCGCCGGGGTATCCGGTACCCCGTGGCGCCCCGCCTCCGCACCACCCGAGAATTGCCAGAGACGAGGAAGCACGCGTGTCCACCACCCGCGGCGAGACGCCGCTCGCGCCCAGCGCACCGGCGGCGCAGCCGCCCGGCTCCCCCGACGGCGCCATGACGCACCGCCAGGTCCTGCAGGCGCTGTCCGGCATGTTGCTGGCGATGTTCACCGCGTTCCTGTCGGCGACGATCGTCTCGAACGCGCTGCCGACGATCATCACGGACCTGCACGGCTCGCAGAGCCAGTACACCTGGGTCGTCACCGCGACCCTGCTGTCCTCGACGGCGAGCACCCCGATCTGGGGCAAGCTGGCGGACCTGTTCTCCAAGAAGCTGCTGGTGCAGCTCGGTATCGTCTGCTACATCGGCGGGTCGGTCCTCGCCGGGTTCTCCCAGTCCGTCGACGTCCTGATCGCGTGGCGGGCCGTCCAGGGCCTGGGACTCGGCGCGCTGCAGTCGCTGATCATGATCGTGATCGCGGCCATGATCAGCCCCCGCGAGCGCGGCCGCTACACCGGCCCGATCGCTGCGGTGATGTCGTTGGCCACGGTCGCCGGGCCGCTGATCGGCGGCGTGATCGTGGACAGCTCACTGGGCTGGCGCTGGTGCTTCTGGGTCGGCGCGCCGTTCGCGGTGGTCGCGTTGGTCGTCGTGCAGCGCACGCTGAACCTGCCCGTGGTCACGCGCCGGGTGAGGGTGGACTACCTGGGCGCCGCCCTGATCGCGGCCGGGGTCTGCGACCTGCTGATCTGGGTCACCCTGGCCGGCAACGAGTTCGCGTGGGGCTCGGGCACGTCGTGGCTGCTCCTCGCGATCGGCGTCGTCCTGCTGGGGCTCGCGGTGTTCGTGGAGTCGCGGGCGGCGGAGCCGATCGTCCCGCTGTACCTGTTCAAGGAGCGCACCACCACGCTCGCGGTGATCGCGAGCATCGCGGTCGGCGTCGCGATGTTCGGCGGCGCCGTCTTCCTGGGCCAGTACTTCCAGATCGCGCGCGGCTACTCGCCCACGGCCTCCGGCCTGCTGACCCTGCCCATGATCATCGGTTCGACGCTGTCCGCCACGGTGTCCGGGATCCTGATCACCAGGCTCGGGAGGTGGAAGGTCTTCCTGGTCACCGGCGCGGTGCTGATGGTCGTCGGATTCGGCCTGCTGTCCACGATCGACCACGCCACCGACATCTGGCTCATGGGCGTCTACCTGGCCGTGCTCGGCATCGGCATGGGCATGACCATGCAGAACCTCGTGCTGGCCGTGCAGAACACGGTCAAGGTCACCGACCTGGGCGCGGCGTCGTCGACCGTCACCTTCTTCCGGTCGCTGGGCGGCACGGTCGGGGTCTCGGTCCTCGGTGCCATCCTGGCGACCCGGGTCGCGGACCTCACCACGCAGGGCCTGTCCG
The DNA here is from genome assembly GCF_047200735.1 of Pseudonocardia oceanicola. NCBI lineage: Bacteria > Bacillati > Actinomycetota > Actinomycetes > Pseudonocardiales > Pseudonocardiaceae > Pseudonocardia > Pseudonocardia oceanicola. The sequence goes on from NZ_JBJZON010000001.1 coordinate 409,751, forward strand.
ACGCCGGCGTGCCGATCACCGGTGCGGGCTCCGGTGAGGTCGGGATCGGCTCGCTGAACGAGCTGCCCGCCTTCGTCGCGGACATCGTCCGGGGTGCGTACGGCGACGCGACGGCCCGGATCTTCCTGGTCGCGGGCGGGCTCGCGATCGTCTCGCTGCTCGCGATCGTGTTCATCAAGGAGGTCCCGCTGCGCACGCTGAGCGGGATCCAGCAGCAGGCCGAGCAGAACGTCGGCGCCAACGGCGGGGCCCCCTCGGTCGCGCCCGCCGGTGCCCTGCCCGGTGTGGCCGCTCCCGCGGCGGCCGTCGCGGCGCCGGTCACCACCTCGACCCCCGCGGAGCTGCCCGCCCGATCCGACGTCGCCGAGCACCGGCACCCCGGGGACGGGCACCCCGAGAACGGGCAGCCCGCGAACCGGCACCCCGAGGATTGGCACCCCGAGGATTGGCACCCCGAGGATTGGCACCCCGAGGATTGGCACCCCGAGGATTGGCACCGGGGGCGGCACGCCATGCCGCACCACGTCACCGCCGATCGGCCGGCCGATCCGGACGGCGTCGGGCCCGCGGTCTACGGCTTCGTCAGCCGCACCGGCGGGGCCGGACTGGGACAGGCCGTCGTCACGCTGACGGCCGGGACGGGGGAGCAGATCGCCCGGACCGCCACCGAGCCCGACGGCGGTTTCGAGTTCCACCTGTCCACCGGCGGTACGTTCCTGCTGGTCGTGTCGGCGGGAACGCTACGGCCCTCGGCGTCCATGGTCGCCGTGGCCGACCGCCCGGTGCGGCACGACGTCACGCTCGGCGGCGGCAGCGAGGTGTCCGGGACCGTGTCGCGGGGCGAGCACGCCGTGCCGGCCGCCGGGGTCACGGTCACGCTGATCGACGCGCGCGGCGACGTCGCCGGAGCGGCCCGCACGGACGAAACCGGTCGCTACCGGATCGCCGGGGTCTCCGCGGGGGCGTTCACCCTCGCCGCGGCGGGGCCGGGCGTGCCGGTGGCGTCCACGGTGACGCTGGCCGACGGCGCTTCGCTCGTGCACGACGTCCGCCTGCCGGACCGGGCCGGGCTGCGCGGCACCGTGACCGCCGCGAGCAGCGGCCGGGCCGTGCCCGACGCCGTCGCGACGCTCGTAGGTCCCGACGGCGAGGTGGTCGCCTCGACGAGCACGGACGATCAGGGCGGGTTCGCCTTCGCCGACCTGCCGAGCGGCACCTACACGCTCACCGCGGCCGGGTACGCGCCGGACGTCCAGGTCGTGCGGGTCGACCCCGGCTCGACGGCCGAGGTGCGCGTGGCCCTCGGCGCGCCGGCTCCCGGCGGGGTGCCGGCGCCCTCGATCCGGCCGCCCCAGCCGGTCGCGGGGGACTGACCGGAACACACGACGGGCCCGGCACCACGCGGTGCCGGGCCTGCTCGTCGGGTGTGCACCCACCTTCCCCGGTGACGGTCCCGCGCACCGCCGGCGCCCACGGCGCGGTGACCCTGCCGCGACGCAGGGGGCGTCGCACCCGGCACCTCGCCCCGTCGGACACGACCTGCGACGCGACGACGGCGCTGCGGACTCGTCGACGCCGTCGGCGAGCAGTGCCAGGCTGGCGCGCATGAGCCGTGACGACAACGGGCCGGACGTGGACACCGACCAGCTGGAACCCGAGGACACGCTGGACTACCGCGGGGTGCGGGACGTGCTCGACGAGGGCTACTCCCCGCCGGAGCGCCCGTGGGCGGTCGACGACTTCGGGGTCACCCCCTCCGACGAGCACACCGGCGAGGACCTCGCCCACCGGCTCGCCCGCGAGATCCCGGACGACTGGGGTGACGACGCCGAGGACGCGGACTGGGAGTCCGACACCTCCGACACGGACGGCGAGCTGCGCGACGACCAGGTCGGGAACGCGCGCTCCGGCCGGCTCGTCGACGCCGCCGAGGGCGGGGTCGGCGACGACGACGCGGACGCCTGGGCCCGGGACGTCGGCATCGACGGCGCCGCCGCCTCCGCCGAGGAGGCCGCGGTGCACACCGTCGACGAGTAGGACCGTCGACGCCCGGCGGTCGCCACGCCACGACCGCCGCCGGTGCTCTCGGCACCGGCAACGGGCCGGCCGGGTCGTCGTCGCCGTGGCGCCGGGCGCGGTCGGGGCCCTCGTCGGCGGACTCGCGCTGGTCCGCTCCCGCCGCGCCGCCGGACCGGTCCCGATGCCGGGGCGGTGGTCACACGGGGACGACCGCCGCGGCCGTGCGGGGCCGGGCGCCGCCACCAGCCGCCGGCGGAAGGAATCGGTGTCGCTGTGCACCGCGCTGGTGGTGTGCAGGAAGTCGAGGAGCACCTCGACGAACCGGGCCGGGTGCTCGGAGTGCGGGAAGTGCCCGGTGTGCTCGAAGACCTCGAGCCGGCTGTGGGGCAGCCGGTCGTGTGCGGCCAGGCTGTGGTCGAGGGGGATGACGGCGTCGTCCGTGCCGGCGACGAGCAGGACCGGGAGATCGGCGAGCAGGTAGAGCCGGCCCGTCCCGTCGAGGCGCTGCCCGGACCAGGTCAACGCGCTGCGCACCGTGTGGATGAAGGTGTCGCGCGCGCCGGCGTCGGCGAAGGAGGCCAGGGCACAGGCCAGCTCGTCGAGATCGGCGAGCGGTACCCCGGCACGAGCCGGACGGCGCGGTGAGCGAGCTCGGCGATCCGGCGGGGGTGAGGGTGTGCACGGCCTTCAGCACCGCGGAGGCGCCCGGCAGGCTCGCGGCACGGAGGGCGAGGGCCACGTCGGGGCCGAGTCCGCCGCCGGCGTCCAGCACGAGCCGCTCGGTGAGCTCGGGGAACTGGTAGGCGACCTGCATCGCGACAGCGCGGGCGGCGGCGGAGCCCGCTCGCCCGGGGCCGCTTCGGGGGAGCTGGCTCACTCTCGTTCCTTCGGTCGCAGAGCGGTCGGGGTGGCGTTCACCTCGGCATCGGTGGAACCGGTCGGGCCACGCAGACATCGCCGCTCCCGTGATCGATACTCGGGTCACGGCTGTCGGAGGCGCCACACGGCGCGTGTCGCCGTCCCCGGTGTCGGTGTCGCTCAGGCGCTGTCGCGAGCGACGACGCGGGCGGGGAACCGGCGCACCGCGCGGCCCGGGTCCCACCGTCCTTCGATCGCGGCGAGGACGACCCCGGCCAGTGAGGTGCCGCCCCCGGTCAGGTCCGCGGCGACCGAGGTCAGGCGGGGGCGGAGCAGGTCGCAGAAGGGGTCGTCGTCCATCCCGATGACCGCCACCCGGCCGGGCACGTCGATGCCGGCGTCGGTGAGGGCGCCGAGCAGCAGCCCGGCGTGCCGGTCGGTCGGCCCGACGACGCCGTCGGGCGACCAGCCCCGCTGCCACTCCGTGGCGACCCGGGCGGCCGCGTCGACCTCCGGGCGCATGGGCACGTACCGGGTCTCGAGTCCCCGTCGACGCGCGGTCGCCAGGGCCTCGGTGATCCGGTTGCCGAGCAGCGGGTCGGCGGCCAGGTCCTCGTGTGACCCGAGGACCGCGATCCGGCGGCGGCCCCGGTCGGCGAGCCGGGTGACGGCGGCCCGGCCGAGCTCGCCGTCGTCGAGCACGACGGTGGCGGTGAGCTCCGACGCGCGGCGGCCGAGCGCCACCGGCACCGTGCCCGCCCCGGCCAGCATCGCGACGCTCTCCTCGGAGAACCGATCGAGCGTGGCGACGACGGCTGCGGGCCGCAGCGCGAGCCAGGCCCGGGCCGCGGCGAGCCCGCTGACGGTCGGGTCGCCGTGGATGAGGAAGGTGTAGCCGGCCTTGCGCACCTCGGACGCGATCTGGACCAACCCGAAGAAGGGCAGCCGGTCGCGCAGGATGGACGTGCCGTCGACGTGCCCGACCACCAGGTCGCTGCGCCCTCGCCGCAGCGACCGGGCGCTGACGTGCGGGACGTACCGCAGGGCCTCCGCCGCGGCGAGCACCTTGGCGCGCGTCTGCTCCGGGATCCGGGCGCCCGGCGTCCGGTTGAGGACGTAGGAGGCGGTCGCGCGGGACACGCCGGCCTGCCGGGCGACGTCGCTCATCGTCGCCGGTCTGGGTCCTGCCGTACCGTGCGTTCCGTTCGGACCGGTCGTGCCGTCCACCTGGCCGATCCTGCCAGCCACCACCCGGCCACGATCAGGTTCTGGGCCCGGCTCGCCCGGACGGAGACGCCGGTGGCCTGTGTGATCACCGAGGGTGCAACCTCGGCCCCCGACGGGGCCTCCGGGGCGGGCACCGCCGGGCTGCGCGGTGACCGAGGGCGGTCGGCGACCTCGACGACGTGGGCGGCATGCCGCGCACGGTCGGGGCCCGGCCCCGGCACACCGGATGGACGTGACCCGTCAGGAGCTCACCGGGGGAGCGGTGGTGCTCCCGACGACGTGCTCCGGGGGCAGGACGATCTCGCCGGGTGTGAGGTCGGGCTGCTCGAGCACGGGGACGGCACCCCGCCCACGGGCGGGGTGCCGTCGTCGCTCCCCGGCCGGAATCCTCCGACCGGCTGCGATCACTCCTGCTCGGAGTCCTCGTCCGGGCCCTGCCCGGACTCCTGTGCCGGCAGCTCGGCGGCCGGGACCTGCACCGGGATGCTGGTCACGCCCGGCTTGCGGGGTTCGGCGTAGGCGCCGGCGACGCGGACCTTCAGCACGCCCGCCTCGTAGGTGGCGCTCACCGTGTCGGCGGTGACGTGCCGGGGGAGCCCGAAGCTGCGGCGGAACGAGCCGTAGCGGACCTCGCGGAACCGGCGGCCGTCGTTCTCCTCGCTCCGTTCGTCACGGCGCTCGCCGTGGACGACCAGGCGGCCCTCCTCGACGTCGACGTGGACGTCCGTGGCGGGGTCGAGGCCCGGGACCTCCAGGGAGACCAGGGCGTCGTCGCCGTCGCGGGTCACGTCCGCGGCCGGGGTGAAGCCGCTCTCCGGGCGCGGGACACGCACGGGGGAGGGGCCGAAGGCGCGACGGACGAGGGCGTCGAACTCGGCGAAGAACGGGTCGCGACGCGGGATCAGGGTGCTCATGCTGTGTCTCCTCGATGCTGGTCGCTGACGGGGTTCGCAGCGCCTGACTGAGTAAACGTGAGTCGAGTCGACTCAATTCCCGGCGTGCGGGGATGTGGCGCGTCACAGTGGAGGCATGGCGGAGGAGCGCGACGACGAACCGGGCGGCGACCCGGTCTGCTGGCTGCACCGGCTGTGTCCGGCCTGCGGGGCCATGCCCACGGAGGACCCCGACGCGCCGGGCGACCGCTGCTGGCGCTGCGGCGAGGCGTTCGACGGGGTGCCCGGCGAGCGGTGACGACGTTTCGTCGTGCACGCACCGAGGTAGCTCCCGGACGACGCCACCCGGGAGCAGGACGACCCGGCCCGGGAGCGAGCAGGAAGACGCAGCCCGGGAGCAGACCGAGGAGGACAGCAGGGTGAGGACCACCGCCCGAGGCCGGAGCTTCGACCCCGGCCGGCCCACCGCGAGCCCACGGCACCGCGCCGTCTACGGCCGGTACCAGAAGATCTACACCGCGGTGGAGTTCGCCGCCGCCGTGGCCTTCGTGGTCGGGAGCGTCTGCTTCTTCTCCGAGTCGCTCATGCTGCTCGCTACCTGGTTCTTCCTCGTCGGCTCGATCCTGTTCGCGGTCCGGCCCACGGTCTCGGTCCTCCGGGAGGCCCACCTCGCCCGCATCCCCGTCCCGGGCACGGACGAGCACGAGCAGCAGCACCGGCGCGAGCCGAGCCACGCCACCTGACAGCTGCGCGCGAGTCGCGTTCTGGGCTTCGGCGAGTCGCGTTCTGAGCTTCGGCGAGTCGCGCCGTGAGCCGGCCCGCAACGGGATGCGACGGGCCCGGGAGAACCTGCGTTTCCCCTGCCCCGCGGCCGGGCACTGCTCCCGCATGACCGAGCCCGCCGCCGACGCCCCGTCCGCGACCGACCTGGACGTCCTGCGCGAGGTCGAGGCCGGGTGCACCGGCTGCGAGTTGTACCGGACGGCGGGGCCGACGGTCGGCGGCGAGGGGCCGCGCGGCGCCTGGCTCATGCTCGTCGGCGAGCAGCCCGGCGACCAGGAGGACAAGGCCGGCAAGCCCTTCGTCGGTCCGGCCGGCCGGGTCCTCGACCAGGCCCTCGACGAGGCCGGCATCGCCCGCGGCGAGGTGTTCGTGACCAACGCGGTCAAGCACTTCCGCTTCGAGGAACGGGGGAAGCGCCGCATCCACAAGCCGCCCACCGTGCGTCAGGTCCGGGCGTGCCGTCCGTGGCTCGACGCCGAGCTGCGGCTGGTCGCGCCGCCCGTCGTCGGGGTGCTCGGCGCAGTCGCCGCCAAGTCGCTGCTGGGGCAGGACTTCCGGATCACCGACCATCGGGGCGAGCTGCTGGAGCAGGACGGCCGCACGGTCGTGCCGACCGTGCACCCGTCGTCGATCCTGCGCTCGGATCCGGGAGAGCGACGGGAGAGGCTGGCGGCGTTCGTCGCGGACCTGAAGGTCATCGCGGCCGCGCGCCCCTGACCCGCCGCCGGGTCAGGGCCCGATCTCGACGTCGACCTCCCCGACCTCGACCGCCTCGACGGCGCCACCGGTCTGCGCGGCGAGCCAGGCGCGGAAGGCCTCCGGGTCGGCGGCGGTGGCGGTGAGCTCGACCTCCCGGCCGTAGCGGACGTCGACGACGGGGTACCCCGCCGCCCGCAGGCCGTTCTCCACTCGGCCGGCCTGCGCGTGGGCGGTGGCGAGCAGGAAACGGGTGTGCCGGACGCGGCGCAGTACCCCGACGGCGTCGATCGCCTCGGTGACCGCCCGGCCGTAGGCGCGGACCAGGCCGCCGGCGCCGAGCTTGACCCCGCCGAAGTAGCGCGTGACCACGGCGACGACGTCCGTCAGCTCGCGGCGCAGCAGCACCTCGAGCATCGGGACGCCCGCGGTCCCGGCCGGCTCGCCGTCGTCGGACGAGCGCTGGACCCCGCCCTCCCGGCCGACGCGGAAGGCCGTGCAGTTGTGCGTGGCCGACCAGTGCTCGCGGCGGATCTCGGCGATGAGCACGGCGGCGGCCTCGGCATCGGGTACCCGGGCAAGCCGGCACAGGAAACGGGAGCGCTGGATCTCGATCTCGTGCTCGACGTCCCGGGCGATCACGAGCAGCGGGTCCGGCATTCCGGCGACGCTACCGGGGCGGGCGGGTGCCGTCGTCCTCCCCGGTTCGCGGTACCTGCTGTGACACCTCTCGCACGGCCGCCCTCTTCGGTAACGATTCAGAAGATCGTCGCGTCACACGGGGCGAGGGACCGGCGACAGGCCCTCGCCACCACAGGACACGATCCCGGAGGGAACGGAAGGCATGACCGCACTCTGGACCACGGTCCGCACCGCCGTCCACCGTCTCGACGACTGGACGCTGCAGGTATTCAGCCCCTGGTACCGGGTCGGCTCCCGCAGCTGACACTGCGGGGCCGACCGGGTACGTACGGGTCGATCATGAGATCGGCCGAACAACCCCGCCCTGCTGCGTGGCGCCCAGGCGGTGCCAGCGCCACGTCGTCGGCCTGGCGAAGCGCGCGGGACGAGCTGCGGCTCCACCGTGCGCGCACACCACCTGGACGCCGACGGCCGGGGTCGTTCGGCGGTCTCAGTGGCCGGGGGGACCGGCAGTGTCGCCGGCCGTCCCCTCCATCTCCTCGACCGGGGCCTTCACCGGCCGCAGCCGGACCCAGAGGATGAAGAAGATCGCGAGCACGAGCATCGCGATCCCGGTGTCCAGGTTGACGTTCCAGCCGCCCGCCATCGCGATGTCCGCCTCGTCCGTCGCGACGAGCCCGACGACGACCAGCACGATGCCGTAGACGCTGAACAGCAGCGCGAGCACCGTCCGCAGATCGAAGAGCCGCGACGCGGTGGTCGTGGCCGGCGCGTCCTGGCCGGCCGGGGCTCCGTTCGGTTCCGTCATGGCCCGTCCTTACCAGAAGAGGATGTAGAGGATCGTGGTCAGCACCAGCACACCCACCGCGAGCAGTGCCGGGCTGCGGTACCAGCCGCTGTCGTCGCCGTGGCGCTCGTGGCTGCGCTCCTCCTTCGACGTCAGGCTCCACACCAGCCCGCCGAGCTCCGAGGCCGGCTTCGGGGTCGTCACCAGCGACACCCCCGCGGCGACCAGGACGCCGACCACGAACGCCGCACTCGCGCCGAGGAAGCTGCCTGCCTGGCTCGAGATGGTGAGCACCCCCGTGGTGGTCAGGATGTTCACCACCACCGCGGCCGCGGTGCCGGCGAGCAGCCCGATCCAGGCCGAGGGGCCGGTCATCCGCCGCCAGAACAGGCCGAGGATGAAGATCGCGAACAGCGGTGCGTTGAAGAAGCTGAACAGCGACTGCAGGTAGTCCATGATGTTGCCCGAGCCCGACGCCACGAACGCGGTACCGATGGCCAGGACGCAGCCGATCACCGTGATCGACCGCCCGACCTGCAGGTAGTAGCGGTCCGATCGGCCCGGCTTCACCCAGTCCTGCCAGATGTCGTAGGTGAACACGGTGTTGAACGAGCTGATGTTCGCCGCCATGCCGGCCATGAACGCCGCGAGCAGGCCTGCGATCGCCACGCCGAGGATGCCGTTCGGCAGGACCTCCTTCATCAGCAGCGAGAGCGCGTTGTTGTAGGTGACGTCCGTCTGCCCGCCGGACTTGAGGGTCTGCAGCTGCGGGACCAGGACGGCGGCGATGATGCCGGGGACGATGATGACCAGTGGGATGAGCGCCTTGGGGTAGGCGCCGATCAGCGGCGTGCGCTTGGCCGCCGACATGCTCTTCGCCGAGAGGGCGCGCTGGACCTCGGCGAAGTTCGTGGTCCAGTACCCGAACGACAGCACGAAGCCCAGGCCGAACACGATGCCGACGACCGAGAGCACCGGGTTCGCGATCTCCGTGAGCGTCGTGCCGGGCCATGCCGAGAGCTCCTCGGGACCGCCGGGGCCGGCGATCACGGCCTCCCTCAGGCCGTCCCACCCGCCGACCCGGGCGAGCCCGGCGATCGTCAGCGGGATGAGCAGGGCGAGGATCACGAAGAACTGCAGGACCTCGGAGTAGATCGCCGCCGAGAGCCCACCGAGGGTGATGTAGGCGAGCACGATCACCGCGGCGACCGGGATGGCGACGGCCAGCGACCAGCCGAGCAGGGCCTCCAGCAGCAGGCCGAGCGAGAACAGGTTGACGCCGGCGATCAGGATGGACGACAGCGCGAAGATCACGGCCTGCACGCGCTGGGTGGTGCGGTTGAACCGCTTGTACAGGAACTCCGGCACCGACCGGGCCTTGGAGCCGTAGTAGAACGGCATCATCACCAGGGCGAGGAACACCATCGCCGGGATCGCGCCGACCCAGTAGTAGTGCACCGTCGGGATGCCGAACTGGGCCCCGTTGGCGACCATGCCGATCAGCTCGAGGGCCCCGAGGTTCGCCGAGATGAACGCCAGGCCGGTGATCCACGCGGGCATCGAGCGGCCGGACAGCAGGAAGTCCAGGCTGGACGAGACCGACCGCCGCGCCGCGTACCCGATGCCGAGCACCAGCAGGAAGTAGAAGGCGACGAGCGAGTAGTCGAGGGCGTTGGCGTCGAGCAGCAGGTCCGTCTGCCCCTGGGCAAGGATGGTCGTCATGCGAGTCCGCCTCGCAGCCGGGCCGTCGTGCGGCCCCCTCGGGTACGCGTCATAGCGGGCTCCCTCGCCGGTCCCGGTCGGTACGTGTCGGGACGCAAGGTACCCCTTCTCGCGCGTAACTGAACATTATCCGACAGGCTGAATCGGTCGAGAATGTGCGAGTCGCACCGAACATCGAGCCGGCCGGGTGCGTCGAGGCTGGGCAGGGCTGTCCGGTCGGGCCGTTGACGCCCGTGTGGTGACGTTGCATTGTGTGCGATGTGGTGCGGAACGAGGCGGTGCGACCGTGAGCCTCCTCGCGCGTCAACGGCAGGAGCTCATCCTCGAGCAGGTGCGGGAGCGGGGCGCCGTCCGCGTGTCCGATCTCGCCGAGCGCTTCGGGGTGTCGGACATGACCGTCCGCCGCGACCTCGACGTCCTGGCCCGGCGGCGGCTCGTCGACAAGGTGCACGGGGGCGCGACGGCGGTCGGTCCCGTCACGGCCACCAGTACGGACGAGCCCGGGTTCGCGGTCAAGTCCGGCCGGCAGCAGGCGGAGAAGCAGGCGATCGCCGAGGCCGCGGCCCGGTTCGTCGAGCCCGGCACGGCGATCGGGTTGTCCGCGGGCACCACGACGTGGGCGCTGGCCCGGCGCATCACGGACGTCGCCGACCTGACCGTCGTCACCAACTCGATGGCGGTGGCCGAGGTCCTGCACGCCGCCCGTCGCCCCGACCGCACCGTCGTGCTCACCGGCGGGATCCGGACGCCCTCGGAGGCGCTGGTCGGCCCGGTCGCCGTGGCCGCGCTGCGGTCGTTGAACCTCGACGTCGTGTTCCTGGGCGTGCACGGGATGAGCGCGGCCACCGGCTTCACCACGCCCAACCTGATGGAGTCCGAGACCGACCGCGCGCTCGTCGAGGCCGGTCAGCGGCTCGTCGTGGTCGCCGACAGCACGAAGTGGGGGACCGCGGGAATCTCCACGATCGCCGAGCTCGCCGAGGCCGACGTCCTGGTCACCGACGACGGCCTCGACGCCGACGCCCGCGCGGTGCTCGAGGGCGAGGTGGACCGGCTCGTCGTCGCACCCGCTCGGGGGTGAGGACCGGGCCCGGTCGGACGCCGGGCGAGGGGGACCGCCCGAGGACGTCCGGCGCCGTGATCGCTCGACGGGACAGCCGGCGGCCGTCCGTGGCCCGGATGTCCGGAGCGGTGATCACGGGCAGCCGGACCGGTCCTGTCGCGCCGCATGATCGCCATTGGTGGCCGGATGCGGCCGAGTGTGGCGGGGAACGGTCGCCGAGGGTGATCTTGGGTTCGGGCAGCCGGCGGGGCCCGGTCGTGTCGGATTGCATGATCGCCATTGGTGGCCGGATGCGGCCCAGTGCGGCGGGGAACGGTCACCGACGGCGATCTTGGGTTCGGGCAGTGGTGAGTCGGTCGGGTCCGGAGCCGAGCGGCCCGGCCGTGGTCGTGGCCCCGTGGACGGGCGGACCCCGTGGTCGGGCGGGCCCGGTCGTAGGTCCCGTGGTCGTGGGCCCCGTGGTCGTGGGCCCCGTGGTCGCGGGACCCGTGGTCGGGCGGGACTCGTGGGCCCCGTGGGCGAGCGGGGCCCGCTCGGATCAGATGCGCCGGGCGTTGTGGTACGGCATCGCCGACATGTCGGAGATCTTCACCGGCTCGCCGCTGGTGCTGGCGTGCAGGATCTTGCCGCCGCCCAGGTAGATGCCCACGTGGCTGACCGGCGAGTAGAAGAACACCAGGTCGCCGGGCTGCAGCTGGTCCTTGCTGACCGCGGTGCCGAAGGTCGACTGCGCGGCCGACGTGCGGGGGATGCTCACCCCGGCCTGGGCGAACGCCCACGAGGTGAGGCCGGAGCAGTCGAAGGCGTTCGGGCCGGAGGCGCCCCACCGGTAGGGCGTTCCGAGCTTGGTGCGGGCCGCGGCGAGCGCCTTCGCCCCGGCGCCGGAGGCCTGCCCGACGACCTCGTCGACCGCGTCGTCCACCGCGCCGCCGGCGGACTGCGCGGCGCGGCGGAGCGCGTTCCGCTGTTCCTCGGCGGCCCGTTCGGCCTCGGCCTTCTGGACGGCGGCGATGCCCGCGGCGTCGGCCTTCTCGAACACCTGGGGCAGCGTCCCCATGGCCGTGCCGAAGGCGGACTGCATCGACCCGCCGACGGCGCCGGGGCCCTCCTGGACGGCCTGCAGGACCTGGGTGGGACGGTCGTCCCCGCCCGGGGTCGCGGCGCTGTCGTCGCCACCGTCCCCCGTGCCCCCGTGGAGCGTGACGTCGGCCGCGGCGAGGCGCAGCGTCGGGGAGTCGCCGGTGGTCGGGGCGATCTCACCGCCGGGGGTGGGCAGGCCGCCGAGGACGGCGGTGGCGCCCATGACGGTCACGGTCGCCGCGGCCGCGACGGCCTTCGGCGAGCGCACCGCGGCCGACAGCGCGGGGAGGATGCCGGTGAGCGAGGGGCCGTCGCCGCTGCGTCCCGGGGCGGCCAGGCCCGAGGCGAAGAAGGACCCGGTGAGGCCGGCGGGGGGCTCGTCCGCCGGACGCGCCGGTGCGGTGGGACGGTCCGGCGCGGCGGCCGGGCCGGGATGGGCCACGGTCGGGCCGGGGTGGGCCGGCGGGCCGACCGGCCGGACACCGAGCGGGGACACCGGGCCCCCGGGGGCGTGCTCAGGGTTGTGCCCGGCGGAGTCCTCCGCGGCGCGCCGGGCACGGCGCCCGCCGGAGGGCGGGGGAGCGGACGCACCGCCGAGGCGGGCGATCAGGTCGGCGGCGGAGAGGCCCTCGCCGTCGCAGCGGTCCTCGGCGCTGTGCCGAGAAGCCGCGAACCGAGAAGCCGCGAGCCGGGATCCGTCGGGCCGGGGGTCGCCGCGCCGGGAGCTCGGTACGAGCACCGGGCGCGGTGCCACACACGTGTCGGACATGCGTCGTTCCTCGCCGTCCGCGGGCGGCATGCGGGGAGCCGGGGAGCAACCGCGCCGCGCCTGCCCCGTGCCGGGGGTGGGCGCCCGGGGGAATGTCGGCGGGCAGGCGGGACGGGCCGACCGGGCGTGCCGGTGGACGTCGTTCCCACCGGCAGGACCGACCGTAACCGGGGCGTGATCGCTGCGCGGGCCGAACGGGCCGCGGCGCGCCGAGCGGCCGTCCCCGAGGGACGAGCCGTCGTTCCCGTCCGGCGAAGCCGCTCGTGGTGATCCGGACCCGAGGTCACGGACCGGCCTCGGCCGGCGAACGGGACACCGCGTCCGCGGGGCGCACGGGGGGCGGCACCGGACGTGATCACGACCCCCCTGCGTAACGGCGCCCGGGTGCCCGGCGCTCCCCCCGGGAGCCCCGAGCCGGCCCGGTTCGCGGCCCGGCGGGCTGCCCAGTCTCCGGCGGACCGGCCCAGGCTCGGGATCGGCCCGGGCTCGGGACCGGGCCAGTCCCGGGACCGGGCCAGCCCCAGGCCCGGGACCGACTCAGGTCCCGGGCGAGCGGACCGGCGACCCGAGCGCGGAGTCGTAGACCTCGCGCAGCCGCACGGCCCAGCCGCCCGCCTCGAAGCGCTCGAGGTAGCGGGCGCGGGCGGCCCGGCCGAGCCGGGCGCGCAGGGCGTCGTCGCCGGCCAGCTCCACGATCGCCCCGGCGATCGCCGCGGCGCTCAGCGGCACCTGCCGGCCGACGTCGCGGGTCACGATCTCGGGCAGCCCGCCGACCCGGCTGACGACCGCCGGCACCCCCCACGCCATCCCGCGCACCACCACGCCGGGCATCGAGTCGGTGCGCGTCGTGTGGATCTGCAGGTCCGCGGCCTGCAGCAGTGGGTCCGGATCGCCGTGGTGCCGGAACACCACCCGGCCCTCCAGCTCCTCCTCCCGGGCCACCCGCGCCTCCAGCCAGGGCCGCAGCGGACCGTCGCCGGTGAGCACCACCGTGAGCGGGAGGTCCTCGGGCAGCTCGGCCACCGCGTCGAGCAGCAGGTCCTGGCCCTTGCCGCGGCGCATCGGCGCCGCGGACAGGGCCAGCAGCCCGTCGTCGCCCACACCCAGGGACCGGCGCACGCGCGCCCGCACGGCGGGATCGGCGGGTCCGGGATCGGTGACGCCGTCGGGCAGCACGACCAGGCCCTTCTCGGACCCGGCGACCCGCAGGTACCAGTCCCGCTGCAGCCGCGAGATCGCGATCGTCCGCGTGACGAACCGGCTGCGGGCCAGCGTGCGGGCGGTGCGCCGCAGCCGGTGCAGCCGGTCTGCGGGCTCCTCCTCGATCCGGTGCAGGGTGGAGACCACCGGGATCCGCAGCCGGGTGGTGGCCGCGCTGCCGGCGACGTCGGCGTTCGGGGCGTGGGTGTGCACCAGCCGGACCCGGTGCTCCCGCAGCGTCTCGACGATCCGGGGCACCGCCCGCGGGTCCCACGGCGCGAGCCCGTGCTCGACGACCACGGCGCCGGCCCGGCGGAGCGCGGCGGCCCGCGCCCCGTCGCCGCTGCCGGAGATGCCGACGACGACGAGCTCCAGCTCGGCCGTGCGCGCCGCCCGGGCGAGGGCCTCGAGGCCGTACTCGCCCCCGTCGGGGTGCAGCGTGTCGACGAGGTGCGCCACCCTCACGTCCCGGTCCTCCGCTCGCTCGAGATCACCCGGTCGAGTCCGCGACCCTACCCGTCCGGTCACGCTGCCCGACCCGACGAGACGGTCCGGCGGGCCCGTCCTGCGGCGGTCCACGCCCGCATAGGGTGTCCGGGTGCGCACGGTGTACGTGATCGGGATCGGCTCGGGGGACCCCGACCACCTCACATTGCAGGCGGTGGCCGCCCTCAGGCGCGTCGACGTCGTCTTCGTCATCGACAAGGGCGAGGTGAAGGAGGACCTCACCGCGCTGCGGACCGGGATCCTCGACCGGCACCTCGAACCCGGCAGCTACCGGGTCGTCGAGGCCGCGGACCCCGAGCGGGACCGCGGGGCCGGCGCGGGGGAGCCCGGACGGTCGGAGCGCTACACCGCCGCGGTCGTCGACTGGCAGGACCGCCGCGGGTCGCTCTACGCGTCGATGATCGACCAGCTGGCCGACGGCGAGACCGGCGCCTTCCTCGTGTGGGGCGACCCCTCCCTCTACGACGGCACCCTGCGGCTGCTCGAGGGCCTCGAGGGCGTCGAGGTGGTGTCCTACCCCGGCATCTCGAGCGTGCAGGCGCTCGCGGCCGCCCACCGGCTGATCCTCAACCGGGTGGGCCGGCCGGTGCTGATCACGACCGGCCGGCGGATCGCGGCCGGGCTGCCCGCCGACGTCGACGACGTGGTGGTGATGCTCGACGGCGGCACCGCCTTCGCCACCCTGCCGGACGACGACGTGGCCGACGTGGAGGTGTACTGGGGTGCGTACGTGGGCAGCCCGGACGAGCTCCTCGTCTCCGGGCCGGTGCTCGAGGTCCGTGACGAGATCGTGAGGATCCGGGCGGAGGCACGGGAGCGCAAGGGCTGGATCATGGACACGTACCTGCTGCGGCGGCATCCCGGGGACCGCTGAGCGGGTCGACCGCGCGAGCGGGACGGGGGTGGCGGTGTGACCGACCGGAGCGGGCCGGGTGGTGCCGGCCGCGAGGCGCGCGGGCGCCCGGGCGGTGAGGACCGCGAGGGCACGGGCCGCAGCATCCCCGCCGACGGCACGGGGCTCGGCGGGGCGGCCGCGGGCGGTGACCCCGACGCCGTCCGTGCCCCCGACGCCGTCCGGGACCGGGGCGCCGACGGCACGCCGGACGGAGCCGTGAACGGGGTCGTCGACGGCACGGGGGACCGCAGGCGGGACCCCACCGCGAACGGCACCGCCGACGGGGCGCCGTTCGCGCCCGTCCCGGCCGCCGCGCCCCCGCGGCCGGACCGCGGCGCGGTCATCGGTGGCGGGCTGACCTGGCTCGCCACCTGGAGCTGGCGGATCATCCTGATCGGGTGCGGCGCGGTCCTGCTCGGCCTGGTGATCGGCCAGCTGTGGTCGATCGTGCTGCCGGTGCTCCTGGGCGTCATCCTCGCGACCGTGCTCCGGCCGCCGGCGCGCTGGTTGATCGCGCACCGGTTCCCGCCCGCAGTGGCCACGACCCTGGTGCTCGTCGGCGCCCTCGTCGTGCTCGGCGGGATCATCAGCCTCATCGCGCCGCAGGTCGCGGGGCAGGCCGACGAGATCGCCGCCGGCGTCACCGGCGGGCTCGGGCAGATCCAGCAGTGGCTGAACGGGCCGCCGTTCAACCTCGGCCAGGGGCAGATCGGCGCGATGCTCGACAACGTCACGCGCCAGCTGCAGTCCAGCGCGTCGACGATCGCGGGGACCGTGCTGACCGGGGTGTCGGCCTTCGCCAACGGCCTGCTCAACATCCTGCTCGCCGTCGTGCTGGCCTTCTTCTTCGTCAAGGACGGCCCGCGCTTCCTGCCGTGGGTCACGAGCGTGACCGGGGCCCGGGCCGGACGGCACGTGGCGGGCGTGCTGCAGCGGGCGTGGCGCACGCTCGGCGGGTTCATCCGGACCCAGGCGCTCGTGGCGCTCGTCGACGCCGTGTTCATCGGCATCGGCCTGGTGATCCTCGGCGTGCCGCTCGCGCTGCCGCTGGCGGTGCTCACCTTCTTCGGCGGGTTCGTGCCGATCGTCGGCGCGCTCGTCGCCGGTGCGCTGTCGGTGCTCGTGGCGCTGGTGACGAAGGGCTTCACCACGGCACTGATCGTGCTGGGCATCATCATCGCGGTGCAGCAGATCGAGGGCAACGTCCTGCAGCCGATCCTGCAGAGCCGCAGCCTCAACCTGCACGGGGCCGTCGTGCTGCTCGCGGTGACCGCGGGCGGCGCGATCTGGGGCATCGCCGGGGCGTTCCTGGCGGTACCGGTCGCCGCGGTCGCGGCCGAGGTGCTGCGCTACATCGGGGAGGAGGTCGACCGGCGGGCCGGGGCGCGGGCGGCGCCGCCGAACGCGACACCCGTCGGCGCCTCCGGCACGCCGGGCACCGAGGAGCCCGGGGCGCGGCCCGCCGCTCCCTCGGGCCGGACCGCCGCGGCCGGCGACGGGGCCCCCGGGGCGGCGCGCGCGCCCTCCCCCCGGACCCCGCGGACCGAGGGGCGGTAGGGCCCGCCGTCCGGCCCAGCGGCCCTGGTCCGTGCGGCAGGGCTCCGGGTCGGGTGCGCACGACGAGCGGTGTCAGGGGCTCGACCAGCGGTGTTTGTGGGCCGGGCCCGCAGGGCCATCCCAGGGGCGTCCGGCGCGACACGCTCCCCGTACCGAGAGGCATCCATGACCTGTCCGACACGGATCCCGCACCAGGCCGCACCGGCCGACTCCCTGCCCGCCGAGCACCCGCCGCCCACCGACCACCCCCGCAGCGACCCCCGGACCGCCGACGTCGGGGGCACCGACGTGGGGGCGGGCGGGCCCGCCGCCGCGGCCCGGGACGACGAGCACCCCGAGGAGGACCTCGGTGGGGCCGGCCTCACCGGTCTGGCGGGCTCCGTCGAGTACGTCCACCGCAGCTGGCCCGCGAACCCCGCCCAGCTGTCCGTCATCCGGCACGAGCTCCTCGGCTGGCTCGCGCCGCTGGGGCTGACCACCGAGCAGGCCGACGACGTCGTCCTCGCGGTCGACGAGGCCGTCGCCAACGCCGTCCGGCACGCCTACCCCGAGGGCCGGCCCGGGGACGTCGAGCTCACCCTGTGGACCGAGGGCGAGGCACTCTGCATCGAGATCACCGACCACGGCAGCTGGCGGCCCGCCGGGGGCGAGGGCGGCACGATCACCGGCGACGCCCGCGGGGGCCGCGGGATGCTGCTCATGCAGCACATGGTCGAGACCGTGCTGGTCCACTTCGACGGCCGGGGCAGCCGGGTGCTCCTGCGGCACCGCTTCGGCCGGCCCGCCGAGGACGCGGCGGCCGGCTGACCGTCAGGCGGGCGCGGCGGGGCCGAACAGCGCCTCGACCGCCCGCGTGACGTGCCCGACCACGGTGTCCGGGTCCGCGGCCGCCACCGCATCGCTGCGGATCACCTTGCGCAGCAGCGCGATCCCGAGCAACCAGGCGAGGGCGAGCTCGGCGCGCAGCTCGGCGTCGGCGGGGTCGTCCGTGGCGACGAGCCGGGCGAGCGTGCCGCCGTAGGCCACGCGCAGTTCCTCGCGGACCGTGGCCGCGGCGTCGGTGTTGCCGGCCGAGCGGAGGGTGGCGAGGAACAGCGCCACGTCCGCCGAGTCGTCGACCGGGCCCCCCGGCCCGTCCGCGGCCTCGGCCGGGGCGAGGATCGCCGCCAGCGTGCGGGGGAGCACCTGCTCCGGCGGCCCGTCGTGCAGCAGGTCGAGGGCCTGCCCGGTCACGGCCTCGGCGAACAGGCCCTCCTTGGACCCGAAGTGCCGGAACAACAGGGCCTGGTTGACGCCGGCGCGCTCGGCGACGGCGCGCACCGTCGTGCCCTCGTACCCGGCCCGGGCGAACAGCTCGCGGCCCGCGGCGAGCAGCGCGCGCCGGGTCGCGGCGGAGTCACGGGGACGGGCGGCCCGGGGCGCGGCCCGGTCCGTGCCGCCGTGCGCACCGCTGTCGCTGGTCATGCCCTATCGGACCACGGCGGGTGTGCCGGAGCACCGTCCGGGGTAGGCGTGGGCGAGGGCGCCGACCGCGCCCGGAACGAGCAGAGCGGAGGATCATGGCGAAGCGCGAGGCGGACGAGAAGGGCCTCGAGACCGCGCCGGACCTGGCGGAGACCCTCCATCTCGGTAACGAGGAGGCGCTCACGGGCCCGTCGGGCGGGGATCCGCTCGACGCCGGGTACATCCCGGCCGACCGGCCCTACGGGGTCGACGACCCGGCGGTCACCGCGGCGGGCCAGCGGGAGGGCGAGTCGCTCGACGAGCGGCTCGCCCGCGAGCAGCCCGAGTCGGAGAGCGTGGACACCAGCCGCAGCGGCCGGCTGGCCCCGCGGGACTCCGGTGCGGACGGGCGGATGGTCGACGAGGATCCCGCGACCGCGGCGGCGGACGTCGGTGTGGACGGCGGGGCGGCGTCGGCCGAGGAGGCCGCGATGCACGACCTCGACCAGGACATGGAGCCGGTGCTGGACGAGTCCCCGGCCGACGACCCGGAGGTCGCGCGGCAGCTGGCGGAGGACCAGCGCCCGGGCGAGGCCGAGGAGGACGCGGTCCGGGACTACCAGGAGGAGACCGAGCCGCAGGAGCGCCCGACCGCGGCCGCGCGGATCGACGCGAACCCGGAGACGGGTGGCGTGCCGGGGGTCGAGGGCGCGCGCGACGCGGGGATCAACCCTCGCAGCTCTGGGTGATCCGCTCGATCACCCGGTCGAGGTCCAGGCGGGCCGACTCGTCACCGAGCGGAACCAGCTCCGCCGACGACTCGACGAAGTGCCGTAGCAGGTCCCGGTCGACCTCGAGCACGGCGCGACCGTCGGTGGAGCGGATCTCGATCTCGACGATGTCGTAGCCCTGGACCAGCTGCGGGCTCATCCGGATGTCGCCGTGGCCGGCCGGCCCGGACAGCGCCTCGACGACGAGGTCGCGCGCGACGAGCCACTCGACCCACCGGTCCTGCCTGGTCCGGACGGCGAGGGTGACCGCGAACGGGTCGGCCGCGGTGTAGGTCCACCGCGTGACGACGGGCGCGGGCTGCCCGTGCAGCACGGTGAACATGTCCTGCTGGACCGAGTCGCTGGTCATCATGGCGTTGGCTCCCTGGCGCCGGCCGCCCGGCGGTGTGGGCGGCTCTCACGGGTGGAATCGGTGGCGCTCGTCGGAACGCAGCAGGTTCGCGGACCTTTCACCCTTTCTGGTGATCGGATCCGCCGACGTCCGGCGGTGCCCGGCGGCGCGGGCATCAGCCGCGGGTGGCCGCGGAGACGACCCAGATGCCCGTCGAGCCCGCCCGGACGGGCTGGACGAGCGTGAGGTGCGCGGTGCCGCCGGAGGGGTCGGAGAGGTCGACCGACCCCGGGACGGTGGACGACGTCTCCGGCGCGGTCCAGCCGTACGTCGTGGTCGCGTAGCTGATCGCGACCTCCTCCGGGTCGAGCAGCCACGGCTGCGCGCCGCCGTCGACGCGGTCCTGCAGGTTCTGGGCCGCCGCGAGGTCGGTGACGGGCCAGAGCAGCGTGGTCCCCGCCGGCGCGGCCTGCGGGACCGTGGTCGGCGGGGCCGTGGTCTGTGGGGCGGCCGGGTGCACGACCGACGGCGCGGCGGACGGCACGGGAGCGGGCGCGGAGGTCTCCTGCGCCGCGGGTGCGGCGCCGCAGCCCGTGAGCAGCAGGGCCAGCGCCCCGGCCGTCAGGAACCCGCGGATCGACCCCGCCCTGCCGCTGCGCACCGTCGCCCCGTCCACCCGCGGGACGCTAGTCGGGTCGCGCGGGCCCGCCACGGCGACGCACCGCCACGTTCGAGGGGGAGCGGACCCGCACCGGCGCGTCCGCCGGACTGGCGCGGAGGGCCTTCTCGAATAGGGTTCCCACCGAGCAGAGCCGCCGATCTCGGAGAGGTGTCATGTCCGACAGCAGCACGGCCTTCTACGCGGCGCGGGACTTCCTCCTCGCGCACCGCACGGACTACGACACCGCGGTGCGCGACTTCCGCTGGCCCGAGCTCACCGAGTTCAACTGGGCGCTCGACCACTTCGACGCCGTCGCCGCGGACCCCGAGCGTGGTGCGCGCACGGCGCTGCGGATCATCGAGGCGGACGGCAGCGACGCGTCGTGGACCTTCGCCGAGCTCGCCGAGCGGTCCGACCGGGTGGCGAACTGGCTGCGCGGGCGCGGCGTCGCCCGCGGCGACCGGATCATCCTCATGCTGGCCAACCAGCTCGAGCTGTGGGAGACGCTGCTCGCGGCGATGAAGCTCGGCGCCGTCGTCATCCCGGCGACCACGCTGCTCACCGCCGAGGACCTCCGCGACAGGGTGGACCGCGGCAACGCGAAGCACGTGATCGTCGGCAAGGACGACGCGCCCAAGTTCGCCGACGTCCCGGGCGACTACACCCGCATCTCCGTCCGGGGCGCGCCCTCGGGCTGGGAGGACTACGCCGACGCGTACGAGCAGTCCGCGGTCTTCACGCCCGACGGGCCGACGCAGGCCACGGACACCCTGCTGCTCTACTTCACCTCGGGCACCACGGCCAAGCCGAAGCTCGTGGAGCACACGCACCAGAGCTACCCCGTCGGCCACCTGTCGACGATGTACTGGATCGGGCTGGAGCCCGGCGACGTGCACCTCAACATCTCCTCGCCCGGCTGGGCCAAGCACGCGTGGTCGAACGTCTTCGCGCCGTGGATCGCCGAGGCGACCGTGCTCGTCATGAACTACAGCAGGTTCGACGCGTCGAACCTGCTGGGCGTGCTCGACACCTACGGGGTGACCAGCTTCTGCGCCCCGCCCACGGTGTGGCGCATGCTGATCCAGGCCGACCTGTCCGGCCTGCGCACCCCGCCGACCAAGGTCGTCGGGGCGGGCGAGCCGCTCAACCCCGAGGTGATCGAGCAGGTCGAGAAGGCCTGGGGGCTGCGGATCCGCGACGGGTTCGGGCAGACCGAGTCCAGCGTCCAGATCGCCAACCCGCCCGGCGCGCCGATCAAGCCCGGCTCGATGGGCCGGCCGATGCCCGGCTTCCCGATCGCGCTGATCGACCCCGCGACGGGGGAGAAGGCCGACGAGGGCGAGATCTGCATCGACCTGGCGCAGCGGCCGATCGGGCTCATGGTCGGCTACCGGGACGACCCGGAGCGCAACGCCGAGGCGATGGCCGGCGGCTACTATCACACCGGCGACGTCGGCTCCCGGGACGCGGAGGGCTACATCACCTACGTCGGCCGCGCCGACGACGTGTTCAAGGCCTCCGACTACCGGATCAGCCCCTTCGAGCTGGAGAGCGTGCTCATCGAGCACCCCGCGGTGGCGGAGGCGGCGATCGTGCCCTCGCCGGACCCGGTGCGGCTGGCCGTGCCGAAGGCGTACGTGGTGCTCGCCGCGGGCTACGAGCCGACCGAGGAGACGGCGAGGGACATCCTGCAGTTCGCGCGGGACCACCTCGCCCCGTACAAGCGGATCCGGCGGCTGGAGTTCCACGAGCTGCCCAAGACGATCTCCGGGAAGATCCGCCGGGTCGAGCTGCGGGGCCGCGAGGGCGACCTGCACGCCGACCCGGAGGCGACGCCGTCGGGCGAGTTCACCCTGTAGGCGGCGCGGCCGGGCGGCTCCTCCGCCCGGCCGTCCGGTAGTCATTCCCCCGGGCCGTGCCGCGGGGCACGGCGCGTGCGCGGCGGGCCACCGCCGGCGGTCGTCGCCTCAAGGGCGGCGGCGCACGACGACGACGGCGAGGGGGACGGATGTCCGGAGGCGGCGGGGCGTACACGCCCGGGAGCGGACCGATGGCGAGCGTGCTGGCCGGGATGCCGGAGGTGTTCGGCCGATTGCTCGCCGACCACGTCCCGGACCGTCTCGGCCGCTGCTCCGCCTGCCGCAACGCCGGGTCGGGTGTCGTATGGCCCTGCACACTGCACCAGATCGCCGCCCGGGCGGCCGACCTGCACGCCCGCCGCGAGACCGGTCAGTCCCCGCGGCGGTAGTGGCCCGGCCAGTCGTCGTAGGGGATGCGGGTGATGTCGAGGACCGTGCCGATCGTCGACCACTCGTTGCGGCCCAGGCGGGCCAGCGGGCGCAGCTTGTCGATCGCGGGCAGGCTGGTGCCGCGGGCGTCGGTCTCGAAGACGTCGGCGTCGATCGCGGCGTGCAGGACCCGGCCGATCACGACCGTCGAGTCGCCCAGTTCGAGGGCCTGGTGGACCCGGCACTCCAGGGCGACCGGGGACTCGGCGACCCGGGGCGGTGCCACGGTCGCGCTCGGTTCGGCGGTCAGCCCGACCGCGGCGAACTCCGAGACCTCGGCCGGGAAGTTCGTGCCGGTGGCGTTGACCCGCTCGAACATCGTCTCGGTGGCGAGACAGACCACGAACTCCCCGGTCTCCGTGGCGTTGCGCAGCGAGTCCTTCCTGCCGACCGAGGTGAACTGCACCATGGGCGGGTCCACGCACGAGACCGTGAAGAACGAGTGCGGGGCGAGGTTGTCGACGCCCGCCGCCGACCGGGTGGCGACCCACGCGATGGGCCGGGGGACGACGACGCTGGTCAGCACCTTGTAGAAGCGGCCGTGCCCGAGCTCGCCGGGGTCGATGTCGGTGCGCATGCCCCGATCATCCACCGCGCTACGGTGACCGGCATGCGGCGCGTCCCCCTCCTGCGGTCCCTCCGCGCAGCCGACCGGTGTCCGCCCCGGGCGTGGGGGCTGGCGCTGGGGGTGGCCGCCGATCTCGTCCTCGGCGATCCGCGGCGCGGGCATCCGGTGGCGGGTTTCGGCCGGGTCGCCGCGGCGCTCGAACGGCGGCTGTACGCCGACTCCCGCGGGGCCGGCGCGGTCTACACCGCGCTGCTGGTCGGCGGAGCGGTGCTGCTCGGCGCCGCGGGGGAGCGGGCCGCGGGGAGGGTCGGCGGACGGGCGGGTCGGGCGCGTCCGGCCGGGCGGGGTTCGGTCGGGCGGGGTTCGGTCGGGCGGGGTCCGGTCGGGCGGGGGGACGTCGAGGCGTGCCGCGGCTCGGCGGCGTCGGTGCTGCTCACCGCCGCGGCGACCTGGGCCGTGCTCGGCGGCACCTCGCTCGTGAGCGAGGGCGCGGCGCTCGGCCGATCCCTGGAGCAGGGCGACCTCGCCGCGGCGCGGGGGCGGATCCCGCACCTCTGTGCCCGCGACCCCGCGCTGCTCGACGCGGCCGGGATGGCGCGGGCGGGTGTGGAGTCGTTGGCGGAGAACACGTCCGACGCCGTGGTGGCGCCCGTGTTCTGGGGCGCGGTGGCCGGGGTGCCGGGCCTGCTGGGCTACCGCGCGGTCAACACGCTCGACGCGATGGTCGGGTACCGCTCGCCCGGCTACGCGCGCTTCGGCTGGGCGTCGGCACGCCTCGACGACCTCGTCAACCTGCTGCCGGCGCGGGGTGCGGCGCTGCTCACGGCGGCCGCGGCGCCGCTGGCGGGCGGGCGGCCGGGCGCCGCGCTGGCCGCCTGGCGCCGCGACGCCCGGGAGCACCCCAGCCCCAACGCGGGGCCGGTGGAGGCCGCCGCCGCCGGGGCGCTGGGGGTGCGGCTGGGTGGGCGGACGGAGTACGCCTACGGCGCGGAGGACCGCCCGGCGCTGGGGAGCGGCCCCGCCCCGGTCCCCGCCGACCTCGTCCGCGCCGCCCGTCTCTCCCGCGCCGTCGGGATCCTGGCCGCGGGTGTGGGCGTGGTGGTGGCGTCGCGCCTGCGGCGATGAGCGGCCGACTGTCGCACCGGGGCGGACGAACGGCGCTCCCCCGCACTCCTGCCGGCCGACGGCGCCGTGCACCGTGACCGGCAGGGGGCGACCGGCAGGGGGCGACCGGCAGGGGGCGGTCAGCGGGGCGCGGGGGCGTCGCGGTCGTCGTCGAGCGGGGGCTCGACGTCACGGCCCGCCAGCGCGTCGCGCAGGCCCGCCCTCGACTCCCGCCTGCCGCGCCGCTGCAGCATCTCGAGCCGGATGAAGTAGCCGAGCGCGATGATCGCGATGGCGCCGAAGGTCAGCCACTGCAGGGCGTACGAGCCGTTCGTGAACGGGGCCGCGGAGCTGCCCGGGGCGACCGGGATCGGGGTCAGCACACCCGGCTCGCCGGCGGCGAGCTGCACGTACCCCTCGACCATGTCGGGGATGCCGGTCGCGGCGGCCAGCTGCCGGGAGTCGGCGGCGTAGATCTGCAGGTGAGCGCCCTCGGTCAGCGGCGCCCGCCCGCTCGTGTCGGTCTCGTTCGTCCGGAGCCGGCCGGTCAGGGTGACCGTCCCGGACGGCGCGGCCGGGAAGTCGGGGACGGCCTGGCCGTCGTTCGTGGTGACCGAGCCGCGGTCGACGGCGACGGTGCGGCCGTCGTCGAGCCGCAGCGGCGTGAGCACCTCGGAGGCGGGTCTGCCCTCGGCGAACCGCAGCCGGACCAGCGCCTCGGCGTCCGGCAGGTACGTCCCGGAGAGCGTGACCCGGCGCCACTCGTCACCCGGCTCGACGGCCTGGCCGGGGACCAGCCGGGCGAACGGGACCGGCGGGGTGGCGTCGGCGACGTCGATCGCGTGCTGCTGCGCCTGGCGCTGCTCCTCGCGACCGAACTGCCACGGCGCCAGCAGCGTGTAGCACGCCACGGCGAAGCCGACGACCACCACCACGAAGGCGATCCAGCCCGGGCGCAGCAGGAAGCGCATGCCCCTACGGTAGGCGTCCCGCACGGCGCGGGTGCCGCCGAGCCCCCCCGGGCCCCCGCTGCCCCGCCGCCGGGGATCGAGGGCGGGAACGGGGTCGTCCCGCCCGGCCCGTGGTCCCGACCGGTCGCCGCACCCCGCCGGGGCCCGGCGGGCCCTCCTGCCGGAGACTGCTCGGCGTGACTCCGAGCGGCGCCCTGCTGGTGGCGGGAACGACGTCCGACGCCGGCAAGAGCGCCCTGGTGGCGGGGATCTGCCGCCGGCTGCACCGGCAGGGGGTGTCGGTCGCCCCGTTCAAGGCCCAGAACATGAGCAACAACTCCGTCGTCACGGTCGACGGCGGCGAGATCGGCCGGGCGCAGGCGATGCAGGCGCACGCCTGCGGCCTGGAGCCCAGCGTCGCGTTCAACCCCGTGCTGCTGAAGCCGGGCAGCGACCGGACCTCGCAGGTCGTGGTCCGCGGCCGGGCGGACGGTCAGGTCTCGGCGATGTCCTACCGGACCCGGACCGCGGCGCTACGGGAGGTCGTCACCGACACCCTCGCCGACCTGCGTTCCCGGTTCGAGGTCGTGGTCTGCGAGGGCGCCGGCTCTCCCGCGGAGATCAACCTGCGGGCCACCGACCTGGCCAACATGGGCCTCGCCCAGGCCGCGGACCTGCCGGTGATCGTGGTCGGCGACATCGACCGGGGTGGCGTGCTCGCGCACCTGTTCGGCACCGTCGCCGTCCTCGACCCCGCCGACCAGGCCCGGGTCGCCGGTTTCGTGATCAACAAGTTCCGCGGCGACCCCGCGCTGCTCGCGCCGGGGTTGGACCGGCTCCGGACGTTGACCGGACGACCCACCCTCGGCGTGGTCCCGTGGTCGGACCGGCTGTGGCTCGACGCCGAGGACTCGCTGTCGGCCGTCGCCGACGGGGTGCTCGGCCGCCCGGCGCCGCCGGTCGGCGAGCAGTGGCTGCGGGTCGCGGTGGTGCGGCTGCCGCGGATCTCCAACGCGACCGACGCCGAGGCCCTGGCCTGCGAGCCCGGCGTCGCCGTGCGGTACGTGACGGAGCCGTCCCGGCTGCTCGACGCCGACGTCGTGGTGCTGCCGGGGTCGAAGGCGACCGTCTCGGACCTGGGCTGGCTGCGGGCGTCGGGCCTGGCCGACGCGATCGCCGCGCACGCCGCGGAGGGCAGGCCCGTGCTGGGGATCTGCGGCGGCTACCAGATGCTGGGCCGGCGGATCACCGATCCCGGGGTGGAGGTGCCGGGCGGCGCGGACGTCGCCGGGCTCGGACTGCTCGACCTCGAGATCGCCTTCGACGCCGAGAAGCACCTCGGCACCCCCCGGGGGACGGCGTTCGGCGAGCCGGTGACCGGCTACGAGATCCACCACGGTCGCGTCGTGCGCTCGGGCGACCCGCAGCTGCTCGACGGGGAGGGCTCGGACGCCGGCGCGGTGCTCGGCACCCACTGGCACGGCCTGCTGGAGAACGACGCCTTCCGCCGGCTGCTGCTGGCCCGGCTCGCCGAACAGTCAGGTCGGTCCGGCTTCCGCCCGGCTCCCGACACGTCGTTCGCGGCGGAGCGGACCGCCCAGCTCGACCTGCTCGCCGACCTCGTCGACCAGCACCTGGACACGGCCGCCCTCGAGCATGTGATCAGTCACGGTGCTCCCGCCGATCTCCCGGTGCTCGCGACCGGTCTGGCAGAGTCGCGCCGGTGAGCAGCGGTACCACCTTCCCCTTCTCGGCGGTCGTCGGGCACGACGACCTGCGCCTGGCCCTGGTCCTCAACGCCGTGCACCCCGGCGTCGGCGGGGTGCTGGTGCGCGGGGAGAAGGGGACCGCGAAGTCGACGGCGGTGCGGGCCCTCGCGGCCCTGCTGCCGGCGGTCGAGGTCGTGCCGGGATGCCGGTTCGGCTGCGACCCGGCGGCACCCGACCCGTCCTGCCCCGACGCTCCGCACCCGGGCGGCGCCGCGACCAGGCCGGCCCGGCTCGTCGAGCTGCCCGTGGGCGCCACGGAGGACCGGCTCGTCGGCTCGCTCGACCTGGAGAAGGCGCTGGCCGAGGGCACCCGCGCCTACCAGCCCGGCCTGCTGGCCGACGCGCACCGCGGCGTGCTCTACGTCGACGAGGTCAACCTGCTGCACGACCACCTCGTCGACCTGCTGCTCGACGCCGCCGCCATGGGCCGCGCCCACGTCGAGCGCGACGGGGTGTCGGTCTCGTACGCGGCCCGGTTCCTGCTGGTCGGGACGATGAACCCGGAGGAGGGCGAGCTGCGGCCGCAGCTGCTCGACAGGTTCGGGCTGACCGTCGAGGTGCGGGCGGCGCGGGAGGTGGACACCCGGGTCGAGGTCGTCCGCCGGCGGATGGCGTTCGAGGCCGATCCGGCGGGGTTCGCGCGCACCTGGGCCGCGGCGGACGCGGAGGTCGCGGCGCGGATCGTCGCCGCGCGGGGCCGGGTCGGGCGGGTGCGGCTGAGCGACCGGGAGCTGCGGCGGATCGCGTTCGTCTGCGCCCGGTTCGACGTCGACGGCATGCGTGCCGACCTCGTCATCGCCCGGGCCGCCTTGGCACACGCCGCCTGGCGGGGGGCCGGCGTCGTGGCCGAGGACGACGTCCGGGTCGCGGCGCGGCTCGCGCTGCCGCACCGCCGCCGGCGGGACCCCTTCGACGAGCCGGGGATCGACGAGAAGGACCTCGACGAGGCCCTTCGGGACGCCGAGGAGGACCTCGGCCCGGAGGACCCGACCGATCCGGACGACGACCCGGGCGGCGGGACCCCGGACGACGACCCCGGCCCGGACGGCGGTCCCGACACGGACGCGGCCGAGCCCGGCGGCGACGGGGGCGCCGACGCGGACGGGGCCCCGGGTCCGACTCGGACCCGAGCCGACCGGTCCGGCCCCGAGCAGCCCAACCCCGAGCAGCCCAACCCCGGGCAGACCGGCCCCGGACAGACCGGCCCCGGGCAGACCGGCCCCGGGCAGACCGGCCCCGAGCAGACCGCTCCCGGGCAGACCGGCGGCGCCCCGGGGTCCGACGCCGCCGGGCGGGTGGACGCCGCCCGCGACCGCCCCGAGGCCCCGAGCGCCGGCAGCGCGATGCCCGTCGGTGCCCCCGCCCGGCTGAGCCGGGTCGCGGCCCGCCGGTTCACCGTTCCCGGCGTCGGCGACGGCGCCCCCGGTCGCCGCTCGCGGGCCCGCACCGACACCGGGCGTGTCGTCCGGCCCTCCGCCGCGACCCCGCGCCGGGCCGCCGACCTGCACCTGCCCGCGACCCTCGCCGCCGCCGCCCCGTTCCAGCGCGATCGCGGCCGCCGCGGCCCGGGCCTGCTGCTCGAGCGCGCCGACCTGCGTGCGGCGCTGCGCGAGGGCCGGGAGGGGAACCTGGTGCTGTTCGTCGTCGACGCCTCGGGCTCGATGGCCGCCCGCGAGCGCATGGCGACCGTGTCCGGCGCCGTCCTCGCCCTGCTCCGCGACGCCTACCAGCGCCGCGACAAGGTCGGCCTGGTGACGTTCCGCTCGGCGGGTGCCCAGCTCGTCCTGCCGCCGACGACCAGTGTCCCCACCGCCCGGGTCCGGATGGCCGCGATGCGCACCGGTGGTCGCACCCCGCTCGCCGACGGTCTGCTGCTCGCCCGCCGGACCCTCGCCGCGGAGCGGGTCCGGGACCCGCGCCGCCGCCCGCTGGTCGTCCTGTTGACGGACGGGCGGGCCACGGTGGCCGCGGAGCCCGGCGGGGACCCCGTGGCCGACGCCCGCCGCGCGGCCGGGCTGCTGGCGGCCGACGGTGCGCACACCGTGGTCGTCGACTGCGAGTCCGGCTTCGTGAGGCTCGGCCTCGCCGGCCAGGTCGCCGCCGCGGCCGGCGCCCCTGTGATCACGGTCGACGAGCTCACCGTGGCGGACCTGACCGCCGCGGCGAGCGCGTAGCCGCACCCACCGCCGACCCGCACCCACCGCCGACCCGCACCCACCACCGACCCGCACCCACCACCGACCGGGAGGACGACGATGCCCCAGGGCCAGGTCACGGCCGTGCCGCAGGACGGGCTGACGACCCGCCAGCGCCGCAACCGCCCGCTGCTGGTGGTGCACACCGGTGAGATGAAGGGCAAGTCGACGGCCGCCTTCGGGCTGGCCCTGCGGGGCTGGAACCAGGGCTGGTCGATCGGTGTCTTCCAGTTCGTGAAGTCGGCGAAGTGGAAGGTCGGCGAGGAGGAAGCCTTCCGCGCGCTCGGCCGGCTGCACGAGCAGACCGGCGAGGGCGGGCCCGTCGAGTGGCACAAGATGGGCTCGGGCTGGAGCTGGAGCCGCAAGGCCGGCAGCGAGTCCGACCACGCCGCCGCCGCGCTCGAGGGCTGGCGGGAGATCCGCCGCCGGATCGAGAACCAGGTGCACGAGGTCTACGTCCTCGACGAGTTCACCTACCCGCTCAAGTGGGGCTGGGTGGACGTGCACGAGGTCGTCGAGGTGCTCACCGCGCGCGAGGGCCGCCAGCACGTGATCGTCACGGGCCGGGACGCGGCGCCGGAGCTGATCGAGGCCGCGGACCTCGTCATGCAGACGACCAAGATCAAGCATCCGATGGACGCCGGGCAGAAGGGGCAGCGGGGGATCGAGTGGTAGCCCGCGCGCTCGTGGTCGCGGCCCCGGCGTCGGGGTCCGGGAAGACGACGGTCGCCACCGGCCTGATGGCCGCCCTGGCCCGGCGGGGGACCGCGGTCGCGCCGTTCAAGATCGGCCCCGACTACATCGACCCCGGCTATCACACCCTCGCCGCCGGACGCCCGGGCCGGAACCTCGACCCGGTCCTCGTCGGCGAGCAGCGGATCGGGCCGCTGGTCCGGCACGGCGCCGCCGGCTGCGAGGTCGCGGTGATCGAGGGCGTCATGGGGCTGTTCGACGGCCGGGTGGCCGACGGGTACGGCTCCACCGCCCAGGTCGCTGCGATGGTCGGGGCGCCGGTGGTGCTCGTCGTGGACTGCCGGGGGCAGTCGCGGTCGGTGGCGGCGCTGCTGCACGGTTTCCGCAGCTTCGACCCGGGCCCGCGGAGCGCAGGCGGAGCGGCCATGGGCAGCACGCGGAGCGCAGGCGGAGCGGCCATGGGCAGCACGCGGAGCGCAGGCGGAGCGGCCATGGGCAGAGCTCGCATCGCCGGGGTGATCCTCAACCGCGTCGGGTCGCCGCGGCACGAGGAGGTGCTCCGGGCGGCGTGCGACGAGATCGGGCTGCCGGTGCTCGGCGTCCTGCCGAGGCGCGCCGAGCTGGCCGTGCCCTCGCGGCACCTCGGTCTGGTGACGGCCGTCGAGCACGGTGCGGCCGCGACCGCGGCCGTCGACGCGATGGCGGCCCTGGTCGCCGAGCACGTCGACCTCGACGCGGTGGTCCGGGTCGCGGAGCCGCTGCCGGCCGGGCCGGTGTGGGACCCGGCAGGCGAGCTCGGCGGGTTCCGGGCCGGGCCGGGAGTGCGGACCGCGGTGCTGGGTGGGGCGGCCTTCTCCTTCGGCTACGCCGAGCACGTCGAGCTGCTGGAGGTGGCGGGGTCCGAGGTCGTGCTCGTCGACCCGCTGCGCGACCGGACCCTGCCCGCGGGCGTCGGCGGGCTCGTCCTGCCCGGAGGGTTCCCCGAGGAGCACGTCGCCGATCTCGGCGCCAACGTCGGCCTGCTCGCGGCGATCCGGGGGCTCGCCGCCACGGGTGCGCCGATCCGCGCCGAGTGCGGCGGGTTGCTCTACCTGTGCCGGGAGCTCGACGGCGTCCCGCTGGTCGGTGCCCTGGACGCGACCGCCGCGATGACCGGCCGGCTCACCCTCGGCTACCGCGAGGCGGTGTCGCTGGGCGACTCGACCGGCTTCGTCGCGGGGGAACGGGTGGGCGGGCACGAGTTCCACCACTGCGCGGTCACGCCACGGGCCGGTGCGGCGCCGGCGTGGGGGTGGCGCGGCGGGGAGCCGGAGGGCTTCGTCGCGGGCGGGGTGCACGCGTCGTTCCTGCACACCCACCCTGCCGGCACCCCGGGCTCGGTGAGTCGCTTCCTGTCCGCACACGTTGCCGCTGAGCTGACGGGACCGGCGGACCGCCCCTCGTGCGGAAGGGCCTCGGCGTCGGGGCCGACGGGTTCTCGGGTCGGATCGTGAGCGGCGACCGCCCCTCCAGCGGCAGCCGCCGCTCACGGGTGGTGGTCGGCATCGGGGCGCGGCGAGGGGTGTCCGGGGCGGCGGTGCGGGCGGCGTTGGCCGTCGTGCGGGACGTGACCGGAGCGGGGGCGGACGTCGTCTACGCCTCGGTCGAGGCCAAGGCGGGGGAGCAGGGGATCCTCGACGCCATCGCGCCCGCCCGGCTCGAGGTGCGGCCCGCCGCGGCGCTGGCGGGTGTCGCCGTGCCGGGCAGCGTGCGGGTCGGCGAGGCGGTCGGCACACCGTCCGTGGCCGAGGCCGCGGCCCTCCTGGTGGCGTCCGAGCTCGGTGCGCCGCGGCTCGTCGTGCCCAAGACGATCGTGGGAGATGTGACGGTCGCCGCCGCCCGCGTCGAGCACACCTCCCTGACCAGCGGGGACTGACCGTCGGGAGAGGCGGGCCCCGTGCGGGACGGTTCAGCTGCGATCGTCGGCTCGTTATGCTTCCGCAGTCGGCGACAGGGGACCCGGAGTGACACCGGGCGCGTCCCGTGACCTTCTCTCCAGGCGCGCCGGCCACGACCAGCCCGCCGGGGCGATCCGCGGAAGGACCTGCACGTGACCCAGCACGACCAGTACCTCGTCGGCCTCGAGCTCGCCGGACGCAGGGTGGTCGTCGTGGGGGGAGGGCAGGTCGCGCAGCGCCGGGTCTCCCGGCTGATCGCGTCGGGGGCGCTCGTCGAGGTCGTCTCGCCCGAGGTGACCCCGGCCGTCGAGGGCATGGCCTCGGCCCGCGAGATCACCTGGACGCCCCGCTGCTACGCCGAGGGCGACCTCGACGGCGCCTGGTACGCCATCGCCTGCACGGACGACCCCGAGGTCAACGCCGCGGTCGGCGCCGAGGCCGAGCGCCGCCGGGTCTTCTGCGTCCGGGCGGACGACGGGCGCCTCGGCACCGCCGTCACCCCCGCGACCGGGGAGTACGACGGTCTGGCCGTCGGCGTCCTCGCCAAGGGCGCGCACCGCCGCTCGGCCGCGGTCCGGACCGCGCTGGTCGAGGCCCTGCAGGCGGGCGTGGTGTCCGACTCGGCCGACCCGGTGCTGCCGGGCGTCGCGCTGGTCGGCGGCGGGCCCGGCGACCCCGAGCTGATCACCGTCCGCGGGCGGCGGCTGCTCTCCCGGGCGGACGTCGTGGTGGCCGACCGGCTCGGCCCGCGGGACCTGATCGAGGAGCTGGGGCCCGACGTCGAGGTCATCGACGCCTCCAAGATCCCGTACGGCCGGGCGATGGCGCAGCAGCGGATCAACGAGCTGCTGATCGAGCACGCGAAGGCCGGCAAGTTCGTGGTGCGGCTCAAGGGCGGGGACCCGTTCGTCTACGGGCGCGGGTTCGAGGAGGTCCAGGCCTGTGCCGAGGCCGGCGTGCCGGTCACGGTCGTCCCCGGGATCACCAGCGCCTTCGCCGCGCCGGCCGTCGCGGGGATCCCGGTCAGCCACCGCGGCGTGGCGCACGAGATCGTCGTGGTGTCCGGGCACGTCGCGCCGGACGACCCGCGCAGCCTCGTCGACTGGGAGGCCCTCGGCCGGATGCGCGGCACGATCGTGCTGATGATGGCGGTGGAGCGGATCGCGCAGTTCGCCGCCGCGCTCATCGAGTACGGCCGGTCCGCGGACACCCCGGTGGGGGTGATCCAGGACGGCACCACCCGGATCCAGCGCACGCTGCGCGCCACCCTCGGCACGGTCGCCGTGCAGGTCCAGGAGCAGGAGATCAGCCCGCCGGCGATCGTCGTGATCGGGCCGGTCGCGGGGCTCACGGCCCAACGATGAGCACAGCGCCGGTGCTGCACCTGGTCCGGCACGGCGAGAGCACCTGGAACGCCGCCGGGCTGCTGCAGGGCCGTACCACGCACGTCGGGCTGACGGCGCGGGGCCGGGCGCAGGCGCGGGCCGTTGCGGAGGCGCTGCGGGTCGGCACCGGCGCGCTGGTCCTCACGAGCCCGCAGCGCCGGGCGGCCGAGACGGCCGCGGTGCTCGGACGGGTTCGCGGTCTGCGGGTGCAGGAGCGTTCCGGCCTGCGCGAACAGTCGCACGGCGAGTGGGAGGGCCGCCCCGCCGCGGCGTGCGCGGCCGCGCTGGCCGGGGCGGAGCCGGACTGGGCGCCACCGGGCGGCGAGACGGGCCGGGAGCTGCACGCCCGTGCGGCGCGGGTGCTCGCCGGGCTGCCCGTGGCCGGAGAGGTCGTCCTGGTCACCCACGGCGAGACGCTGCGGGCCCTCGTCGCCGCCGCGTGCGGTCTCGGGCCGGAGGAGGCGCCGCGGGAGGTCCCGCCCAACGGCACGCTCGTCGAGCTGCGGCCGGTGGGGCCGGGGCGGTGGGAACGGACGGAGCAGCCGGCCGGTACGGCTGAGCATCGCTGAGGGGAGATCGTGGAGCGGACGACGGGACTCGAACCCGCGACCCTCACCTTGGCAAGGTGATGCGCTACCAGCTGCGCTACGTCCGCATGAGCACCCAGGCCCGGGGCTCGCCGGGCTGTTCGCTCCGGTGTGGAGAACACTACCGCATCCGGTGCGCGCGCCGACCCGAGGGGTGACCGGGCCGGCGGGGACGGGCCCGGCGGGTCCTGTGTCCCCGCGGTCGGGCATTGCGGCCCTGTCGGGAAGGGCCGTGGCTCCGGTCGACTTCGTGCATCCGCCCGGGACGGTGCCCGGCGAGCCCGATCGACGATCACCCGGGAGGTCCCGGTGCAGGCCCTGGAACCCGACTCCCGGCCCCGCCCGGCGTGGTGGGACCGCGTCGGCGCGGTGATCGAGCCGGCCCTGCTGGCGGTCACCCTCGCCGCCCTGCTCGCCGGGGTGATCGCCTGGCTGATCGGCGAGCGCACGGTCGCGGCCGGGTCCTGGGTGGTCGGCACGCTGACCGCGCTCGTTCCGGCGGTCGTGTGGGTGGTCGCCGCGCTGCGCCGGAGGCGGGCCGGTGTCGACCTGATCGCGGTGCTGTCGCTGGTCGGCACGCTGCTGGTGGGCGAGTACCTGGCCGGGGCGCTGATCGCGGTCATGCTGGCCACGGGCCGCGCGCTGGACGCCGCCGCCCAGCGGCGTGCGGCGCGTGACCTGACGGCGTTGCTGGAGCACGCCCCGCGCTCGGCCCGGCGCCGCGTCGGGGACCGGGTGGAGGTGGTCCCGGCCGAGGAGGTCGCGGTCGGCGATCTGCTGGTCGTCGGCCCCGGCGAGGTCGTCCCGGTCGACGGGCGGGTCGAGGGCGACGTCGCGGTGCTGGACGAGTCCGTGCTGACCGGCGAGCCGCTGCAGGTGGAGCGGCAGACCGGCGACCCGGTGCGCAGTGGTGTCGTCAACGCCGGTAGTGCCGTCGAGGTCCGTGCCGGCGCGACCGCCGAGGCGAGCACCTACGCCGGCATCGTGCGCCTGGCCCGACAGGCCGGGGCGGAGAACGCGCCGGTGGTCCGGTTGGCCGACCGGTACGCGGCCTGGTTCCTGCCGGTGGCGCTGCTGCTGGCCGGGGCGGCGTGGCTGGCGAGCGGCTCCGCCGTGCGGGCCGTCGCGGTCCTCGTGGTGGCGACCCCGTGCCCGCTGCTGCTGGCCGCGCCCGTGGCGATCGTCTCGGGGCTCTCCCGCGCCTCGCGGCTCGGGGTGGTGATCCGCAGCGGTGGGGCACTCGAGAACCTGGGGAACGCGACCACCCTGGTGATGGACAAGACCGGCACCCTCACCGCCGGCCGACCCGCGGTCGTCGACATCCTCGCCGCGCCCGACCGCGGCCCCGGCGACGTGCTGCGCCTGGCCGCCTCGGCCGACCAGCTGTCCCCGCACGTGCTGGCCGAGGCGGTCGTGGCCGAGGCGCGGGCCCGGGGCCTGCCGCTGGCCCTGCCCGCCGACGTGGTGGAGCGACCCGGGCGTGGGGTGAGCGCAGCCGTGGACGGACACGTCGTCGAGGTCGGCAGGCCTGCTCGCACCTCCACCGCGGCCTGGGCACGCACGGCGGTCAACCGGGCCGCCCTGGACGGTGCGGCGATCGCCTGGGTGAGCGTGGACGACGAGATGGTCGGCGCGATCCTGCTGCGCGACCCGTTGCGTCGGCACGCCCCCCGCACCCTGCGTCGGCTCCGCGCCGCGGGCCTGACCCGGTTGATCATGCTCACCGGCGACCGTCCCGAACCGGCGCACGAGATCGGCTCGGTCCTCGGGCTCGACGAGGTGCTGGCCGAGCAGTCGCCGGCGGACAAGGTGGCGTCGGTGCGTGCCGAGCAGCAGCAGGCGGTGACGGTGATGGTGGGCGACGGGGTCAACGACGCGCCCGCGCTGGCCGCCGCCACCGTCGGGGTCGCGATGGGGGCGCGCGGCGCCAGCGCCTCCTCCGAGGCCGCGGACATCGTGCTGACCACCGACCGGCTCGACCGGTTGGCCGACGCGATGGAGATCGCCCGCCGGTCCCGACGCGTCGCCGTGCAGAGCGCCGTGGTCGGGATGGGCCTGTCGCTGCTGGCGATGGCGGTCGCCGCACTCGGCCTGCTCACCCCCGCCGCGGGGGCGCTGCTGCAGGAGGGCATCGACGTCGCGGTGATCCTCAACGCCCTGCGTGCCCTGCGTGCCCCCCGGTCGGGCCGCGCGCTGCCCGCGGACACCGAGCGGATCCTGCGCCACTTCGCCGCCGAGCACGACGAGCTGCGCGACGCGCTCGCCCAGCTGCGCGACGCCGCCGACCGGCTGGCCGTGAGCAGGGACGGCACGGCGCTGGAGGCGCTGCGGCAGGTGCACCACTTCCTGACCGACCGCCTGCTGCCGCACGAGCACGGCGAGGAGGCCCGGCTCTACCCGGCGCTGGCCCGCCCCCTGGGCAGCGCGGAGGCCACCGCGACCATGAGCCGCACGCACGCGGAGATCGACCGGTTGGCCACCCGGATCGGCACCCACCTCTCCCTGGCCGAGGCGAACGGCGAGGTGGGTGCCGACCAGCTCGATGATCTGCTCGCCTCGCTCTACGGCCTGCACGCGCTGCTGCGGCTGCACTTCCTGCAGGAGGAGGAGAACTACTTCGTTCTCGCCGACGACACCGCGGACCCGGGCGCTCCGGCCCGGTCGGGCGGCCGGCCCGTCACCGGCGGCCGGCGGTAGGTCGTCAGGGCGGTGCCTGCGCGGCCGGTCGACCGCGACGCCGCTCTGCGGCGTGGGGCACGCCGCCCCCGCCGGTCGCGCAGGTGTGACGGCGGGCGGCTTGATTCTGCGGCCGCCGCGTGATGTCGTCGTGGTCGACGGCAGTGGAGGAAGCCGGTGTGAATCCGGCGCGGTCCCGCCACTGTGACCGGGGAAGCGCGTCCCCATCCGACGGTCACCGCCCCACGGGGTGGGAAGGCCGGGAGGCGCGCGACGATCCGGGAGCCAGGACACTCGCCGCCGTCGCAGGTTTCGACGATGAGGGCGCGGACCCTCGAGGAGGCCAGGATGACCGGCGATGGTCGCGCCAGCGCTGCGCGCACCCCCACCGTGACGGTGCTCGGTACCGGTGGGGGTGACCCCGAGACCGCCGAGGGCGCGGATCTGATCGCCGCCGCCGACGCCGTCCTCGCCACGCCGGAGGTCGAGTCGACGGTCCTGTTCTACGCCGAGGCCTGGCGCGTCGAACGCCTGCCCGACCTGGCCGGGGCGGCCGCCGCCGTCGCGGACCTCGTCGGTCTCGGGGCCGCGAGGGTCGTGCTCGCCGTGCCCGGGGACCCCGCGACGAACCCGGGCTGCCGGGCGCTGCTCGACGGCCTGCGGGTCGCCGGGATCCACGCCGAGGCCCGGCCCGGGGTCTCGCTCGTCCCGCCGCGGCTGAGCCCGATGCCGTGGTAGGGCCCGATGCCGTGGTAGGGCCCGATGCCGTGGTAGGGCGCGATGCCGGGGTAGGGCCCGATACCGGGGTGGGGCGCGATGCCGGGGTGGGGCCCGACGCCGGGATGATCGGCGGGGCCGGGGACTTCTACGAGGTGGTGCACGGCCGCCGAGACGTCCGGACCGGGTTCCTGCCCGACGAGCCGGTCACGGACGCGGCGCTCCGGCGCGTGCTCGAGGCCGCCCACGCCGCACCGAGCGTCGGGTTCTCGCAGCCCTGGGACTTCGTCGTGGTGCGGGACCGGGCGACCCGCGAGCGCGTGGCCGGTCTGGTCGCGGCGCAGCGGGCCGCGTTCGCCGCGTCCCTGCCGCGGGCCCGGGCGGCGGGGTTCGGTGCGCTCAAGGTGGAGGCGGTGCTCGACACCCCGGTCAACGTCGTCGTCACCTCGGATCCCACCCGCGGCGGCCGGCACGTGCTCGGCCGGTACGGGCGCCCCGAGATGGCGGCGCACTCCACGGCCTCGGCCGTGCAGAACCTGTGGCTGGCCGCGCGGGCCGAGGGCCTCGGCGTCGGCTGGGTCAGCTTCTTCGACGACGCCGGCCTGCGTGCCCTCGCCGGCCTGCTCGGGTTGCCCGCGCACGTCGAGGTGGTGGCGTACCTGTGCGTGGGACACGTGCGGGAGTTCGCACCGGAGCCGGAGCTGGCCCGCGCGGGCTGGGCCCGCCGGCGCCCGCTGCGGTGGGCGGTGCACCAGGAGCGGTACGGAGACCGGGCGCTGCCCGGGGAGGTGGCGATGACCCTGCTCGACGAGACCGCGGCCGCGATCCGGCCCGTCGACGCCGCCGCCGAGGCGGAGGCCCGGGACCGGCTGGACCGGATGACCAAGCCGCGCGGCTCGCTCGGCCGGGTCGAGGACCTCGCGGTGCGGCTGGCCGGGATCGCCGGGCAGTGCCCGCCGCCGGTGCCCGAGCCCGCGGCCGTCGCGGTGTTCGCCGGGGACCACGGCGTCCACGCCCGGGGCGTGACCCCGTGGCCGCAGGAGGTCACCGCGCAGATGGTCGGGAACTTCCTGGCCGGCTGCGCGGTGGTCAACGCCTTCGCCCGCCAGCTCGGGGCCGAGGTGCAGGTGGTGGACGTCGGCGTCGCGGCCCCGCTCGATCCCGTGCCCGGGCTGCTCCCGCGCCGGGTCGCCGACGGCACCGCGGACATGACGGCCGGTCCGGCGTTGACCCGCGACCAGGCCCGCCGGGCGGTCGAGACCGGCATCGAGGTGGCGCGGGACCTGGTCGCCGCCGGCAACCGGTGCCTGGTCACCGGTGACATGGGTATCGCGAACACCACCGCCGCGGCCGCGCTCATCTGCGCGGTCACCGGCGCGGACCCGGCCGAGGCGACCGGGCGCGGCACCGGGATCGACGACGCGACGCTCCTGCGCAAGACGGAGGTCGTCCGGCAGGCGCTGGCCCGGCACGCTCCTGACCCCGCCGACGGGCTCGACCTCCTCGCCGCGTTCGGCGGGCTCGAGCACGCCGGGATCGCCGGGTTCGTCCTCGGCGCCGCCGCGCTGCGCGTCCCGGTGCTGCTCGACGGCGTCAACGCCGGTGCGGCCGCCCTCGTCGCCGCGGTCCTGGCGCCCGACGCCGTGTCCGCGTGCGTGGCCGGGCACCGCTCGGCGGAGCCCGGGCACCGGATCGCGACGGCGCACCTCGGCCTGGATCCGCTGCTCGACCTCGGTATGCGGCTGGGGGAGGGGACGGGAGCGCTGCTCGCCCTCCCGGTGGTGCAGGGGGCGGCGCGGGCGCTCGCCGAGGTCGCCACCTTCGACGCCGCGGGGGTGGCGGACAAGGACGCGTGAGGAAATGCGTTGTGGAACCATAACGCGCGTCTTCTGCGGCTGTGAGCGCGTTATGGAACCATAATGCGTCTTCTCGGCGGCTGGGTGCGCGTTGTGGAACCATGATGCGCCCCTTCGGCGGGCTCGCCCGTCCGTCAGTGCGCCGGTGAGGGCAGCCGCCAGCTCTCGACCGGATCGGCGAAGGAGAGGGCCGGGTCGTCGGCGGCGAAGGTGCGGGCGGGGCCGGGCCCGGTCGCGCGCGTCTCGAACCGGACCGTGACGCGGCCGTGCCCCGCCCCCTGCACCCAGCCGTGCCCGTGCACGGCGTGCGCGACGTCGTCGCCCGCCCGCCACGGGCTCGCCGGGTCGCGGGACCCGTGCCGCCCGCCGGGCCGCGGCCCGAACTCGGTGCCCGGTTCCGGATGGGTCCCCTCGGACGTCTCCACGGTGAGCACCGTGTCCGCCTCGACGGTCTCCACGGGCTGTGTCGGTGGCGCGGTGGTCCAGCCCGACTCCGAGGGGACGGCCTCGAACAGGGCCGGCGGCGGGCTGTCCGACAGACCCGACAGCGACACCCCGACCAGCCGCACCCCACCCTCGGGCACGGCGGTGCGGGCGAGCCGCTGTGCGACCGCCGTCAGGGTGGCGAGGTCGGTGGAGGCGAACGCGGTGGTCTCGGAGCGGGTGTGGGTCTGGAAGTCCGCGTTGCGCGCCTTGACCGTGACGGTCCGCGCCGCCCGGCCGTCGACGACGAGCCGGCGGTGGGCCGCCGCCGTCATCCGCCCGACCTCGCGCAGGACGTCGGCCATCGCGGTGAGGTCGTGCTCGAACGTGGACTCCGCGGAGATCTGCTTGGCCGCGCCGCGCGGGGCGACCGGCCGCTCGTCGATGCCGCGGGCGAGCCGGTGCAGCTCGGCACCGACGGTCGAGCCGAGCACCCCGGCGACCTCACGGGCGTCCATCGCCGCGAGGGCGCCGATCGTCTCGACCCCGATCGTGCGCAGCGCCGCCTCGGCCACCGGTCCGACGCCCCACAGCGAGCGCACCGGCAGCGGATCGAGCACCTCCCGCTCGACCGCCGGCGCGACGACCGTCAGACCGTCCGGCTTGGCCAGCTCCGAGGCGATCTTCGCGACCTGCTTGCCCGACCCCGCCCCCACCGACGCGGGCAGCCCGGTCCGCGCCCGCACCTCGGCGCGCAGCGCCACGCAGAACTCCTCCACCTCCGCGGCCGACGCCCCGGCCAGCGCCGGAGGTTCGAGGAACGCCTCGTCGACC
Source organism: Pseudonocardia oceanicola (assembly GCF_047200735.1). Lineage (NCBI taxonomy): Bacteria > Bacillati > Actinomycetota > Actinomycetes > Pseudonocardiales > Pseudonocardiaceae > Pseudonocardia > Pseudonocardia oceanicola. Next base: position 449,657 of record NZ_JBJZON010000001.1, read on the forward strand.
GACACGGGCTCCAGCACGGGCGCGGCCTCGCGCAGCACTCCCATGACCTCCTCGGAGATCACCTTGTACAGCGGGAACCGCGGGGGCAGGACGGTCGCGTGCGGGCAGCGCCGGCGCGCCTGGCCCATCGGCATCGCCGAGCGCGCGCCGAACACCCGGGCCTGGTAGCTGGCCCCGGCGACGACGCCGCGCCCCCCGGTGCCGCCGACCAGCACCGGCCGCTCCGCCAGGGTGGGCCGGGTGAGCTGCTCGACCGACGCGAAGAACGCGTCCATGTCGAGGTGCAGCACCCAGCGGTTCACGACGACATTCTGGCCGCAGGCACCGACGGCGCGCGCGGCCCCGTCCGTCAGGCTCGCGACCGTCCCGGGGACCTCGCGGACCGGACCCGGCCCGGCGGGACGCCGCGCTCCCGGGTGAACACGACGCGGAAGGAGAAGGGATCGGCGTAGCCGACCCGGCGGGCGACGGCCGCGACCGTGGCCGAGGGCTCGGCGAGATACCTCTCGGCCAGGCACATCCGGTACCGCCGCAGGTAGGCCAGGGGAGCGGTACCCACCACCTCGCGGAACCGCCGCGCGAACAGCGGCGCGGTCACCCCGGCCTCCTCGGCGAGGGCGGCGACCGTCCACGGGCGCGCCGGGTCGGCGTCGACCGCCGCGAGCGCGGGCCCGACGACCGGATCGGCGCGCCAGGCCGCCTCCGCCCCGCGCGGGCGGGCGGGCCGGTCGCGGGACCGGGGGCCGGGCGTCGCCGTCACCGGCTCAGGGTAGGCCCGGCGCCGGGAGCCCGCTCAGGGGCCCGAGCGGACCGCCGTGAGGGCGGTGACCAGCCGCTCGACCGTGACGTCCCCCCGGTACGGCTCCCCGTTGACGAACAACGTGGGGGTGCCGCGCACCCCGCTGCGGACCCCGGAGTTGAAGTCGGCCTCGACCCGGTCCTCCACCACCCGTGTCGCCGGCCAGACGACCGTGTCCGGGTCCACCCCGGCCACCACGGCGTGCTCGCGCAGGTCGGCCTGGGTGAGGCGGGGCGGGCCGGGCGCGTAGAGACTGGCGTGCATCGGCCAGAACCGGCCCTCGAGCGCCGCCATCTCCGACGCGGTGGCCGCGGCCAGGGCGTGCGGGTGCAGCTCGTGCAGCGGGAAGTGCCGGAAGGCGAAGCGCAGCCGCTCACCCAGCCGCGCGCGCACCTGTTCGATCACGGGTGCCGCGGCACGGCAGTAGGGGCACTCGAAGTCGCCGTACTCGAGGAGCGCCAGCGGCGCGTCGACCCGGCCGGCGACATGGTCGTACGCCCCGAGCGGCGGATCGAGCGGCCCGATCGCGCCCACCTCCTCGCGTCCGAGCCCGACGCCCGGGCAGGATGATCCGGTGACCGTGACGACCCTATCCGAACGTGGGGAGCTCTCCCGCGCCGCGCGGCAGTTCCTCCGCACGGAGTCGGGCTCGGCGGTGCTGCTCATCTCGGCGGCCGTGCTCGCGCTGCTCTGGGCGAACCTGCCGCTCGGCTACGAGACCTTCTGGCACACCCCGCTGGCCGTGAACCTCGGCGAGTGGTCGTTGAGCCTGGACCTGCGGCACTGGGTCAACGACGGCCTGATGGTCCTGTTCTTCTTCAGCGTCGGGCTGGAGATCGCGCGGGAGATCACGCTCGGCGAGCTGCGCGGCTTCCGGGCGCTCGCCGCGCCGGCGGCCGCGGCGGTCGGTGGCCTGGTGATCCCGGCCCTGGTCTTCCTGGCCTTCAACGCCGGCACGGTCGCGCAGAACGCCTGGGGCATCACGATCTCCACCGACACCGCGGTGCTGCTGGGCGTGCTGGCGCTCGTCGGCCCGCGCTGCCCGGACCAGCTGCGCGTCTTCCTGCTGGCCCTGGCCATCGTCGACGACGTCGGCGCCGTGATCGCCATCGCCGTCTTCTACACCGAGCAGGTCGACGTGCTCGCGCTGTTGCTCGCGATCGTGCTCTTCGCCGCGCTCCTCGGGCTGCGGTTCGCCCGGTTCTGGCGGACGCCGTTCTACGCGCTCATCGGCGTCGTCATGTGGTTCGCGGTCCTGGCCTCCGGGGTGCACCCGAGCGTGGTCGGGGTGGCGCTGGGTCTGCTGGTCAACACCTATGCCCCGCGCCGGCAGGACATGCGGCGGGCGATGATCGTCGGCAAGACCTTCATCCTGGACCCGACGCCCCAGCGTGCCCTCGCCACGCAGGCCGCGGTCACCGAGGCGGTCTCGCCGAACGAGCGGCTGCAGGCGAAGATCCAGCCCTGGTCGAGCTACGTGATCGTGCCGCTGTTCGTCCTGGCCAACGCCGGGGTGGTGCTCGACCGTGAGACCCTCGGCGCCGCCGTCGCCTCGCCGCTGACCTGGGGCATCGTCGTCGGGCTGGTGCTGGGCAAGCCGATCGGCGTCACGATCGGGACGTGGCTGGCGCTGCGGACCGGGATCGGCCGGGTGCCGGACACGCTGCGCTGGGGGCAGCTCTTCGGTGGTGCCGGACTCTCCGGGATCGGGTTCACCGTGGCGCTGTTCGTGACCGAGCTCGCCCTCGACGACGAGCTGCTCGTCAGCGAGGCCAAGATCGGTATCCTCGTCGGTTCGGTGCTCGCGGCGGTCGTGGGCTGGCTCGTGTTCCGGCTCGCCGGCGAGCGCGGCGGGCAGTGCTCGCCCTCCGGCCTGCCCACGCTCCCGCCGCGGCCGTGGCGGCCGGTGGAATAGCCGCGCTTGGCCCGACCGGGGTGGTCGGCCGCGGCCGGCGTGGTCGGCGCGGCCGCGCGGCCGGCGCGTCAGTGCAGGAGGCCGTCGCCGTCGTGCGTGCGGACCTCCGGGGCGCGCGCGCCGAGCCCGGCCAGCGCCGCCGGGTGGTCCGGGCCCGCCTCGAGGTCGACGACCCAGGCCGCGCCCGGCCCGTCCGTCCAGGCCAGGACGGCGCCGCTCGGATCGAGGGTGATCGCGTCCATCGGGCTGGCGAGCCCCTCGCCGGTGGCCTTGAGCAGGGCCTCCTTGCGCGTCCAGACGGTGAGGAAGGCGCGGGCGTCGGCGGGCGGACGGGCGCGTTCGGTGGGGGAGAGGACGTGCTCGGCGAGCCGGTCGAGGTCGGCGAGGGCGCGGATCTCCTCGACGTCGAGCCCGACGGGCCCGTCGTCGCTCAGCGCGACGCCGACGCGGTCCCCGGAGTGGGTCAGCGAGAAGGCGGGCGCGGTGCTGGTGACCAGGCGGGGCTTGCCGTGGGGCCGGCCGCAGCGGCAGGTCCGGTCGAGCGCGATCCGGGCGGGATCGGTGTCGAGCCGCGCGCCGAGCACGAGCCGGGTGAGGGCGTGCGCGGCGAGGTAGCGGGCCTGGTCGACGGGGCGCCGGAACGCGGCGAGCCGGGTGCGCTCGTGGGCGTCGAGCAGCGCGACGAGATGCGGCGCCGACGAGGGGTCCACCGGTCGGGCCCACCAGACGTCCGGCACGGGACGAGCGTAGTCGGTCGCGCCCCGGGGGCCGCGCGCAGCGGCCGGCGCACCGTAGGTCGTCGATGCCTGAGGGGTGTGGGTGGGCGCGAGTCGGTGGAGCTCGGAGCGCGACTCGGCGGAGCCTGGAGCGCGACTCGGCGGAGCCTGGAGCGCGACTCGCGGGAGCCGGGAGCGCGACTCGGCGGAGCCTGGAGCGCGACTCGCGGGAGCCGGGGGCGCGACTCGGCGGAGCCGGGGGCGCGACTCGGGGGAGCCGGGGGCGCGACTCGGGGGAGCCGGGGGCGCGACTCGGGGGAGCCGGGGGCGCGACTCGGGGGAGCCGGGGGCGCGACTCGGGGGAGCCGGGGGCGCGACTCGGCGGAGCCTGGAGCGCGACTCGCGGGAGCCGGGGGCGCGACTCGCGGTGTTGGAGGTCCACGTGGGACGGGGTGGTCGCCGGGAGGGGAGCGGGCCCGGTCGAGCTGTCCCGCTCCCCTCCGCCGACCCCCCCGCGAGGGTGCGGCGGGGCCGGCGCCCGGGAGTGGCCGGCCCCGCCGCGGTGTCAGCCGCTGCGACGTGCGGCGAAATCGGTGCGGGCGTGCACCGGGGTGGTGCTCGCCCGGCCGATCCGGGCGAGCGTGCGCGGCGCGTCCGTACCGGTGGCCTGCGGGGTCTTCCCGCGGGCGGCGGCGCGGCGGGCGGCGCGGTTGGTCGGCTGGGTGGTCGGGGTCTGGCTGGTGTCATGAGCTCGCACGAGGACCTCCTGGAGGAGATGAGGGGCCGCCCCGCGGGGCGTGCGGGTCCTTCCTCCGGATCGGACCGCGCCCGGCGACGCACGATCGGCAGCGTGTCGACCCGCGGCACGACCGGCCGCCGCGCCCCTCGAGCGGGCATGGCGGACGCGGGACTCCGTGGACCGCGTGCCGCAACAGCCACGATCCGGGGAGGAAGGACGTCCGGCCACCGCGGGGCGGCCCGGACGGACAGGAACCGGCCGGCGCGGATCGCGCCGGTGACGGGTGGCGTCCCTCGACGGAGACGCGCCGTCTCACAGGGTGATGAGGTCCATGGCCGAAACCCTAGGGACACCTCCCTTCCCGCGCGACCGATTTACGGTGGGTCCCGTGGACGGCTCCCCGGACGTGATCGTGATCGGTGGCGGGATCGCCGGTGCCTCGGTGGCCTACGAGATCGCCGCGCACCGCTCGGTCCTGCTGCTGGAGGCCGAGCCGTCGCTCGCGGTGCACTCGACCGGCCGCTCGGCCGCGACCTACATCCCCGGCCACGGCACCGCCGTCTTCCGGGCACTCATCCGCGCGAGCGCTCCGCGCTTCCCGGCCCTCGCCGAGGAGCTGGAGGCCCCGCCGTTCCTGCGCCCGCTGACGGTCGTCTGGGCGGCGTTCGACGAGGCGGGCGAGCGCGAGCTGCAGCACCTGCTGGCCGAGTGGGCGGCGGAGCCGGACGGCCCGCACGCCCTGGCCGGCGCCGAGGCCGCCGGTGCCTGCCCCGGGCTGCGGGACGTCCGGTGCGGCGCGATCACCGAGGCGGCCGCCGACGTCGACGCCATCGGCCTGCACGGCGCCTACGTCCGGGGGCTGCGCCGCCGCGGCGGCCGGGTCGTCCGGGGGGCGCGGGCCCGCGCGATCACGCGGACGGGCGGGACCTGGCGGGTGGAGACGGCGGAGGGCGCCTGGACCGCGCCCGACGTCGTGGACGCGGCCGGGTCCTGGACCGACGTCGTCGCCGCGCTGGCCGGTGTCACGCCGGCCGGCCTCACGCCCTACCGGCGCACCATCGCGCTCTCCCCGTGCACGCTCCCGCCGGGCATGCCGATGCTGATCGACGCCGCCGAGCGCTTCTACTGCAAGCCGGAGGGCGAGGCCCTGCTCCTCTCGCCCGGCGACGAGACTCCCGCCGAGCCCGGTGACGCCCGCCCGGACGAGCTCGACGTCGCGCTCGCCCTCGAGCGGGTCGAGGAGGCGCTGCACCTCGGCCTCCGCTCCGTACGCACCGCCTGGGCGGGGCTGCGGACCTTCGCGCCGGATCGCGACCCCCTGGTCGGTGCTCGCCCGGAGCATCCCGGTTTCCACTTCTTCGCCGGTCAGGGCGGGTCCGGGATCGAGTCGGCACCCGCGCTGGCGGCGCTGGGGGCCGCCGTCGTGACCGGCACGCCGGTGCCCCCGGACGTCGCGGTCCGCCCGGAGCAGGTGTCTCCGGCACGCTTGTAAGCGAGCGCTGACTTCTTGCGGCACGATGGGGGCATGGCGCCGACCACCACCTCCGGCCTCGACCTCTTCGACGGCCCGTTCTGGAGCGATCCCTACCCGGCCTACGCCGAGCTGCGGGCGGACGAGCCGGTGCGCCGGCTGGACCTGCCGGACGGCCCGATGTGGATCATCGCCCGGTACTCCGACGCGCGGGCCGCCTTCGTCGACGCGCGGTTCTCCAAGGACTGGCGCTACACGCTGCCGGCCGACCAGCGCGACGCGATGCCGGCCGCGCCCACACCGATGATGCTGCTGATGGACCCGCCGGACCACACGCGGCTGCGCAAGCTCGTCAGCCGGTCCTTCACCGCACGCCGGATGGCCGAGCTGCGGCCGCGCGTCCAGGAGATCGCCGACGACCTGCTGGCCGCCCTTCCCGCCGACGGCACGGTCGACGTCATGGCGCACTACGCCTTCCTGCTCCCCGTCCGCGTGATCTGCGAGCTGCTCGGGGTCCCGGCGGAGGACCGCGACGACTTCGGCCGCTGGTCGTCGACGATGATCGACGAGTCGCCGCAGGACGAGAAGTTCGCCGCCTCCCAGAAGCTGTCGGACTACCTGGCCGGGCTGATCGACCGCAAGCGCACCGAGCCGGACGACGCCCTGCTCAGCGCCCTCACCCAGGTCTCGGACGAGGACGGCGACGCGTTGTCGCAGGAGGAGCTCGTCGCCATGGCGATGCTGCTGCTCATCGCCGGCCACGAGACCACCGTCAACCTGATCGGCAACGGCGTCCTCGGCCTGCTCACCCACCCCGACCAGCGCGAGATCCTGGCCGACGAGCCGGAGCTGTGGCCGAACGCGGTCGAGGAGTTCCTGCGCTGGGACGCGCCGGTCACCACCGCGCCCGTCCGGTTCGCGGCCGAGGACGTCGAGGTCGCCGGGACGACGATCCCGGAGGGCGCCGTCGTCGTGCTCGGCATCGGCGCCGCCAACCGGGACGACGCCCGCTTCGCCGACGCGGCCCGGCTCGACGTGACCCGGGACGACCGCGGTCACCTCGCCTTCGGCTACGGCCTGCACCACTGCCTGGGTGCCCCGCTGGCGCGGATCGAGGGCGAGGTGGCCCTGCGCAGCCTGTTCACCGCGCGGCCGGAGCTCGCCCTGGCCGCCGAGGACCTCACCTACCGGCGCAGCACGCTGATCCGCGGCCTCACCGCGCTGCCGGTCCGCCTCGGCGCGCGCGCCTGAGCCGGGGAACGCGGGTACAACGAAGGGCACACGTCGCCGAGCCGGAGGTCGCACGCGATGCCCCAACCCCAGGACCCGTTCGGCGGCGGCCTCGGCCCGCTGGAGGACCTGCTGCGCGGGCTGGTCCACGGCCTCGGGTTCCCGGACGACCGGGACGACGAGCGGGACGACGGGCCGCGCGAGCAGCAGCGGGGCCCGGACCGTCCCCGGCGGGCCTCCACGCGCCGCCTGGACCGGTACGGCCGTGACCTGACGGCCGAGGCCCGGGCCGGCCGGCTCGACCCGGTGATCGGCCGGGACGCCGAGATCGACCAGGTCGTCGAGGTGCTCGCCCGCCGCACCAAGAACAACCCGGTGCTGGTCGGCGAGCCGGGCACGGGCAAGACCGCGATCGTGGAGGGGCTGGCCGCGCGGGTCGCGGCCGGCCGGGTCCCGGTGACGCTGCGGGACGTGCGGGTCGTCGCGCTCGACCTGGCCGGGATGGTCGCCGGGACGAAGTACCGCGGCGAGTTCGAGGAGCGGCTCACCGCGGTGATCGGCGAGATCACCGCGGCCGGGCGGTCGCTGGTGGTGTTCGTCGACGAGCTGCACCTGGTGGTCGGCGCCGGGTCCGCGCAGGACCAGGCGATGGACGCGGCCAGCATCCTCAAACCCGCCCTCGCCCGCGGCGACCTGCAGCTCGTCGGCGCGACCACGCCGGAGGACCATCGCCGCCACATCGAGCGCGACGCCGCGCTCGAGCGCCGGTTCGAGATCGTGCGGGTGCCGGAGCCGACGCCCGAGGCCACCGCGGAGATCCTGCGCGGTCTGCGCCCGCGCTACGAGGAGCACCACCGGGTCCGGATCACCGACGCCGCGATCGAGGCCGCCGTCGCCCTGTCCGTGCGCTATCTGCGGGACAAGCACCTGCCGGACAAGGCCGTGGACCTGATCGACCGCGCGGCCGCGCGCTGCGGGCTGCGCGGCACCGGCACACCGCCGGACCGGCGGGTGGAGGAGCTGGTCCGGGCGCGGGAGGTCGCCGCCGACGCCGGCGACTCCGAGCGGGTCGCGATGCTCGACCGCGAGCTCGAGCGGCTGGTCCTGGACGACGGGCCGCGCGAGGCCGAGATCACCGCGCGCGAGGTCGCCGAGGTCGTCGCCGACCGCACCGGCATCCCGGTCGCCGACCTCACCACCCCGGAGCGGACGCGGCTGCTCGAGCTGGAGCAGCACCTGCACCGCCGGGTGGTCGGGCAGCACCGGGCCGTGGAGGCGGTCGCCGACGCGGTGCGCAGCGCGCGGGCCGGGCTCACCAGCCCCGACCGGCCGGCGGGCTCCTTCCTGTTCCTCGGCCCGACCGGCGTCGGCAAGACCGAGCTGGCCCGGGCCCTGGCCGCCGCGCTGTTCGGGGCCGGCCGGAGGGTCGACTCCGCAGGCTCCGTCTCCGGGCCGAGGGTCGACTCCGCAGGCTCCGTCTCCGGGCCGAGGGTCGACTCCGCAGGCTCCGTCTCCGGGGAACGCATGGTCCGGCTCGACATGAGCGAGTACGGCGACCGCGCGTCCGCCACGCGGCTGATCGGCGCGCCGCCCGGGTACGTCGGCCACGACGAGGCCGGCCAGCTCACCGAGCCGGTGCGCCGCGACCCGTACACCGTGGTGCTGCTCGACGAGATCGAGAAGGCGCACCCGGACGTCGTCGCCACTCTGCTGCAGGTCCTCGACGCCGGCCGGCTCACCGACGCCCGCGGCCGCACCGTCGACTTCCGGCACAGCATCGTGGTGATGACCAGCAACCTCGGTGCCGACGAGATCCTGGCGGCGGCCGCGGCGGGGCGTCCGGTGGAGTCGATCCGCGAGCAGCTGATGTTCGCCGTGCGGCGGCACCTGCGGCCCGAGTTCCTCAACCGGATCGACGACGTCGTGCTGTTCGAGGCGCTCGACCGGGCCGAGATCCGCGAGATCGCGGCGATGATGCTGGCCGGCACCCGCGCGCGGCTCGCGGCCCAGGGCGTCGAGCTCGTCGTGGAGCCGGAGGCGCTCGACCGGCTCGCCGAGCTGGGGCACGTACCCGAGTACGGGGCCCGGCCGCTGCGCCGGGTCGTCGCGCGGGAGGTCGAGCGACGCCTGGCGCGGTTGCTGCTCGCCGAGGAGCTGCGCTCCGGCGGGCGGGCGCGGCTGACGCTCGCCGAGGGGGAGCTGTCGCTGACGGCTGACTGAGGTCGGGGGGCGGACCTCGGGGAGCCGGCCGCGCTGCCAGCAGGGCGGTGCTGCGCCGGTGTCCCGCCCGGAGATTCTCGCGCCCCCCGTGGCACGGGCCATGTCGGCGGGACGCCAGCCTCCTGATCGGCCAGACTGGACGCATGACCGGCACCCTCGGCGAGGTGTCCACCCGCACCGTCGGAGGGCGCACGCTCCGCGTCGCGATCCGTCGCGGCGACGGCTCCCGCCCCCCGTTGCTGCTGCTCAACGGCATCGGCGCGCGTCTGGAGATGCTCGCACCGTTCGTCGAGGCGCTGCCGCCCGAGCTCGAGGTGATCCGGTTCGACGTCCCCGGGGTGGGCGGGTCGCCGCGGCCGCGGATGCCGTACCACATGGCGACGTTCGCCCTGACCGTCGGCAGGCTGGTGCGCGAGCTGGGCCACGCGGAGGTCGACGTCCTCGGCTACTCCTGGGGCGGTGGGCTCGCCCAGCAGGTCGCGCTGAGCGGCCGGGACCGGGTGCGCCGGCTGGTGCTGGTGGCCACCGGTACCGGCTCGCTGATGGTGCCCGCCCGGCCCGCGGTGCTGGGCAAGATGCTCACCCCGCGGCGCTACCGCGACCCCGAGTACGCCGCACGGATCGCCGGCGAGATCTACGGCGGCACGATGCGCACGCACCCCGAGCGCGCCGCCCGGCTGCTGCAGTCCTCGGGCGACGGTGACGCCGCGGGCTACGAGCGGGGTTACCTGTACCAGCTGCTCGCCGGGGCGGGCTGGACCACCCTGCCCGTCCTGCGCATGATCGCCGCCCGCGCACTGATCGTCTCCGGCGACGACGACCCGCTCATCCCGCTGGTCAACGCCCGGGTGCTGCACCGCGGAATTCCCGAGTCGCAGCTGCACGTCTACCGCGGCGGGCACCTCGCGCTGCTCACCGAAGCCCACGAGCTCGCCCCGGTGATCGACCGGTTCCTGGCCGCGCCCTGACCGCCCTGACCCTGCCGGTCCTGACCGCCCTGACCCTGCCGTCCTGCCCATCCTGCCCGCCCAGCCGGTCCTGCCCGCCGAGCCGGTCCTGCCCGCCCAGCCGGTCCTGCCCGCCGAGCCGGTCCTGCCCGCCGAGCCGGTCCTGCCCGCCGAGCCGGTCCTGCCCGCCGAGCCGGTCCTGCCCGGGCCGTGACCGGCCCTGGTCAGCGGCCCTGCCCGACGACCGGGGGCCGGGCGTCGCCGACGGCCGGTGTCGCGGCCACGTAGGTCACCGCCGCTGCGCACCCCGCCACGACCAGCGCCGCACCCGCCCCGGGCGCGCCGAGCGCGAGCGCCCGCAGCGCCGCCCCCGCCGCGAGCGCCAGGCCCAGCAGGACGGCGACGGCCAGCACCGCGCCCGCGGGACCGGGGCGGCGGCGCACCACCGCCACGGCCACCACCAGCGCCGCGGCCACCGTCGCTCCGCCGAGCGGGAACTCCGCACCCGTCACCGGCACCCGCCAACCGAACAGGGCGCCGACGTAGGCGGCCCAGGTCAGGCCGGCCCGGATCGCGGCGCCGCCCAGCGGGCCCGGTTGCGCGACGACCGACAGGGCGAGCGCCCCGGCCGCGACCAGCACGGCGAGCACCGCGAGTGCGGTGGCGGTCCAGGTCAGTGTCGCGAACCCGAGAAAGCCGGCGGCCACGCCGGCGCCCACGCAGACCGCGCCCGCCCAGCCCAGCGGGCCCGGGCGGTACGGCCTGCGCGCGCTGCCGCTCATGCTGCCGGTGTCGCCACGGCCGCCCGCACCGTTACGACGGGTGCTCCGGCGCCCCTGGCGCACCGGGGACCGGGGACCGGGGACCGGGAGGCATGATCGGGGCATGACCTACGAGACCCTCGACTACACGGTGCGCGACGGCATCCTCACCCTCACGCTGAACCGCCCGGACAGGCTCAACTCCTTCACCGTCACCATGGCGGACGAGCTGATCGCCGCCTACGACCGGGCGAGCGCCGACGACGAGGTGGGCGCGATCGTGGTCACCGGCGCCGGCCGGGCGTTCTGCGCGGGCATGGACCTGTCGTCGGAGGGCAACGTGTTCGGCCTCGACGAGTCGCTGCGGCCGACCGTGCGCGACCTGCAGGAGCGCTTCGAGGACCCGGAGATCGTGCGCGGCGTCCGCGACACCGGCGGGCAGGTCTCGCTCGCCGTCTACCGCTGCACCAAGCCCGTGATCGCGGCGATCAACGGCGCCGCGGTGGGCATCGGGGCGACCATGACCCTGCCGATGGACGTCCGCCTGGCCTCCGAGGACGCCCGGATCGGCTTCGTCTTCGGCCGGCTCGGGATCGTGCCGGAGGCCGCCTCGACCTGGTTCCTGCCCCGGATCGTCGGGATCAGCCGGGCGCTGGAGTGGGTCTACTCGGCCGACGTGCTCAGCGCGCAGGAGGCGCTCGACGGCGGCCTGCTCCGCTCCGTCGTCCCCGCCGACCAGTTGCTCGACACCGCCTACGCGCTCGCCCGGAAGTTCGTCGACGGGCACTCGCCGGTCGCGACCGCGCTGATGCGGCAGATGATGTACCGCAACAGCGCGGCGCCGCACCCGGTCGAGGCGCACCGCGTCGACTCGCTCGCGATGTTCTACACGTCGATCGCCGACGGGAAGGAGGGCGTGCGCGCCTTCCTGGAGAAGCGGCCGGCGGAGTTCACCGGCCGGGCCAGCGCGCTGCCGCCCTTCGCCCCGTGGCAGGCCGACGAGTAGGAGCCGGTCCGTGGTCGACCACGACCCGCTCAGAACGCGATGAAGAGGATCTCGTCGCGCGAGTACTCGTGGTCCGGGTGCTTCTCCTTCAGGTGCGCCTGGGCCTTGGCCACCAGGTCGTCCTCGTCCGTGCCCTTGATGTGCTCGCCGCACGGGCAGGTCAGGCGCGTCTTCATCCGACTCTCCTTCCGCAGGGTATGCGCCAACCCTAATGCGCGAGCGCGACCGGCCTGATCAGCCCCGGCCGATGAACGGCATGGTCGTGGCCGTGATGGTGAGGAACTGGACGTTCGCGTCGAGCGGGAGGTTCGCCATGTAGCGGACGGCGTCGGCGACGTGCCGGGCGTCGAAGGTCGGTTCCGGCCGCACCGACCCGTCCGCCTGGCGGGCGCCGGTGGCGATCCCGGCGGTCATGTCGGTGGCGGCGTTGCCGATGTCGATCTGCCCGCACGCGATGCCGTACGGGCGGCCGTCGAGCGAGATCGACCGGGTCAGCCCCGTGATGGCGTGCTTGGTGGCGGTGTAGGCGGCGCTGCCCGGGCGCGGGACGTGGGCGGAGATCGAGCCGTTGTTGACGATCCGGCCGCCCTGCGGGTCCTGCTCGCGCATCACGGCGAAGGCCGCGCGGGCGCACAGGAACGAGCCGGTCAGGTTGGTGTCGACGGCCGCGCGCCACTCGGCGATCCCGATCTCGTCCGGCGTGCCGGAGGGGCCGAAGGTGCCGGCGTTGTTGACCAGCAGGTCCACCCGGCCCCACGCGTCGACCGTGGTGCGGAACAGAGCCGCGACCGAGTCCTCGTCGGCGACGTCGGTGGGCACGATGCGGGCGTCGGCGAAGCCCTCCGCGGTCTCGGTCAGCGGTTCGGGGCGCCGGCCCGCCAGGGCGACCGCCCAGCCGTCCTCCAGCAGGGCCCGGCCGACGACCCGGCCCAGGCCCGATCCCGCTCCCGTCACCACGGCGATGCGCTGCATGAGGGCGTTCTACCGGTCCGGCCCGGCCCGCGAACGCGCCTCCCGCGAATCCGGCGGTCACTGTGACGTCTGCCACATCGTCTGTCATCCTGGCGGGATGCGTTCCGTCTTCGCACACACCGCCGAGATCGAGCTGGCCGAGGACGGGGACCGGGCCGCTCCGGGCGCGGCGATCACCGCCGCGCTGTGCGGGACCTGGGACCACGAGCCGCCGTGCCCGATCGCCGCGCACCACACCGAGTGGTGCCGGGCGGGGAGTCGGCTGCGGCTGCGGGTGCTCTTCGCCTGCGACAGCGACCTCGAGGACGAGGTCCGCAGCCGGATCGACGAGGCACTGGCCCGCGGCCTGCGCACCGGGCCGGACGGCAGCGTGTCGCGGTGGTCGCTGCGCGACGCCCTCCCGGGCAGCGTCCAGGAACGCGAACGCACCGCCGCCGAGCGCCTCCTGACGGCCGACGCCTGACCGGTCCCGCTCCCGGCCGCCGGGTCGCCGCATCGCCGCCGTGCGCCGGGAGGAGGCCCTGCCCACGCCGGCCCGGACGACCGCTCGGCCGGCGTCGAGCTCGTCGGTGCGTCCTGCACAACACGTCACTCCTGAGTACGGCACAATGCTCAGCATCACCGTCGGCTACAGCTCAGGAGTGGTCACCTTGCTCGACCGGACCGATGCCCGGATCCTGCTCGCGCTCGACGACGAGCCCCACGCCACCGTCGTCGCGCTCGCCCAGCGACTGGGCATGGCCCGCAACACGATCCAGACGCGGCTGCGCCGGCTCGAGGCCGAGGGCGCGCTGTCGCCGGTCACGGTGCGGGTGCGGCCCGAGCACGCCGGCTATCCGGTGCTCGCCTTCCTCACCCTCACCATCGACCAGGTCGACGCCGACCGCACCCTCGCCGACCTGCGGGAGGTGCCCGAGGTGTGCGAGGTGCACGCCGTCACCGGCGACGGCGACCTCCTGGTCCGGGTGGTCGCGCGCGACACCGCCGACCTGCACCGGATCACGCGCGAGGTGCTGCGCTGCCGCGGCGTGGTGCGCTCGAGCACCGCGATCTCGATGGTCGAGTCCGTCCCGATGCGGCTGGCCCCGGCGCTGTCCCGGCTCGCCGAGCCGCCCGCGCGGCGGCCGTAGGATCCCGGCGTGCCCGCCGACCCGCCGTCCGACAGCGACTTCCTGTCCCTCGCCGGCGTCGCGATCGACGAGATGCAGCGTCGACTGCCCGGGACCGACCGCTCCGCCATGGCGATGGTCCTGCTGTTGACCCGCGTCGCGAGCGGGCTGGTCTACGACCTCGAGTCCACGGTGCACCGGCCCGCGGGCTGGAGCTGGTCGGCCTGGCGGCTGCTGTTCACCATCTGGGTCGCCGGGCCGCAGGAGTCGCGGCGGGCGGCCGAGCTGTCCGGGATGAGCCGGGCCGCCGTCTCCAGCCTGACCAACACCCTCAGCGCCGCGGGCCTGCTCGACCGCAGGCCCGGCTCGGCCGACGGCCGGTCGGTGGTCCTCGCGCTCACCGAGCAGGGCACGGCGGCGACCGAGGAGACCTTCCGGCGGCACAACGCCCGCGAGGCCGAATGGGCCCGGCTGCTCGACCCGGAGGACCTCGCTGCTCTCAACCGGCTGCTCGCCAAGCTCGCCGGGGCCGCGCACGCCGCGGACTGGGTCAACCGGCGCTGAGCCCCGGACCGGTCCACCCGCCGGCCGCCCCGCTCGCCGCCGGGGGCGGCACGGGCGAGCGCGAGGGGTCCGGCACCGCGAGCGCCCGGGTCGCCGGCCGTCCGGCGGCTACGGCAGGGGGAGCCGGGGGCCGTGCAGGTCGCCGGCGGGGGCGCCCGGCGGGAGGCCGAAGCTCGCCTCCGCGCCCAGCCCCGTCGCCGCGGCGGCCTCCCGCACCGCGGCGATCACCAGGTGCAGCGCGGGCCGGCGGGTGGCCTTGGTCCGGTAGGCGATCGAGACCGTGCGCATGACGGGCTCGGTCAGGGCGACGACGTCGATCGCGTCGTCGGTCCCGGGCGGGCGCCGCACCAGGCCGAGGTCCGAGACGAGGGTGACCCCGAGCCCGGCCGCGACCAGGGCCAGGGCCGTGAACTGCTCCTCGACCTCGTGCGTGGTGGCCGGCTCGAACCCGGCGCGGCGGCAGGCCACGCGCACCGCGCGGCCGAAGTGCGAGCGCGGGCCGGCGAGGATCCACGGCTGGTCGGCCAGCTCGCCGAGGGTGACCGTCGCGCCGGGCACCGTCCCGGCCGGGACCGCGGCGTAGAGCCGCTCCACGGCCACGACCTCCCGGGTCAGCGCGGGGTCCCAGGACATGGGGTGCCCCGAGTAGTCGATCACGAACGAGAAGTCGAGGGCGCCGTCGCGGACCGCGCCGGCGGTCTCCTCGGGCGCCAGCTCCCGGGTCCGGACCTGGATCCCGGGGTGCTCGGCGGCGAGCGAGGCGAGCGCGGCGGGCAGCAGGCCCGAGGCCACGGAGGCCCAGACGCCCGCGGTCAGCCGCACCGACCGCGCCTGCTGGGCCTCCTCCACGGCGAGCTCGGCGCGCTCCACCGAGGCGAGGATCTCCTCGGCGTGCTCGGCGAGCACCATGCCCAGCTCGGTGAGCTGCACCCGGCGGCCGAGCCGCTCGAACAGGGCGCCGCCCACGTCGCGCTCCAGCTGGGCGAGCTGTTGCGACACCGCCGAGGCGGTGTAGTGCAGGGCCGCCGCGGCGGCGGTGACCGTGCCCCGCCGGTGCAGCTCGCGGAGCATGCGCAGGCGTGAGAGGGACAGCTCCACGGCACCCACCGTAGGCGGGCGGTCCGGCTCGTGCAGGAACCGTGAACGCGATCCTCCACGATTCGTTGATGGACGCCGGCCGCGCCGCTGCCGCACAGTGGGGACACCGGCGGAGATCGCCGGCCACCCCGGCACGACCCCCACGCCGCCGCCCGGACGGGCCCGGCGCGGTTCGTCGTGCCCCGAGCAGCAGACCGGGAGGTCCGCCGACGTGACCACGATGCAGGAGCCGATGGGGCCGCTGGGGACGCCGATCGAGGTGCCGGCCGCGCCGGTCCCCGCCCCCCTTCCTGTGGCCGCCGCTCCCGCCCCGCGGGACCGCGAGCCCTACCTGCGCGTGACGTGGACCGACCCGGTCACCGGCGCCCGCGGCCACCTCGTCGTGCACACCCTGCGCTCCGGCATCGCCACCGGCGGCACCCGGATGCGGGCCGGTTGCACGCTGTCCGAGGTCGAGGACCTGGCCCGGGGCATGGCCGCGAAGACCGCCGCCTTCGACCTGCCCGTCGGCGGGGCCAAGGGCGGCATCGACTTCGACCCCAAGGACCCGCGCGCGGTCGGGGTGCTGGAGCGCTTCTGCCAGGCCATGCGGCCGTGGATCGACGGCCACTGGGTCACCGCCGAGGACCTCGGCGTGCCGCAGCACCTCATCGACGAGGTGTTCGAGCGGATCGGGCTCGGTCAGTCGTACCACGCGGCCATCTCGCGCTCGGCGGACCCGGCGGCCACCCTCGAGCGCGTCCGCCAGGGCCTCGACGCGCGCGTCCCCGGCGGGCTGCTCGGCGACGTCATCGGTGGCTACGGCGTGGCGCACGCGTGCCTCGGCGCGGCCTCCGCGTTCGGCTGGGCGGTCGAGGGCACCACCGTCGCGATCCAGGGCATCGGCACCATGGGCGGCGGCGCGGCCTGGTACCTGCACGACGCCGGCATGCGCGTGGTCGCGATGGCCGACGCCGCCGGCACCCTCCACGACCCGGCGGGCCTCGACGTGCCCGCACTGCTCGAGCTGCGGGACGGCTACGGCGAGATCGACCGCACCCGGCTGCCGGCCGGGGTCGAGCAGCTGCCGCGCTCCGCGGTCGTCGGGCTGCCGGCCGACGTGTTCGTGCCGGCCGCGATCTCCTACGCGATCACCCCGGACAACAGCTACGACGTGGCCGCCGCGGTCGTCGTCGAGGCCGCGAACGCCGCCACCACGCCGGAGGCCGAGGCCATGCTCGCCGCCCGCGGCGTCCCGGTGGTGCCGGACTTCGTGGCCAACGCCGGTGCCGCGGCCTGGGCCTGGTGGCTGCTGCTCGGCCGGGTCGGCATGACCCGTGACGACGCCGTGACCGCCGAGGAGTCCTTCACCATGCTGCGCACGCAGATGGCGGACAAGGTCCGGCTGCTGCTCGGGCGCTGGGTGGCCGACGGCGTCCCGCCGCGGCTGACCGGGCTGGGCCTGGCGGTGAGCGAGCTCGACGGCGCGGCCGGGGAGTCCACGCTCGTCATCCCGTGACGTTCGGCGCAGGCCCGGCGGCCCCCCGACGACGTGGTCGGGGGGCCGTCGGCGTGCTCAGCGGGTGACGCGGCTGCCCGGGACCTCGTCGGCGTCGAGATGGTGCAGGAGGTTGGTGACGAACCGGTCCCCGGTGCGCTGCAGCGTCACGTTCATCAGCCCGACGACCGCGGGCGAGGCGAGCCGGGACAGTGGCAGCTCCACGTGCAGGGTCAGCCGGATCGCCAGGTGCGTGCCGGCCGCGGCCTCCCGGAGGCGGTACCAGCCGTCGGCGCCGGTGAACTCGTGCACGTCCGGTGGCGGCTCGTGCGTGAAGTCGATGCGGGACTCCTCGGACCCGTCGGCGAACCGCATCCGCTCGGTGAAGGTCGGCTGGATCCCGACGCCGAGCACGGCCAGGCGCATCATGCTCCAGCGCCAGTGGTCGCCGTGGGTGTCGATGCCGGTCAACAGCGGGGTGAGCCGGGGGAGCAGCGCCGGGTCGGTGAGGACGGCCCAGATCGCGGCGCGCTCGGCGGCGACGACGGCCTCCGACTCGGTGGTCGTGGTGAAGCGGTTCACGGTGTCGATGTTCCCGTTCGGGCCCGTGGCTGCACATCACCCCGCGCGGGGGGCGCGGCCGCGCCGTCCCCGGCGCCGGCGGCCGCCGCCCGCAGCCGGCGCAGGATCCGGGCGAGGTCGGCCCGGTCGCGTTCGTCGAGCTCGGCGAAGAGGCTCTCGGACTCGGCGTGGCGCGCCGCCCGGATCTCGCGGGCCAGGTCGGCGCCCTCGGGGGTGAGCCCGACCAGCGTGGCCCGCCGGTCCGCCGGATCGGGGTTGCGCGCGGCGAGCCCGCGGCCCTCCAGGTCGTCGACCACCTCGGTGGCCGAGCGCGGGGCGATGCGCAGGTGCTCGGCCAGTGCCGAGAGGCGCAGGACGCCGTGCCTGGCGAGCACGGCGACCGCCCGGAACTGCGAGGGCGTGACGTCCCACGGCGCGAGTGCCTGCTTCGACCGGCTCCGGATGAGCCGGGCGACGGCCCAGAACGCCTCGCCCAGCGTCTCCTCCCCGTCGGTCACGGGAATACCGTACCAGCGGGTCGTGTTGTTCCCTCATGTTGAGGTAACCTCAGCATGTCTGACGAGGGGGACACGCACTTGGATCCGCAACTCCAGAGCTCCTCCGGCCGGCCGGACCGTCCCGGGCGTCCGGGCCGCCGCGCCCCGTCGGCCGCCGAGAAGCAGCAGGCCCGGGAGGTCTCGCTGCGCCGGATCGGCCGGCTCTTCACCCCGTACCGCGGGCCGCTCACGCTGGTTGTGACGATCATCGTCGCCTCCTCCGTGGTGGGCATGGCCTCGCCCTTCCTGCTCCGCGAGGTGCTCGACGTCGCGCTGCCGAACCGCGACGTCCCGCTGCTGGCCTGGCTGGTCGGCGGCATGGTCGCCGTCGCCGCCGTGACCGCCGCCCTCGGCGTGGTCCAGACCTGGATCTCGACGCGGGTCGGCCAGCAGGTCATGCACCGGCTGCGCACGGACGTCTTCGCGCACCTGCAGCGCCAGTCGCTCGGCTTCTTCACCCGGACGCGCACCGGCGAGGTGCAGTCCCGCATCACCAACGACATCGGCGGCATGCAGTCCGTGGTCACCTCCACGGCCACGTCGATCGCCTCGAACCTCACCACGACCGTCGCCACCCTGGTCGCGATGGTCGCCCTGTCCTGGCAGCTCACGCTCATCTCGCTGGTCGTGCTGCCACCCGCGATCCTGCTCTCCCGGCGGGTCGCCCGGATGCGCCGCAGCATCACCGCGCGCCAGCAGCGCGAGCTCGCGGACCTCAACGTGACGATCGAGGAGGGCCTCTCGATCTCCGGCATCCAGCTGAGCAAGACCCTGGGCGCCGGCCCGGCCCTGGTCGACCGCTTCACCCGCTCGTCGGAGCGGTTGGTCGACCTCGAGCTGCGCAGCCAGCTGGCCGGCCGCTGGCGGATGGCCACGATGAGCATCATCTTCGCCGCGATCCCCGCGGTGATCTACCTGTCCGCCGGGCTGCCGATCACCGCCGGCGCGATGACCGTCGGCACGCTGATCGCGTTCACCAGCCTGCAGGGCAGCCTGTTCCGGCCGCTGACCGGCCTGCTCGACGTCGGCGTCTCGCTGGTGAGCTCGCTCGCCCTGTTCGCCCGGATCTTCGAGTACCTGGACCTGCCGGTCGAGGTCGACGACCCGGCCGACCCGGTCCCCGTCGACCTCGCGCGGGTGCGCGGGCACGTCCGCTTCGAGGACGTGACCTTCGCCTACCCGGGCAGCGACACCGCGGCCGTCGCCGGGGTGACCCTCGACGTGCCCGCCGGCACCACCCTCGCCCTGGTGGGGGAGACCGGCTCCGGCAAGTCGACGCTCGCCTCGCTGGTCCCGCGGCTGCGCGACCCCGACTCCGGGCGGATCACCATCGACGGCATCGACGTCCGGCACGTGCGCCTGGCCGACCTCGCGCGGATCGTCGGGGTGGTGAGCCAGGAGACCTACCTGCTGCACGCGACGGTGCGGGAGAACCTGCGACACGCCCGACCCGACGCCACCGACGCCGAGATCGAGGCCGCCGCCCGCGCCGCCCAGGTCCACGACCTGATCGCGAGCCTGCCCGAGGGGTACGACACGGTCGTCGGCTCCCGCGGGCACCGGTTCTCCGGCGGCGAGAAGCAGCGCATCGCGATCGCCCGCACGCTGCTGCGGGACCCACAGGTGCTCGTCCTCGACGAGGCCACCAGCGCGCTGGACACCGAGACCGAGCGGGCGGTGCAACGCGCCTTCGCCGAGCTGGCGAAGGGCCGCACCACGATCACCATCGCGCACCGGCTCTCCACCGTCCGGGACGCCGACGAGATCGCCGTCCTGGACCACGGTCGCGTCGTCGAGCGGGGGACGCACGACGCGCTGGTCGCCGACCGCGGCCGCTACGCCACCCTCGCCGCGTGACCGCTCACACGAATCCGGCCACCTCGTGCGGCTGGTACGGCTCCTCGAGGAACGCGATCTCCTCGGCCGTCAGCGTGACGTCGACGGCCGACAACGCGTCCTCGAGGTGCTGCCGCTTCGTGGCCCCGACGATCGGCGCCGTCACCGTCGGCTTGCTCAGCACCCATGCCAGCGCGATCTGCGCCGGCAACAGGCTCCGGCGCTCGGCGAGCTCCAGGACCCGGTCGACGACCTCGCGGTCCTCGTCGCGGTAGAGACTGCGGCCGAACTCGTCCGTCTCGGTGCGGGCGGTGGTCGAGTCCCAGGGCCGGGTCAGCCGCCCGCGGGCCAGCGGGCTCCACGGGATCACCCCGACGCCCTGGTCCGCGCACAGCGGCAGCATCTCCCGCTCCTCCTCCCGGTAGAGGAGGTTGTAGTGGTTCTGCATGGTCGCGAAGGGCGTCCAGCCGTGCCGCTCGGCCGTGTGCTGGGCCTTGGCGAACTGCCAGGCCCACATCGACGACGCCCCGACGTGGAGCACCTTGCCCGCCTTCACGACGTCGTGCAGCGCCTCCATGGTGACCTCGATCGGCGTGCGCGGGTCCCACCGGTGGATCTGGTAGAGGTCCACGTGGTCCACGCCCAGCCGACGCAGGCTGGCGTCGAGCTCGCTCGTGATCGCCTTGCGTGACAGGCCCTGCCCGTTGGGTCCGGGCCGCATCCGCCCGTTGACCTTCGTGGCCAGCACGATCTCGTCCCGGTGCCCGTACTCGGCGAGGACCTTGCCCAGGATCTCCTCGCTGCCGCCGGCGGAGTAGACGTTGGCGGTGTCGACGAAGTTCACCCCGGCCTCGAACGCGCGCAGGATGATCGGGCGCGCGTCGTCCTCGCCGAGCGTCCAGTCGTGCCGGCCGCGCCCCGGCTCGCCGAAGCTCATCGCGCCCAGGCAGATCCGCGACACGTCCAGGCCGGTCGATCCCAGCTTCACGTACTCCATGCGCTCCTCCTCCCGGCGGTCCCGCCGAGTCGCCTCCTGCAGGCGTTCCCGGTCGCGGCCGTCGGCAGTCGTCCCGGCGGCGCCGATCTCGGTCCGTGGACCGACGACGGGGGAGTGGGCTTCGGCGAGTCGCGCTGTGGGCTGCCGCGAGTCGCGGTGTGGGCTGCCGCGAGTCGCGGTGTGGGCTTCGGCGAGTCGCGGTGTGGGCTCCGGCGAGTCGCGGTGTGGGCTCCCGCGAGTCGCGGTGTGGGCTTCGGCGAGTCGCGGGGCTCAGGAGAGGTGGGTCCGGAAGAACGCGTCGATGCGCCTCCACGCGTCCGCGGCGCTCTCCGGCTCGGGCCCCATCCCCGTGACCCGCAGCAGCGGGCGCAGGGCGCGGGGCCCGTTCTGCTGCTCGTTGAGGAACGAGTGGTTCGCGGCGGGGTACTCGGCGACGTCGTGCGGCACGCCGGCCCGGGTCAGCGCCGCCTCCAGCTTGCCCGCGGCCCCCTTGAGGGAGATGTCCTTCGCCCCGTAGCTGGCGACGATCGGACAGGCCCCGGCCACCGCGGCGTCGAGGTCCTTGGGCAGCTGCCCGTAGTTGACGGACGACGCGTCGAACCCGCGCGAGGCCGTGAGCAGGGCGAACCCTCCGCCCATGCAGAAGCCGATCACACCGACCCGGCCCGTGCAGGCGTCCATCGCGGCCAGCTCGGCCCGGGCGGCCTCGATGTCGGCGAAGGCGCGGCCCCGGCCCGCGAACAGGGCGCGGAACGTCGAGACCAGGCACCGGCGCGCGCCGCCCGCGCTGAACAGGTCCGGCGCGAGGGTCAGGTAGCCGCGCGCGGCGAGCCGGTCCGCGTGCCGACGCATCTCGTCGTCGAGCCCGAAGGCCTCGTGCACCACGACCACGCCCGGCCAGGGGCCGTCGCCCTCCGGGGTGGCGAGGTATCCGCGGAGGGTGGGGGAGCCGCCGGTGGCGGCGGCCCGGGCGGTGAGGTCGACGTCGGTCATGGGGACGCACCGTAGCGGGGACCGATCTCCGCCGTCGGCGAAATCCGCTCGGCCCGCTGCCCCGGACGGAGTACCGTCACACGGCGCGACGATCGCCGCCGGAACCGTCGGACCCCGCGGCTATCGTCGGTCTCCCACCACACGTCCGCCCGCGGCGGGCCTCACGACAGGGGTGTGTCGACGCATGCTGCTGCGCCTGCTGCGGCGGTACCTGCAGCCCTTCCGCAGACCGCTCGCCCTCGTCGTCGCCCTGCAGCTGGTCGGAACGATGGCGGCGCTCTACCTGCCCAGTCTCAACGCGGACATCATCGACCGCGGCATCGCCCGCGGGGACACCGGCTTCATCCTCGGCACGGGCGGCTGGATGCTGGTGGTCTCGCTGGTCCAGGTCGTCTGCTCGATCGCGGCGGTCTGGTTCGGCTCCCGCTCGGCGATGGGCTTCGGGCGGGACGTGCGGGCGGCCGTCTTCCACCGCGTCGGCGAGTTCTCGGTGCGCGAGGTGAACCGCTTCGGCGCCCCGTCGCTGATCACCCGCAGCACGAACGACGTGCAGCAGGTCCAGATGCTGGTGCTGATGGGCTGCACGATGCTCGTCTCGGCGCCGATCATGTGCGTGGGCGGCGTGGTGATGGCGCTGCAGGAGGACGCCGGGCTCTCCTGGCTGGTCGCGGTGTCCGTGCCCGTCCTGGCGGTGAGCATCGGCGCCGTCGTGGTGCGGATGGTGCCCCGGTTCCGGCTCCTGCAGGAGCGGATCGACGCCGTGAACCGCGTGCTGCGCGAGCAGATCACCGGCATCCGGGTGGTGCGGGCCTTCGTCCGCGAGCCGCACGAGCGGGCGCGGTTCGACGTGACCAACCGCGAGGTCACAGCGGTGGCGCTGGCCGCGGGGCGACTGCAGGCGCTGATCTTCCCGATCGTGATGCTCGTGCTCAACGTCTCGAGCGTGGCCGTGCTGTGGTTCGGCGCGATCCGGATCGACGCGGGGGAGATGCAGATCGGCGCCCTCACCGCGTTCCTGGCCTACCTGCTGCAGATCCTCATGGCCGTCATGATGGCCACGTTCATGGCGATCATGGTGCCGCGTGCCGCGGTGTGCGCCGAGCGGATCGCCGAGGTGCTCGGCACGGAGTCCTCGGTCTCGCCGCCGCGCGAGCCCGTCGTCCCCCGCCGGGTCGAGGGCGTCGTGGAGTTCCGCGGGGCCACCTTCCGCTACCCGGGCGCCGCCGAACCGGTGCTGCGCGGGATCGACGTCACCGCGCGGCCCGGGGAGACCACGGCGATCATCGGCAGCACGGGCGCGGGCAAGACCACGTTGCTCTCCCTCGTGCCCCGGCTGTTCGACGTCACCGACGGCGCCGTGCTGGTCGACGGGGTCGACGTGCGTGATGTCGACCCCGAGGAGCTGTGGGGGCGGATCGGGCTGGTGCCGCAGAGGCCCTACCTGTTCTCCGGCACGGTGGCGAGCAACCTGCGCTACGGCGACCCGACCGCCACGGACGAGCAGCTGTGGGAGGCGCTGCGGATCGCGCAGGCGGAGGAGTTCGTGCACGCCATGCCGGAGGGGCTGTACTCGCCGGTGTCCCAGGGCGGCACGACCGTCTCCGGTGGTCAGCGGCAGCGGCTCGCCATCGCCCGGGCCCTGGTCAAGCGGCCGCCGATCTACCTGTTCGACGACTCGTTCTCGGCCCTGGACGTCGCCACGGACGCCCGGTTGCGGGCCGCCCTGGCACCGGTCACCGCGGCGGCGACCGTGCTCGTCGTGGCCCAGCGGGTGTCCACCGTGGCCGGCGCGGACCGGATCGTGGTGCTCGACGACGGCGTGGTCGTCGGCGTCGGGCGGCACGAGGAGCTGCTGGCAGGCTGCCCGACCTACGCCGAGATCGTCGAGTCCCAGCTGGGCGTCGAGGAGGCCGCGTGACCACCACCGCTCCCCGTGGCCGCCCCCGGCAGGACGCCGACAGCGTCTCCGCCGCGCGCGGGATGGCCGCCCAGCGCCGGGGCGGCGGACCGCCGTGGGGCGGCATCGGCCAGCCCACGGAGAAGGCCGCCACCTTCGGTCCCTCCGCCCGCCGCCTGATCGGTCGGCTCGCGCCCGACCGGCTGGGCGTGCTCGTCGTCATGGCGCTCGGCGTGATCAGCGTGGCGCTGAACGTGATCGGCCCGCGGATCCTCGGCCACGCCACGGACGTGATCTTCGCCGGGGTGATCGGCGCGCAGCTGCCCGCCGGGCTCACCGCGGCGGAAGCGGCCGCGCGGGCGCGCGCGGCGGGGAACGACACCACCGCCACGCTGATCGAGACCCAGGGCGTGGTACCGGGGCAGGGGATCGACTTCCGGGCGCTCGGCCTCGTGCTGCTCGGCGTGATCGCGATCTACCTGGCGGCGTCGGTGTTCTCCTACGCGCAGGGCTACCTGCTCAACGGGATCGTGCAGCGCACGGTGTTCCAGCTGCGCCGCGAGGTCGAGGACAAGATCCACCGGCTGCCGTTGCGGTATTTCGACGGCCGGCAGCGCGGCGAGGTGCTCAGTCGTGTCACGAACGACATCGACAACGTCCAGCAGTCACTGCAGCAGACGCTGAGCCAGCTGGTGACCTCGCTGCTCACGATCGTGGGCGTGCTGGCGATGATGATCCTGATCTCGCCGTTGCTCGCCCTGATCGCGCTGATCACCGTGCCGGTGTCGATCGGACTGACCCGGGCGATCGGGCGGCGCTCGCAGAAGCAGTTCGTGGCGCAGTGGCGCAACACCGGCATCCTGAACGGGCACATCGAGGAGGCCTTCACCGGGCACGAGCTGGTGCGGGTGTTCGGTCGGCGGGCCGAGGTCGAGGCGCAGTTCGGGGAGAAGAACGAGGAGCTGTTCGGCGCGAGCTTCCGGGCCCAGTTCATCTCCGGGATCATCATGCCGTCGATGATGTTCGTCGGGAACCTGAACTACGTGCTCGTGGCGGTGATCGGCGGGCTGCGGGTGGCCTCGGGCTCGCTCACGCTCGGCGAGGTCCAGGCGTTCGTCCAGTACTCCCGGCAGTTCACCCAGCCCCTCACCCAGGCGGCGTCGATGGCGAACCTGCTGCAGTCCGGGGTGGCCTCGGCGGAGCGGGTGTTCGAGCTGCTCGACGCCGAGGAGCAGACCCCGGAGCCGGCGGCGCCGCAGGTGCGCACCACGCGTCGCGGCCGGGTCGCGTTCGAACACGTCTCGTTCCGCTACGAGCCCGACCGGCCGCTGATCACCGACCTCTCGCTGGTCGCCGAGCCGGGCCAGACCGTCGCGATCGTCGGGCCGACCGGTGCGGGCAAGACCACGCTGGTCAACCTGGTGCTGCGGTTCTACGAGCTCGACGCCGGCCGGATCACGCTCGACGGCGTGGACATCGCCCGGATGGCGCGCTCCGACCTGCGCTCCGGGATCGGCATGGTCCTGCAGGACACGTGGCTCTTCCACGGCACGATCCGGGACAACATCGCCTACGGCCGCCCGGGCGCGTCGGAGGAGGAGATCCTCGCGGCGGCCCGGGCGACCTATGTCGACCGGTTCGTCCGCAGCCTGCCCGCGGGCTACGACACGGTGATCGACGAGGAGGGCACCGGGGTCAGCGCGGGGGAGAAGCAGCTGATCACGATCGCCCGCGCCTTCCTCGCCGACCCCTCGCTGCTGATCCTCGACGAGGCCACCAGCTCCGTCGACACCCGCACCGAGCTGCTGCTGCAGCGGGCGATGGCGGCCCTGCGCGCCGAGCGCACCAGCTTCGTGATCGCCCACCGGCTCTCCACGATCCGGGACGCGGACCTCATCCTGGTCTTGGAGGAGGGCTCGATCGTCGAGCAGGGTACGCACGAGGAGCTGCTCGCCGCGGGCGGCGCCTACCACCGGCTCCACCAGGCCCAGTTCGCCGGGGCGACCGCGACCGAGTGAGCGAGCGGGACCTCGGGGCTGTTCGATCATGGTCGGGCAGCTCTGGCGTCCCGCTCGGTGGGTCGACCCGGCGTGCGCAGGTCGCCCCCGTCGAAGTACCGGGAGCCCTGCACCTCGTCGACCACGCGCGCCCGCGGCCTCGCCCCCGCGCTCGACCATGAGCGTGAGGAACACGGCGCTCTCGGTCAGGGGGCGAGGACCGCCTGGGTTCGGGCACGGGCCCCTCCGGCCGCCAGACCGCCGCCTCGATCGCGGTTCCGGGCCGCGCGGTCGAGGGCCGGCCGGGGCAGGGTGGACGGTCTCACGCCGGTGCGGGTCTGCCGGACCGCGAGCACAAGTTCTATATTCTGCAGAATCCTGAGAGGCGCGACGAGGGGTCCGAGCATGAACACGTTGAGCACCGAAGAGCGGGCGGTCGTCGAGACGGTCCGGGATTGGGTCGACCGCGAGGTCAAGCCCGTCGTCCGGGAGCTCGAGCACGAGAACACCTACCCCGAGAAGCTCGTCGAGCAGATGAAGGAGCTCGGCATCTTCGGGCTGGCGATCCCCGAGCCCTGGGGGGAGGCCCCGGTGTCGATGCCCTGCTACGCGCTCGTCACCGCCGAACTGGCCCGCGGGTGGATGAGCCTCGCCGGAGCGATGGGCGGGCACACGGTCGTCGCGAAGCTGCTGCTGGCCTTCGGCACGCAGGAGCAGAAGGACCGGTACCTGCCGCGGATGGCGACCGGCGAACTGCGGGCCACGATGGCGCTCACCGAGCCGGGCGGCGGCTCGGACCTGCAGAACATGGCCACGCAGGCCAGGCTCGACGGCGACGAGTACGTGATCAACGGCTCGAAGACGTGGATCTCCAACGCCCGCCGGTCCGGGCTGATCGCGCTGCTGTGCAAGACCGACCCGGCGGCCGAGCCGAAGCACAAGGGGATCTCGGTGCTGCTGGTGGAGCACGGCCCCGGGCTCACCGTGAGCAAGGACCTGCCCAAGCTGGGCTACAAGGGTGTCGAGTCCTGTGAGCTGATCTTCGACGACATGCGGGTGCCCGCCGACGCCGTGCTCGGCGGGGAACCGGGCAAGGGCTTCGCGCAGATGATGAAGGGCCTGGAGACGGGCCGGATCCAGGTCGCGTCCCGCGCGCTCGGTGTGGGGCAGGCGGCGCTGGAGGACGCGCTGCGCTACGCCCAGGAGCGGGAGAGCTTCGGCAAGCCGATCTGGCAGCACCAGTCGGTCGGGAACTACCTGGCGGACATGGCGACCAAGGTGACGGCGGCCCGCCAGCTGATCCTCTACGCGGCGGAGAAGTTCGAGTCCGGGCAGCGCTGCGACATGGAGGCGGGGATGGCGAAGCTGTTCACCTCCGAGGTCGCGATGGAGGTGGCGCTCAACGCCGTGCGGATCCACGGCGGCTACGGCTACTCGACCGAGTTCGACGTCGAGCGCTACTTCCGGGACGCGCCGCTGATGATCGTCGGTGAGGGCACCAACGAGATCCAGCGCAACGTCATCGCCGCCCAGCTCGTCAAGCGCGGCGGCCTCGACTGAGACGCATCATGGAACCACAACGCGAGGTGAGGCCCAGATCGAGCGCATTATGGTTCCATAACGCGCGATATCGGCGGCCCTGAGCGCGTTATGGTTCCATAGTGCGTCAGTGCATGTGCGGGTAGGTGTGTGTCGTCGGGGGCACGAGGGTCTCCTTGATCGCCCTCGGGCTGGTCCAGCGCTGGACGTTGAGCATCGAGCCCGCCTTGTCGTTGGTGCCGGACCCCCGGCTGCCGCCGAAGGGCTGGCGGGACACGATCGAGCCGGTGGGGCGGTCGTTGACGTAGAAGTTCCCGGCGGCGTGCCGGAGCACCCGGTGCGCGTGGTCGATGGCCGAGCGTTCGGTGGCGAACACGGCGCCGGTGAGGGCGTAGGCGCTGGTGCGGTCCACGAGCTCGAGCGTCGGCTCCCACTCGGCGTCGTCGTAGACGTGCACGGCCAGGACGGGCCCGAAGTACTCGGTCGTGAAGGCCTCGTCGCCGGGGTCGGTGCCGACCAGCACGGTGGGGTCGACGAACCAGCCCTCGGCGTCGTCGCTGCCCCCGCCGACCAGGACGTCGAGCGAGGCGGTGTTCTTCGCCCGGTCCAGCGCGCCGCGGACCCGGCCGAAGGCGCGGGCGTCGATCAGCGCCCCGCCGAAGTGGCGCAGGTCGGTGACGTCGCCGTAGGTCAGCGAGGCGGTGACCTCGGCGAGCTCGTCGCGCAGCGCCGGCCACAGCGAGCGCGGCACGTAGGCGCGGGAGGCCGCGGAGCACTTCTGGCCCTGGTACTCGAACGCGCCCCGGACCAGCGCGGTGGTCAGCGGCGCCGGGTCGGCCGAGGGGTGGACGACCACGAAGTCCTTGCCGCCGGTCTCCCCGACGATCCGCGGGTAGCTGCGGTAGCGGTCGAGGTTGTCGGCCAGCGTGCGCCACAGCGTCGTGAAGGTGGCGGTGGAGCCGGTGAAGTGCAGGCCCGCGAACCCCGGGTCGGTGAGCGCGACCCGGGAGACGGCGAGCCCGTCACCGGTCACCAGGTTGATCACCCCGGGTGGCATGCCCGCGGCCTCGAGCAGCCGCATCGTGTACTCGGCGGCGAGCTGCTGGGTCGGCGTGGGCTTCCAGACGACCGTGTTGCCCATCAGTGCGGGCACGGTCGGCAGGTTGCCGGCGATGGCGGTGAAGTTGAACGGCGTGATGGCCACGACGAACCCGTCGAGCGGGCGGTGGTCCATCCGGTTCCACTCGCCGGGGACGCTGCGCGGCTGCTCGGCGAGCACGCGGCGGGCGTAGTGGACGTTGAACCGCAGGAAGTCGATCAGCTCGCACGCGGCGTCGATCTCGGCCTGCTGTACGGACTTGGACTGGCCGAGCATCGTGGCGGCGTTGAGGGTGTCGCGCCAGGGCCCGGCGAGCAGGTCGGCCGCGCGCAGCAGGACGGCGGCGCGCTCGTCGAAGGGCAGGGCCGCCCACGCCGGGGCGGCGGTCTTCGCGGCGGCGACGGCCTCGGCCACGTCGGCGTCGGTGGCGTTGGCCGACAACCCGATCACCGAGCGGTGCCGGTGCGGCTCGACGACGTCGAACCGCTCGCCGGAGGCCATCCGGCGCTTCCCGGCGATCGTCATCGGCAGCTCGGGGCGCTGCCCGCGCAGCTCGGCGAGCGTCCCCTCGAGCGACGCGCGTCCGGGCGAGCCGGGGGCGTAGGTGTGCACCGGCTCGTTGGCCGGCTCGGGGACGGCGGTGATCGCATCCATGGTCGACTCCTCGGGCGACGGATCAGCGGGTGACGAGGGCGCGGAGCAGGAAGCCCAGGTTCGCGGGGCGTTCGGCGAGGCGACGGGCGAAGTAGCCGTACCAGTCGGCGCCGTAGGGGACGTAGACGCGCATCCGGTGTCCCGCCGCGGCGAGCCGGTGCTGCTCGGGGACCCGGACGCCGTAGAGCATCTGGAACTCGAAGGTCGCGGGATCGCGGCCGATGCCCTCGGCCAGTGCGATCAGGCGGGGGTCGTGGGTGGCGACCATCGGGTGGCCGGGACCCGCCATGAGCAGGCGCAGGCAGCGCTCGTACGACGCGTCGACCTCGACCCTCGCCGGATAGGCGACGGAGGCGGGCTCGGCGTAGGCGCCCTTGACCAGGCGGACCCGCGAGCCCTCCCGGGCGAGGTCGGCGCAGTCCGCCTCGGTCCGGCGCAGCGCGGCCTGGACGACGGCGCCCACCCACGGGTGCTCGGCGCGCAGCTTGCCGACCGTCTCGAGCGTGGCGTCGACCGTCGTGTGGTCCTCCATGTCGACGGTGACCGTGGTGCCGGCGCGGTCGGCGGCGGCGCAGATGGCGGCGGCGTTGTCCAGGGCGAGGGTGCCGGGCAGGGCCGCGCCGAGGGCCGAGAGCTTCACCGACACCTCGGCGCGGGCGGCCAGGCCCCGTGCGGCGAGGCCGTCGAGCGCGGCGACGTAGGCGTCCCGGATGGCGACGGCCCGGCCGGCGTCGGTGGTGTGCTCGCCCAGGTGGTCGAGAGTGACGAGCAGGCCGTCGGCCGTGAGGTCGGCCGTGGCGGCGAGGGCCGCGTCGAGCGTGTCGCCGGCCACGAACCGGTCGACGACCCGGCGCGCGGCGGTCGCCCCCGTCACGAGGCGGCGGACGAGGGGACGGCGGCTGACGGCGAGGACGGACGAGCTGAACACGGCAGGTCTCCCTTCCGGCCTCCGATGCGGCGGCGGGACCACGGGCACCGGTGTGGGACCACGGTAGGCAGTTCCCGTTCCGCGGCCCATGGACGATCGTCGGAAGCTCCGACGCCGTTGCTCATACACTTGTCCGATGGAGCTGCAGGAGCTCGTGGACGAGGTCTCCCGCGTGCTGGGTGAGCCCGTCGTCCTGGAGGACCGGGACTTCAACCTCGTCTGCTACGGGGCCCACCCGGACGAGCTGGACCCGGTCCGGCAGCGGTCGATCCTGCACCGCCGCTCCGGCCCCGAGGTGCAGGACTGGTTCGAGCGCTTCGGCATCGCGACCAGCGAGCGCCCGGTGCGGACCCCCGCCGACCCGGGCTTCGGCGTGGTCGCGCGGGTGTGCCTGCCGGCGCGGTGGAACGGGGTGACCTACGGCTACGTCTGGGTGCTCGACGCCACGGGCCGGCTGGCCGGGCCCGAGGCCGACGAGCGGCTCGACCGCGTCATGCGGCACGCCGCCCGCGCCGGCACGCTCATGGCCGGGCAGGCCCGTACCCGCGAGCACCTCGCCGAACGGGCCCACGACCTGCTCTCCGGCGACCCGGCGACGGCCGAGATCGCGGCCGCCGAGATCGACCGGCTCGGCGCCCTGGCCCGGGACGCCCCGGTGCGCGCGATCGCGCTGCACCTCGCCGGTGGCGGGCCCGTGCCCCCGCTCAACCTCTGGCGGCTGCCCCGGGCCGCCCTCGCCACCGCCGCCGACGATCCCGCCGACCCCACCGTGCTGCTGCTGACCCCGTCGGCCGGCGCGGACCACCTCGCCGACGCCGCCCGCCACCTCTACGCCGAGCGGCTCGACGGCGCCGACCCCGCCCGGCTCGTCGCCGGGATCGGCGGGGAACGGGCGGATCTCGTGGGGCTGCGGGACAGCGTCCGCGAGGCGCGGCTGGCGGCCCGGGTCGCGCACGAGGTGCCGCGGCTGCGCCCGGTCGCGCGGTGGGACGCCCTCGGGCCCTACCGGTTGCTCGGCTGCGGCCCGCGCCCTGCGCTGCGCGAGGGCACGATCGACCCCGCCGTGCGCCCGCTCCTGGACCACCCCGTGCTCGCCGCGACCGCCGCGACCTACCTGGATCTGGCCGGCAACGCGCGGCGGACCGCCGGGGCGCTCGCGATCCACCGGCAGACGCTGTACTACCGGCTCGGGCGGATCACCGAGCTCACGGGTCTGGACCTGGCCGACGGGCGGGACCGGCTCACCCTCCATCTCGCGCTCACCTTCCGGCCGCTGCTCGGACAGGACGGCGCCGACCGGGGGGTGGACGCGCGCGGGGGCGATTAGCATCGGCAGGATCTGTGGAACCCGAGCACCGTTCAGTCCGGTGCGGTCGCGCGACGCAGGCTCGCGTCGGCCCTGATGGGCACCTCGATGGTCGCCCTCACCGTGGTCGACGACGTCCGCTCCGTCCTCAAGGGCCCGCCGCACCCGGAGGCGCTCACCGGGCCCGAGGGCACCTACGAGGTCCCGGTCCACGACGCCGCCTGCCACGTGGTGATCGACGCGGCGGACGGGATCTGCGCCCCGGACGTCTCGCGGGAGCCGCGGCTGCGGGACCTGCCGCAGATCAAGGAGTTCGAGGCCGCGGCCTGGCTCGGGCTGCCCGTCCTCGATCCCGACGGTTACGTGATCGGCAACTTCTGCGCCATGGACCGGGTCGCCCGGCGGTGGACGGACGAGGAGCGGGCCGCCCTGCGCGGCCTGGCCCGGGCGGCCGGGGCGAGATCGCGCTGCGGCTCGCCCTGCGGGACGCCGCCCGGGCCACCGAGGCGGCCGAGCGCTCCGCGGCGGAGGCCGCGGAGCTGGCCCGCACCCTGCAGGCCGGTCTGGTGCCCTTGCACCCGCCCGTGGTGCCCGGTGTGACGGTCGGTGCACGGTTCGAGCCGGGCGGGACCGACGTGGAGGTGATGGGGGACTTCTACGACCTCGTGCCCCTCGGGGGCGGGTTCGGGCTCGTCGTCGGGGACGTCTGCGGGAAGGGCGCCGTGGCCGCCCGGACCACGGCGCCGGCCCGCTCCGCCGTGCGCACGGCCGCGCTCGGCGAGCCCACGTACGCGGACGGCACGGGCGTGCTGCGCACGGTCGACGAGGTCCTGCGGGGCTGGTTCGCCGAGGCCCTGTTCGGCGACCGCATCGGCTTCGTGTCGGCGGTGTACGCCCGGTTCCATCGCCCCGTCGCGGGCTGTGGCTGGCGGGTCGACGTCGCGGCGGCCACCCGCCGGGCCTGGTGCGACGCGCCGCCGGCGGGGTGGAGCCCCTCGCGGGCGGCGGCATGATCCTGGGTCTGGCCCCCGGCGCCCCCGTCGGCCGGCAGCGGCTGGAGCTGCGCCCCGGCGACGACCTGGTGCTCTACACCGACGGCGTGACCGAGGCGCACCGGGTCGGCGACCCGGACCAGTTCGACGGGTCCGGGCTGGCCGCCGTGCTCGGCGGCCTGCCGCCCGACACCGGACCGCAGGAGACCGCCGAGGCGCTGCTGGGGGCCGCCCGGTCCCGCTCGGACGGCCGCTCGCCCGACGACGCCGGAGTGGTCGTCGTGCGGATCGGGCACGCCGGGGCCACCGGGGAGGTAGCACCCGCGGTGGGGTGTACGAGTACCCGGGTGGGCGAGGGGAAGGGGGAGGCGCCGGGGTGACCGTTCCCGAGTACAGCGACAGGTCCTCGCCGCTGCGTGCCATCACGGCGGCGGAGGGCGGGACGGCGCGCGTGCACCTGGTGGGGCGGCTGGTCCCCGAGACCGCGCCCGACGCGGCGAGCCATCTCGCGCGCCTGTTGCAGGGCTTCGACCGGGTGGTCGTCGACCTCGACGACCTGCGGGTCGAGCGGCTCAGCCTGCTCGCCGTGCTCGCCCGGGCGGCCCGGGACGCCGGCGGGTGGCCCGAGGCGCGGCTGGCCCTGGTGGCCCGCGACGACCAGCTCCGGCGGATGCTCCGGGCGGCCGGGGTGTCCGACCGGGTCGCCGTCGCGCACGGCGTCGACCTCGCGCTCGACCGGGCCGAACGACGTCCGGCCGTCGTCGACGCGACCTGGGTCCTCCCGCCCGAACGGGAGGTCGTGGGCCGCGCGCGGCGGGCGGTGGACCGGCGCCTGGCGGCGTGGGCGTACCCGGGGGACCCGGAGGACGTCGCGCTGGTGGTGAACGAGCTGGTCGCCAACGCCGTCGAGCACGCCGGGACCCCGTTCACGCTCACCGTGACGTTCGACCGGAGGGGCGTGCGGATCGCCGTGGCGGACCGCTCACCGCTCCCGCCCGTCCTCCGGCCGCACGATCCTGGCGCCGCCCGCGGCCGCGGGCTGCAGCTGGTCGCCTCGCTGGCCGAGGAGTGGGCCGTCGTCGACCGTGGCGAGGGCAAGGTGGTGTGGGCGCTGATGGCGCCCGAGCCGGGCTGACCCGGGAATTCCCGCGACACGACCGCCGTTGTCCGGAGTCGGTGTCCTTTGGACAGATCCCGCAGCAGTAGGCGACACTGACCGGGCCGACCACGACGGATTCGAGGTGAGAAGGGGCGTGCCGGCGTCCCGTGCCTGTGACAGACCCCGAGCACGCCACTGGTGCGACTCTCCTGGAGATCGACACGAGGATCGACACCGCACCCCACCCGGCCGTGGTGGCGGACGCCGCCGGGATCGTCCAGGCCCTCAACCGGGCTGCGCGCGCGCTGCTGCCCGGCGTGCGCGTCGGCGAGTCCCTCACTGCGACCGCCCCCGGCTGGCTGGCCGAGTCCCACGCGACGCTCGCCGGCACCCCGGGACCCGGCGGCGCCGCGCAGGGCTGGGTCGACCGGCGCAGCCTCGAGGGCCACCCCGTGCGGCACGACGACGGCACGGTCACCTGGTGGCTCGTCGACGACACCGACACCCGGCTCGCCCGCGAGGCCCTGCGCACCGAGCAGGCCCGCACGGCCTTCCTCACCGAGGTCTCCACCGCGCTGCTCGGGTCGCTGAACCTGCAGCGGTGCATGGAGACCACGGTCGCGCTGGCGACCGAGAACCTCTGCGACGCCGCGATCGTCATGGCCCCCGCCCGCGGCGGCCGGTACCCCACGGTGACCGTCCTGCGCGGCGGCGAGATCGTGCACGACGTGCTCGACGTCGACGCCGAGGAGGTCCCCGGCCTGGCCGAGGCGCTGCAGGGCTTCCCGCCCGTGCCCTCGCGCTGGCTCGACCCGATGTCGGTCCCGGAGTGGCTGCGACCGACCGGGTTCGGCGAGGTCGGCTCGATCGTCGTCACCCCGCTGCCTGGGCACGGCGTGCCGGCCGGTGCGCTGATCCTCGTGCGCGGTGCCGGAGCCGCCGAGTTCAGCGAGGAGGAGGAGGTCGTCGCGCGGCTGTTCGCCACCCGCGCCGGCGTGGCCATGTCCGCCGCCCGGATGTACGACCAGCAGGCGTCGATCACCGAGACGCTGATGCGGGACCTGTTGCCCCCCACGGTGCACCAGCTCCCCGGCGTGGAGTTCGCCGCCCGGTACCGCGCCTCGCAGGACGGCGATCGCGTCGGCGGGGACTTCTACGACGTGCACCCGGCGAGCGTGGAGGACGGGGAGAACGGCGCCGAGTCGCTCGTCGTCCTCGGGGACGTCTGTGGCAAGGGCCTCGACGCCGCCGTCCTCACCGGGAAGATCCGCAGCACCCTGCACGCGCTGCTCCCGCTCGCCGACGACCACCTGCGAATGCTGCGCCTGCTCAACGGCGCGCTGCTGAACACCCACGACGCGCGGTTCGCCACGCTCGTGCTCGCCTCCGTCGCCCGGGACGGTGCCGGGGTGCGGCTGCGGCTGACCTGCGGCGGCCACCCGGCCCCACTGATCGTGCGGGCCGACGGGC
The DNA here is from genome assembly GCF_047200735.1 of Pseudonocardia oceanicola. Taxonomy (NCBI): domain Bacteria; kingdom Bacillati; phylum Actinomycetota; class Actinomycetes; order Pseudonocardiales; family Pseudonocardiaceae; genus Pseudonocardia; species Pseudonocardia oceanicola. The sequence continues at coordinate 484,606 of NZ_JBJZON010000001.1, forward strand.
ACGTCGAGGAGGCCCCCACGCGCGGCACCCTCATCGGTGCGATACCCGACGTCCGGGCCACCACGGCCGAGCTGACGCTCGGCCCGGGCGAGACGTGCCTGATGTACACGGACGGCATCACCGAGGCGAAGGGCGGTCCCTTCGGCGACGAGCTGTTCGGCGAGCAGCGCCTGCGCCGGGCGCTCGGCGAGTGCGCCGGGATGCCGGCCGAGGCCGTCGTCGAGCGGGTGCAGATGCTGGCGTCGCAGTGGCTCGGGCGCGGCACGCACGACGACATGGCCGTCCTGGCGATCACGGCTCCCCGCGGGCAGCACCTGACCGCGGTCGGGGGGCACGGACGAGGTAGGTACACCGCATGACCGATCCGACGACCCGAACCCCGATCGGGCCCGAGGAGTCCCTCCCGCAGTACACCGACGCGCTGTGGTCCGCCGCGATCGCGGGCGACGAGTACGCCGCCACCGACGTCGTGCTGGGCGCGCTCGACGCCGGCGTCGACCCGGAGGCCGTGCTCCTCGACGTCGTCGGCGCGGTGCAGCGCAGGGTCGGCCGCGAGTGGGCGGCCAACCGGATCAGCGTCGCACAGGAGCACACCGCGACCGCGATCGACGAGCGCGTGATCGGCGCGATCGGGCACCGGGTGCGCACCGAGCCGCACCGCGGCCGGATCGCCGTGGCCTGTGTCGACGGGGAGTGGCACGCCCTGCCCGCCCGGCTGCTCGCCGAGGTGCTGCGGCTGCGCGGGTTCACGGTGGACTACCTCGGCGCCCAGGTGCCCGCGCCGCACCTGGTGGAGCACCTGCACCGCACCAGTCCCGAGGCCGTCGCCCTCTCGGGGTCGATCGCGACCCGGCTGCCCACCGCGCACGCGACCATCACGGCGTGCCGGGCCACCGGCGTGCCGGTGATCGCCGGCGGCGCCGCCTTCGGCTCGGATGGCCGCTACGCCCGGCTCCTGGGGGCCGAGGCGTGGGCGCCCGACGCGCGCACCGCGGCGGACCGGCTGGGGGAGGGCCCACTGCCGCGGCCGGAGAACAGCACCCAGGCCATCGACGACCTGCCGCATCTCGCGGACCAGGAGTACACGATGGTCACGCGGACCGCGCCGCAGCTGGTCAAGGCGATGTACACGGGCCTGGAGCTGCGCCTGCCGGTGATGGCGCGCTACACCGACCAGCAGCGCCAGCACACCGCCGAGGACCTCGACCACATCGTGCAGTTCCTGGCGACCTCGCTCTACACCGGCGACGACGAGCTGTTCGGCCGCTTCCTCCGCTGGACCGCGGAGATCCTGGAGGCCCGGTCGGTGCCGGCGACCTTCCTGGTCCCCGCCCTCGAGCTGCTCGGGGAGGAGCTGCGGGACTTCCCGCGGGCCACGGCCCTGCTGGAGGGCGCGCAGGCCCGGCTCTCGGCCTCCCTCGTGGGCACGCGGGAGTCCGCGTGACGGCGGGACGACGGCTCACCTGCACCTGGGCGGTCGTCGGGCGCCGGACCGGCCGGCTCACCCTCGTGGGCGATCTCGACCACGACCACGCCGACGAGATCAACCGGGTGCTCGTCGAGGGCCTGGGAGCGCACCCCGGCCTGGGCGCGGTGCACCTGCACTGCGCCGAGGTGGCCTTCTGCGACTCCTACGGCCTGTCCGCGCTGCTCATGGCGCACCGGCACGTGCGGGCGGCCGGGGCCCGGCTGCAGCTGGACGACCTGCAGCCCGGGCTCACCCGGCTGCTCGAGCTCACCCGCACGCTAGAGTACCTCACCGCCGAGGGCACCCCGTCCCGGGCGGAGAAGTTCGACACCTGAGCCCTCAGCTCCTTCTCGACGGCCGGGGCCCGGGAAGGTCACGGGACGGTCACGATCGGGAGCGCGGGCGCTCCCGTGCGCCCATCCTTCCGTAGCACCCGAGCCGGGGAGCCCGGCCGACGAGAGGAGCACCATGACCCGCTCGCCCGCCGCGTCCCCCGTCTCCCCGGCGGTCATGACCCTGCTGCGCGTCCTGGCCGTGCTGGCCGCGCTGATGATCGTCCTGCAGGGGGTGTCGGCCGGCGAGATCCTGTCCCGCAGCGCGACCGCCGTGGCGCTGCACTCCGCCGGCGCGATCGTGGTGCACGTGCTCACCGGGCTGACGGCCATCGTCGCCTTCCTGGTCGCCCGCTCGGCGAGGGGGCCGTGGTGGCCGCCGATCGTGGCGGCCGTCGTGTTCGCCGTGAGCTTCGTCCAGGCCGCGCTGGGCAGCGGCGGCGTGATGGCCGTGCACGTGCCGCTGGCGATGGTCCTGCTGGTGGGGTCGGTGGCGGTACTGGGCTGGTCGCTCGCCACCGGCCGTGCTCGCGCCTGAGCCTCCGGGGCCGCCGCGCTCAGGCGGGCTCGACCGGTCCCGGCGGCGTGACCGGCCGTCGGCCGAACACGCCGGTGAGCACGGCGTCGAGGTCGGTGTAGGTACGGTAGGGCAGCCGAGCGAGGTGGCAGGCCGTCAGCGCGTCGGCGCCCCGCGTCGTGGCGCCGGCGATGATCTCCCAGCGCTCCGCCGGATACCGGACGTCGCGCAGCACGTCGACGAGGCGGTCCTGCAGGGAACGCGGGACCGGTTCCGCCGGGAGGCGGCTCCCGCGTCCCGCCGTCGGGTCCGGCATCCGGAGGCCTCCCGGGGGAAGGGGCCGATCGTGGTCTCGACGGCCCTTCACGCAGGCGCCCAACGTACGAGCGGCCACGCCGCCGGGCAAGACCCGATCCTCACCGCCGCCCTCCGGTAGCGTCGTCCCCGTCCCTCCCCGACCCGCGAGCCGTCCCGGAGCCCTGCGCATGAGCCTCGACGCCGCCGCGATCGCCGCGATGATCGACCACGCGATCCTCAAGCCCGAGCTCACCCGCGGACAGGTCGACGCGGACCTCGCGATGGCGGAGCGGCACAGGGTGTTCAGCGTGTGCGTGCGGCCGTCCGACGTCGCCCACGCGGTGTCCACACTGGCCGGCAGCGGTGTCGCGGTCGGCACCGTCCTCGGCTTCCCGCACGGCACCACGTCGACGACGGCGAAGGTGGTCGAGGCCCGGCAGGCGCTCACCGAGGGTGCCGTCGAGCTGGACATGGTGCTCAACATCGGCCGGCTGCGCAGCGGCCTGCTCGACGACGTCCGGGCCGACATCGCCGCCGTCGTCGGGGCGGCGGGGGAGCGTTTGGTCAAGGTCATCCTGGAGACGGCCTTCCTCACCGGCGACGAGATCGTGGCCGGGTGCCGCGCGGCGGAGGCCGCGGGCGCGGCGTTCGTCAAGACGTCGACCGGGTTCGCCGGCGGCGGCGCGACGGCCGAGCACGTCGCCCTCATGCGGGCCTCCGTCGGCCCGTCCGTGCAGGTCAAGGCCTCCGGCGGGGTGCGGGACCTGGACACCCTGCTCGCGCTGCACGAGCTCGGTGCCACCCGCTTCGGCACCAGCGCCTCCGCGGTGATCCTGGAGGACGCCGCGGCCCGGGACGCGGGCCGCCGGAGGGGGAGCCCGCGTACCCGACCATCCGACTCGGCGGCCGCGCGGACCGACGGCGCGTCCTACTGACCCTGGTGGACAACGCCGGCGCCCCCGACGTGGAGCGGCGCACCGGATGCCGATCGAGGTCGTCGACGCCGTGTCGACACCACCGCGAAGGCTCGTGCGCAGTGGCCTTCGTCGTGCACGCCCCGGGGACGGCGTTCGAGGGGTTCGTGCGGGCCGCCGCGGCGGCGGCCGCCGAGGGCGAACCGAGCATGGGTCAGGTCCTCGATGTCGCCGCCCGCAACGGCATCGAACTGCTCGGGACGGTCCCGACCACTGCCGTGCCGGCCTAGCTCAGCCGGACACGGCCGTCCCGAGGTCGCCGGCCGCCGTGGTCGGCGCCGGCTTCAGGCCCAGGTGCTCGCGCAGCGTGGCGCCCTCGTACTCGGTCCGGAAGACCCCGCGCTCCTGCAGCAGCGGCACCACGGTGTCGGCGAACTCGTCGAGCCCGCCGGGCGTGATGTGCGGGACGAGCACGAACCCGTCCGACGCGTCGGCCTGCACGAACTCGTCGAGCAGCTCGGCGATCCGGCCCGGGGTGCCGATGAAGTTCTGCCGCCCGGTCACCTCGATGATCACCTCGCGGGTGCTGAGCTGCTTGGCCTCGGCGAGCTCGCGCCACTCGTTCGCGGTCGCGATCGGGTCCCGGTACATCCGCACGCTGGCCCGGCCGCGGGAGATCGTGTTCTCCCCGACGACGGGGTCCACCGTGGGCAACGGGCCGTCCGGGTCGTGGTCGGACAGGTCCCGGTTCCACAGCTGCTCGAGGAACTTGATCGCGGTCGCGGGGCTCACCTGCTGGTACCGGACGTGCCGGGCCTTCTCCTGCGCCTCGGCCTCGGTGTCGCCCAGCACGAAGGTGGCCGACGGCATGATCTTCAGGTCGTCGGGGGAGCGGCCGTACTTCGCCAGCCGGCCCTTGACGTCGGCGTAGAAGGCCCGGCCGGCCTCGAGGGTGCCGTGCCGGGTGAAGATCGCGTCCGCCCCGGAGGCGGCGAACTCGCGGCCCTCCTCGGAGTCTCCGGCCTGCAGGACCACCGGGCGGCCCTGCGGGCTGCGCGGCACCGGGAACCGCCCGTGGATGTCGAACTGGTCCGAGCGGATCGCGAAGTCGCCGCCGGGCCGCCAGAACTCGCCGGACTCCTTGTCCGCCACGATCTCGTCGCCCCGCCAGGAGTCGAACAGCTCCCAGGTGGCGGCGAGGAACTCCTTGGCGCGCAGGTACCGCTTGTCCTGGGGCAGGAAGCCGCCGCGGCGGAAGTTCTCCCCGGTGAACTCGTCCCAGGAGGTCACGACGTTCCACCCGGCGCGGCCCGCGGAGAGGTGGTCCAGGGAGGCGAACTGCCGGGCGACCTCGTAGGGCTCGTTGAAGGTCGAGTTGATCGTCCCGGCCAGCCCCAGCCGGTCGGTGACGGCGGCGAGCGCGGCCAGCACCGTGAAGGTGTCCGGCCGGCCGACGACGTCGAGGTCGTAGATCTGCCCACCCTGCTCGCGCAGGCGCAGGCCCTCGGCGAGGAACAGGAAGTCGAACTTCGCCCGCTCGGCCGTCCGGGCGAAGTGGACGAACGAGTCGAACTCGACGTGGCTGCCGGCCTCCGGGTCGCTCCACACCGTCGTGTTGTTGACGCCGGGGAAGTGCGCGGCGAGGTGGATCTGCTTGCGCGGCATGCGATGTCCTCCCGGGTGGTCAGGCGGCGTAGCGATCGGCGGGCCGGTCGAGGCCGAACAGCCCGCGCAGGGTGTCCGCCTCGTAGGCCGTGCGGAAGGCGCCGCGGCGCTGCAGTTCGGGCACGAGCCCGCGGGTGATCTGCCCGAGGTCGTGGTCGACCGAGCCGGGGCGCAGCCGGGCGCCGGCCAGCCCGGCCTCCTGCCACTCCAGCAGCAGGTCGGCCAGCTCGGCGGGGGTGCCGACGACGATCCGCGCGTCGCTGATCAGCTCGCGGCCCAACCGGGAGTCCATGCGACCCTTGCGGTCCCGCGCGGCCTCGGCGGACTCGTCGAGGAACACCACGACGTCGCCGAGCACGTGCAGCGGTTCCTCCGCCCGGCCCGCGGCCTCCTGCTCGCGGCGGATCTCGTCCAGGACCGGGGCGACGTCGGCGGTCTCCTGCGGCGTGACGAAGCCCAGATCGCAGGAGCGACCGACGAGGCGGTAGGCGTGGTCGCGGTGCGCCAGCGCGGCGACCAGCGGCTGGCCCTGCGGGGGCCGCGGGGTGATCGACGGGCCGCGCACGGAGAAGAACCGGCCCTCGAAGTCGATGTAGTGCAGCTTCTCCCGGTCGACGAACCGGCCGGTCGCGGCGTCCCGGATCTCGGCGTCGTCCTCCCAGCTGTCCCACAGCCGGCGCACGACCTCGACCCAGTCCGCGGCGTCGTCGAACAGGTCCGGCGCGTCCTCGCGGGAGACCTCGCGGCGCCCGACGAGGGCGGCCTCGTCCGGGCGCGTGGAGACGCGGACCCGGATCCCGGCCCGGCCGGTGCTCACGTAGTCCAGCGTCGCGATGCCCTTGGAGAAGTGGAAGGGCTCGGTGTGCGTGGTGACCCCGGTCGGGACGATCCCGATGTGCGAGGTCAGCGGCGCGACCCTCGCCGCGACGAGCAGCGCGTCGAGCCGGCCGCGGACCTGGTCGGTGCGCTCGTCGGGTTCGAACGGGCGCGAGGACTGGATCCCGAAGCCGTCCTCGATCGTGACCAGGTCGAGCAGGCCGCGCTCGGCCTCGCGCACCTGGTCGGCCCAGTAGCCGGCGTCGAACAGGGCGGTGGGGCGGGCCTCGGGCTCGCGCCACGAGGCGGGGTGCCAGCCGGTGCCCTCGAGGGCGACGGCGAGGTGCAGGGGGGTCATCCGACAGCTCTCCCTGGAGGGTGGGTCGAGGACGGGGGCGCGCGGTCAGCGGGCGCGACAGCCGGTGGTCGTGACGAGGCAGCGGTCGATCCACCGCCGCTGCGTCAGTACCCCCGGGACCACCCCACCGACACTAACCGCGAGCAGGCCGGGACACGACGTCGTAGGGTCCGGCAGGTGGCAGGGACGACACGAACCAGCCCCGACGTCGACGGCTACGCCCTCGCCTACGAGCGGGCCGGATCGGGTCACCCGGTCCTGCTCCTGCACGGCTGGCCGGGCGACCGCAGCGACTGGGCGGCGGTGGCCGGCCTGCTCGCCGAGACCGGCACCGCGGACGTGGTCCGGCCCGACCTGCGCGGTTTCGGCGAGTCGGACAAGCACGCGGGCGGCGACCTCGCCGCGGGCGGCCAGGCGCGCAGCGTGCTCGCGCTGCTCGACGAGCTGGGGATCGGGCGGGCCGTGCTCGCGGGCTACGACGTCGGCAGCCGGGTCGCGCAGACGCTCGCGGCCGAGCACCCGGACCGGGTCGCCGCCCTGGTCGTCGCGCCGCCCCTGCCCGGCGCCGGCGACCGGGTGCTGGCGCCGGAGGCCGCGCGGGAGTTCTGGTACCAGCACTTCCACCGCCTCGAGCTGGCCGAGCAGCTGATCGACGGCCGGCCCGATGCCGTCCGCGCCCACCTACGGCACTTCTGGGACCACTGGTCGGGCCCCGGCTTCACCGTCGAGGAGGAGCGGCTCTCCCGGCTGACCGAGCACTACGCCCTGCCGGGCGCGTTCGTGGCGTCGATCGGGTGGTACCGCAGCGGATCCGGGATGATCGCGCGCTCGCTCGCCGAGCAGCCCCCGGCGGCCCGGATCGCCGGGCCGACCACGGTGCTGTGGCCCGAGCACGATCCGCTGTTCCCGCGGGCCTGGTCCGACCGGCTCGACGAGTGGTTCGAGCGGGTGGACCTGCGCCCGCTCGACGGTGTCGGGCACTTCTCGCCGGTGGAGGCCCCGGAGGGCTGGGCGGCGGTGCTCGGCGAGGTCCTGCCGGGCGGCGGGGCCGCCGAGGGGGTTCGGGGGTGAGCCTCCCGCTGTCCGTGCTGGACCTCTCACCCGTCCCGGCGGACGGGACCGCCGGCGACGCGCTCCGGAACTCGATCGACCTCGCGCAGGCCGCGGAGCGGGCGGGGTACCACCGCTACTGGGTGGCCGAGCACCACCTCGCCACCGGGGTCGCGTCGTCGTCGACCCCGGTCCTGGTCGCGCTGATCGCGGCGGCGACCGGGCGCATCCGGGTGGGCTCCGGCGCGGTCCAGCTGCCGCACACCCGGCCGGTGCAGGTCGCCGAGCAGTTCGGGACGGTGGCCGCGGTCCACCCCGGACGTGTCGACGTCGGGCTCGGGCGCTTCGACCTGCACCGCATCCTGCGGCTGATCCGGAACGGACCGACCGGCCGGAGGGGCGGGCGGGCGCCCGAGACCCGGGTGGTCGACGGGTTGCTCCTGCCGAAGCCGGGCACGGTGCCGTCGGACCTGGGTCTGTACGGCTGCCTCGCCGAGCTGCTCGGCTTCGACCCGGACCAGGAGCCGCCCGACTACGGGCGGCAGGTCGGCGAGATCCTGGCGTACTTCGCCGGCACCGCCCGCGGCCCGCGCGGCGAACCGTTGCACGTCACGCCGGCCGAGGGCGCCGAGGTCGAGGTGGTCGTCCTGGGCTCGACACCGGGGGAGAGCGCGCGGGTGGCGGGGGAGCACGGCCTGCCGTTCGCGGTGAGCTACCACCTGGTCCCGCACCTGGTGCTCGACGCCGCGGCCGCCTACCGCGAGGCCTTCCGGCCCGGCCGCGCGGCCGCGCCGTACGTGATCGTGTCCGCCGACGTCGTCGTGGCGGAGACGGACGAACGGGCCCGCGAGCTCGCCGAGCCCTACGGCCAGTGGGTGCTCGACATCCGTGCCGGACACGGCGCCCGGCCGTACCCGACGCCGGCGCAGGCGCGCGCCCGCGAGTGGACGCCGGAGGAGCGGGCCGGGGTCGCCGACCGCGTCGACACCCAGTTCGTGGGCACGCCGGAGACGGTGTGCGACGAGCTCGCGACGCTCGCCCGGGTGACCGGGGCGGACGAGCTGCTGGTCACCACCATCACCACCGAGCACGCCGACCGGGTGCGCAGCCACGAGCTGCTCGCCGAGGCGTGGCGCTCGCGCGGTTGACGCGCGGCGAGCGGGAGGGGTGCGGGAGCGGGCACCCGCGAGTCGGGAGTCGTGGCAGCGCGAGTCGGGAGTCGTGGCGGCGCGAGTCGGGAGTTGTGGCGGCGCGAGTCGGGAGATGCGGCCACGCACCCCGCCGAGCGCGGGCCTACGGCGCCGAGGCCTCGTAGGTGTGGCCCGCCTCGCGGAGGCGCTCGATCAGGGTGTGGCCCATCGCGGTGGCGGGGGTCAGGGAACCGCTGCGGTCGGGGAGGTCGTCGAGGGCCAGGCACAGCGCGCTCTCGCCCAGCATCACCGCCGTGGCGGAGTATCCCGGGTCGCCGGAGCCCGCGACCGTGGCGGTCACCGTCCGGCCGTCGGTCGTGGTGCCGGTCAGGACGTGCCGGAAGAAGCCCTTCGCCCGGGCCTGCTCGCTCGGCCCGGTGCCGGGCTTCGGCAGCACCCGCTCGAGCAGCGCACGGGTGGGCGGGAACGTCGCCCCGGCGACCATGGCCGCCGTCGCCGCGGTGATCGCCACGGCGGCCGCCGCGCCGGCCGCTCCGCGCCCCGCCGCCATCCGCTCCTCGTAGCGCAGCCCGCGGCCGTAGCCCCAGTCCTGCAGGGCGTTGCTCCGCCGCACGATCCGGGTGTTGTAGGGCGCCATGACGAACGGGGCGGTCCACGAGCCGTCGGGCTCGCGGCGTGGCGGGCCGGCGTCGCGCGGCTGGTCCGGGGCGGGCTCGGCGGCGGGATCGGGGCTGAGCGAGTGCGGCCGCAGGGCGATCCGGCGCGCGGCGGGGTCACCCGCGACGCTCTCGACGTGCCCGAGCAGCGAGGCGAGGGTGCCGCCGCTCAACCCGCCCCGCGCCGTCGCGACGGCCCGGACCCGGGCGAGGTCGGTGCCCGCGGCCCGGTGCAGCAGCAGGGTGCCGAGATCGGACGGGACGGAGTCGTACCCGCACGAGTGCACGATGCGCGCGCCCGACTCGCGGGCCACGGCGTCGTACCGGTCGATCGCCTCGCGGACGAACAGCACCTCGCCCGTGAGGTCCGCGTAGTGCGTGCCGGCCCGGGCGCACGCCTCGACCAGCGGCAGGCCGTACCTCGCGTAGGGCCCCACCGTCGTCGCGACGACCCGGGAGGCGGCCGCGAGCGCCGCCAGCGAGGCGGGGTCGGTCGAGTCCGCGGTGACGAGCGGCCAGTCCCGGGCCCGTTCGGGCAGCGCGGCCCGCACGGTCTCCAACCTCCCGCGCGACCGCCCGGCGAGCGCGATGCGCACGTTCTCCGGCGCGGCACGCGCGAGGTAGCCGGCCAGCAGGGCCCCGACGAACCCCGTGGCGCCGAAGACGACCAGATCGTGCTCGCGTCCCGTGCCCCTGCCCGCGTCCGTGCTCATGCCCCGCATCGTGCCGCGTGCCCGGCCGCGCCGCGCGGTGCACCCGGTTGATCACGCCGACGGGACGGCGGACGCGCGAAGGGCTAGGGTCGCACCCGACGTCGCGTGCCCACCGGTCCGTCCCTCGAGGAGCCCCGCGTGCCCGAGTCCCGACCCCAGACGATCGCCTACCCCGGCCCTGGCTCGCGCCCCTTCCGCCGCGACCAGGAGCCGCTCACGCCGCACGTCATCGTGCTGTTCGGGGCGACCGGCGACCTGGCCAAGCGCAAGCTGCTGCCGGGCCTGGCGTACCTGTGCGAGTCGTCGCTCGCGCCGGAGGTCCGCGTGGTGGGCACGGCGATGGACGACCTGTCCACGGACGAGTTCCGCGAGCTCGCCCGCCACGCCGTGCAGAACTTCGGCACCCACAAGCTGAACGACGAGGCGTGGGCCGGGTTCGCCGACAAGCTGACCTACGTGCCGCAGGGGGCGGGGCCGGAGGGGCTGACCGCCGCGGTGAAGGAGGCCGAGGCCAGGCTCGGCGAGGACGTGCAGCGGCTGCACTACCTGTCCGTGCCGCCCAAGGCCGCGCAGGCGGTGATCGCGATGCTGCGGGACGCCGACCTCGCCGACCGCGCCCGGGTGGTGATGGAGAAGCCGTTCGGGCACGACCTGGCCAGCGCGATCGAGCTCAACGACTACGTGCACACGGTCTTCGACGAGTCGCAGATCTTCCGGATCGACCACTTCCTGGGCAAGGAGGCGGCGCAGAACATCCTCGCGTTCCGCTTCGCCAACGGCCTGTTCGAGCCGATCTGGAACCGCAACTTCATCGACCACGTCCAGATCGACATCCCCGAGACGCTCGGGCTGGACCAGCGCGCCAACTTCTACGAGTCCACCGGTGCCTACAAGGACATGGTCGTCACGCACCTGATGCAGGTCATGGCGTTCGTGGCGATGGAGCCGCCCACCGCGCTGGAGCCGCGGGCGATCAGCGAGGAGAAGAACAAGGTCTTCCGCTCGCTGCTGCCGGTGCACCCGTGGGACGTGGTGCGCGGCCAGTACGGCGGCTACCGCGGGGAGGAGGGCGTCGCCCGGGACTCCGACACCGAGACCTTCATCGCGCTGAAGGTCGGGCTGGACAACTGGCGCTGGGCCGGCGTGCCGTTCTACCTGCGCACGGGGAAGAAGATGGCCGAGGGCCAGCGGATCATCTCGATCGCGTTCAAGGAGGCGCCGCGGACGATGTTCCCGGCGGGCTCCGGCGTGGGCACCCAGGGACCGGACCACCTGACCTTCGACCTCGCGGACTCCTCCAAGGTGTCGCTGTCGTTCTACGGCAAGCGTCCCGGCCCCGGCTTCCGGCTCGAGAAGCTGTCGATGCAGTTCTCCACCCAGGAGACCGAGTCGGCCGGCGACGTGCTGGAGGCCTACGAGCGCCTGATCCTCGACGCCATGCGGGGCGACCACACCCTGTTCACCACGGCCGAGGGCATCGAGTCGCTGTGGGAGCGGTCCGCGCCGCTGCTGGAGGACCCGCCGCCGGCCAAGACCTACCCCGTCGGGTCGTGGGGGCCGAACGCGATCCACCAGCTCATCGCGCCCAACGCGTGGCGGCTGCCGTTCGAGCGGGCGTGGCGCGAGCACCGCTGACGCCGACGCCGGCGGGAGCGGGGGCCCTCAGCGGTCCCAGAGCGGGTGCGGGTCGCGCCCGGCGGCCATGAGGAACCGGTCACGCCAGGACACGTCGGCGGGGACCGGGGTGAGGGGCTCGCCGAACCACCCGAGCGCGCGCCAGCGCGCCGCCTCCGGCTCCGTGTGCTCCCACAGCCCCCGGGCCAGGTCCTCGGTCAGCGGGTTGACCGAGCCTCGGTGCACCGACACCTCGTGCGCCATGAGCGCGGTGCCGACCGCACGCCGCCACAACAGTTCCTCGGCGGGGAGGCCGTCGGCCCCGGTGGGCGCGGCCGGGTCGGCGACGGCCGCGGCCGCGGCGCAGGCCTTCGCCGAGACCTCGCGGGACAGGGCGGGCAGGTCCTGCCGATGGTCGAGGTCGGCCGGGGCCTGCTCGGCCGGTTCCGGCGCGCGGCCGTCGAGGAGGTCGGGCAGGGCGGCGTTCGCCCGGACGTGGTGCCGGACGAGGGCGTCGAGGGCGGTCGGCCGCGTCGGGTCCGGTCCGGTCGGCAGCGGCGGGACGAGGGTGCGCCACTGGTCGGGCGCCACCCCCTCCAGCACCTGGCCGAGCACCCGCTCGGCCTCGATCAACCACTCCGCCGCCCGCAGCATCCGCACTCCCGCCCACATCGGTGTCGACGTCCGCCGACCATCACAGCACGTCCGGGGCCGGCCACCCGCCGAATGGAGCACAGTGACACACCGGCCCCGGCTCGGGCGCGACGCAGGGACCGTGGTCCGGACGCCGCGTGCGATCCGCTGCCTGCGATGAGCATGCGACTCGGGGGGCCGGCTAGCCGGAGGCGCCCTCCCGCCACTCCCCGCTCGTGCCCGAGTCCGGGCCGCCCTCCTGGGAGCGTTCCTCCGCGGGCTCGTCCTCGGAGCCCGCGGGCGTCTCGTCCTCGCGGTCGCGCGGGTCCTGGTGGTCCATCCGGTCGACACGGTCCCGGTGGAAGGTGGGGACCGGGTCGGGGTCGGGCGTCGTCATGCCGCCGGGTTCCCACCGACGCGGCGGCCAACCTCGACACCCGCTCGGCACGGCTCGGTCGGGCGGCCGTCGCGCCTCGGCGGGCGCAGGAGGGTACGGTCGTCCTCACACTGGTCCGGAGTCGAGAAGCCTGCTCCTATGCCGAGAGGACGAATCCCGTGAGCCCCGCTCCCGACAGTGCCGAGTGTGCGGGTACCGGCCCCGCGCCGGATCTGCCGCCGGACCTGCCCGAGGTCGCCGCCTGGTGCGCCGAGGCCGGGGACTGGGTGCGGCTCGACGAACCCGGCAGCGGGGTGGAGTTGTACCTGTGCCGGGTGGGCGAGCGGACCCGGGTGCTCGCGGTGCGCGGCGAGATCGACGCCGCGGAGGCCGCCGCCTTCCAGAACGCCGCGATCGACCTGGTCCGCACGGCGAAGCACGTGATCGTCGACCTGACCGGCGTCCGCTTCCTCGCCTCGCGCGGCCTCGCCGCGTTGGTCCGGACCCAGCGCGCGGCCGAAGCGGTCGGGTCGACGGTCGCCGTGGTCAGCGGTGGCAGCCGCGTGGTGCTCAGGCCGATGCAGGTGACCGGCGTGGACACCCAGCTGCAGCTGGTCGGTGCCCTGGAGGAGCTCGAGCGGCCCTGAGATGGCGGTCCCCGGCCCTCAGGCGCCCAGCCCGCGCAGCAGGTCGGCCAGCCCACCGACCGCCCGGCCCTCGGTCCGCGCGCTCGTGCGGGCCCGGACGTCGGTGGGGGACACGACCCGCCGGCCCGCCGCCCGCAGCCGGGCCAGCAGCGCGTGCTCCTCCCCGGACGGGACGGCCGGGAAGCCGCCGACCTGCAGGAACGCCTCGGCCCGCACGCCCAGGTTGGCCGCGTAGGCGTGCCTGTGCCGGCCGACCCCCGTGCCGGCGCCGACGAGGTCGGTGTAGCGGCACAGGACGTCCCCCGGCAGCACCTCCGGGTCGTCGAGGTCCACCAGCCCGGCCACCGCGTCGGCCCCACGGCGCGCGTGCCGCAGGTGGTCGGTGACCCAGGTCGGCGGGACGACGGTGTCCGCGTCCGTGCTGAGCAGCCAGGCCCGGTCGGGCAGGCGGGCCAGCAGGTGCCGGGCCCCGAGGGTGCGGAGTTCCCCGATCGTGCGCGCGGCACCGTTCCCGATGACCTCGGCACGGCGTGCCGCGACGGCCTCGGTGCCGTCCGTGCACCGGTCCGCCACCACGCACACCGCGCCGGGCAGCCCGCACCCGGCGAGCGCGACGCGGACCGACCGCAGGCAGGTACCGATCCGCTCGGCCTCGTCCCGGGCGGGGATCACGACCGCGACGGCCTCGACGGCGGCCGTCGCCTCGCCGGCCCGGCGGGGCGCGGCGCCCCGCGCCGCTCCGCCGGCCGCGACCGGCCGGGTCCGCCCGTGCTGCCCGCTCACGAGCGGCGCAGGACGTGCAGCAGGAACTCCTCGTCGACGTGCTCGACGAGCAGGTCGAAACGTGGGTCGTCGAGGAGCCGGCCGTGCGTGGCCGCCGCGTCCTGCGGGGCTTCCGCCGGCCAGCCGCGCCAGTGGGCGAGCAGCACGTCACCGCCCGCCACCAGGGCGTGCGCGACGCGGTCGGCCACGGCGCCGACGTCGGTGGGGGAGAGGTAGTAGAGGACCTCGCTGAGCACCACGAGGTCGACGCCCGCCGGTACCGTCCGCGGGTCCGGCAGGGCGGCCTCCAGCACGCTCACCCCGGGGAACCCGCCGGTGGCCTCCCGCGTCGCCGCGACGGCGGCCGGCGTGTAGTCCGAGGCCGTCACCGCGCCGCAGCGCCCCGCCAGGACCCGGGTCAGGCCGCCGAGTCCGCAGCCCGGCTCGGCGGCATGTGCGTAGTGCCGGTGCGGCAGGCAGGCCGCGACGACGGAGCGCTTGCGCTCCTCGTACCAACTGGTCCGGGTCCCCCAGGGGTCCGCGCCGTCCGCGTAGAGATCGGCGAAGCGCTCGGCGGGGGCGCTGTCCGGGCGCGGGACCCGGAAGAACAGCTCCCGGCCCGTGGCGAAGTGGGCCAGGACGTCCGGCGGCAGGATCGGCGCGCCGCCGTCGGGTGCGGGGGCGAGCTGCGAGGCGAACCGCTCGATCGCCACGGCCTTGGCCCGGCGCGCCGGCTCGTCCAGCCGGTGCTCACGGGCCGCCTGCCACGGGATCGTCGGGTCGTCCGGCCGCAACCAGGGCCACATCCAGATCGGGTAGGCGAAGCGGTGCGCGCCCACCGGGGCCGCTCGCTCGGCGGCGCGGCCGGCCGCGGCGTGATCGGGGTGCGGGTCGCCGCTCCAGGGCGCGAGGCAGGTGTCGGCGGGACGCAGCAGCGGCGCGAGCGCGCTCGTCAGCTCCTCCTCGTGGTCGGCCAGGCCCGAGTCGGGCAGGCCGAGCCAGGACACCCGGGTCTCCGGCAGGCCCAGCGCCTCGAGGGCGGCGTGGAGCTCGGCCCGCCGGGTCCGGCCGAGCGCGGCGCGGTCGGCGGCCGGGGCGTCGGGGAAGGCGGCCTCGCCGTCCGTCGCTACGACGAGTTCCACGGTGCCGCCCGTGGCGTGCACCGCGCGGAGGAAGCCGGCCGCGGCGAGGGTCTCGTCGTCGGGGTGCGCGGCCACCGCGACCAGCCGCCCGACGGTCGCGTCCATGGCGGGCGGTGCGTGGTGGGCGAGGGCCTCGGCCCAGCCCGACACCGTCGCCGTCACCGCTCCTCCCCGGCCACGGCACGTCCCGGCACCGCCTCCCCCGGTACCGGCTCTGCCGGCACCGCCTCCCCCGGTACCGCCTCCCCCAGTACCGCCTCCCCCAGGGCCGCGAGATCGCGCTCGCCGTGGTGCTGGCGGACGTACATCCCCAGATCGGCGAGCTCGTCGGCGAGGCCACCCGCCAGCGCCGCGACGCCGGCGACCCGCGGGGCCACGTCGAGCACGGTCCGGCACAGCCGTTCGGCCGCGGCGCGGGCGGTCCAGGCCGCGGTGCGGTGGGCCGACGCGGGGTCGGCGTCGATCGCGTCGGCGGTCCGGCCGAGCAGCGCGTCGACGGCCTCGAGCCCGGCGTGCAGCTCACCGAACAGGGCCAGCTGATGGGGGTCGGCCTGCTCCCGCAACCGGTCCCGCAGGGCGTCGACGATCCCCGCGGCCCCGCCCAGCCAGACGGCGGCGACCCCGGCCCCGCCCCACCAGAAGCCCGGCCGCCCGGTGTAGAAGCCCGGCACACCGATCACGTCGGCCACGGGGAGGTCGTCGAGGTCGACGTCGAGGGTGTCGCTGGCCCGCATCCCGGCCGCACGCCAGGAGTCGGCGTGCCGCCGGATCCCGGCGCGGGACAGGTCGAGGTCGACGATCCGGCTCCCGCCCGGTGCGGCGGCGACCACCAGCGCGCGTTCCAGGTCCGGCGCACCGGAGCAGAACCGGACCCGTCCCCGCAGGACCCAGGCCCCGGCCGACCCGGTCAGCTCGGCGCCGGTGCCGCCGGAGCGGGCCGCCCACACGCCGTAACGCGCACCGGGGACCGGCTCGACGCCGGCCTCGCGCAGGACGGCGACGGCGTCGGTGTGGCCCTCGGCGAGCCGGGCGAGCGGGAGGCTCTCCCGGCCCCAGGCGGCCAGCCGCGCCCAGCGGAGACCGGTCGCACCGTGGCCGGGCAACGGGAGCTCCAGCTCGCCGCGGCGGAGCATGGTCGCGAGGCGGTCCGCGGGATGCTGCTCCGCGCCCCGACCCCCGGCACCGGTCGGCCCGGACGCCACCTCCGGCAGCCCCGAGGACGGCAGCCCCGAGGACGGCAACCCCGAGGACGGCAACCCCGAGGACGGCAGCCCCGAGGACGGCAACCCGGCGGAGAGCGGCCCCGCGGACGGTGGCCCCGCGAACGGCGGCCCCACCGACGAGGCGGACACCAGCAGCGACACACGCACCTCCCGGAGCCCGGTACCGGAGTATCGCGCTCCGGCCATGATCAGGTGAGGCGTACCCGGAGGGCCCTACGCCTACTCCGGTGTGAGCGCAGCCACGTCCGGTACCGGCTCCGCAGCGGCGACGAGCTCGCTGCCGCGCTCGTAGTCCTCGTCGGCCTCGTGGGTGGCGACGCCGACCGCGCGTCCCCGGTCGTCGGCGTACCAGACGGTGAAGGCGCCGCTCCCGTGGTCGACGAGGCGGGCCCGGTCGTAGCCGTCGCCCCAGGCGGCGTACTTGAGGGTGCGGCCGCCGATCTCGGTCCAGAACCCGGGTACGGCGTCCCAGCGCAGGTCGGCCCCGGCGGCCACGCCGCCCGCGACCGTGCCCATCGCCTCGGCCTCGCCCCAGTGCTCCACCACGAGGTGTCGGCCCGCGGTGGCGTTGCGTGCGTAGGCGACGTCGCCCGCGGCGTACAGGCCGGGCAGGGAGGCGCGCATGTGCTCGTCGACGGCCACCCGGCCCTGCTCCACCGCCAGGCCGGCCGCCCGGGCGAGCGTGACGTGCGGGTCGATGCCGCCGGCGACCAGCACGAGGTCGGCCTCCAGCGGGTCGCGCTCCGACACCCGGACCCGGCGCGGGCGCTCCTCGGGGTCCCCGAGCGGCTCGATCGCCTCGACCTGCGCGCCGCCGACCAGCGTGACGCCGTCCTCGGCCAGCCAGCCGGCGATGCGGCGGCCGGCGTCGGGGCCCAGCCGCTTCTCCTGCGGCAGCTCCTCGGTGCTCACCACCGTGACCTCCAGCCCCCGCCGGGCCAGGGAGGCGGCGGCCTCGCAGCCGATGAACCCCGACCCGACCACCACGGCGGAGCGGGCGGTCAGGGCCGCCGAACGCAGGGCCTTCGCGCTGTCGAGGGTGCGCAGCATGGCGACCGCGGGCGCGTCGGCGCCGGGCACCGGAAGGGGTTTCGGGGCGGAGCCGGTGGCCAGGACGCAGGCCTTGAAGGTGATCCGGTCGCCACCGGAGAGCTGCGCGGCCCGCTCCTGCGCCGACAGCGTGGTCACCATCTGGCGCAGCAACAGGGTGATTCCACGGTCGGTGTAGGTGGTGGCGGGCGTGAGCTCCGTGTCGCCCGCCTCGGACTCGCCGCGCAGGTAGTCCTTCGACAGCGGGGGCCGGAAGTACGGGGGCGCGGTGTCGTCCGAGACGACCACCACGGCGCCGTCGCCGCCGTGGTCGCGATAGCTGGTGGCGGCGGCGAGGGCGGCCGGTCCGCCGCCGACGACGAGGAGTTCGGCATGCATGTGACGCGGAGTACCCGGCGGCGGAGATCCCCTACCCCGCCGCCGGGCACCCCGGTCGCGCTCAGCTGGTGTGGTGCACCTCCTGCAGCCGGTAGACCGGCGTGGGGATCCCCTCGTACCGGGCCTTGAGCTGCAGGGCGAGGTAGAGCGAGTAGTGGCGGCTCTGGTGCAGGTTGCCGCCGTGGAACCAGAGGCCCTCCTGCTGGGTGGGCTTCCACATGTTGCGCTGCTCGCCCTCCCACGGACCCGGGTCCTTGGTCGTGTCGGAGCCCAGGCCCCACACCTTCCCGACCTTGTCCGCGACCTCCTGGCTGATCAGGTCCGCGGCCCACCCGTTCATCGACCCGTACCCGGTCGCGTAGACGACGAGGTCCGCCTCGAGCTCGGTACCGTCGTCGAGCTTCACGGTGTGCTCGGTCAGCTCGACGACCTGGCCCTGCACGAGTTTCACGTCGCCGTCGGCGACGAGGTCCGCTGCGCCGACGTCGATGTAGTAGCCCGAGCCGCGACGCAGGTACTTCATGAACAGGCCGGAGTCGTCGTCGCCCCAGTCGTGCCGGAAGCCCGCCGCCTCCAGCCGGTCGTAGAACTCCTGGTCGCGCTCCTTGATCGCCGCGTACACCGGCTGCTGGAAGGTGTGCATGATCCGGTACGGGATGGAGGCGAAGGTCATGTCGGCCTTCTGCGTGGTCATCCCGGCCGCGAGCGCGCGCTCGGAGTAGAGGTCACCGAGGCCGAGGTCCATCAGGGAGTCGGACTTCACGATGTGCGTCGACGAGCGCTGCACCATGGTGACGTCCGCGCCGACCTCCCACAGCGCGCCGCAGATGTCGAACGCCGAGTTGTTCGACCCGACGACCACGACCTTCTTGTCCCGGTAGGCGTCGGGGCCCGGGTGCTTCGAGCTGTGGTGCTGCTCGCCCCGGAACACGTCCTGGCCGGGCAGCGTCGGGACGTTCGGCTTGCCGGACATGCCGGTCGCGAGCACGAGCTGCTCGGGGTGGAGGGTGATCTCCTCCCCGTCCCGGTCCACCACGACCGTCCACCGCCCGGCGGACTCGTCGTAGGAGGCCCGCGTGCAGGTCGTGGAGGACCAGTAGTTGATCTCCATGACCCTGGTGTAGAACTCGAGCCAGTCGCCGATCTTGTCCTTCGGCGCGAAGACCGGCCAGTTCTTCGGGAAGTCGATGTAGGGCAGGTGGTCGTACCAGACCGGGTCGTGCAGGCAGAGCGACTTGTAGCGGCTGCGCCACTGGTCGCCGGGCCGCGGGTGCCGGTCGACGACGACGTGCGGCACCCCGAGCTGCTTCAGCCGTGCGCCGAGCGCGATACCGCCCTGCCCGCCGCCGACGACCACCACGTAGGGCTGGCGGGTGCGGCCCATCTCCTCCTGCTCGGCCCGCCGGGCCTCGGCCCAGGTGACCCGCTCCCGGTTGACGCCGTGCTCGGCGCCCATCGGGCGTCGCTCGCCCTGCGGCTCCTCGTGGCCCGTCAACTCGTAGAGCGTGGTGAGCAGGGTCCACGCGCCCTCGTCGGTGAGCCGCAGGTGCCCGCGGGCCCGGCCGACGGCCGTGTCGAAGCCGATCCAGGCGTCGACGACGCCGTCGGCCTCGGTCGGCTCCTCCGTGGTGTGGAAGTTGCGGGCGTCGGTGGACCCCATGGTGGAGCGCAGCAGGTCCGCGACACCGTCGCGGTTCTCGACGGTCGTGATGTTCCAGGTGAACGCGACCAGGTCACGCCAGAACGACGTCGTCGCGAAGAGGCCGGCCGCACGCTCGGCGTCCCGGGCCGCGAGGGCGGCCTCGAAGTCGGCGAGCCACGTGTCGACCCGTTCGCTGGCCCCGGTGGCGGCGGCCGGTTCGAGGGTCTGGGTCATGCGGACCTCCCTGTCCGTCTTCCGTGCATGTGGTCTTCCGTCCTGTGGTGCGCGCCACTTCACCCAAGCCGTCGACACCGCGGGGATCAAGGGTTGCAGTGCCGTTGCAGCCTCCCGTCCCGCCGGGGATGTGGCAGCGTGGGGACGTGACCTCCGTACGCCGCATCGGGATCGGGCTGGCCGCGGTCGGCAGGCCCGCGTACATCACCGCCGGGCGCGCGCGCGACCTCGGCGATGCGCGGGACGTCGAGGCGCTGCGCGAGCGCACGTGGGCGGTGCTCGACGCCGCCTACGCCGCGGGGATCCGCTACGTCGACGCCGCCCGCTCCTACGGGCGGGCCGAGGAGTTCCTGGCCGGCTGGCTCGCGGCGCGGCCCGAGGCGGCGGACGTCGAGGTCGGGTCCAAGTGGGGTTACCGGTACGTCGGGGACTGGCGGCTCGACGGGGTGCCGGTGGTCGACCCCGCGGGCTCCGTCTCGGTCGTCCACGAGGTCAAGGACCACTCGGTGGAGGCGTTCGCGGAGCAGTCCGCCGAGTCGCTGGCGCTGCTCGGGGACCGGCTGGCCGTGTACCACGTGCACTCGGCCACCCTGGACACCGGCGCGCTCGACGACGCCGACCTGCACCGGGCGATGGCCGACCTGCGTGAGCACGGGATCCGGGTGGGGATCTCGACCTCCGGCCCGCAGCAGGCGGAGGCCGTCCGGCGGGCGCTGGAGGTGACGGTCGACGGCGAGCCGTTGTTCACCTCGTTCCAGAGCACCTGGAACATCCTCGAGCCGTCCGTGGGACCGGCGCTGGCCGAGGCCGCCGACGCCGGCGCGAGGGTGATCGTCAAGGAGGCCCTGGCGAACGGGCGGCTGGCCCCGGGCGGTGCGACGAACTCCCGGGACGACCGGGTCGCGAACCTGGCCGACGAGCTGGGCACCGGTGTGGACCGGCTGGCGTTCGCCGCGGTGCTGGCCGAGCCGTGGGCGGGGATCGTGCTGTCCGGCGCCGTCGACCCGGCCCAGGTGGCGAGCAACGCCGCCGCGACCGGGCTGAAGATCCCCGCCGAGGTGGAGGACGAGCTGCTCGACCTCGCCGAGCCCGCCGAGCAGTACTGGGCCGCCCGCTCGGCCCGCGCCTGGGCCTGACGCCCCCCGAGCGCGTTGTGGAACCCTACTGCGCTCTCCGTCGGCTGGAGAGCGCGTTGTGGAACCATGATGCGCATCTTCACGGCTCGACAAGCGCATCCTGGTTCCGGGATGCGACTCCTCAGGCTCCCGCCACCGACACTCAGCGGACGCGCAGGACGGGCTTGCCGGGGGCGCGGTCGGGGGAGTCGAGGTAGGCGTGGGCGGCGGCGACGTCGTCGAAGTCGAAGATCCGGTCGACCACCGGCGCGAACGCCCCGGCGGCGAGCCCGGCCCGCACGAACCGCTCGGCCCGGCGCAGCGCCGCCGGGTCCCCGGTGATCTCGAAGACCCGGTAGCGGCGCAGCCACACGGCCGCGTACCCGCCGCCGGGCAGGGGAGTGGGCAGCCCCGAGAGCCCGCCGTGCACGATCACGGTCGCCCCGGGTGCACAGGCGCGGACCAGCTGCTCGACCTGCGGCCCGCCCACGGCGTCGAGCACCAGGTCCGCGCCGGGGCCGTCGCCGGCATCGCTCCCGGCCGTGCTGGTCCCGGCACCGGGCGCGGACCGGCGCGGGGAATCGCCGGGGTCGGCCCGCTCGAAGGCCGTCTGTAGGGCGTCGGCCAGCGAGCCGCCGCCGGGGATCTCCCGGCCGTCTCCCGCGTACGGCCCGGCGACGACGACCTCGGCCGCCCCCGCCTCCCGCAGTGCCGCCTCCGGGCCCGGTGCCGGGACCGTCGCGACCGGGACCGCCCCGAGGTACCGCAGCACCTGCAGTGCCGCGACGCCGATGCTGTTCGCGGCCGCGGTGACCACGACCCGGTCGCCGGGCCGCACCCGCAGGATCTCGGCGACCATCCCGTACACCGTGACGTAGGGCATCCAGACGGCCGCGCCGGTCACCGCGTCCATCCCGGCCGGCCGCCGCACCAGGGCGGCGGCCGGCACCACGGCCTCCTCGGCGTAGACCGGGTAGTCGTTCTGGGAGAAGGCCGGGACCACGCTGACGGCGTCGCCCGGGGCCCAGCCGGGCACCTCCGGGCCGACCTCCAGGATCTCACCGGCCGCCTCGGTGCCCAGTCCCGCCGGCAGCCGCGGATCCTCGAGGTAGCTGCCCCGGCGGAAGTTGACCTCGGCCCGGTTCAGGCCGACCGCGTCGACCCGGATCCGGACCTCGCCGGGGCCGGGCGGGCGGACCGGGAGGTCCTCGATGCGCAGCACCTCGGGTCCGCCGAGCTCGTGGAACCTGATCACGCGGGCCATGCCCTGAACCTAGTGTGGTCACCGCACTCGCCGTCCCCCGCGGCCGCCCGTCCCGGCGCCCGCCCGGGCGCACCGCCCTCTCCTGGGGCACACCCGGGCGGGCCCGGTGTCCGGGTCAGCTCCCAGCGGGCAGGACGTGGTCGCCCACCTTGTCCGTGGACAGGCACAGCGAGCAGACCACCGCGTCGTGCGTCTCGCACTTCGTGACGTCCGGGCGCTCGAAGTCCTGCCGGCACACGTGGCAGTGCAGGACCTCCGCCGACGGGTTGCCGTGCTCGTCGAACAGCGGCGACGCGAGGCCGTCGTCGGTGCGCCGCAGGTAGTACCGGCCCTTCGTCGCGATCGCCAGGACCGGCGGCAGCACCACGGCCAGGCCGATCGCGACGAGCGGGGAGAAGGGCTGGACCGCCGCGCCGAAGACCCCGAAGAAGACCAGGATCGACACACCGGCCGACACGATCATCGAGCCGAAGCCCACCGGGTTGACGGCGTAGAGCATGCCGCGCCGGAACTCGGGCGTGATCGGCGACAGCTTCAGCACGTACTTGTTGATCGCGATGTCGACGGCCACCACGACGACCCAGGACATGCCGCAGTTGGCGTAGAAGCCGAGGATCGAGTTCAGGAAGTCGAACATGTTCGCTTCCATCAGCACCAGCGCGATCGCCAGGTTCACGCCGAGGAACACCAGCCGGCCCGGGTAGTGCCTGGTGACCCGGGTGAAGGAGTTCGTCCAGGCCAGCGAGCCGGAGTACGCGTTGGTGACGTTGATCTTGATCTGCGAGATCACGACGAGCACGACGGCCAGTGTCATCGCCAGCCACGGCGGCAGCAGGTCGCGGTAGATCTCCAGGAACTGGTGCACCGGCTGGTTGGCGACGGCGGCGCCGTCGGCCACGTTCGCGATCAGGTACACCGCCAGGAACAGCCCGACGACCTGCTTGATCGCCCCGAAGAAGACCCACCCCGGCCCGGCGAGGATCATCGAGGCCCACCAGCGGCGGGCGTTCTCCGGCGTCTTCGGCGGCATGAAGCGCAGGTAGTCGATCTGCTCGGCGATCTGCGCGATCAGCGACAGGCACACGCCGGCGGCCAGCATGACCGCACCCAGACTGGGCGTGCCCTGGCCGTTCTCGCCCTGGTAGGCGAAGAAGGAGCCCACCGACTCGGGGTGGCTGACGAGCAGGTAGCCGAACGGCGCGACCATCAGCACCAGCCAGAGTGGCGTGGTCCACAGCTGCAGCTTCGACAGCAGCGACATCCCGTAGACCACGAGCGGGAAGATGATCAGCGTCGAGAGCGCGTAGCCGAGCCACAGCGGGATCCCGAGCCCGAGCTCGAGGCCTTGGGCCATGATCGAGCCCTCGAGGGCGAAGAAGATGAAGGTGAACGTTGCGAAGATGACGTTGGTGACGACCGAGCCGTAGTACCCGAAGCCGGAGCCGCGGGTGATCAGGTCGAGGTCGAGGTTGTACCGCGCGGCGTAGTAGGCCAGGGGGAAGCCCGTCGCGAAGATGACGACGGCGAAGACGAGGATGCCCCACAGGGCGTTGGTGGTGCCGTAGGAGATGCCGATGTTGGCGCCGATGGCGAAGTCGGCGAGATAGGCGATGCCCCCCAGCGCCGTCACCCCGACGACGCCCGTGGACCACTTCCGGTAGCTGCGCGGGGCGAAGCGCAGCGTGTAGTCCTCCAGCGTCTCCTTCGCCGCGGTCCCGACGTCGGCGGTGGCCGCCGGCGACGGGCTCACCTCCCGGTTCTCGATGCTCATGCGGGCTGCCTTTCCGGACATCGTCCGAGTGCGCGGTGACGTTCGGTGGTGGTCTCCGGCGGCGACACGGGGTTCGCGCCGGCGGGTGGGGGCGGCGCCGACCCCGGGACCAGGGAACAGCCCGCCGCTAAACGATCGCCAAGTGCGGCCACGGGGGGTGCGGCTACCGGAGGTGCGGCGCTGTCCGGGGGCCCTGCCTGCGCTCTTCCGGGGCGTGCCGGGCGGTCTCGCGGGGTACCGGGGTCGTCCGGCGGAGAAGTTCGCTCTCTGAAGCGTCGGACGTGCTGACGATCAGGGCGTCTGATGCTGAGAGATCTCACATGTCGCGACGAGGAACCGGGGTCCGACGCCGGCCGCGCTCACGAACCTGCCGCGAGCACGCGGAGGGCCTGCGCGACGCGCGCGTGCTCGCCGGCGATCTCCTCGACGACGGCGCCCGGGAGAGCCGGTCCGTGGGACTCGGCCCGCCGGCACAGCCGGGCCATCGCGGTGGCACCGAACGTGTCGCCGAGGCCCTTGAGCGTGTGGGCGACGCGCTGTGCACCCTCGGCATCGCGCACAGCCACCGCGGTGCGCAGCGCCTTCACCAGCGTCGGGGTCTCGCTGAGGAAGTCCTCCACCAGCCCCGACAGCGCTCCGGGATCACCGCCGACCAGCTCGCGGAGCCGGTCGAGCGCCGCCGGGTCCAGTGCCGCCGAACCCGGTGCCGCCGAACCCGGTGCCGCCGAACCCGGTGCCGCCGAACCCGGTGCCGCCGGGTCCCGTGCCGCCGTCTTCGGCGCGACGGGCGCGTCCCGGCACGCCCGGGCGAGCGCTTCGGCCAGCTCCACGGCCACCAGCGGCTTGGTCAGGTGGTCGTCCATCCCGGCGGCCAGGCAAGCGTCCCGGCCGCCGGGCTCCGCGGTCACCGCGACGATCCACGGTTGCCGCACGTCCGGCTCGGCGCGGATCCGGCGGGTGGCGCCGAGGCCGTCGAGCTCCGGCATCCGGACGTCCATCAGCACGACGTCGTAGTGCCGGTCCCGCACCGCCGCCACCGCCTCCAGGCCGTTGCTGACCACGTCGGCGCGGTGGCCGAGCCGGGTGAGCAGCAGGGACACCAGCCGCTGGTTCACCGGGTGGTCCTCGGCGACCAGGATCCGCGGCATGGCGCCGCCGGTTGCCGTGGCGACCGGGTCCCCGGGGGCGTCGGCGAGGGCCCGGAACAGGGCCGCGGGCCGCACCGGCTTGGGCAGTACGGCGGCGAGCCCGGTGCGGTCGATCCGGGGGAGCCGGCCGAGCGACGTCAGCAGCACCAGGGGCATTCCGGCCCCGGCCGGCCGGGCGTGGATCGCGGCGGCCAGGCCGGGACCGTCGAGCCCGGGCATGCGCTCGTCGAGCACGGCGACGTCGAACCGTTGCCCCTCGTCGAGCCAGTGCAGGGCCGTGGCGGGGGAGGTCGTGTCCTTGACCTGCATGCCCCACGCCCCGAGCCGCCGGCGCAGCAGCCGGAGGCTGCCGGGATGGTCGTCGACGACGAGGGCCCGCAGGCCGGACAGCGCGCGGCCCGCGTCGGGCACGGGATCGCGGCGCACGACCTCGGTCGCCTCGGCGCGCACCGTGACCGAGACCGAGGTGCCCGCGCCCGGGGTGCTCTCCGCGGTGACCGACCCGCCCATCAGCTCGGCCAGCCGTCGACAGATGGCCAGGCCGAGGCCGGTGCCGCCGTAGCGGCGGGCCGTCGAGGCGTCGACCTGGGTGAAGGCGTCGAAGACGGAGCCCAACCGGTCGGGCGGGATGCCGATCCCGGTGTCCCGCACGGTGAACTGCCACTCGTGGCCGCCGTCCTCGACCGGCCGGGCGGCCACGGTGACCGTGACCTCGCCGCGTTCGGTGAACTTCACGGCGTTGCTCAGCAGGTTCAGCAGCACCTGGCGCACCCGGGTCACGTCGCCGACCAGCCCCGGCGGCGTGCCGGGCTCGACCACGCACAGCAGCTCGAGGTCCTTGACGGCGGCGTCGGCCGCCACCAGCTCCAGCGCCCCCTCGACGCATTCGGCGACGTGGAACGGCCTGCGCTCGAGCTCCAGCCGGTCCGCCTCGATCTTGGAGTAGTCCAGGATGTCGTTGATCATCAGCAGCAGCGCGTGCGCGCTGTCCCGGACGATCTCGGCGAACCGCCGCTGCTCGGGCGCGAGGTCGGTGTCCAGCAGCAGCCCGGACATGCCGATCACCGCGTTCATGGGGGTGCGGATCTCGTGGCTCATGGTCGCCAGGAAGGCGCTCTTCGCCCGGTTGGCGCTCTCCGCGGCGGCGGCCGCGGCGCGCAGCGCGTCGGCCGTCCGGATCCGGTCGACGACCTGCCCGAGCTGGGCGGCGACGTCGGAGAGCAGGGCGAGCAGGGCGGGGTCGCGCTCGGCGGGGCCCGGCGCGGCGAACTCCACGACCGCGACCACCTCGGCACCGGCCCGCACCGGCAGGACGACCGCGACCCCGTCGGTCCCGGTGAGCCACCGGGGTTCGCCGGGGACCGGTGCCCGCCCGCCCGGGACGGGCCCGGCCGGCGTGTCGCCGTGCGCCGCGAGGGGCGTGCCGTCGGCGAACGAGGCACGCCCCGTGGGCCAGCCCGTATGGGTACAGACCAGCGCGAGCACCTCGCGGGTCGCGGTCGTCAGGTCGGTGGCGCGGTGTGCGGTGGCCGCCACCTGGTGCAGCAGCCTCAGCTCGGCGGTGCGGGCGCGGACGCGTCCGGCCATGTCGTTGAAGCGACGGGCGAGCGCGCTGACCTCGCCGACGCCGGCCACCCGGGCCCGGACGTCCGCGTCGCCCGCCGCGATCCGGGCGGTCGCGGCGTCGAGCTCGGCGACCGGCCGCAGCACGCTGCGCCGGGTCGTCACGACGAGCACCGCCATGCCCGCCAGCAGCAGGACCGCGGTCGTGACGGCCGCGGCGGACCAGCCGCGGGCGCGCTGGGCGGCCTGCGCGGTCTCCCGCGCCGTCCGGGTGTCGACGAGCGTGAGCACCTGCCCGATCGGCTCCATGATCCCGGCCTTGGCGTGCAGGTAGGTCGCGTCGTAGAGCATCGCGCTCGCCCGGGCGCGGTCGACGTCCGAGGTCTGCGTACCCGCCGCCACCAGCGCGAACGCCTGCTCCTCGATCCGCGCCAGGGCGTCGGAGCGGGCCTGGGCGGTGGCCAGCAGCTCCTGCTCCCGGTCACTGAACCCGGCCCGGGCCGCGAGCGTCGCGAACGGGGCCGGCGGGACGAAGGGGGTCGGCCGCCGGCCGGTGTCGCTGACGACGTCCCAGTAGATGCCGTCGTAGCCCGCCGGTCGCGGCGCGGTGCCGGCCCGGATGGCCAGGATCTCCCGGAACCAGCCGAGGTAGCGGGGTTCGCCCGTGGCCACGTAGGAGCGCGCCATCCGGGTGAGGTCGTCGGAGGTCTGGCGCAGCTCGTAGGCCAGCCGCAGGGACTCCGAGCGCCGGGCCTCGGCCTGCGTTGCGTCCTGCATGCTCTGCTCCGCGAGCAGGCTGACCAGCAGCACGGTCGCGAGCAGCGCCCCGCCGACCCCGAGCCCGACGGTCAGCAACCGGGT
Source organism: Pseudonocardia oceanicola (assembly GCF_047200735.1). Lineage (NCBI taxonomy): Bacteria > Bacillati > Actinomycetota > Actinomycetes > Pseudonocardiales > Pseudonocardiaceae > Pseudonocardia > Pseudonocardia oceanicola. The sequence goes on from NZ_JBJZON010000001.1 coordinate 511,966, forward strand.
GAGCGTCAGCCTCCCGTCCCGACGGCTCACCGCCGCTCGGCCAGGGCGCGGGCGCGGTCGACCTCGGTGCGCAGCGCCGCGATCTCGGCCCGTTCCCCGTCGTGCCGCCGTTTGAGCGCGAGCGAGGACCGCATGCGCGCCCGGAGCATCGCGGCGCTGAAGGGTTTTGGCAGGTAGTCCGTGGCCCCCAGCTCGATGCAGCGCACCACGCTCGCCAGCTCGGACACCGCCGAGACCATGATCACCGGCAGGTGGTCGAGCGCGGGATCGGCCTTGATCGCGGCGAGGGTGCTGTAGCCGTCCAGCACCGGCATGAGCAGGTCGAGCAGGACGACGTCGAACCCGTCGTCGAGCCGAAGCAGCTCCAGCGCGCGCCGGCCGTTCTCGGCGGAGTGCACCTCGTGCCCCAGCTCGGTCAGCGCGGCGACCAGCACCGTGCGGTTGATCCCGCTGTCGTCGACGACGAGGACGCGACCCGGCGCGTCCGTGCGGGAACCGGCCGGGTCGGGCGCGGGAGCCGGGAGGACGACCGGTCGAGGCGGCTCCCAGCTCAGGTCCGGATCGTGCCGCAGGACCGCCTGCTCCAGCTCGCGCAGCCGGGTGCCGGGGTCCAGACCCAGCTCCTCGCGCAGCACGCGGCGGCCGTGCCGGTAGGTCTCGAGGGCGTGGGCCTGCCGCCCGCAGCGGTAGAGGGCGAGCATCAGCTGGGCGCGGGAGCGCTCCCGCATCGGGTGCGTGCGCACCCGCCGCTCCAGCTCGGGCACGACCGCGGCGTGCCGGCCCAGCGCCAGCTCGGCGTCGGCGCGGTCCTCGGCGGCGCCGAGCCGCAGCTCGTCGAGGCGGGCGGCCTCGGCGCGGACGAACGGCGCGTCGGGCAGGTCGGCGAGGGCAGGGCCGCGCCACAGCTCCGCGGCCCGGGCGAGCAGCTCGGCGGCCCGGTTCGGATCGTCGCCGGCCAGGGCCGCGTGGCCCTCGTCGGCGAGCCGGGCGAACGCGTGCGCGTCGACCGCCTCCGGCTCCACCGCGAGCCGGTACCCCGGCGCGGCCGTCACCAGTACCGTCGCGGGAGCACCGCGCGGACGATCGGGTTCCAGGGCGCGGCGGAGGTGGGACACGAAGACCTGCACCGTGGCCGCCGCACGGGCCGGCGGATGCTCGGGCCACAGGTCGTCGATCAGCTGCTCGAGCGACACGACCCGCCCCGCCCGCAGCAGCAGGGACGCGAGCGCGGCCCGCTGCTTCGGGCCGCCGAGCTCCACCCGCCGCCCCGCGCGCCACGCCTCCACACCGCCGAGCACCCTGAACTCGATCAACGGACCGTCCGCAGGGCCGACCATGGACCGAGCATGAGCAGCCGGTGTGCACGACGTGTAACCGGCATGTGACGATCAGATAGCACGGGGTGCCGGGGCCTTCCCGGCCGACGGCGCTAGCGCCGCTTCTGCGCGGCGTCGGACCGGCGCAGCACGGCCGCTGCGATCCGGACCACCGAGGAGTCGGCGATCACGGCGGCGATGCCCCACGGGCCGACCCAGCCGGACACCGGCTGTCCGCCGGTGGCCAGGGCCGCGCCCAGCACGCCGAGGAAGCTCGCGACCCCGAGCATGCCGAGCACGGCGGTGCCCAGCACGACGTGCGGCACGGGCCGGGTGACGAGCAGGGCGACCGCAGCCAGCCCGGCCGCGCAGAGGACGGCGGAGAGCACCTGCGCCCACACCGCCCCGCTCACGACGGCGAGCCCGCCGTGCGCGACGGCCGCCGCGGCGACCAGCCCGAGCAGGAGCTTCGGGGGCTGCAGGGTGTCGCGCGGGAGCGCGGGCTCCGGCGGCGTGGGGGCGGACACGGCCCCAGGGTAGGCCCACCCGGTCGTGGCGCCGTGGCGGCTTTGCCCCTCGCCGCGCGGCCGACACACTCACCGGAGACGAGGTGCGGCGCGGCGAGGGGAACGGGATGTCCGGCGGTTACGGATCGGGCGGCGGGTACGGCACCTGGGATCGCGGGGACGAGACCCGGCGGCTCCCCGACCAGGGCCCGCAGTACGGCGATCACCAGTACGCGGACCACCAGTACGGGGAACAGCAGTACGGGGCCGAGCACCCGCCGCGTGCACCGAAGCCCTCGGTCGATGCCGGCCGGCTCTGGGCGGCCGGCGTGGCCACGGCCCTCGTCGCCGCGCTGATCGCGCTGGTCGGGACGCTGATCGTGCGCGCGGTCCTGCGGATCGCCTTCAACGGCCCCGCCAGCTCCGGTGCGCTCGGTGACTCGCGCACCGTCCTGCTCTGCATCCTGTCCGCGGTCGCGGCGCTGGCGGCGACAGGCCTCGCGCACCTGCTGCTGCTCTCGACGCCCCGGCCGATGACCTACCTGTCGTGGATCGTCGGCCTGGTGACGGTGGTCGCGGCCCTGCTGCCGCTGCTCGGCTCGGCGCCGCTGGGGGAGCGGGTGGCCAACTCCGTGATCCACCTGGTGATCGGCCTCGTGATCAGCAGCCTGGTCGCCGGGGCGGGGGCCTCGGCCCGTCGGGTGCGGTGACATGGCCTGAGGGGACCGGACGGGCGGGAAGCGGCGGCCTCACACAGTAGCCCGGGATGGTCCGCGGCCGTACTCCGGTCATGGGTCCGTGAACGACCCGGTGAGGCACGCGGCGCGACCCGCCACGGGGTGGCAGGCTGCCGCCCGTGCCCTCTCGTGCCGCGGAGTCGACCCCCGCCCGCCGCGCGCCGAGCGGCCGACCGCGGGTCCTGTCGGCCGCCCGGCTGCTCGCGCTCTGCCTGCCGGCGCTGCTGCTGGTGGCGTGTGCCCGGCCCGGGGTGAACCAGCTCGCGCCCGATCCGGCCGACCGCACCCCGGCCGTCACCACCCCGACCGTCACCACCCCGGCCGCCACCACCCCGGCCGCCACCACCTCGACGGCCACCACCCGGCCCGGGGCCCCGAGCGCGGCGCCCCCGGCCGCCCTGGCCGCGCAGAGCGCCCCGTTGCCGCCAACCTCCCCGGGAACGACCCCGACGACCACCGCGCTGTCGCCGGTCGACCTGCGCGCGGGCCTCACCGGCCGGTCCGTCCCGAGCGACGGGAACGGCAGCCTGGCCGTGGTGCCGGGCTCGACCCCCGCCCCGGGACCCGGACCGGTCCGCGAGCTGAGCGTGGCCGTCGAGGCCGGGCTCCCCGTCGACCCGGACGCCTTCGCCGGGTTCGTGATGGACACGCTGAACGACCCGCGGGGCTGGGGCGCCGGCGGTGCGCTCTCCTTCGCCCGCACGGACGGTGCGGCCACCATCCACCTGGTGCTCGCCACGCCGGGCACCACGAACCGGCTGTGCGCCCCGCTCGACACGGCCGGCGAGGTGTCCTGCCGCAACCAGGAGATGGTCGTCCTGAACTTCCGCCGGTGGGTCGAGACGACCGCGGAGTACGCCGACAACCCCACGGGCTACCGGCAGTACCTGGTCAACCACGAGGTCGGGCACGCCCTGGGCCACGGCCACGAGACCTGCCCCGGCGCGGGCCGTCCCGCGCCCGTCATGCAGCAGCAGACCCTGGGACTGCACGGTTGCACGCACAACAGCTGGCCGCACCCGTGACCCCACGGACGAAGGGTCGGCCGGGTGCGCGCCCATGTTGCTGCAGACCCAGGAAGTGCACGGCGTCGGAGAACCAGTCCGGGGGCCGCGGCCGGGACGGCGACACCCGGGAGCGGTGATCCGTTCACCGGGGCGCCGCCCGCCGGTCGCCTCCCGGTCACCCGGGCGCGATGGAGTGCAGTGATGCGCCTGGCCGTCCTCGACCTCGTCGGCACCACGGTCGCCGACGGCGGCCTGGTCCTCGACGCGGTCCGCCGCGGCCTGGTGACGGTGGGGGTGCCGGTGGTCGGACCGCGGTTCCCGGCGCTGGAACGGCAGGCCCGCGCCACCACCGACCGTCCGGTGCTGCGGGTCTTCCTCGACCTGCTCGACGGCGACCTGCGGCGGGCGCGGCTCGCGGCCGACGCCTACGAGGCCCACCTGCGGGAGGCGGCGGAACAGGGCCGGGTCGCCGAGGTCCCGGGGGCGGGCGCGGCGATCGGCGCACTGCGCGAGGCCGGCACGGCCGTGGTGCTGGTGGCCGGGGTCGGCCCGCAGACGCGGGACGCGCTGGTGGCACGGGCGGGCCTGTCGGCCGACCTCCTCCTCACGCCGGCCGACGTCGGCGGGCGCGGATGGCCCGAACCGGACCTGGTGCTGGCCGCCGCGACCGCGGTGGACACCGCGCCCGTGGACTGCGTGGTCGTCGCGGACTCGACGGCGGGGATGACCGCCGCGATGCGCTCCGGTGCCGGGCTGGCGCTGGGAGTGCCCAGCGGGGCACACACGCCCGCGCGGCTGCGTGCGGCGGGGGCCCACGACGTCCTCGACTCGGTCGTGGACCTGCCGGCGCGGCTCGGCCTGCCGCAGCCACCGGCGCGGGCCGCCCCCGACGCCGGACACCCGCGCATCCCGGACAACGGGCTCATCACGCCCGCGGGCTGAGCCTCCCTCGGACGCCCCCAGGGGACCGAGGGCACGCTTCCCGCCGTCAGCTGGTCTCCTCGGACTCGCTCGCCACGGGGGGCGTGAGCCCGTAGTTGCCCCGGTAGAACAGCAGCGGCAGCCGGGAGGCGTCGGCGCCGAGGTTGGCGACCTGGCCCAGCACGACCGTGTGGTCGCCACCGTCGTACTCGTTCCAGAGGCTGCAGTCGATCCAGGCGCTCACGCCCTCGAGGACCGGCGAGCCGGAGGGCGCAGGGTTCCAGGAGACACCGGCGAACTTGTCCGTGCCGGACCGCGCGAACCCGTTGCTGTACTCCTGGTGGTCCTCGGCGAGGACGTTCACGCAGAAGGAACCCACCTCGCGGATCCGGGGCCAGGTCGAGGAGGTGCGCGCGGGGGAGAAGGAGATCAGCGGCGGGTCCAGGGACAGCGAGGCGAACGACTGGCAGGTGAAGCCCAGCGGCCCGTCCGGCCCCTGCGCCGTGATCACGACGACGCCCGAGACGAAGTGCCCCAGGACGTCGCGCATCGCCTCGGGGGTCACCGGCTGGGGAGTCTCCGTCGTACTCGGCATGCCCGTGAGCCTAGGCAGCGCGCGGCCGGATCACCATGCCTGATCTTCCGACCCGGCGTGATCTCGCGCGGCGCCCGCCCGGCCGACATCCACCGATCGGGCCCGCCTGTCGGGCCGGCACCGGTGCCGTCCGCACCGAGAATGATCACCGGCCGGCGGCGCCCCCGTCTCGTGGGGAGCCCGGTGGGGCGGCGTCGGCCCCGACCCGCGACGGCCGCGGCCCCGCATCCCTGGTCGGGTGCGGGGCCGCGGCCGTGGTGCGTGCTCAGCTGGCGTAGGCGCGCAGGCGGTCCGCCCGCTCGCCGACCCGCAGCTTCGCCATGACCTCGCGCTCGATCTGGCGCACCCGCTCGCGGGAGAGTCCGAAGCGGCGGCCGATCTGGTCCAGCGTTCGCGGCTGGCCGTCGTCGAGGCCGTAGCGCATCCGGATCACCGCCTGCTCGCGCTCCTCCAGCGTGCCGAGCACGCGGCGCAGATCGTCGTGCAGAAGGTGCGAGATCACCGTGTTCTCGGCGTCGGCCGCCTGGTCGTCCTCGATGAAGTCCCCGAGCGGGGCCTCCTCGTCGCTGCCGACCGGCATGTCCAGACTCACCGGGTCCCGCGCGTGGTCGAGCAGGTCGGCGATCTTCTCCTCGGGCAGGCCGGACTCGGCGGCCAGCTCCTCGTGGGTGGCCTCGCGGCCGAGGCGCTGGTGCATGTCCCGCTTGATCCGGGCCAGCTTGTTCACCTGCTCCACCAGGTGCACGGGCAGCCGGATGGTGCGGGCCTGGTCGGCCATGCCGCGGGTGATCGCCTGCCGGATCCACCACGTGGCGTAGGTCGAGAACTTGAAGCCCTTGGCGTAGTCGAACTTCTCCACCGCGCGGATCAGGCCCAGGTTGCCCTCCTGGATCAGGTCGAGCAGCGGCATGCCGCGGCCCGTGTACCGCTTGGCCAGCGAGACGACCAGGCGCAGGTTCGCCTCGAGCAGGTGGTTGCGCGCCCGCTCGCCGTCGCGCACCACGGCCCGCAGGTCGCGGGCGTACGCCGGGTCGAGCTCGCGGCCCTCGACACGCGCGGTGTCGAGCACGTGCGAGGCGAAGACGCCGGCCTCGATGCGCTTCGCGAGGTCGACCTCCTCGGCCGCGGTGAGCAGCGCGGTCTTGCCGATCCCGTTCAGGTAGACGCGGACGAGGTCCGCGGCCGGGCTCTGGGCGTCGAGATCCTCGGCCGTCAGCTCCGGACGCCCCGGCTCCTGTGTGCCCTGCTGCGCCTCGTCCGCCATCGTCTCGTCGAAGGCCTCCTCCGGCGCCCGGGCGGCGGCCGCCTCGCCCTGCGCGGACGTGCTCCGCGCCCGTGCCGGCTTCTTCGCGGCACCGGAGGGCGAGGTCGAGGTACGCTGGCCGGGAACGCGAGCCGGCGCGCGGCGCCGGGTGGGCGCCGTCGCGGAGTCGCTACCGGTGCTCCGGCGTGCGGATCCGGCGTGTGCAGGGTCCAGTGCGGGATCCACCGTCGGTGCCACTGTCATGGACGTTCCTCCCCTAACGCGACCCGGGCGGTGCGCCAGTGGGGACTGGCCCTCCGCCGGGGTTCTACAGGGTTGAACGCACGGGTGCGGATAAACGTTCCCGGCTCCGCGCATCCGCCGTGCGGGTGACGGGAGCCGGGGACGTCGATCCGCGTCAGGCCACGCCGGAGATGCCGCTCGTGGACAACGCCCGGACCTCGGACATGAGCGCCGGCCAGTCCCTGTGCAGGGCGTTCCGCCCGGTGAACAGGCCCAGATGGCCGCCCGCGGCGACCCGCTTGGTGATCTTCGTGGCCGGCGTCGACACGTGATCGGCGATCGCGAACAGCTGCGCGGGCGGCGTGATGTGATCCGTGGCACCCGCGAGCAGGAACAGCGGACAGGAGATGGCGTCGAGGCGCGCCGGCCGCCCGCCGACCTCGAGCTCGCCGCGCACCAGCCGGTTGCGCCAGAACAGGTGCTCCACCAGCCAGAGGTAGAACGCCCCCGGGATGTCCTGGGTGTGCTTGAACCAGTCCTCGAAGATCCGGTAGCGCTCCACGTGCGCCGGGTCGTGGACGTCGGCGAGCAGCTGCAGCTGGCGGCCGATCTCGGCCTGCGGCTGGATCATCACGAAGTTGGCCAGTACCGCCGCCCCGGCCATGATCCCGCCCTTGGCGGCCACCAGTGCCCGGTAGGGAGCGAGCCCGAACCGTCCGGCGAGCGCCTGGGTCGAGGCCGCGATGACCGAGTCGCCGGCGTGGAAGTCGATCGGCGCGCCGGCGAGCGTCAGCGTGTGCACGCGCCCGGGGTGCAGGGTTGCGTAGATGGCCGCCAGCCAGCCGCCCTGGCAGTCGCCCACGAGGTTGGCCCGCCCGCCCATCCGGCGGATCGAGCGGTCGATCACCTCGATGTAGTCGGTGATGGTGATCCGCTTCGTCGCCTGCGTGGCCGTCCGCCAGTCGAGCGAGTAGAGGCGGGTGAGACCGGACTCGCGCAGCGCGGTCAGCTGGCTCTGGCCCGGGGCGAAGTCGACGACCGTCGAGCTGTGGCCGGCCTGGGGCGGGAGGACCAGGGTGGGGACCACGGGATCGGCGCGGTGCTCGTCGGCGGTGAAGTCGCGCAGTACGGCGAAGTCGGTCTCGAGGGTGATGCGGTGCGGGAGGTGCCAGCGGGGCGCGGCCCGGTCGAGCACGGTGCCGGCCCACAGCGCGGTCCGGGCGGGGGCCGCCCACGGGCGCCGGGCGAGCGACCACCAGGCGGCGCCGGCCGCCCTGCCGGCCTCGGCCAGGCTGCGGGCCGCCGTCTCGGTGCCGTAGCGGAGGAGGAAGCGGTACGGGTGCTCGGCGGCGGGACCGCCGACCGGGGTGCCCGCGAGCTCCTCGGTGCCGCTCCGCTCGAGAGTGCTCTCCCCGGTGTCGCCGGACAGCGCGCTGGTCATGGGTCGTCTCCCATCGCCGGTGATGTCGACCGTCGTGTGCTACTCGACGGTAAGTCTTGGTGGGGATCCCGAGCAACCGGAGGCCTACTCGAGAGTAGTGCTTGCCATACCAAGCGCAGGTGACGGGGCTTGCGGAGTGAGCTGAATCCCTTGCGCCGCGCTACCGGGCAGTACCCCCCACCATGGGGCGACCGCCTGCCGCAGAGCCCGATCGGCCCGGGGGCGGGTACCAGTCGTTCACGGGGGAGGCCACGGCCGATGACGTCCAGGAAGATGCTTGCAGCAGTACCGCCGACCGAGGGCGGAACGGGCGACGCCACCGAACGGGCGGGGACCGAGGACCACGCGCGTCGCGTGGTCGACTCGGTGACGGATGCGGTGAAGCACCGGCTCGACCCCCGGTCCGTCGCCGCGCGGGTGGACCCGATCGGTTTCGTGCCCGCGCTCGCGGGTGCGGCGAAGGCGGCGGTCACCCATCCGCGCAGCACGGTCAAGGTCGGTCTCGGCTGGGGGCTCGACGCCGCCCGGGCCGGTGCCGTCTCGGCGTTGCGCGCCGTGGGGGCGACCAGGCAGGGGCCGGCCGTGCTGCCCGAGCGCGACCCGCGGTACAAGGACCCCGTCTGGGAGGAGAACGCCTGGTACTGGCTGTGCCGCCAGGAGTACGCCCTCTTCGCCGCGCGGCTGCGCGAGCTGTCGGCCGGCCTCGAGCTCGATCCGGTCACCCGGCACAAGATCGACTTCCTGGTCGGCCAGCTGATCGAGGCCGCCGCCCCGCCGAACTGGCCGGCGGGCAGCCCGGGGATGGTGCAGAAGGCCTTCACCACCGGGGGGCGCAGCCTGGCCCGTGGCGCCCGCAACGCCGTCCGCGACCTCGTGCAGAACGGCGGCCTGCCGCGCCAGCACACGCCCGGCCACTTCACCGTGGGGAAGGACCTCGCCGTGACGCCGGGCAAGGTCGTGTTCCGCAACCGGTTGATCGAGCTGGTCCAGTACGCGCCGCAGACGCCGACGGTGCACGAGATCCCGCTGCTCATGAGCCCGCCGTGGATCAACAAGTACTACATCATGGACCTGGCGCCCGGGCGCAGCCTCGTCGAGTGGGCGGTGCAGCACGGGCACACCGTCTTCATGATCAGCTACCGGGACCCGGACTCGTCGCTGCGCGACCTGACGATGAGCGACTACCTGCGCGAGGGGCCGCTGGCCGCGCTCGACGTGGTCCAGGAGATCACCGGGGCGCCGAAGGTCAACGTGGCGGGGCTCTGCCTCGGCGGCACCCTCGCGGCCTCGCTGCTCGCGTGGCTCGCCGCCCGGGGCGAGGACCGCGTCCACAGCCTCACGCTGATGAACACGATGCTGGACTTCAGCAAGCCGGGCCAGCTGGGGGTGTTCACCGACGAGGCGACGGTCGACCGCCTCGAGCGCACGATGCGCAAGGACGGCTACCTGCCGGCCTCGAGCATGAAGCGCACCTTCGACCTGCTCCGCGCCACGGACCTGCTGTGGAACTACGTCGAGGTCAACTGGCTGCAGGGCGACGATCCGGTGCCGTTCGACATGCTCACCTGGAACGCCGACTCCACCCGCATGCCCGCGGAGATGCAGGCCGAGTACCTGCGCGCCCTCTACATCCGCAACGAGCTGGCGGAGGGCAAGTTCGAGCTCGCGGGCGAGCAGCTCGACCTGCAGCAGGTCCGGCAGGACGCCTACGTGATCACCGCAGAGCGCGACCACATCGCGCCGTGGGAGTCGGTCTACCTCGGCGCCCGCGAGCTCGGCGGGACCGTGCGATTCGTGCTGTCGAACTCCGGTCACATCGCCGGCGTCGTGAACCCGCCCTCGCCGAAGTCGCGGCACTGGTTCACCGAGACCACCGAGCTGCCGGCCACCGCGCGGCAGTGGCGTGACGACGCCACCGAACAGCGCGCGAGCTGGTGGGAGGACTGGGCGAACTGGGCCGAGGCGCACGGGGGCGACAAGGTCACGCCGCCGCCGCTGGGCTCCGACGCCCACCCCGCGCTCGGCGACGCCCCGGGCACCTACGTGCGGGGGAGCTGACCGCCTCGCACGCCGGGCCGGCTCGCGACACCGGGGCCCCCGATCGGGAAGACTGGGGGCATGACGACGGGTGGCGGTGCCGGTCCGGCGGAGGACCGGGTGCGGGACGGGGGCTGGTCCGACCAGGTCAACGCGCTGGGCGGGTTCATCCGCGCCCAGCGCCAGATGGCCAAGCTGTCGCTGCGCGAGATGGCCTCCATGACCCGGGTCTCCAACGCCTACCTCAGTCAGGTCGAGCGCGGGCTGCACCAGCCGTCGCTCAAGGTGCTGCACTCCATCGCCGACGCACTGCACCTCAACACCGAGCAGCTCCTGCGCCAGGCCGGCTGGGGAGGCGGGTCCGACGCGGCGTCGGCGACCTCGACGGCCTCGACGGCGCACGCGGACCCGGCCGAGGAGGCGTCCGGCCCGTGCTCGGTGGAGGAGGCCGTGCGCGCGGAGACGCGGTTGACCGAGGAGCAGAAGACGGCGCTGCTCGGGGTGTACCGGAGCTTCCTGGAGTCCTGACGGGGTTCGGTGCGGGTTGTGCGCCGAGCAGGTATGAGGCCGTGACGGGGTGCACCACCAGCGTTGATTGACATACTTAACGCTGGTGCGTAGTTTAGGTAGCGCGCGCCGATCGGTGCGCGACCGCGACACACCCCGCCCCGACCGAAGGGCTGAGGAAGGAGGCCGACATGGCCGGCACCAGCGAGCGACTGAACGACTTCACCAAGCGCGGCCAGGAGGCCGTGAGCTCGGCGTTCGACGCCTGGACGGACGCGATCGGATCGTTCGCCCCGTTCCGCCCGACCGCCGCCGACGCGCAGAGCCTGGTCGACACGTCGTTCGGCGCGGCCGAGAAGGTTCTCGCCAGCCAGCGCGACTTCGCCAAGAGCGTGGTCGAGGCCGGCGCCAAGGTCGTCGAGACCGTGGGGGAGCAGGCGGACCGGGTCACGTCGAAGGCCCGCGCCGCCGCCACGCACGACAACGGGCAGCACGAGCACCACGGCTGATCCTCACCCCGGCGGGCCTTGCCCGTCAGGTCTCGACCAGCACGGTGAACGGGCCGTCGTTCACCGAGGCGACGGCCATCTCGGCGCCGAACAGGCCGGTCTCCACGTGCGCGCCCCGCGCGCGCAGGGCGGCCACCACGGCGTCGACGACCGGCTCGGCCACCTCCGGCCGGGCCGCGGCGGACCACGAGGGCCGGCGGCCCTTGCGGGTGTCGCCGTAGAGCGTGAACTGGCTGACCACGAGCAGCGGGGCGCCCGCGTCGGCGCACGACCGTTCGCCGTCGAGCAGCCGCAGCTCCCAGAGCTTGCGGGCCATCCGCTCGACGTCCTCGGCGGCGTCGGCGTGGGTCACGCCCAGCAGCACGAGCAGGCCCTCGCCCTCGATGGCGCCGACGACCCGGCCGTCGACGGTGACCGAGGCGCCACGGACCCGCGAGGCGACGGCCCTCACGCGCGGTCCCCGGTGGCCGCGGGCACCAGCACCCCGTGCCGCACGAACTCCCGCACGGCGGGCAGTGCGGCTTGCACCAGGGCGTCGACCGGCCGGTCGTGGGCGAGGGACAGCAGCGCGAACAGTTCCTCGAGGGGCAGTGCGCCCGAGCAGCCGGCGAGCAGCGCGGCGGCGGGCTCGTCGACCTCGTGCCGCCACTGCGGCCCGTCGGCGAGCACGACCGCCGCGCCCGCGTCGGACCAGCCCTCGACGCCGGCCACGGCGTACCGCTCCAGGGTCGCGCTCGGCGAGAGGGCCAGCCGCGCGCCCAGCAGGGCCGCGTCGCTCGCGTGCTCCCGCAGCCAGTCGACGCGGTCCAGCCAGCCGGTCATCTCCGCGCCCAGCGGGTCGGCGAGCTCGCCGGGCAGGTCCTCGACCACGATCTCCGGGGCCCGCCCGTCGGGGACCGTGCGCAGCAGCAGGAAGCCGAACCCGACGGCCTCGACCCGCTCGGCCTCCAGCCAGTCCAGCCAGGCCGCCGCCTGCGCGCGGGTGGCCGGCGCGGCGAGGTCCAGCCCGGCGTCGCGCTGCCAGGTGCCGACGTGCAGCGCGGGGTCGGTCACCTCGCGCTGCACGATCCAGGCGTCACAGCCTCCGGGAACCCATGCCCGCACCCGGTCCGGCCAGTCCTCGCCGCGCACGTGCAGCCACGAGCCCAGCAGCTGGGCCCGGCCGCCGGGCCGCAACCGGGCCGGCAGGTCGTGCAGCAACCCGGCCAGCGCCGCGTCGCCCGCCTGCCCGGAGTCCCGGTAGACGTAGTCCACCCGGGCGGGACCGGGCACGAACGGTGGGTTGGACACGATCGCGTCGAACCGCCGGTCGGCCACCGGCTCCAGCCAGGGTCCCTCGACCAGGTCGACGGTGTGCACGCCGGACAGCGCGAGCGTGGCCCGGGCCGTCGCCAGCGCCCGCGGTGCGACGTCGGTTGCGGTGACCCGCCCGGAGAACCGGCTGGCGTGCAGGGCCTGCACCCCGCACCCGGTCCCGAGGTCGAGGGTGTCCCGCACCGGCGTGCGGACCAGCGACGACGCCAGCGTGAGCGATGCCCCGCCGACCCCGGTCACGTGGTCGCGGTCCTGCCGCGCGGCGGGTGTGTCGAGGTCGGAGAGGACGTACCAGAGGGCCTCGCCGGCCGGGTCGTCCGAGTGCTCCTCGCCGTAGGGACGCAGGTCCATGGCGGCCCGCACGCCGTCGGGGGTGCGGGCGAGGAGCCCGCCCGCGACGAGGGCGTCGACCTCCGGCAGCGGCGGCGCCGCCTCCGTGCCGCCCAGCAGGAACAGCCGGACCAGCGAGCCGAGCCCGCCGCCCTCGCGGGTGGCCCGGGCGGCGGCCTCGGGCTCGCCGCGGGTCAGGGCCGCGTGGGCACCCGCGCCGAGCAGGTCACGCACACCGGTGGTGGTGAACCCGTGCTCCAGCAGGCTGTCGCGGAGCCGGGCGCAGAGATCGTCGGACAACGCGGGGGGCGGTGCGGCGGCGTTCACCCGGCCATCCTCACCGACGCCGGTCCGCGCTGGTCGGCAGGGGGCGAACGCCCGGCCCCGGCCGCCGGGGAGCGATGGGCGAACGCCGGCGGGGCAGCGGGAGGAGCCTGGCGTCGCGCGCCGCGACCGGCACTGCGCCGGGGCGCCTTGCCGGTTGCTTACGGTCGGCGGGCCACGCGGGGTCCCGCTGTCCATCCGCGCGTCCCGCCGACACCATGACGGGGTGACGCTGGGCGACTCCCTCGCCGCGCGCCGGCGCGACCGCTTCGTCGGACGGGTGGGGGAGCGGGAGCTGTTCCGGGCGGCCCTCGACGGGGAGGAACCGCCCTTCGCCGTGCTGCACCTGCACGGACCGGGCGGGATCGGGAAGACCACTCTGCTCGACGCCTTCGCCGACCTCGCGGCCGACGCGGGCACGTCTCCCGTCCGGCTGGATGCCCGGGAGCTGCAGCCGGTGCCGGCGGCGGTGCTCGAGGCGCTGTCCGGGCAGCTCGACGTCCCCGACGGCGACGGGCCGATCACCGGGCCGGGCCGCGTCGTCCTGCTCGTCGACTCCTACGAACGGGTGGAGGCGCTCGACGACTGGCTGCGCACCGCGCTGCTGCCGCGGATGCCCGCGGACGCGGTCACGGTGCTCGTCGGCCGCCGGCCGCCCACGGCGGGCTGGCGCGCGGACCCGGCCTGGTCCGACCTGCTCCGGGTCGTGGCGTTGCGCAACTGGAGCGGTGAGGAGAGCCGGCGGTACCTGTCGGCCCGCGGCATCGACGGGACCGCGCACGACCGCCTGGTCGACGTCGCGCACGGACATCCGCTCGCGCTGGCTCTGCTCGCCGACGTGGCCGCGCGGGGCGCCGAGCCCGTCGGCGACGCGCTCGACCCCGACCTCGTCGCGACGCTGGTCCGGCGGATGGTCGACTCCGTCCCCGACACCCGCCGGCGCGACGCCCTGGCGGTGTGTGCGCTCGCGCGGGTCACCACCGAACCACTGCTGCGCGCCGCGCTCGGGACCGGCGACGCCGCCGAACCGTTCGCGTGGCTCAGGGAGGTGTCGGTCGTCGAACCCGCACCGGGCGGGCTGGTCCCGCACGATCTGGCCCGCGAGGTCCTCGACGTCGACCTGCGCTGGCGGGATCCCGAGGGCTACCGGCGGATCTTCCGGGCCGTGCGGGGCCAGGTGCACGGGCGAGCGCGGACCGAACGCGGGCGCGCACAGCAGGAGGCGCTGTTCGACGAGAAGTTCCTGTTCCGCAACCTGCCGGGGATCCTCTCACCGGTCGACTGGTCGAGCTGGGGACGGCACCATCCGCAGCCGCTCCGCGCCGACGAGCACCACGCTGTCCTCGAGCTGGTGCGGGCGGCCGAGGGCGAGGAGGCGGCCGCGATCGCCCGGCGGTGGCTGGCGGCCCAGCCCGAGGGGTTCCACGTGATGCGCCGCGGCGACGGGTCGGTGCGCGGCATCCTCGCGCTGCTGGACCTCACCCGTGCCGCCCCGGACGAGATCGAGTCCGATCCCGGCGCCGCGGCGGCGTGGCGGCACTGCCGGGCCCACGGCCCGCCGCGGGCGGGCGAGTCGGTGACGCAGACCCGGTTCGTCGTCGACGCCGAGGTCCACCAGGGGCCGTCGCCGACGATGAACGCCGCGCCCGTCCTCACCATCCAGCGCCACCTGGCCACGCCGCGGCTCGCCTGGGACTACCTGACGCTGGCCGAACCCGACCGGTGGGACGACTACTTCGCGATCGCCGACCTGCCCCGCGCCGCCGGTGCCGACTTCACCGTCGGCGGAGGGCGGTTCGGCCTGTTCGCCCACGACTTCCGCCGGGTGCCGGTCGACGCGTGGCTGGAGCTGGTCACCGAGCGCGCCCTGGCCCGCGACTTCACCCTTCCCGCGCCCGCGGAGCCGCTGCTGCTCCCGCTCGCGGAGGACGAGTTCGCCGCGGCGGTGCGGCAGGGCCTGCGCGACCTGAGCCGTCCGGACCTGCTCGCCCGTAACCCGCTGCTGCGCACCCGGCTGCTCGTCGACCGCGCGGGTGACGGGGAGCCGGGCCCGGAGCAGCTGGCCGAGGTGCTGCGCGGGGCCGTCGGCTCGCTCGGCAGGCACCCGCGCGACGACAAGCTCCTGCGGGCACTCGACCGCACGTTCCTGCGGCCGGCGTCCACCCAGGAACGTGCGGCCGCGGTACTCGGGTTGCCGTTCGGCACCTACCGGCGGCACCTGACCTCGGGGGTGCACCGGGTCGTCGCGGACCTGTGGGAGCGCGAACTCCACGGCGAGGCGCCGGCCGAGCACCGCTGAGCACACGTGAGCAGGGGTGAGCACCTCGTGGACTGGCGACCGGACACCGCGGACCCGCACGGTGCGGGCATGCTTGCCGAGCGTGGAACCGGTACCGGACCGCACCTCGGACGCGCCGTCGTGCTGGGGGCGGGGATGGCGGGCCTGCTGGCCGCCCGCGTGCTCGCCGAGGCCTGCGCCGAGGTCGTGGTGGTCGAGCGCGATCTGCTCCCCGACGAACCGGCCGCCCGTCGCGGCGTACCGCAGGGCCGCCACATCCACGCCCTGCTGGCCCGGGGCCAACAGGTCCTGGAGGCGCTCTTTCCCGGGCTGAGCGGCGAGCTCGTCGCCGCAGGGGTGCCCACCGGCGACATGCTCGGTGACGTGCGCACCTGTTTCGGTGGCCACCGCTTCGCCCGCACCCGCTCCGGTCTGGTGGCGTTGTCGGCCAGCCGGCCCATGCTGGAAGCGCACGTGCGGCGGCGGGTGAGGGACCTGCCGGGCGTGGAGTTCCGGGACGGGTGCGACGTCGTCGGGCTCGCGACGGGCACGGTGGGCTCCGGCGGGGACCGGGTGGTCGGCGCCCGCATCCTGCGGCGTGCCGACGGCAGCGCCGAGCAGGTCCTCGCCGCGGACCTGGTCGTCGACGCGACCGGACGCGGGTCCCGGGTGCCCACCTGGCTCGACGACCTGGGTCGCGGACGGCCGCGGGCCGAGCGGGTGGGCGTGGACATCCGCTACGCCAGCCGGGTACTGAGGCTGCCGCCGGACGCGTTGGGCGGCGATCTGGCCGTCCTGACCGGCCCCACCCCGGCCCACCCGCGCGGCGGTGCGCTCGCCGCCATCGAGGGTGGGCACCACCTGCTGACGCTGTTCGGCATGGGCGACGACGCCCCACCACGGGATCCCGACGGGTTCGGCGCCTTCGCCCGAAGCCTGCAGTTCCCGGACATCGCCGATGCCGTCGCGGAGGCCCGGCCGCTGTCGGATCCGGTGCCGTACCGGTTCCCGGCCGCCGTTCGGCACTCCTACCACCGGGTCCGGGACCTCCCGGCCGGGCTGCTGGTGGTGGGGGACGCCCTCTGCTCGTTCAACCCGATCTACGGCCAGGGTGTCACGGTCGCGGCGCTGGAGGCGCTGGCGCTGCGCCGCCACCTGGCCGGGGGCGCCGGGGTTCGCTCCGCGGCGGTCCGACGCGACCTGGCCGGCGCCGGGCGCGCCGCATGGGACCTCGCGACCGGGGCCGACCTCGCGTTCCCCGCGGTCGAAGGCCGGCGCGGCGCCGCCACGCGGTTCTCCGGTGCCTACGTCGCCCGGCTGCAGGCCGCCGCCGCCGACGACCCCGTGCTCGCCCGGGCCTTCGTCCGGGTCACCGGGTTGGTCGACCCGCCGCCGGCGCTGCTGCGGCCAGGGGTGGCCGCCCGGGTCCTCGCGCAGCGGGCGCGACTCCCGACGAGGGCCGGGCGTCGGGCAGGATGAGGCGCGTGCTGAGCCTCTCCCAGGACGTCGCCGCCGACGCGCTGCTCGACCGCGACCCGCTCGCCCTGCTCACCGGGATGCTGCTCGACCAGCAGATCCCGATGGAGCGGGCGTTCGCGGCGCCCGCCGAGCTGGCCCGGCGGCTCGGCACGGACACGCTCGACGCGCGGCAGATCGCCGGCCACGACCCGGAGAAGCTGGTCGAGGTCTTCGCGGAGAAGCCCGCGCTGCACCGGTACCCGCGGTCGATGGCGGGCCGGGTGCAGGCGCTGCACCAGGCGATCGTGGAACGCTACGACGGCGACGTCACCGGCATCTGGAGCGACGTCGCCGACGGCAGGGAACTGTTCCGGCGGCTCGCGGCGCTGCCCGGGTTCGGCACGCAGAAGGCGCAGATCTTCGTGGCGCTGCTCGGCAAGCAGCGCGGCGTGGCGCCCGAGGGGTGGCGCGAGGCCGCCGGGAGCTACGGCGAGGAGGGGTCGTTCCGGTCGGTGGCCGACGTCGTCGACCCCGGGTCGCTGGAACGGGTCCGCGAGTTCAAACAGGCGGCCAAGGCGGCGAAGAAGGCGGCCCGGGACACGACCCGGGACACGACCCGGAACACGACTCGGGACACGACCCGGAAGACGGCCCCCTGACGGCCCGGCGGACGCGGACGGGGAATCCCGGTGACGCCCGTCGGAGGGTGGCCGCGACGTGATCGCCCCGCAGTAGCATCGACGGCGTGCACAAGGTCCCGACCGACCGCCGCGAGATGCGGGTCATCGACCCGGATCAGGTGTGCGACGCGACCGCCGTGCTCGCCGACACCGAGCAGGTCCAGCACGCGGCCACCGTCCTCGACGCGCTCGGCGAGGTGAACCGGCTGTCGATCCTGCTGGCGCTGCAGCATGCCGGCGATCTCTGCGTGTCCGACCTCGCCGTCGCCGTCGGGATGAGCGACAGCGCCGTGTCGCACGCGCTGCGGCTGCTGCGGGCGCACGGCATGGTCACCGCGCACCGTGAGGGCCGGCTGGTGCGGTACCGGATCTCCGGCGGGCTGGCGAAGCGGCTGCTCGAGGTCGTCTCCGAGGAGGCCGTCGGTCCGGTGCGGCTGCACGCGCACGGCGCGCACGACGACGCGGACGACGCCGCCCCGAAGCCGGGCCGCACGGGCTAGCCCCGGCGAGCCACTCGCTCACCTCGACCAGGTGCGACCGGCGGTCCATCGGGTCGCGGTGCCGGACGATCAGCTGCTCGACCTCCCACCCGTGCAGGTGGTGGGACACGGTCGCGCCCGTGACGCCCAGCGCCCTCGCGATGTCCCGCTGGTTCGCGGCCGGACGGCTGAGGAGGTACGGCAGCACCCGCCACGTCGACCGGGTGGCGCCGTGCTCGGCGAGCCGTCGGTCGAGCGCCCGGTCCGCCGCTCGCGCGGTGGCCACCAGGCGTTGACCGAGCGTGACGGTCGTCCGGGCCATGGGGGTCTCCAGGGAACGCTCGAGATCTCAAGCGTCGGACGGTCTGACGGTGTGGGCGGCTGATGCTTCGAAAGCTGACGTCTCGACAAGGTCCCGGCCCGGGGGCGGCGCCGACGACGCCCTCGGGCGGTGGGCCGACGGAGTGGTCCCGGGGCAGCGTGTTGCGGACGCAACTCCTTCCCGGGTCGACGCGCGTACCGTCGGGACCAGTGACACGATGGGGAAGGAGGTGGTCCGGTGACGACCGAACCCAGTCGCGCGACGGGGCGGGGCTCCGACCCCGTGCTCATCACGGACGCGCAGCGCTCCTACGAGGAGGAGCTGGCCACCCGGAAGCGACGCTACAAGATCATGATGGGGATGCGCATCCCCTGCATGGTCCTCGCCGCCGTCTTCTACCAGATCCCGTGGCTCGCGGTCACCCTGCTGGTCATCTCGATCCCGCTCCCGTGGATCGCGGTGCTCATCGCCAACGACCGGTTGCCGCTGAAGACGGAGAAGTTCGACCGCTACCAGGGTGAGCGCCTCGAGCTGGAGGCCGAGGACCACCCGGTCATCGAGAGCGGCAACAACTAGAGGTTCCCGAGCTGCCCGGCGACCTGCGCCGCGAGGCGGGCGTTGGCGCGCACCAGCGCGACGTTGGTGGTGAGGCTGGCGCCGGCGCTGGCGGAGTGGAAGTGCTCGAGCAGCGCCGGGGTCACGTCCTTGCCCGTGATCCCGCGCTCGGCGACCAGCTGCAGCCCCTCGGCGAGCAGGCGGTCGTGCAGGGCGGCGTCGAGCTCGTCGGCTTCGGGCACCGGCCGGGCCAGCACCATCCCGGAGCCCGTGCCGAGCGCGACGTGCGCCCGCCATGCGGCCGCGGCCTCGCCGGCCGAGTCGACCCGCCACGGCACCGGGAAGCCGGCGTCGCGCCGGTAGAAGCCGGGGAAGCGATCGGTGCGGTAGCCGACCACCGGGACCGAGGAGGTCTCCAGGACCTCCAGCGTGGCGCCCACGTCGAGGATCGACTTCACCCCTGCGCACACGACCAGGACCGGCGTCGCGGCGAGGGCGGGCAGGTCGGCGGAGACGTCCCAGGTCTCCCGGGCGTCTCGGTGCACCCCGCCCAGGCCGCCGGTGGCGAAGACGCGGATCCCGGCGAGGGCGGCGAGCCGGGCGGTGGCCGCGACGGTCGTCGCGCCGGACCGGCCGAGTCCGGCGGCCACGCCCAGGTCCCGCACCGACAGCTTCTCCAGCCCGCCGGCGCACACCCGGTCGAGCTCGGCGGACCCCAGCCCGACGTGTGCGCGCCCGTCGAGCATCGCGACGGTGGCCGGCACCGCCCCGGCCGCCCGTACCTCGTCCTCCACCTCCTCGGCCACCTCGCGGTTGCGCGGCGCGGGCAGACCGTGCGCCAGGAGCGTGCTCTCCAGCGCGACGACGGCCCTCCCGGACCGCAGTGCGGCGCGGACGGCGGGCGAGAGCACGAGGTCGGGCACGTGGGGCATCATGGAGCACATGCCGACCCAGACGCTGCCCGACGTCGACACCCGGCCCCAGGGGACCGACTCGACCGGCTCCGACGAGCCGAAGATGTTCCACTACGTGAAGAAGTCCAAGATCGCCGAGAGCGCGGTCCTGGGCAACATGGTGGAGGCGCTGTGCGGGGAGCGGTTCCCGGTCACGCGCTCGCCCAAGCCGGGCTCGCCGGTCTGCCCCGACTGCAAGAAGATCTACGAGGGCCTGCCCCAGGGCGGCGGGGACGGGGAGTAGTCCTCAGTCCGGCCGGTTCCGCCCGGTCCGCCGGGTCGGGGTGGCGGACCGCGGGTCCTCCGGCCAGTGGTGCTTCGGGTAGCGCCCGCGCAGCTCGGCGCGGACCTGCGGGTACCCGGTCGCCCAGAAGGAGCCGAGGTCGTCGGTCACGGCGGCCGGCCTGCCCGCGGGCGAGAGCAGGTGCAGCAGGACGGCGACGCCGGCGACCCGCGGTGTGTCCGTCCACCCGAAGGCCTCCTGCACCCGGACGGGCAGGACCGGCCGGTCGCCGGAGTAGTCGACGGCGATCCGTGAGCCGCTCGGTACGGTGATCCGCTCCGGGGCGAGCTGGTCGATCCGCCCCGCCAGGGGCCAGCCGACCAGGCTGCGCAGCGCCGACCCGACGTCGACGGCCGCGAGGTCGGCCCGGCGCCGCGCCCCGGCCAGCGGGGCCGCCAGCCACCCCGCCGGGTCGGCGGCCCCCGCGACCAGATCCTCCTCGGCGACCCCCGGCCACTCACCGCCGAGGGTGCGGTGCAGGAAGGCGAGCCGGTCGCGCAGCGCCCGGTCCGCGGCGGTCCAGCGCAGCAGTCCGGTGCCCTCGGCGCGCAGCCCGGCGACCAGCGCCTCCCGTACCAGCGCCGGATCGGGATCGCGCAACGGCCGCTCCTCCAGCACGATCGCGCCGAGCCGGCGCACCCGGCGGGCACGGACGTCGCCGTCGGCCCAGACCACCTCCTCGAGGTCGTCGAGCAGCGCCGACGCCACCTCCTCGGCGAGCGCCCGGTCGGCGGCCGCCGCCAGGCGCACCCGGCCGTGCGCCGCTCCGGGTGTGCGGTCCGCGACCGCGACGGCGAGCCATTCCCGGGCGCCGAGCCCGGCGTCGGCGACCTCGACGGCCGTGCCGCCGGCCATCAGGAACACCGGCGCCTCCCCGGGGCGCCGCCGCGCGGTCCGCTCCGGATGGGCCAGGCCCGCCACCAGCGCCGCCTCCGATCCGCCGCCGGCGTCTCCCGACCCGGGCACGAGCCGGGCCAGCCGGGCCGCCTCCGCGCGCCAGCGTCCGGCGGCCGGGTGGTGCCCGCTCCGCAGCCGGCCCAGCTCGGCGGCGAGGTCGGTGCCGGTGGCGAGGGTGCCGTCGTCGAGCAGGGCGACGACCTCGGCCGCGGCCCGGGGCCCGACGGCCGCGGCGCCGTCGAGCAGCGCGCGGGCCAGTCGCGGGTGCAGCCCGAGCCCGGCCATCCGCTCCCCGCGCGGCGTCGCCGCACCGGTGGCGTCGACCGCGCCGAGCGCCCGCAGCACCGCCCGCCCGGCCGCGAGCGGGCCCTCCGGTGGGGCGTCCCACCAGTGCAGGCCGGACCCGTCGGGCGTGCCCCACACGGCGAGGTCGAGGGCGAGCCGGGTGAGGTCGGCGGTGCGAATCTCCGGCTGCGGGAACGGCGCGAGCACCCGTCCTTCCGGCCAGCAGCGGTACGCCTCGCCCGGCGCCTCCCGCCCGGCGCGCCCCGCTCGCTGCTCGGCGACGGCCCCGGATTCCGGGATCGTCACCAGCCCGGCGAGGCCGCGGCGGTGGTCGACCCGCGGGACCCGCGCCAGCCCCGAGTCGACGACGGCGCGCACCCCCGGCACGGTCAGGCTCGACTCGGCGATCGAGGTGGCCAGCACCACGCGCTTCCCGGTGTCGCGCAGTGCGGCGTCCTGCTCGGCGGGCCGCAACCGCCCGTGGAGCGGTAGCACCGGCACCCCGAGGCCGCTCAGCGCGGCCTCGGTCCGGCGGATCTCCGGTACCCCGGGCAGGAACGCGAGCACCGCCCCGTCCGTCCGCTCGAGCGCCGCGCGGACCCCGCGCGCGACGCACGCCTCGATCCGCTCGCCGCGCTGCGGCGGGGTGTGCCGGACGGTGACCGGATGGGTCCGTGCCTCGACCTCCACCACCGGCGCCGGGTCCGCGGCGCCGAGCAGCGCCGCGAGGCGGCCTGCCGCGACGGTGGCCGAGGCCGCGAGCAGCGGCAGGTCCGGGCGGAGCCCCTCCCGGGCGTCGAGCAGCAGGGTGAGCAGCAGGTCCGCGTCGAGGTGCCGCTCGTGGCACTCGTCGAGCACGACGGCCCCGACGCCCGGGAGCTCCGGGTCGCGGGCCAGCCGGCGCAGCAGCAGCCCGGAGGTGACGACCTCGACCCGGGTGTCCGCCGAGGTGCGCGAGTCGCCGCGCACCGAGTAGCCGACCCGGCCGCCGACCTCCTCGCCGAGCAGCGCGGCCATCCGCCGCGCGGCGGCCCGGGTGGCGACGCGCCGGGGCTCGGCGACGACGACCCGCCCCGGGACGGCGTCGGCGAGCGCGAGCGGGACGAGTGTGGTCTTGCCGGTGCCGGGCGGCGCGACGAGGACGGCGGCCCCGTGCGCGGTGAGCGTGCCGGTGACATCGGTGAGCGCCGCCCGGACGGGCAGGTCGGGGAGGGCGCCGGGGTCGGCGACGAGGGCGGGCACGTCCGCAGTGTGCCCGCCGGTAACGGGTGGGTCCCTCAGACCTCGGTACCGCTGTCGGCGCGGCGCTGCGTGGCCGCCTCGGTCGCGGCCCGGGCGCGGGCCAGGTTGCGCCCCACCAGGGCGAGGATGCCGACGGTGCCGCCGATGCTCAGCAGCACCGCCAGCGCGCCCCCGGCACCGCCGACCGCGGCCGCGACGATCACCATGACCAGGGCGACCACGGCGAAGACGGCGTGCGCACGGCGGACCTCGGCGGGCGCGGAGCCGCCGCTGCCGGAGGTGTTCCGGAACCGGTGGTCGAGGTCGGGGAACTGGCCGACCAGCCGTCGCTCGAGCTCCTCGAGCTGCTGGCGTTCGGCATCGGTCAGGTGCGGGGGGCGGGACTCCGGGACGCTCACCCTTCCTGCATACCCCTGACGTGCGGATCCCGACACTCCGGGGAGGTCGCGTCCGCAACCCTTTCGGTGAACAGTCCTCCGCGCGGGGCGAGTGGACACGACGGGCGGAGGGCCTATCTTAACGAGCGTTCACCACATATCGTTCCCGGCATGAGCACCGCTGCCGACTCGTCCCGGGTCGCGGACGCCGCGCGGAAGGTCGTGCAGGAGCACGACCCCACGAGCGTCCCGACGCGGGAGTTCCTCGCCGCCTGTTTCGACGCCGGCCTCTCCTGGGTCCACTTCCCCGAGGGCCTGGGCGGCCTCGGCGTCTCCCGCGGCCTGCAGGCGGTCGCCGACGGGATCCTGCAGGACGCCGGCGGCCCCGTCCCGTTCGCCCTGAACCCCATCGGCTACGGCATGGCCGCGCCGACGCTGCGCGAGCACGCCCGAACGGACGAGCTCACGCGCGAGTGGTTGCGCCCGCTCGCGACCACCGAGCACATCTGGTGCCAGCTGTTCTCCGAGCCCGGAGCCGGCTCCGACCTGGCCGGGCTGGCCACCTCCGCCGTCCGCGACGGCGACGACTGGGTGGTCAACGGACAGAAGGTGTGGACCTCGCTGGCGCACCGGGCGCGCTGGGCGCTGCTGCTGGCCCGCACCGACCCGGACGCGCCGAAGCACAAGGGCCTGACCTACTTCGTCGTCGACATGAAGGGCCCGGGTGTCGAGACCCGCCCGTTGCGGCAGATGACCGGGCAGGCCGAGTTCAACGAGGTCTACCTGTCCGACGTCCGCATCCCCGACGCCCACCGGCTCGGCGCCGTGGGCGACGGCTGGCGGGTCGCCATGACCACGCTGATGAACGAGCGCAGCTCGATCGGGTCGAGCGGCAGCCGGCGCGGCACCGGCACGATCGCCGACGCGGTCTCGCTCTGGGCCTCGCGGCCGGACCTGCACACCCCGGTGCTCGAGGACCGGTTGACGAAGCTGTGGCTGCGGGCCGAGGCCCAGCGGCTGACCGCCGAACGCTCCCGCGCGGCGGCGACCGTCGGCGGTCCGGGCCCCGAGGGCTCCGTGGGCAAGCTCGTCGGCGCCGAGCTGAACCAGCAGGTCTACGAGTTCTGCATGGACCTCCTCGGGCCCGAGGGGATCCTGTACCACGACTACACGATGCGGGACACCGAGCGCACGGACGACTGGCGCGGCCCGCTGCAGCAGCGCTTCCTGCGCTCGCGCGCCAACACCATCGAGGGCGGCACCTCCGAGGTGCTGCGCACCATCCTCGGCGAGCGGGTGCTGGGCCTGCCCGGCGACCTGCGCGCCGACGCCGGCAAGCCCTGGAAGGAGATCCCTCGTGGCTGACCAGCAGGAGTCCCGTCCCTTCGTGTTCTCGGAGGAGCAGCGGGAGCTGCGCTCCGCCGTGCGTAGGTTCGCGGCCGACAACGCGGACGAGCAGGCGGTCCGCCGGCTGATGGAGTCCGAGCCGGGCTTCGACCCCAAGGCCTGGACGCGGCTGGGCTCCGAGCTCGGCGTGCTGGGCCTGTCCGTGCCGGAGGAGCAGGGCGGGGTCGGCGGCACGCTGGTCGACCAGGCCGTCGCAGTCGAGGAGCTGGGCGCGGCGCTGTACCCCGGGCCCGTGTTCGGGACGGTCCTCCTGGCGATCCCGGCACTCGTCGCGGCGTCGGACGGTCCGGTGCGTGCGGAGCTGCTCGGCCCGCTGATCGAGGGCACCCGGACCGCGGCCGTGGCCACGGCCGACCGCGCGGGTGCGTTCGATGCCGCCGCGGTGACGGTGCGGGCGGAGCGCGCGGGCGACGACTGGACGGTGTCCGGCACCGTCGAGCGTGTGGTCGACGGGGCCGCCGCCGACGAACTGCTGGTCGCCGCCGCAGGCCCGGACGGGGTCGCGTTGTTCGCGGTCGACGCGACCGCGGGCGGGGTCGAGCGGACCCCGCTGACCACGCTGGACCTGACCCGCCGCCAGGCGACCCTGCACTTCGCGGAGGCACCCGCCCGGCTGGTCGCCGGCCCGGACGAGGCGGAACGGGTCATCGGGCACGCGCTCGTCGTGGGCTCGGTGCTGCTCGCGGTGGAGCAGGTCGGGGCCGCGCAGCACCTGCTCGACCTGACCGTGGAGTACGCGAAGGGGCGCCTGCAGTTCGGCCGGCCGATCGGCTCCTTCCAGGCCGTGAAGCACCGCCTGGCGGACATGCTCGTCGACCTCGAGCACGCCCGCTCCGCGGCCTACCACGCGGTGTGGGCCCTGGGCGACGGCTCGGACGACCCGGCGCTCGCCGCGAGCATCGCGCAGGCGACCTGCTCGCAGGCCTTCTCCCGGATCGCCGCCGACACCATCCAGCTGCACGGCGGCATCGGCTTCACCTGGGAGTACCAGGCGCAGCTGTACTACAAGCGGGCGATCACCGACGCGGCCCTGCTGGGCAGCGCCGAGCAGCACCGCTCGCGGATCGCGCGGCTGGTGCTGGACACCGCGTCGGGCGCCGGGGCCCCGGCGGTCGCGACCGGCTGAGCTGCACGGACGAACGGCGCTCCCGCGTCGGCAGAGCCGAGCGGGAGCGCCGTTCGGCCGGTCGGGGAGCGGGTCAGGAGACGATGACGTACAGCCCGTAGCCCACGATCAGGGCGGTGGCGGCCAGGCACAGCCCGGCGACCGCGGTGCCGGTGGCGGGGCCGAGACCGCGCCGCCCGGCGATCGAGGGCCGGCTGCGGGCAGACAGCCCGACCAGGGCGAACGACACCAGCGCGATCACCGCGACGCCGATCACCAGCGCTGCGATCACGACGGTGCCGAGCGCGCCCCAGGCGATGTTCACGGGTTCCTCCCTCAGGCCGCGAGCCGGACCGGCGGCTCGACCGGCTCCGGGGCGGGGACGTCGTTGACGTTCTCGGCGGTGACGGGCCGGCGCCTCGAGGCCGCGTAGATCCCTGCGGCCACCGCGACGCCCACGACGGCGACCACGACCGTGCCGACGGTGCCGGTCGAGGCCACCCACGCGGCCGCGGCGCCGACGATCCCGGCCGCGGGCAGGGTGAGGATCCAGGCGATCGCCATCTGCCCGGCGACGCCCCAGCGCACCCCGGCGAGCCGGCGGCCGGCGCCCGCCCCGAAGATCGCGCCGGTGGCGACCTGCGTGGTGGACAGGGCGAAGCCCAGGTGCGAGGAGGTCAGGATGACGGCCGTCGAGGCGGTCTCGGCCGCGAAGCCCTGCGGCGACTCGATGTGGCTGACCCGCGTGCCGAGCGTCCGGATGATCCGCCAGCCGCCGAGGTAGGTGCCGAGCGCGATCGCGAGGCCGGCCGAGGCGATCACCCAGAACGGCGGGCTCGAGTTCGGGGCCAGCACGCCCGCGGTGATCAGCGTCAAGGTGATCACGCCCATGGTCTTCTGCGCGTCGTTGGTGCCGTGCGCCAACGCGACCATCGACGCGGACCCGATCTGCCCCACGCGGAAACCCGTGGACACGGTGCCGCGGTCGGCGCGGGCGGTGACGCGGTAGCCGAGGTAGGTCCCGATGAGGGCGACCAGCCCGGCCAGGACCGGCGAGACCAGAGCCGGGATGACGACCTTCGTGACGACGGTGCCGAAGTGGACGGCGCCGACACCGGCGGCGACCAGCGACGCGCCGATCAGGCCGCCGAACAGGGCGTGCGAGGAACTCGACGGCATGCCCACCAGCCAGGTCACCAGGTTCCACACGATCGCGCCGACGAGGCCGGCGAAGATGACCACCGGAGTGATCCTGGTCTCGTCGACGATCCCGCTGGAGATCGTCCTGGCGACCTCCACGGACAGGAACGCGCCGACCAGGTTGAGCACGCCCGCCACGGCGACGGCGACCCTGGGCCGCAGGGCCCCGGTGGCGATGGACGTGGCCATCGCGTTCGCGGTGTCGTGGAAGCCGTTGGTGAAATCAAAGATCAACGCGGTCACCACGACCACGATGACGATGAGGGACAGATCCATGACCCCGCCGCTTCTCCCGGAGTGTTGCCGGGCGTAACGGTAGGTTCACCGGATGAACGCGGGATGAACGGAGAGCGACTTCAGGATGCGGCGGGGTGGGCGTGGGTCACCCGACGCGGAGCCCCGCTGTGCCGTGCGGTGGTCCCGGTACCGCCGGACGGTCCCGTCCCGAATTGCGTACAGACGGCGTCGGTGAGCAGGTGTGCAGTGAGGCCCCCGCGCGCCGCGCGGGCCCGGACCGGGAGGACGCCATGGCGAGGATGATGGTCGACTGTCGCACGATGCCGAGCGAGTCGGAGTGCGGCCTGACGATCGCCGGCGAGCCGGAGGAGGTGCTGCGCGCCGCCGTCGCCCACGCGGTGGACGTGCACGGCCACACGGACGACGCGGAGCTCCGCGACGGCATCCGCGGCGCGATGACCCCGGCCGCCGAGCCGCTCGAGGTGGCCCAGGGTGCGTTCGTGCAGGTCATCGAGTTCGACGCGGACGACATCAGCCGGTTCGCCGAGCTCGAGAAGGAATGGCTGGAGGAGATCGGCGACGCGCGGACGGCGGGCTGGTCCGTCGTGACGGCCGACCGGGATCGGCCCGGCCGGTACGTCCAGTTCGTCGGCTTCCCCGACTACGAGGCCGCGATGCGCAACTCGAAGCACCCCGCCACGCAACGCATCGCCGAGCAGCTGACCGCCCTGGCGAAGGGCGAGCCGACCTTCCGCAACCTCGACGTCAAGCAGGTCATGGCGCCCTGAGCACCCGCCCCGCCGCCCGGCCGGGATCCGCGCCGGCCCGGACGGCTCCGGGGCGACGGATCCCGGCGGGCCGGGCACCCTGGGGGGATGGCTTCCTCGATGCGTGCCGCGGTGCTGCGGCGGATCGGCGAGATCGCGCTGGAGGAACGGCCGGTGCCCGAGCCCGGCCCGGGTGAGGTGCTGGTCCGGGTGGCCTCGGTCGGCGTCTGCGGCTCCGACGTCCACTACTACGAGCACGGCCGGATCGGCGACTTCGTGGTCTCCTCGCCGCTGGTGCTCGGACACGAGCCGTCCGGCGAGGTCGTCGCGCTGGGGCACGGGGTGAGCCGGGTCCGGCCGGGCACCAGGGTCTCGATCGAGCCGGGGCGCCCGGACCTCACCTGTGCCCAGTGCCTCGCGGGTCGCTACCACCTCTGTCCGCGGATGGAGTTCTTCGCGACGCCGCCGGTCGACGGCGCCCTCGCCGAGTACGTCGTGGTGCACGAGGCCTTCGCCCATCCCGTCCCGGACCGCCTGGACGACGACCGCGCCGCCCTCCTCGAGCCGTTGTCCGTCGGCGTGTGGGCGGCGCGCAGGGGCGGGATCGGTCCGGGCAGCCGGGTGCTGGTCAACGGCGCCGGACCGATCGGGCTGCTCGCGATGCAGGTCGCGGCGGCGGCCGGTGCCGGCGAGGTCGTCGTCGCGGATGTCAACGCCCACCGGCTCGAGGTCGCCGCCGGACTGGGTGCGACCTCCACCGTGGACGTGTCGCGGTCGGCACTCGCCGGGCTGGAGCCCGAGGTGCTGCTCGAGTGCTCCGGGCACCCGGGGCCACCCGTGCGGCGCTGGACGTGCTGGCGCCCGCCGGCCGCGCGGTGCTGGTGGGCAGCGGTTCGGCGGACCTCGCACTCCCGTTGGGCTCGTTGCAGCGCAGGGAGATCGAGCTGATCGCCACCTTCCGGTACGCCAACACCTGGCCGACCGCGATCGCGCTGGCCGCCTCCGGCCGCGTCGATCTCGGCGCGCTCGTGACGGGCCACTTCGGACTGGCGGACACGGAGGCGGCCCTCACGGCTCCGGACCGTGACCGGACCGCGATCAAGTCGGTGATCCATCCCGGCGACTGACCTGCGAGAATGCGACCGTGGACGTGCGCACGCGGATCCTCGACGCCGCGGTGGAGTGCCTCGCGGCCACGGGGTTCGACGGCACGTCGCTGAGCGCCGTGGCCGGGCGGGCCGGCGTGTCCCGGCCCACGGTGTACCGGCACTTCGGCTCCCGGGAGCAGCTGGTGTCGTCGGCCCTGCTGCGGCTCTCCGAGCAGATCGTGGAGCGCATCTGGGAGAGCGCGCGCGAGGCGACCTCGGCGGCCGAGCTCGTCGTCGAGACCACCCTGCGCGCCCGCTACGAGTTCCGCACCCAGCCCGCCCTGGCTCCGGTCGCCTTCCCGGACCGCTCGACGTTCGCCCTGGCCAGGGCCAGCCTCTCGGCCGAGGCGCTGGCCATGACCAAGCGGTTCCTCAGCCCGGTGCTCCGGTTCCAGCCCGAGCTGGAGGCCGAGCTCGACGAGATCGCCGAGACCGTCATCCGGTTCCTGCTGTCCCTGGTGTGGTTCGACGGGGACGCCGCCGACGAGCAGGCCCTGCGCGGCTACCTCCATCGCCGGCTGGTCCCGGCGCTCGGGATCCGGCCGGCGGACGACCCCGTCGCCCCCCGCGCGCGGGTCACACCCGCCCGATGACCTCCGCCCCGTAGGCCTCGATCGTCGCCTCGCGGTCGTCGTGCATGGCGTAGACCGCGAACTGGTCGACGCCCAGCGAGGCCAGCTCGGCGAGCCGCTCCCGCTGCGCCGCGGGCGGCCCGAGCAGGCAGAACCGGTCGACGACCTCGTCGGGCACGAAGTCGGTGGACCGGTTGCCGGCGCGGCCGTGGTGGCTGTAGTCGTAGCCGCCGCGACCCTTGATGTACCCGGTGAGCTCGGGCGGCACCGCCGCGGAGGCCTCGCCGTAGCGGGTCACGAGGTCGGCGACGTGGTTGCCCACCATGCCGCCGAACCAGCGCGTCTGGTCCCGGGCGTGCACGAGATCGTCGGTCACGTAGGCGGGCGCGGCCACGCACATGGTGATCGCGTCGGGGTCGCGGCCCGCGTCCGCGGCGGCGGCGCGCACCGTCTTGATCGTCCACTCCACCAGGTACGGGTCGGCGAGCTGGAGCACGAACCCGTCGGCGCAGCGCCCGGCCAGCGCGAGTGCCTTGGGCCCGTACCCGGCGACCCAGATCGGCACGGCCGGCGCACCCTCGCGGACCCACGGGATCCGGACCTCGGTGCCGCCGAGGTCGACGGCCCGCCCGGCGGTGAGCCCGCGGATGACCGCGATCGACGCCTCGAGCCGGGCCAGCGTGGTCGGCGGGCGGCCCTGCACGCGCATCGCCGAGTCGCCTCGCCCGATCCCGCAGACCGTGCGCGGGCCGAACATGTCGTCGAGCGTGGCGAACAGCGAGGCCAGCACCGTCCAGTCGCGGGTGCCCGGGTTGGTGACCATCGGCCCGACGACCAGGCGCGTGGTCCGCTCCAGGATCCGGCTGTAGATCACGAACGGCTCCTGCCAGAGCATGTGCGAGTCGAAGGTCCAGCCGTGGCCGAACCCGAGCCCCTCCGCCCGCGCCATCAGGTCGACGACCGTCGAGGCGGGCGGGTCCGTCTGCAGCACCAGTCCGACGTCCATGCCGGTCACCTTCCGATCAGCGCAGGTACTGGCAGGTGTCGCGGGGCAGGAACTGCCCGTGGCCGGGTGAGCCGAGGTACTCGCCGCCGGCGACGATCACCGTGCCGCGGGACAGCACCGTCTCGACCCTGCCCGTGGTGGTCCGGCCCTCGTAGCAGGAGTAGTCGACGGCCATGTGGTGCGTGGCGGCCGAGTGCGTGTGCTCGGCGGTGGGGTCGTAGATCACGATGTCGGCGTCCGACCCGGGCACGATGGTGCCCTTGCGCGGATAGAGGCCGAACATCCGCGCCGGCGTCGCGCACGCGAGCTCGATCCACCGCCGCCGCGAGATGTGCCCGTCGACCACGCCCTGGTGCAGCAGGTCCATCCGGGTCTCGACGCCCGGCAGCCCGTTGGGGATCTTCGTGAAGTCCCCGCGCCCCAGCTCCTTCTGCCCCTTGAAGCAGAAGGGGCAGTGGTCGGTGGAGACCACCGACAGGTCGTCGTTGCGCAGCCCGCGCCACAGCGCGGCCTGGTGCTCGGCGGGCCGCAGCGGCGTCGAGCAGACGTACTTGGCGCCCTCGAAGTCCGGCCGCGCCAGGTCGTCCGTGGACAGGAACAGGTACTGCGGGCAGGTCTCGGCGAACGCGTTGACGCCGATCTCGCGCGCGTGCGCGATCTCGGCGAGCGCCTGCTGCGCCGACAGGTGCACCACGTACAGCGGGGCCCCGGCGACCCGGGCGAGCTGGATCGCCCGGTAGGTCGCCTCCGCCTCCAGCAGCGCGTGCCGGACGTCGCCGTGGTGGCGCGGGTCGGTCTGGCCGCGGGCGAGCGCCTGCTCGGCGAGCACGTCGATGGCGATCCCGTTCTCCGCGTGCATCATGATCAGACCGCCGGTCTCGCCGGCCTTCTGCATGGCGCGCAGGATCCTCCCGTCGTCGGAGTAGAAGACGCCGGGATAGGCCATGAACAGCTTGAAGCTGGTGACGCCCTCGCCGACGAGCACCTCCATCTCCTTGAGCGAGGACTCGGTGACGTCGGCCAGGATCATGTGGAAGCCGTAGTCGATCGCGCACGTGCCGGCCGCCTTCTCGTGCCAGGTGTCGAGCGCCGCGCGCAGCGACCCGCCCGCTCCGCCGGTCTCGCGGCTCGCCGCGGTCTGGATCGGGAAGTCGATGATCGTGGTCGTGCCGCCCCAGGCCGCGGCGCGCGTGCCCGTCTCGAAGGTGTCCGCGGCGAAGGTCCCGCCGAAGGGCATCTCCATGTGCGTGTGCGCGTCGACCCCGCCGGGGATCACGTAGCGGCCGACCGCGTCGAGCTCGGTGTCGGCGCGGAGGTCGAGCACGCCCGGTGCGGTCAGCGCGACGACCTTCCCGCCCTCGACGAGGACGTCGGCCACCACCTCGTCGGCGGCGGTGATCACCGTCCCGCCGCGGATCGCCAGGGTGCTCACGACGCCTCCTGCGGGGTCGCGGCCGACAGCGCGTCGACCAGGATCGCCAGCCCGTCCTCGGCCTCCTCGGCCGTGAGCGAGAGCGGGGGAGCGATGCGCAGGACGTTCCCGTGCAGGCCGCCCCTGCCGACCAGCAGCCCGCGCTCGCGGCAGCCCTCCAGCACCGCCGTGGCCAGCGCCGGCGCGGGCCGCCCGGGCGTGCCGGAGCCCGGCTCGACCAGCTCGACGCCGATCATCAGGCCCTTGCCCCGGACGTCGCCGACGACCGGGGCCCGGGCCGCCTTCAGCCCGTCGAGCAGGATCGGGCCGACCTTCGCCGCGTTGGCCTGCAGGTCGTGCTCGCGCAGGTGGCGCAGGTTCGCCAGCGCACCCGCCGACGTGATCGGGCTGCCGCCGAAGGTGGAGATCGAGTTCGCCGGCAGGTTGTCCATGATCGCGGCGGGGGCGATCACGCCGCCCATCGACAGCCCGTTCCCGACGCCCTTGGCGAACGTGACGATGTTCGGGGTGGCCTCATGGGCCTGCCAGCCCCAGAAGTGCTCGCCGGTGCGGCCCCAGCCGGTCTGCACCTCGTCGGAGATCCAGAGGATGTCCCGCGCCCGCAGCACCTCGGCGAAGGCGCCGAGCACGCCGTCGGGCCCCGAGGTGAAGCCGCCGACGCCCTGGATCGGCTCGGCGATCAGCGCCGCCACCCGCCCGTCCGTCTGGTCGAGCACGTCCTCCAGGTCCGCGACGCAGGCCTTCACGAAGTCCTCGTCGGACAGGTGCGCGAACGGCGACCGGTACCGCTGTCCACCATGGACGTAGTAGGTCTGGAAGGGCGAGAGCGAGGTCGGCGACCAGGCGCTGTTGCCGGTGATCCCGATCGTCGAGAAGGACCGGCCGTGGTAGCTGTTGCGCAGCGCCAGGATCTGGCTCGCGCCGTTGCGGGCACTGGCCAGCAGCAGGGCGGCGTCGTTGGCCTCGGTGCCGCTGGTGGTGAGGAAGACCTTGGCGTCGGGGATGCCGCTGACCTCGGCGATCTCCTCGCACAGCTCCACCATCGGCCGGTTCAGGTACAGCGTCGACGAGTGGACGATCTTCGCGGCCTGGGCGGCGACGGCCTCGGTGACCGCCGGCAGTGCGTGCTCGGTCATCGTGGTGAGGATGCCGCCGAAGAAGTCCAGGTAGCGGTTCCCGTCGGCGTCCCAGACGTGCCGACCGGAGCCGTGGTCGAGCTCGATCGGTTCGGCGTAGTAGAGCGCCAGCCAGCTCGGCAGGACCGCCCGGGTGCGGTCGTACAGCTCCCTGCTCACGACTCCACCAGCGGGCCGTAGGCGTCGGGGCGGCGGTCGCGGTAGAAGGCCCACTGCTGGCGGACCTCGTCGATCATGTCCAGGTCGAGGTCACGGACGATCAGCTCCTCGTCGGTCCCGGAGCCGACGTCGCCGACGAACTGCCCGCGCGGGTCGACGAAGTAGCTGGTGCCGTAGAAGTCGTTGTCCCCGTACTCCTCCACGCCGACCCGGTTGATCGCGGCGACGAAGTACTCGTTGGCCACCGCGGCGGCCGGCTGCTCGAGCTGCCAGAGGTAGGCGGACAGTCCGCGGCTGGTCGCGCTGGGATTGAAGACGATCTCCGCGCCCGCGAGGCCGAGCGCGCGCCAGCCCTCGGGGAAGTGGCGGTCGTAGCAGATGTACACGCCGACCTTGCCGACCGCGGTGTCGAACACCGGCCAGCCGAGGTTGCCGGGCTTGAAGTAGTACTTCTCCCAGAATCCCTCGACCTGCGGGATGTGGTGCTTGCGGTACTTGCCCAGCACGGTGCCGTCGGCGTCGATCACCGCGGCGGTGTTGTAGTAGTTGCCGGAGCTCTCGATCTCGAAGACGGGTACGACGAGCACCATGCCGAGCTCCTTCGCGAGCGCGGCCATCCGTTGCACGGTCGGCCCGCCGGGCACCGGCTCGGCGCGGTGGTAGTGCTCCGCCTCCTGGACCTGGCAGAAGTACGGGCCGTTGAAGACCTCCTGGAACCCCATCACCCGAGCGCCCTGCTCGGCGGCGGCCCGGGCGGAGGACTCGTGCACGTCGACCATGGACGCGGTGTCGCCGGTCCACTTGGCCTGCAGGATCGCGGCCCGGACAGTACGTGCCATCGAAGCCCCCCTTCGCACGGAACGTGAGGCGGTCACCTTGCTGCCGGGGCGGGCCGCCGCGCAAGGGGCATCGGTGCCGCGACGCGCGATCGTCACGTCCGGTGCGCGTGCTGTCACCCCGTTGCCGAGTCGTGACCCGGGGGACCGGTCGGAGGCAGTGGGAACTCGTCGGTGACGCCGCCGTCATCCCAACCTCTCAGGATTCGCCTGCGCCCGGATCACCGGGCGAGCGAGGGGGGCACCGGCCCGACACCGTGGAGGACGTCCGCGAGACCGCCGCGTTCTTCGAGGCGGTCACCGCGGTGCGGGAGGCGCTGCGCAAGGGCGCCGCGACGGACGGGCACGCCGGATCGAGCTCGCTGTGAGCGCGCGGGTCGGCGGCGCGACCGCCGCGAGGGCTTCCGCGGGTCGCGAGTTCCGAGGCACCTCTGCCGCGTGATCGGCGACTTCGTGCAGCGGCGGCAGCTCGACCGGCCGCAGGTGCACGCAACGAGCGATCATCGGGTGCGGCCGCCCCAGGGATGCCATGCGGCCGGTTCCGTGATCAGTGTTGTCGCGCGGCGGTGGCGGTCCGGGAAGCCTGCGCGCACACCTCCGACCATCATGGAGCCCAGGGCGCGACTCGCGGGAGCCCAGGGCGCGACTCGCGGGAGCCCAGGGCGCGACTCACCGGAGCCCAGGGCGCGACTCGCGGGAGCCCAGGGCGCGACTCGCGGTGCCGGAAATTCCGGCTCGTGCGGTGGTGCACCTCCGGCTCGAGGGCCTCCAACGGGGCGGTCTGACCAGGCGATCTGAACGAGTGTTCTGTACGCCACACCGTCCGGACGGTCAGAGTTGACTGTTTCGCTGCTACGGTGCCCTCAGGCGACGGCGCTCCCGCCCGGGCACCGTCGGTAGCAGTCACCTGCGACCTCACCCCGCGAGAGAAGGAGCTCGACCGTGCGTGATGCAGTCATCGTCGAAGCCGTGCGCACCCCCGTCGGCAAGCGCAACGGCGGCCTGTCCGGCGTCCACCCCGCCGACCTGTCGGCGCACGTCCTCACCTCGCTGGCCGAGCGCTCGGGCGTCGACCCGTCCGTGATCGAGGACGTCATCTGGGGCTGCGTGTCCCAGGTCGGCGAGCAGACCATGGACATCGGCCGCACCGCCGCGCTCGCCGCCGGGTTCCCGGAGACCGTCACCGGCGTGACCGTGGACCGGCAGTGCGGGTCCTCCCAGCAGTCCGTGCACTTCGCCGCGGCGGGCCTGATCGCGGGCCAGTACGACGTCGTCGTCGCGGGTGGCGTGGAGTCCATGTCCCGCGTCCCGATGGGCTCCTCGTCCAACGGGCAGAACCCGTTCGGCGAGAAGTTCCTGGCCCGTTACGACGGCGTGTTCCCCAACCAGGGCGTCGGCGCCGAGATGATCGCCGAGCAGTGGGGCTTCTCGCGCACGCAGCTCGACGAGTTCGCGCTCGGCAGCCACGAGAAGGCCGCCGCCGCCCGGGCCGCGGGCCGGTTCGAGGGCCAGATCGCCCCGGTCACGCTGCCCGACGGCACCGTGATCAGCCAGGACGAGGGCATCCGCCCCGGCGGCTCGGTCGAGGGCCTGGCCACGCTGAAGACGGTCTTCAAGGAGGACGGCGTGATCCACGCCGGCAACGCCTCCCAGATCTCGGACGGCTCCGCGGCGCTGCTGATGACCACCTCGGAGAAGGCCGCAGAGCTCGGCCTCACCCCGATCGCCCGGGTGCACACCGCGGTCCTCGCCGGTGCCGACCCGGTCATCATGCTGACCGCGCCGATCCCGGCCACCCGGAAGGCGCTCGCCAAGTCCGGCCTCACGATCGACGAGATCGGCGCCTTCGAGGTCAACGAGGCGTTCGCCCCGGTGCCGATGGCCTGGCTGGCGGACATCGAGGGCGCGGACATCAAGGCGCTCAACCCCAACGGCGGCGCGATCGCCCTGGGCCACCCGCTGGGCGGTTCCGGCGCACGGATCATGACCACGCTGGTCCACCACATGCGCGACAACGGGATCCGTTACGGCCTGCAGACGATGTGCGAGGGCGGCGGCCAGGCCAACGCCACCATCCTCGAGCTGCTCTGACCCCACCCCTCGACGGGCGCGGCGCCCGACCGGCGCCGCGCCCTCGTCACACCCCCACCGAGCTGGAGGTTCCTCACCCCATGGACATCACCGGACAGGTCGCGCTCGTCACCGGCGGGGCCTCCGGTCTCGGCCTCGCCACCGCCGAGACCCTGCTCGACGCCGGCGCGTCGGTCGTGATCGTCGACCTGCCGTCGTCGCAGGGCGCCGAGATCGCCGAGAAGCTGGGCGAGAAGGCCCGCTTCGCCGCGGCCGACGTGACCGACGAGGCCCAGGTCACCGCGGCGCTCGACGTCGCGGCCGAGCTGGGCACGCTGCGCGTGGCCGTCAACTGCGCCGGCATCGGCAACGCGATCAAGACCGTCGGCAAGCAGGGCGCGTTCCCGCTCGACGCCTTCACCAAGGTCGTCACGGTCAACCTGATCGGCACGTTCAACGTGATCCGGCTGGCCGCGGAGCGGATGGTGCAGAACGAGCCGGTCGACGGCGAGCGCGGCGTCGTCATCAACACCGCCTCCGTCGCGGCCTTCGAGGGCCAGATCGGTCAGGCGGCCTACTCGGCGTCGAAGGGCGGCGTGGTCGGCATGACGCTGCCGATCGCCCGCGACCTCGCGAGCGCGCAGATCCGGGTCAACACCATCGCGCCGGGGCTGTTCGAGACCCCGCTGCTGGGCGGCCTGCCGGAGGAGGCCAAGGAGTCGCTCGGCAAGCAGGTGCCGCACCCGGCCCGGCTGGGTAAGCCGAGCGAGTACGGTCTGCTCGCCGCGCACATCGTGGCGAACCCGATGCTCAACGGCGAGGTCATCCGCCTCGACGGCGCCATCCGCATGGCACCGCGCTAGGAGGTCCCGGGCATGAAGCGCACCCTCTACGAGAGCGACCACGAGGCCTTCCGGGAGTCGTTCCGGAAGTTCGTCGAGGTCGAGATCGCCCCGCACGACGAGCAGTGGAACCGGGACAGCATCGTCCCGCGCGAGGTGTTCGCCGAGGCGGGGAAGAACGGCTTCCTCGGCATGGACGTACCCGAGGAGTACGGCGGCGGCGGGGTCGAGGACTTCCGCTTCAACGCCGTGGTCATCGAGGAGCTCATGCGTGCCGGCTGCGGCGGCTCGGGTCTCGGCCTGACGCTGCACAACGACATCTGCATGCCGTACTTCCTCACCTACGCGAACGAGGAGCAGAAGAAGCGCTGGCTGCCCGGCATCGCCTCCGGTGAGCTGATCACCGCGATCGCGATGACCGAGCCGGGCATCGGCTCCGACCTCGCCTCCATGTCGACGACGGCCCGCCGCGAGGGCGACCACTACGTCGTCAACGGGGCGAAGACCTTCATCACCAACGGGATCAACGCCGACGTGGTGATCACCGCGGTGAAGACCGACCCGTCGCAGAAGCACAAGGGCATGTCCCTGCTCGTGCTCGAGCGCGGGATGGAGGGCTTCGAGCGCGGTCGCAACCTCGACAAGCTCGGCCAGCACGCCCAGGACACCGCGGAGCTGTCGTTCACCGACGTCCGGGTCCCGGTCGCGAACCTGCTGGGGGAGGCCGAGGGGCAGGGCTTCACGCAGCTGGTCACCAAGCTGCCGCAGGAGCGGCTGTCGATCGCCGTCGCGGGCGTGGCGGCCGCGGAGGCCGCGCTGAACTGGACGCTGGAGTACGTGAAGGAGCGCAAGGCCTTCGGCCAGCCGATCGGCTCGTTCCAGAACTCCAAGTTCGTGCTCGCCGAGATCGCCACCGAGATCGACCTGGCCTGGCACTACGTCGACGACTGCATCCGCGCGCTCAACGCGGACGACCTCACGGCGGTCGACGCCAGCAAGGCCAAGTACTGGTGCACCGAGCTGCAGGGACGGGTCGTCGACCGCTGCCTGCAGCTGCACGGCGGGTACGGGTACATGAACGAGTACCCGATCGCCAAGGCCTACGCGGACGCCCGGATCACCCGCATCTACGGCGGCACCACCGAGATCATGAAGGAGGTCATCGGCCGTTCCCTCGGCCTGTGACCTCGCCTGTGACCTCATGACGGGCACCGAACCCCGGACCCGGGCGCAGCGCAGCAGCGACAGCCGCGCCCGGATCCTGGACGCCGCGGTGGCCGCCCTCGTCGAGGGCGGCTACTCCGGCGCCACCACCCTGACCATCCAGGCCGGCGCGGGCGTCTCGCGCGGCCGCCTGCTGCACCACTTCCCCTCCCGGGACCTGCTGCTGGTCGCCGCCGCCGGGCACCTCGCCGCCAAGCGCGTGCAGGACACCGAGGACCGGCTCACGCGGCTGCTCGAGGAGGAGGGCACGCGCGATCTCCGGCAGCGTGCCGACCGCGTGGTCGAGCTGCTCTGGGAGAGCTTCTCCGAGCCCCACTTCTGGGCCGCGATCGAGCTCTGGACGGCCGCGCGCTCCAACCCGGACATCGCCGAGGCGCTGCGCCCGACCGAGCGCGGCCTGGGCTCGGCGATCCGCGAGTCCATGGCGCGCATGTTCGGCGACGAGCTCGCCGCGCACCCGCGCTTCCGCCAGCTCCGCGACATCCTGCTCACGAGCATGCGCGGCGCGGCGCTGACCTACGCCTTCGATCCACGCGACCACACCACCGATCCGCTGGTCGCGCAGTGGAAGGACCTGGTCCGGACGCTGCTGGCCACCTGACGCCCCATCCGGCTGCGCCGTCGCCCGCCCGGGTGGGCGTTCGCGGGCGAGTGGGGCGGGCACACGGCACGGCCCCGGCCGGTCCTGGTGCTCGGCGGGGGCGCTCGGACGGACCGTCCACGGTCGGACCAGCGGTGTCCGGTCCGGCGACGACGGAGCGTGGCAGCGCGCGATCGGGATCACCCACCCGGAGCCGTGAGTCCCGGCGATCCGAAAGTTAGCCTCCCCTGAGTAAAGAGAGGCTCGCCAACTGTGCCTGACGCCGGGCACCGAGAGGACACGATGACCGTCCCGCCCCCGAACACCCCCGACCACCCGCGTGCCGAGCGGGCGGCCGACGGCGTGGAGGTGGTCGACGTCGTCGGGATCGGGTTCGGACCGTCCAACCTGGCGCTGGCGGTCGCCCTGGCCGAGCACAACGCCACTGCGCCGGCGGAGGAGCGGCTGAGCTACCGGTTCGTGGAGCGGCAGGAGCGGTTCGGCTGGCACCGCGGGATGCTCCTCGAGGACGCGACCATGCAGATCTCCTACCTCAAGGACCTGGTCACGCTGCGGAACCCGGTCAGCCCGTTCACCTTCCTCGCCTACCTGCACGACCGCGGCCGGCTCGTCGACTTCATCAACTACGGCAGCGCGTTCCCGACCCGGCTGGAGTTCCACGACTACCTGGAGTGGGTCGCGGTGCGGTTCGCGGGCGTCGTGGAGTACGGCGCCGAGGTCACCGAGGTGGTGCCGGTCGAGGTGGAGGGGCCCGTCGAGCTCGCCGAGGTGGTGGGCTTCCAGGCCGACAGCGGGCCGGTGCGGGTGCGGGCCCGCAACGTCGTGCTGGCCACCGGGCTCACCCCGAACGTGCCGCGCGGGGTCACGCTCGGCCCGCGGGTCTGGCACAACCGGGACCTGCTGCACCGCGCACCGCAGCTGCGGACCGCCGCGCGCTGCGCGGTGGTGGGGGCCGGGCAGAGCGCCGCGGAGACCGTGGACTTCCTGCACCGGACCTACCCCGACGCCGAGGTGCACGCCGTGTTCGCCCGCTACGGTTACAGCCCGGCCGACGACAGCTCCTTCGCCAACCGGATCTTCGACCCGGCCGCCGTCGACGACTTCTACGCCGCGCCGGACCCCGTCAAGAAGATGATCATGGGCTACCACGCGAACACGAACTACTCCGTGGTCGACCCGGACCTGATCACCGAGCTGTACCGGCGGCACTACCACGAGCGGGTCGCCGGTCGGGAGCGGCTGCGCTTCCACAACGTGTCCCGGGTGGCCGACGTGGTCGACACCGGCGACCGGGTCGAGCTGGCGGTGGAGTCGCTGATCGACGGGGCGCGGGACGTGCTGACCGCCGACGTCGTCGTCTACGCCACCGGGTACCGGCCCACGGACCCGCTGTGGCTGCTCGATCCCGCACTCGCCGCCGCGTGCACCCGCGACGACGCCGGACGTCCCGAGGTCCGCCGCGACTACCGGCTGGTCACGGGCGCGACCCCGCAGGGCCGGGCCGTCGACGTCGGGCTCTTCGTGCAGGGCGCGACCGAGCACACCCACGGCATCACCTCGACGCTGCTCTCGACCGTCGCGGTCCGGGCGGGGGAGATCGCGGCGGCACTGGCCGGTGCACCCGCTCCCGCCCCCGCGCGGGTCCTCACGACCTGAGGCGGCTGCCCGCGTCATGCAGCCGTGATGCTGATCACCCCGGCCCTGGTCAGTGCCGCTCCGCCCACGCCGCCCACAGCCGTGCGTACACGCCGTCCGCGGCGACGAGCGCCTCGTGCGTGTCCTGCTCGACGATCCGGCCGCCGTCGAGCACCACCACGTGGTCCGCCCCGGCGGCCTGGCTGAGCCGGTGGGCGACGGTGATCGCCGTGCGCCCGGCCAGCGCCCGCGCGGCCGCCGCCTCCAGGACCCGGGACCCGGCGCTGCCCGCCTCGGCGGTGGCCTCGTCGAGGATCGCGACCGGCGGGTCGGCCAGCACGAGCCGGGCCAGCGCGAGCTGCTGGGCCTGCACCGCGGTGAGGGTGTGCGCCCCCGCCCCGACCACGGTGTCGAGGCCCTCGGGGAGGGCCTCCACCCACGTCAGGGCGTCGACCGTGGTGAGCGCGGCGCGCAGGTCGGCATCGGTGGCGCCCGGCCGGGCGAGCCGCAGGTCCTCGGCCAGCGGCCCGGCGAAGACGTGCACCTCCTGCGTGATCAGCGCGATCGCCCCCCGCACGCCGGCCGGACCGAGCTCGGCGAGCGGCACGCCGCCGAGGTCGACCGCGCCGCAGCTCGGCTCGTGCACCCCGGCGAGGATCGACGCCAGCGTGGTCTTGCCCGCGCCCGACGCCCCGACCAGCGCGACCCGGGTCCCGGCCGGGACGTCGAGGTCCACGCCGTGCAGCACCGGGTGCCCCTCGACGTAGGCGTGCTCGATCTCCTTGGCGCGCACCCGGCCGTCGACCGGGACGCCCGGCTGCTCGGGCTCGGGCTCCGGGGCCAGCGACGCGACCCCGACGATCCGGGCC
The DNA here is from genome assembly GCF_047200735.1 of Pseudonocardia oceanicola. Taxonomy (NCBI): domain Bacteria; kingdom Bacillati; phylum Actinomycetota; class Actinomycetes; order Pseudonocardiales; family Pseudonocardiaceae; genus Pseudonocardia; species Pseudonocardia oceanicola. The sequence continues at coordinate 553,051 of NZ_JBJZON010000001.1, forward strand.
AGGCTCGCCGCCGCGGACTGGGCGACGTCGAGCAGGAAGAGCACCTGGTTGACCGGCCCGAACAGGTTGACGAAGTACAGCGCGGCCGCGCTCGCCGCGCCGACCGTGGCCCCGCCGGAGCTCACCAGGGCGAAGCCGGCCCCGAGCACGCCCGCGACCCCGACGAACTCGGCGGCGTTGAGCCGGCCGAAGAACCGGGTCTGCAGGACGACCACCCGCCGGTCGAGCTCGACGACCTCGCCCGCGCGCTCGCGGATCCGCGCGGCCCGCCGCTCGTGCAGCCGGAACGCGCGCACGGTCCCGATCCCGCCGACGGTGTCGAGCAGCTCCTGCTGCTGCGCGCCCCCGGCGATCCGCTCGGCCGCGTAGACCGCCTGCGAGCGGCCGAGGTACCAGCGCGCGGTCCACGCCTGGATCGGCACGGCGAGCAGCGCGCCGACGAGGAACCGCCAGTCCAGCGCGGCCAGCCCGACCAGGGTGAGCAGGATGACCAACGCGGCCCGCGCGAACTCCGGCACGGCCTCGCGGACCGCCTCGCCGACCGTCGTGACGTCCGTGGTGACCCGCGCGGTGAGGTCGCCGGAGCCGGCCTCCTCGAGCCGCCCGAGCGGCAGCTCCAGCGCCCGGGCGACGAACCGTTCGCGCAGGGTGGCCAGCGCGGTCTCGCCGACCCGGGCGAGCAGCCGCAGCCCCAGCACGGCCAGCACGCCCTGCACGACCGCGACGAGCACCAGCAGCAGCACCGGGGCGGTGAGCGCGGCCGGCGCGCCGCCGCCGATCACGAGGTCGACGATCCGGCCCAGCAGGGGAGCGGTGACCAGGCTCGCCGCCGCCCCGGCGACCAGCGCCAGCACGGCGGCGACCGCGCGTCCGCGGTGCGGGCGGGCCAGCTCGCCGATCGCCGCGCGGACCGCGCGGCCGTCGGCGACGGGGAGCAGCCGACGGGCGCTCACGCGAGCACCAGACCGCGGTAGGTGGGGTCGCCGGCGAGCAGGTCGGCGTGCGTGCCCTCGGCGCGCACCCGCCCCTCGTCGACGACGACGACCCGGTCCGCCACCGCGAGCAGCGTCGGGCTGGTGGTGAGCAGCACGGTGGTGCGGCCGGCCCGGAGCAGCCGCAGCCCCTCGGCGATCCGCGCCTCGGTGACCGTGTCGACCGCGGTCGTCGGGTCGTGCAGGACCAGCACCGGGGCGTCGGCGACCAGCGCGCGGGCCAGCGCGACCCGCTGGCGCTGCCCACCGGAGAGCGACCGGCCCTGCTCGGTGACGGGGGTGTCGGCGCCCGCGGGCAGGCTCTCGAGGACCTGGTCGGCCCCCGCGGCGGCGAGCGCGGCCGCCGGGTCGCCCGGCCCCCCGGCCCGGACGTTCTCGGCGACGGTGCCGGTGAACAGCGCCGCCTCGTGCGCGGCGACCAGCACCGCCGCGCGCGCCTGCTCGGGCGGGTACGCGTCGAGCGGGACCCGGTCGAGCTCCACACCGCCCTCCTCGGGGTCGGACTCGCGGGCCAGCGCGGCGAGCAGGGCGGTGGCGGCCGCCGGCTCGGCGACGACCCCGACCAGCTCGCCGGCCGAGACGTCGAGGTCCAGCCCGGTCAGCGGCCCCGCGCGCAGGCCGCGGACGGTGAGCGCGCCGGGGGGGTCCTCGGGGACGGATCGCTCGCCCGGCGCGACCGCCGGCGGCGCCGACAGCACGTCGGCGATCCGCTCCGACGAGGCCCGCGCCTGCGCGAGCCGGGCGTTGACGAACCCGATCGTCTGCAGCGGGCCGACGAGGAACTGCGCGAGCCCGACGGCGGCGACCAACCCGCCGACGCTCAGCTCGCCGGCCAGCGCCAGTCGCCCGCCGACGAGTGCGACCAGGGCGAGGAACAGGCCGTTGAGCAGCAGGACCGCGCCCTGGTACCAGGCCTGCGAGCCCGTGGCCCGCAGCGTCGCGCGCAGGGCCGCGCGGCTGGTGCCGGTGTAGCGGCGCACCGCGGCCGGGCCGGCGCCGATGCCCTTCAGCACGCGGATGCCGGCCACGAGGTCCGCGGCGACGCCCGACGCCCGGGCGGCCCGCTCCTGCTCGGGCCCGCTCCGCTTCTCCAGCGGGCGCCCGAGCAGGTGCAGCAGCAGGAGCAGCGGCGGTGTGCCGAGGAGGATCAGCAGGCCGAGCGGGAGCGAGATCCGCAGCAGCGCGACGGCGGCCACCACGAGCGCGGTGCCCTGCGCCAGGAGCAGCGGCAGCCCGAACCCGAGCCCGGCGACCCGCTGGGTGTCCGAGGTGGCCACGCTCGCCAGCGCACCCGGGAGCCGCCCGGACTCGGCGCCGCCGCGCGGGTCCAGCACCCGGTCGGCGATCCGCAGCCGCAACCGGCGGTCGACGTGCCGCTCGGCGTGCCGCGCCCGGCGCGCCCCGAAGCGGTAGCAGTTCGACAGGACGAGGAAGTCGAGGCCCAGCGCGAGCAGCCACACCAGCATCGCGCGCAGGTCCCCGGCGGCGACGCCCTGGTCGATCACGACGCCGACCAGGACCGGGACCAGCGCCTCGCCGGCCTGGTGCCCGCAGAGCAGCAGCACCGCCGCGAGCACGTGCCACCGTTCGGCCCGGATCGCTCCCCGGCGGACGGCCCGCCCGGTGATCTCCCCCGTCATGTGGGGGAGGCTAACCTCACCCACCGACGCTCCCCGGGTGCCGGTGGGATCGGCCCACTGCCAGAACACCTACACGCGCGGCCTGATGGAGCTCGAGGGCGTGCAGGCGGCCCTCGACCAGGCCGAGGAACTGCTCGACCGGGCCCGCGCCGCCGGCATCCCGATCGTCCACGTCCTGCACGACGCCGGCCCCGGCACGCCGTACGACGTCCGGGAGGAGATCGGCGCGATCGTCGACCGGGTCGCCCCGCGGTCCGGCGAGGCGACGGTGGTGAAGCACTACCCGAACTCGTTCACCGGCACGGAGCTGGACACGCTGCTGAAGCAGCACCCCGAGGTGCCGGCCGCCACCCTGCAGGCCGCGAGCCTCGCCTCCGTCGCCGACCTGTTCGGGGTGGTCGTGGCCGACCAGCGGGAGATCCCGGACTAGCGATCCTCAGCGGTCTCCCAGGATCGTGGGAAACGGCACCGGGACCCTGCACCGAGTTCCTGCACGCAGGCCGCCCCGGTCCGGACCGCGCCCTGCCGCACACCCTCGACGAGGAGGCCGCATGACGAAGGCCCGGTCCCGCACCCGCAAGCGCCTCCGGTGGGCGCTGCTGGCCGTCGTGCTCGCCGTGCTGGCCGGGTGCACGGCCACCGGTCCGGCCTCGCGTCCGACGGTGCCGGTCGTCGACGGGCAGCTGGCACGGCAGCTCAAGGGCGCGGTGACCGACGCCGGGACCGTCGAGCACCTGCAGGAGCTGCAGGGGATCGCCGACCGGAACGGGGGCAACCGCGCCTCGCCCGGCCCCGGGTACGCCGCGAGCGTCGACTACGTCACCGGCGTCCTGCGCGCCGCCGGCTACGACGTCGCGACGCCGGACTACCCGGTCTCGCGGCGGCGCGGCGGCGAGGACGGCCGGACCACGGCGCAGAACGTGGTCGCGCAGACGCGCACGGGTGATCCCGCCCACGTCGTGATGATCGGCGCGCACCTCGACTCGGTGGAGGAGGGACCGGGCATCGTCGACGACGGGTCCGGGGTGGCGGCGCTGCTGGAGATCGCGACCCGGCTCGGGTCCTCGCCGGCGGTGCGCAACGTCGTCCGGTTCGGCTTCTGGGGGTCCGAGGAGACCGGTGCGCAAGGGTCGACCGGCTACGTGACCGGCCTGTCCGACGAGGAGCGCGGGAAGATCGTGCTGTACCTGAACGTGGACATGATCGCCTCGCCGAACGGTGGCTACTTCGTGCAGGGCGGGACGGGGGACGACGTCTCGGAGGCGGGCCCCCCGGGCTCGGCGGCCGTGGCCGACGTGCTCGCCGCCCAGCTGGGCAGCACGGGGGTGGACGTCGAACGTGTCAGGTTCGTCGGGGACGACGAGACCCCCTTCGTCGCCGCCGGCATCCCGTCGGCGGGCGCGGAGAACGGCGACCGCAGGAGGAAGACCGAGGAACAGGCCCGGGCCGACGGCGGGCAGGCCGGCGAGGCCTACGACCCCTGTTACCACCAGGCCTGCGACCGCCTGGAGAACGTGAACCGGACGGTGCTGGACCACTACCTGCACGCGCTCGCCGGCACCGTCGCCCACTTCGCGACGTCGCCGGAGACGATCTCCTGAACCGGATCAGCGGGTCAGCTCGGACCACAGGACGTCGAGGTGCTCCGGGCCCGTGCCGAGGGCACCGACCGCGACGCGGATCGCGTAGCGGCCGTCGACGGTGGTGTGGGTGAGGAAGGCCCGCCCGCCGGCGTTGATCCGCTCGAGCAGGGCGCGGCCGGCGGCGTCGTCGGGCGCGCCGTCGGGGCCGAGGACGTGCAGGCACACCAGGGCGAGCGAGGGCGGTACGGCCAGGGCGAACCGCGGGTCCGTCGTGACCCGTGAGGCCAGGTCCTCGGCCAGCTCGACGTGGGCGCGGATGCCCTCCCGCAGCCCCTCCAGCCCGGTCCCGTGCACCACGGCCCACAGCTTGAGCGCGCGGAAGCGGCGGCCGAGCGGCACCTGCCAGTCCCGGTAGTCGACGACCTCGCCCGAGTCCGACGCGGGGTTGCGCAGGTACTCCGGCGTGATCGACAGGGCCGCCGGCAGGGCGGTCCCGTCGCGGACCCACAGCAACGACGCGTCGAACGCCGTCGCCAGCCACTTGTGCGCGTCCGTGCAGACCGAGTCGGCCAGCTCGGCGCCGTCGAGCACGTGCCGGAACTCGGGGCAGAGCGCCGCGACGCCGGCCCAGGCCGCGTCGACGTGCACCCATGCCCCGTCCGCGACCTCGCACACCGCGCGGACGGGGTCGATCGCCCCGGTGCCGGTGGTCCCGACCGTCGGGCACACCAGCACCGCCCGCAGCCCGGCCGCCCGGTCCTCGGCGAGCATCGCGGCCAGTGCGTCGGCGGACATCGTCAGCGTGCCGGGGGAGAAGGGCACGGTGCGCAGGGCCCGCGCGCCGAGCCCGGCGACCCGCACCGCCTTGGCCAGGGACGAGTGCGTCTCGGCGGTGACGTAGACGCGCTCGGTGCCGTCGACGCCCGTCTCCCGCCAGTCCGGCGAGGCCCGGTGCAGCGCGGCGAGCAGCGCCACCAGCGCGGCCGACGACGCCGAGTCCTGCAACGACCCGCCCCCGCCGCCGGTGAAGGTGAACGGCTCGCCGAGGCCGAGGGCGCGGGCGAACCCGTCGACCAGCACCTGTTCGACCTCGGTGCCGGCCGGTGAGGTGGACCAGAGCATCCCCTGCGCGCCGAGCCCGCCGGAGGCGAGATCACCGAGCAGCGACAGCAGCGAGGCCTGGGCGGGGAAGTAGCCGTAGAACCCGGGGTGCTGCCAGTGCAGCGACCCGGGGACCACGACGTCGTCGAGCAGGCCGGTCAGTGCGGCGCCGACGTCGTCGGCGGGCTCGTCGGGCAGGTCCGCGGGCAGGGCCGCGCGGATCTCCCCGGGCCGCACCGCGGGCCGGACGGGCAGCTCCGCCAGCCCGGCCCGGTGCGCGGCGACCCAGTCGACCAGCGCGTGACCGAGCCTGCGGAACTCGTCGGGATCGAGATCGGGCACCCCGGCAACCTAGGTCGTGAGTGGCGATCGTCGCCATGGCGACCATCGCCACTCACAGGGCTCAGACCGCGGGCTGCGAGACGAGCGACCCCGCCTGGTTCTGCTCGCGCAGCACCGTCTTGAGCACCTTGCCGGAGGGGTTGCGCGGCAATGCCTCCACGATCGCGATCCGGCGGGGCCGCTTGTATCCGGCGAGGTGCTCCCGGCAGTAGGCCTCGATGGACTCGACGGTCGGCGCCGCGGCGGGGTCCGCGGCGACCACCACCGCCATCGGGGTCTCGCCCCACTTCGGGTCCGGCACCCCGATCAGCGCGACGTCCCCGATCCCCGGGTGCGCGGCCAGGACGTTCTCCACCTCGGCGCAGTAGATGTTCTCGCCACCCGAGATGATCATGTCCTTCGTGCGGTCGACCACGTAGTAGTAGCCGTCCTCGTCCTGCCGGACGAGGTCGCCGGAGTGGAACCAGCCGCCGCGGAAGGCCTCGGCGGTCTCCTCGGGCCTGTTCCAGTAGCCGCTCATGATCAGCGGCCCGCGGTAGACGATCTCGCCGACCTCGCCCGGCGCCACGTCGTGCATCTCGTCGTCGACCACCCTGACCTCGACGTTCGCCATCGGGGTGCCGATCGAGCCGATCTTGCCGAGGGCGTCCTCGCCGCGCAGCAGGGTGGTGACCGGGCTGCACTCGGTCTGCCCGAAGGCCGTGGTGACCTGGGCCTGCGGGAAGGTGTCGATCATCGTCCGGAGCAGGGTGGTGGACGCGGGTGCCGCGCCCCAGGAGATCCGGGTGAGCGCGGAGAGGTCGCGATCGGCGATCCCCGGCACCGCGCAGATCGCGGCCCACTGGGCGGGCACGCAGAAGCAGGAGGTGACCTTCTCGCGCTCCAGGACGTCCAGGGTCTCGACCGGGTCGAAGTTGCCGGACCGCGGGATGACGACCGTGCCGCCCGCCGTGATCGCGATGTGCGCGCCCGCGAGCCCGGCGATGTGGAACAGCGGCGCGGCGGACATCGAGACGCCGGGGCCGCCCGTGCCGCCCAACGTGGTGATGTTCGAGAAGGAGTGCAGGTAGAGGTTGCGGTGGCTGAGCATCGCACCCTTGGGTCGTCCGGTGGTACCCGACGTGTACATGATGAAGGCGGTGTCGTCGTCCGAGTTCGGCAGCTCCACGTGGTCCGGCGAGGCCGCGGCGAGCACGTCCTCCAGGTCTCCGCCGATCGTGATCACCTGGCGGACGCCCGGCGCCTTCTCCAGCGCCTTCTCCACGGTGGGCCTCAGGCCCGCGTCGACGATCACCGAGACGGCGCCGGAGTCCGTGAGCGCGTACGCCACCTCGTCGGCGACGAGCCGGAAGTTGACCGGCACGCAGATCGCGCCCGCGCGGACCGGCGCGAGGTAGGCCTCGAGCAGGTCGGCGCTGTTCAGGCCCAGCACCACGACCCGGTCGCCGCGGGCCACCCCGCCCGCCGTGAGGGCGTTCGCGAGCCGGGTGATCCGGTCGTCCGACTCGGCGTAGGTCCGTCGGACGCCGGCCACGGCGTCGACGAACAGCAGGGTGTCCGGGGTCACGCGCGCCCAGCGCGCGACGATGTCGCTGAAGCTCATGCCACGGCCGACGAGGGCACCCGACTGCGTCGTCATGGCGCACAGCCTGCCCAGGTGAGCGAACGTTCGGCAAGGTCCGTTCGGGCCGCTGCCCACCGGGGTCAGCCCGCCCGGCGCGGCCGGGGGTCAGTGCGGGTAGCGGTCCCGCAGCTCCTGCTTGACCAGCTTGCCGGTGGGGGTGCGCGGCAGGAAGTCGGTGAAGTCGACGCTGCGCGGCGCCTTGTAGTGCGCGATCCGCTCACGCACGAAGGCGATCAGCTCGCGCTCCAGCTCCGCCCCCGCGTGGACGCCCGGCGCGGGCTGCACGATCGCCTTGACCGCCTCGCCCATCTCCGGGTCCGGCACGCCGATCACCGCGACGTCGAGCACCGACGGGTGCGTGACCAGTACGTCCTCGACCTCGCGGGGGTAGATGTTCACCCCACCCGAGATGATCATGAAGGCCTTGCGGTCGGTGAGGAACAGGTAGCCGTCCTCGTCGAGGAAACCGAGGTCGCCCGTGGTGGTCCAGGTCGGGTGGTCCGGGTGGGTCGCGGCGGCGGTCTTCTCCGGGTCGTTGTGGTACTCGAACGGCCGCTCGTCCCGCTCGAAGTAGATGGTGCCGACCTCGTACGGCGCGAGGACCTTGCCCTCGTCGTCGCAGATCCGGACGACGCCCAGGCCGGCCCGGCCGACGGTGCCCGGCCGCTCCAGCCACTCCGGCGAGCTCACGAACGTGATCCCGTTGGCCTCGGTGGCGCCGTAGTACTCGTGGAGCACCGGACCCCACCAGTCGATCATCGCCTGTTTGACCTCGGGCGGGCACGGCGCGGCCGCGTGGATCGCCACCCGCAGCGACGAGTGGTCGTACGTGCGGCGGGTCTCCTCGGGCAGCTTGAGCAGGCGCACGAACATCGTCGGCACCCACTGGCTGTGCGTGACCGAGAAGCGCTCGATCGCGGCCAGCGCGGCCTCCGGGTCGAACCGCTCCAGCACGACGACGGTGCCGCCGATCGCCTGGACCGTGGCACAGAAGCGCAGCGGCGCGGCGTGGTACAGCGGCGCGGGGGAGAGGTACACGGTTTCGGTGTCGAAGCCGTACATCGGGCCGAACAGGTCGATGTAGGTGTCGCCCGGCTCGTCGACCGAGGAGTCCGGCAGCGACGGCTTGATGCCCTTGGGGCGGCCGGTGGTGCCCGAGGAGTAGAGCATGTCGGCGCCGCGGGGCTGCTCGGGCAGCGGTTCGGCCGAGACGCCGTCGAGGGCGTCGTCGTAGTCGGCGTAGACGTCCGAGCCGGGGATCGGGCCGCCGAACGCGAGCCGGACGTCGACGGAGACCTGGTCCCCGACGGCGCCCGCGAGCCCGGCCACGCCCGCGGACACCAGCAGTGCCCTGGCGCCGCAGTCCGTGACGATGTAGGCCGCCTCGGGCGCGGCCAGATGGTGGTTGACCATCGTGACGTAGAGGCCGGAGCGGCGGGCCGCCCAGTAGATCTCGAAGACCCGGGGCGTGTTCTCGGTGACGACGGCGATCACGTCGCCGCGGCGCAGCCCGGCCTCGTGCAGGTACCGGGCCAGGCGCGCAGAACCCTCCTCGAGCTGCCGGAAGGTCAGCGTCTCGCCGCTGCCCGCCATCACCACCGCAGGCTTCTCGGGGGTCGTGGTGGCGTGCGTGCCCGGGTACATGTCCGTCCTCTTCCTCGATCGACGTCGTCCGCTCTGCTGTCGGAAGGTCCGATCCTGGCAGACGATCGACGACGGCGGACGGAGGTGAGGCGGAACTCGCGGTACGCGGGCCCGGCGCCGCAGGGGGAGCGTGGCGACGCGTCGGGCCGGGTGTGCGGTTCAGGCGGAGGCCGCGGGGCGCTCCGTGCTCTCGAGGGACGGCGCGCCGGAACCGGCGCAGCGCTGCGCGAACACGACGGTGCCGCGGGCCGAGAACCGGTTGTGCAGGCGCAGGGTCGACTCGGGGGTGACATGCTTCAGCTGCGCGCACACGGGACAGGTTCCGTAGCCGTCGGTGACCTTCTCGTTCACGTCTCGTGCCTCTCGTCAGGTCCGCTCACCGGATCGGGGTACCGGAGCGGGTCGGACAAGTCTACCGGTGAGCGGAGCGTGCCGGGGTCACCGCGACGGGTGGGGCGTGGACCGACCGGACGAGCCGCCCTCCTCCCGAGTCGGGTCCTGCCTGTTCCGGAAGGGGCGCCGAGGGCGGGGGAAATGGCGGCGGAGCCACGGTTCGTTGACCAATGGTGCGCGTGTTGTCACCGAACCGTGGCACCCGTTCCGGCGAGATCAGTGGGCCGCGTGGTAGGCCTCGAGAACATTGGACGGGATCCGCCCACGCTCGGAGATCTTCATCCCCTGCGCCACCGCCCATTCGCGAATGGCCTGGTTCTGCTGGCGGTCGGAAACGGGCCGCGAGGCGGGCGCGGCGGCGGCGCCCGCGGAGCGCCGGCCGGAGGCGCGGCGGGCCGCCGCAATGTACGGGGCCAGGGCCTCGCGCAGCTTCTCGGAATTCTTCGTCGACAGGTCGATCTCGTAGGACCTGCCGTCCACGGAGAACTCCACCTGCTCGTCCGCCTCGCCGCCGTCCAGGTCGTCGATCAGCGTGACCGTGGTCTGCTTCGCCACGTTCCCTCAGCCCTTCTGCTCTCCGGGCTCCCGTCCGTCACCGGAATCCACGCGGGCAGGAGGCATCGCCCGGCGGCTGTCCGGGTGACTTTCCGGGGGCGGAGTTCATCGGCGTGCGGAACAGGAGAATGCGTCGGCGCCGAGAATAAAGGAAGGCCTCGCGGAAAGTCGATTCGGGGTCCGGCCTGGCGGTGGCGCGCGTCGCGCGGATCACTCCTTCGGACGCATCCTTCGAGTGAGCGCGCAAGCCCGGGAACCTTGCGGGAACCTGAAGGCGGGCCGCGGGCGGAACGGTACGAATGGTGCCGGTCAGGCCACCGGCGTCCACCAGTCCGCGGTCGGTGGCGGGCCGGTCAGGTCGATTCGCTGCCCCGGAACGGGCAGCGCGAGCGGGACTCCGGCCCTCTCCGCGGCGGCCCCCAACCGGGTCACGGGCTCGGACCAGGCATGGAAGCCGAGGTTGAAGGTCGCCCAGTGCACGGGCAGCAGCACCCGGCCGCGCAGATCGCGGTGGGCGGTCACGCTCTCCTCGGGCGTCATGTGGATGTCCGGCCACAGGTCTGCGTAGGCGCCGATCGGCAGGAGCGTGAGGTCGAACGGTCCCCAGCGTGCACCCGCGCGGGCGAACGCGGCGGTGTAGCCGGTGTCGCCGCCGAAGTAGGCCCGGTGCCGCGGGCCGGCGACGGCCCACGAGGACCAGAGCGTGGTGTCGCGCCGCAGGCCGCGGCCCGAGAAGTGCCGCGCCTCGGCGCAGACGAGGGTGAGGCCGGCCACCTCGGCGGTGCCGTCCCAGTCCAGTTCGACGATCCGGCCCTCCGGGACACCCCAGGCTCGCAGGTGTGCCCCGATCCCCAGCGGGACGACGAACGGGGCCCCGCCGTGCCGCGGGTCGGCGACCAGCGCCCGGACCGTGGGCAGGTCGAGGTGGTCGTAGTGGTCGTGCGAGATCAGCACGGCGTCGACCGGGGGCACCGCGTCGAGCGGGACGGGCGCGGGGTGCAGCCGGCGGGGGCCCACCAGCCGGGAGGGCGAGACGCGCTCGCCCCAGACGGGGTCGGCGAGCACACGGCGGCCGTCGATCTCGAGCAGGACGCTGGAGTGGCCGAACCAGGTCACGGCGAGCTCCCCGGCGGACCCGCCGGTCGTCCCCCCTGCGGTCCGGCCGGTCGCCCCGCGGGCCGCGTCGCCGGCCGTCGCGCGGGTCGTGGCGTCGGCCGTGGCCCCGGACTTCCGGTCAGCCGTCGCGCGGGTCGTCCCGCCGGCGGTCGCTCCGCCGGTTCGTCCGCCGGTCGTCGCGCCGCCGGTCCGGGTCGCCGGGCCGACGAGGGGAACGGGCCGGGTCGGTCGCCCCGACCGTCGGAGGGCGATGGCGCGCAGGGCGACCGGCACGGTGGCGGGTGACAGCGCGATACCGGGCTCGGTGTTGTGGAACCTGCCCGCGCGGGCGTGCGGCGACCCGTCCGCGGCCCGGCGCAGCTCCTCGGGCGGTGCGCCCATCGCGCGGGGGATGCCCCACGCGGCGGCGCCGACCGCGGCCAGGCCCCCGGAGGCGGCGAGGGCGAGGGCGGTGAGCACGGCGGTGCGGAGGGGGAGCGGCGAGCTGGCCACACCACCAGGGTACGAGCGAGGGGCCAGGAGATCGCCCGGCGGTCTCAGCCGGCTCCCAGCCCGGGCCCTGCACGATCACCGCTTCGGTCATGTTCCGGCCAGCAGTGGCCGCGGGTGGTCCCGGACGATGACCATGTGGGCCGCCGGGCAGGCGTCCGGCCACTTCCGTCCCACCAGTCCCGGTCCGACCCCGGTTCCGGTCGTACCCGTTCCGGCCGTCCCGTCCCGCCCGACCACTCCAGCCGGCCACCACTCCGGCCGGCCCGTTCCGGTCGACCCCGCCGCGTCCCCCGCAGGCTCAGCTCTTCCGCAGGGCGGCGAGCGGCGCCGCCAGCTCGCGCCACTGGTCCTCCGGCACCCCGCGCTTCTCCACCGGCAGGGCCTGGACGGCGACGTGGTCGGCGCCGGCGTCGAGGTGCTCCTGCACCCGGCGCACCACGGTGTCGGCGTCGCCCCAGGCCACCAGGGCGTCGACGAAGGCGTCGGACCCGCCGTCGGCCAGGTCGGACTCGTCGAAGCCCAGCGTCGTGATGTTGTTCACGTAGTTGGGCCGGGCCAGATAGGTCGCGGTGTAGCGGCGGCCGATCTCCCGGGCCCTCCCCGGGTCCGTCTCGAGCACGACGGCCTGCTCCGGGCAGAGCAGCGGATCCGCGCCCAGGGTCTCCCGCGCCCGGGCGGTGTGCGCGGGCGTGACGAAGTACGGGTGCGCCCCGTCGGTCCGTTCGCCGGCGAGCCCGAGCATCTTCGGGCGCAGCGCGGCGAGGACGTACCGGGCCGGGGTCGTCGGCCGCTGCGCCGTGTACGGGGCGGCGTCGATGCCGTCGAGGTACTCGCGCATCGCGGTCAGGGGCCTGTCGTACCGGTGCCCGCGCAGCCCGCTGACCAGGTTCTGGTGGCTCACCCCGAGCCCGATCAGCACCCGCTCCGGGTAGGCCTCGGTGAGCGCCTTCGTCGCACAGGACGTGGCGACGGCGTCCCGGGCCCAGATGTTCGCGATGCCCGTCGCCCCGATCATCCGCCCGGTCGCGGAGAGCAGCATCGACAGGTGGACGAAGGGGTCCCGCCCGGCCACCTCGGGGATCCACAGGGCGCCGTAGCCGAGGGACTCCAGCTCGGCCGCGAGCTCTCGGGCCCGGGCGGCGGGGACGACGTCGAGCGCGCCGGTCCACAGGCCGACGGCGGGGAGCGCGAAACGTGATCTCGTGTCCGTCACGGTCCGGACCCTAGGGTCGGGGCGTGAGCACCTCCACCGCGACGGAGCACCGGGTCTCGACCGAGCGGCGCGGGCACGTCCTGCTGATCCGGATGGAGCGGGCGGCCAAGCGCAACGCCGTCGACGCGGCCATGACCGCCGCCCTCGACGCCGCGCTCAACCAGCTCGAGGACGACCCGGACCTGTGGTGCGGCGTCCTCACCGGCGGTCCGACGGTCTTCTGCGCCGGCACGGACCTGGCGGCGGGCGCGGGCGAGCCCACCGCCCGGGGCGGCAACTACGGCGTCGTCCGGCGGGATCGGTCCACTCCTCTGATCGCGGCCGTCGAGGGCGTCGCCTACGGCGGCGGGTTCGAGATCGTGCTGGCCTGCGACCTGGTGGTGGCGAGCCGCTCGGCGCGGTTCGGGCTGCCGGAGGTGGCCCGCGGGCTGGTCGCGAACTGTGGGGCGCTGTTCCGGGCGCCGCGGCCGCTCCCGCTCACCGTCGCCAAACAGATGTTGCTCACCGGCCGGCCCCTCGGCGCGGACCGGGCGTACGAGCTCGGCCTGCTCGCCGACGTCACCGACGACGGGGGTGCCGAGGCCGCCGCGCTCGCCCTCGCCGAGCAGGTGTGCGCCAACGCCCCGGCGGCGGTGCGGGCCACGTTGCGGGCGGTCGAGACCGTCGCGGGCGAGCCCGACGAGCGGGGCTGGGCCGCCACCCGGGAGGCGACGGAGGCGGTGCTCGCCTCCGAGGACCGCCGGGAGGGCGTGGCCGCGTTCCTGGAGAAGCGGGAGCCGCGGTGGACCGGTCGGTAACCTGGCGATCATGACGGACGGGCCGCTGCGGGACGAGCTGGTCCGACTGCTCCAGGCCTACGCCACCGAGTCCGCGCGGCTCGCCCAGGCGTTCTCCGAGCAGCACGGGCTGCACACGACGGACCTGCACGCGCTCATCGCGGTCCTCAACGCCGAGCAGGTCGGGGAACCGCTCACCGCGGGCCGGCTCGGCGCCCACCTCGGGCTCTCCTCCGGCGCGACGACGGCGCTCGTCGACCGGCTGGAACGGCACGACTACGTCCGCCGGGGCCGCGACGTGCGGGACCGCCGCCGGGTCGTGCTGCGCTACGGCTCGGCCGCCGCCGGGATCGGCCAGGCGTTCTTCGGGCCGCTCGGCACCGGGATGGACGCGATGCTGGAGGGCTACAGCGGTGCGGAGCTGGCCGCCGTCGCCCGCTTCCTGTCCGGGGTCACGGAGCTGGTGGCGCAGCGGCGCAAGGAGGTCGGGCCGCTCGCCCCCTCCTGACCGGTCCCGGGCCGTGCGGCCTCCCGTTGCGCCCGGGTGCCCGGGCGGGTGAGGCTCACCCTCGTGAGCGATGCCGCCCTCGATCCCACCCTTCTCGACGCCCTCTCCTACGAGCCGCTGACCCCGACCGCGTACCTGGATCGCGCCGCCGCGGCGCACGGCGACCGGGTCGGGGTCGTCGACGGGGACCGGCGGTGGACCTACGCGGAGCTCCACGAGCGGTGCACCCGCCTGGCGGGCGGGCTGGCGCGCCTGGCGGGCGGCGACGGATCGCGCGGAGCCGACGCAGGGCACGGACGACCGGTCGCCGTGCTGGCGCCGAACACGCACGTCCTGCTGGAGGCGAACTTCGGGGTGCCGTGGGCCGGGGTGCCCCTGGTGGCGGTGAACACCCGGCTCTCCGCCGGCGAGGTGGCCTACATCCTGCAGCACTCGAAGGCCGCCGTGCTGATCCACGACCCGTCGTTCGACACCCTGGTCGACGACGTGTTCGCTCAGCTCGACGCGCCGCCCCACCGGATCCGCGCGGGCGAGGAGTACGAGGCGCTGCTGGCGGGCGCGGAGCCGGTGCACCGCACGCCGTCGGACGAGCGGTCGTTGTTGTCGATCAATTACACGTCCGGCACCACCGGCCGGCCCAAGGGGGTGATGTACCACCACCGCGGCGCCTACCTGCAGTCCGTGGCGATGGTCGGGCACACCGGGCTCACCCCGAGCTCGGTGCACCTGTGGACGTTGCCGATGTTCCACTGCAACGGGTGGTGCTTCCCGTGGGCGGTCACCGCGGCCGCCGCGACGCACGTGTGCCTGCCCAAGGTGGACCCGACCGAGGTGTGGCGGCTGATCCGCGAGGAGGGCGTCACCCACCTCAACGGCGCGCCCACGGTGCTGTCGATGATCGCGTACGCGAAGGACGCGGCGCCGCTGCCGGAGGGGCACACGGTGCGCATCGCGACGGGTGGGGCGCCGCCGTCGCCGGCGATCCTGCGGCGGATGGGGGAGCTGGGCTTCGAGGTCACGCACCTCTACGGGCTGACCGAGACCTACGGGCCGGCGATGCTCTGCGACTGGCGCCCGGAGTGGGACGACCTCGACGCGGAGGGACAGGCGCGGCTCAAGGCGCGCCAGGGCGTCGGGAACATGATCTCGTGCCCGGTGCGGGTGATCGGCGAGGACGGGGCCGACGTCCCGGCCGACGGCACGACCACCGGACAGATCGCCCTGCGCGGCAACAACCTGATGCTCGGTTACCTCGACGATCCGGAGGCGACCGCGAAGGCCGCGCCGGACGGCTGGTTCCGGACCGGGGACATCGGCGTCCTGCATCCGGACGGGTACGTGGAGCTGCGGGACCGGTCGAAGGACGTGATCATCTCCGGCGGGGAGAACATCGCCTCGGTGGAGGTCGAGCAGGCGATCATGGACCATCCGGCGGTGCTGGAGGCGGCGGTGATCGCGGTGCCGGACGAGCGATGGGGCGAGGTCCCTGCGGCCTACGTGACGCTGCAGGAGGGCGCGTCGGCGACGGAGGAGGAGATCGTCGAGCACGTGCGGGGGCGGCTGGCGCGGTTCAAGGCGCCCAAGTCGGTGACCTTCGGCGAGCTGCCCAAGACCTCCACCGGGAAGATCCAGAAGTTCGTGCTGCGGGACGAGGCGTGGGCCGGGGTGGAGCGGCGGATCCAGTGAGTCGCACGAACGGCACTCTTGTGCGGACCTACCGCACAAGAGTGCCGTTCGTGCAGGCACGCGGTCTCAGATGCTGAGCTTGCTCATCGCCTTCCACTCGTCCCACGGCACCGCCCAGTCGTAGATGTCGCCGTCCCGGGCCGACAGCGGGACGCTGCTGCCGGTGACCTCGACCGGGTCGCCGTACATCGCGGTCTCGAAGTAGGCCCTGGCGTTCGCCAGCGACAGGTTGATGCAGCCGTGCGAGACGTTGCGGCGGCCCTGCGCCGACTGCGACGCCGGGTTGGCGTGGATGAACTCGCCGTTGTTCGAGATCCGCACCGCCCAGTACTCCGGCATGTTCACGTAGCCGTAGTCCGGGTTCGACATCAGGACCTTCTCGGACTTCGCCATCACGATGTGGATCCCGCTGCGGGTGACGCGGCGGGGGTCGGACTCCAGGCCGTAGCTTGCCGGGAGGTCCATCACCTGCTGCCCGTCGCGGACGACGACGATGCGGTGGCTGTCCTCGTCGGCCCGCACGATCTGGCTGCGGCCGATGGTGAAGTGGGTGGTGAGGTCGGCGGAGCCGTAGCCGGCGCTGCCGAGGTCCTTGCCGTACAGCGGGGCGACCATCGACACCTGGGTGCCGACCGGCCAGTACTCCTTCGGTCGCCAGTGCACCCGTGAGCCCCTGGCGTCGTCCGGCAGCCACGCCCACGCGCCCTCCACCGGGGTGGACGTCGTGACCCGTAGCCCGCGCTCCACCTCGGCCTTGGCCTCGTCGGAGAGATCGCGGTCGAACCGGACGACGATGGGCGCGGCGATGCCGACGGTCGCCCCGTCCCCGATGTTCGTGGACGCCCTGACCAGCCGCGACGGGGCGACGGTGGTGAACGATCCGGCCAGCGGGGTGACCGCACCGCCGGGGGCGACCATCGCGCCGCTCCAGGTGTAGGTCTCGCGGTAGGCCAGCGGCGCGGTGGCGGTCCACTGCGCCCGGTCGGCGGAGTAGGTGCCCGGCAGCGCCTCGCCGTCCGAGTCGGTGAGCGCGACGTCCTGCAGCGTGCCGGCGGTGGCGGAGGCGCGGACGGCACCGAGGGGGTGGACGTCCGTCGTCCCGGCGGCGGGTTGGAGATCGAGCCTCGGCAGGATGGTCGCGGGTGCCCGCTCCGCCTGCGGTGCGGTCGCGGCCTGCCCGGCCTGCCCGGCCTGCCCGGCTTCCGCGTTGGCGCTCGCACAGGCGGCCACGAGTCCCGCGGACAGGCCGAGTGCGACGGCGCCCGCCAGGACCCGGCGCACGGCACGCCACTGCACGGACTTCACTCTTCCCCCTCGCGTCACAACGACCCCACGATCATCATGCCAAGCGTCGTGCGGATTCGGAGCGGAGAGTCGTTGCGATTCGATTGCGAAAGGGGAACCACCCGAACGGCCCAGGGAATGCGTCCGGCCCCCTTTCCGGCGCCGGGTGTGGCGCCGGAATCACCCGTTCGGGATGGCCGTCACCTGCACGTCGGTCCGGGAGGGCGACCCGGACTGCGCATTCACCCCTTGACCGTGTGTGTCCGGCTGATCGCCGGTCGTGACGGAATGATCGGGCCCGGCCCGCAGCAGTGCCGCCCGCTCAGCGCAGGCCCAGGGTGCGGTAGCGCCGCCGCCGCCGGACCAGGCGGTCGACGGGGGAGAGCGGCAGCAGGGCGCGCAGCTCGGACTCCACGGCGTCGGCGACCCGGCGGGCGAAGGCCTCGGGCTCGTCGGCGGCGTCGGGCCGCTCGTCGACGATGGTGTCGACCGCCCCCGCGCGCAGCAGGTCGACGGCCCGCACGTGCTGATGCGCCGCGACCTCCGCCGCCTTCTCCGGGGTGCCGTGCACGATCGTGCTCGCCCCTTCGGGCGGCAACGGGGTGAGCCAGCCGTGCCGGGCGGCGATCACCCGGTCCGTCGGCAGCAGCGCGAGCGCGGCGCCGCCGGTGCCCTGCCCGAGCAGCACCGAGACCGTCGGGACGGGGAGCTCGGTGAGCTCGCCGAGGCAGCGCGCGATCTCGCCGGCGAGCCCGCCCTCCTCGGCGTCGACCGACAGCGCGGCGCCGGTCGTGTCGATCACCGAGACGACCGGCAGCCCCAGTTCGGCGGCCAGCCGCATCCCGCGCCGCGCGGTCCGCAGCGCCCCGGGGCCGAGCGGTTCCGCCGCCTGCGCCCGCCGGTCCTGCCCGAGCAACACGCAGGCCACGCTGCCGAACCGCACCAGCGCCAGCAGCAGGCCGCGCCCGGCCTCGCCCTCGCCCGTCCCGGCCAGCGGGACGACGTCCGTGGCCGCCAGCCGCAGCACGTCCCGCACGCCGGGCCGGTCCGGCCGCCGGGATCGCTCGATCGAGGCCCACGCGTCCTCGTCCGGGCCGTCGGGCTCGCCGCGCACCGGTGCGGCGGGCGGCAGCCGCATCGGGTCGACGGGGTCGAGCATCGCGAGCACCCGGGCGGCGACCCCGGCGAGCCGCTCCGCCGGGAGCACCGCGTCGACGAGGCCGTGCCGGTGCAGGTTCTCGGCCTTCTGCACGCCCTCGGGGAACTGCTCGTCGTGGAGCGCGGAGTACACCTTCGGCCCCAGGAACCCGACGAGCGCGCCGGGCTCGGCCACGGTCACGTTGCCCAGCGAGCCCCAGGAGGCGAACACCCCGCCGGTCGTCGGGTGCCGCAGGTAGACCAGGTACGGCAGGCCCGCGGCCTTGTGCGCGGTGACCGCCGCCGAGATCGCCGCCATGCGCAGGAACGCGATCGCGCCCTCCTGCATCCGGGTCCCGCCCGAGGCCGTCGCGGCCAGCAGCGGCAGGCGCTCGTCCGTCGCCCGCTCGATCGCGCGGATCAGCCGCTCGGCGGTGGCGACGCCGATCGAACCGGCGAGGAAGGCGAACTCGCTGCACACCACCGCGACCCGGCGGCCCGCGATCGCGCCCTCCCCGGTGACCACGGCCTCGTCGACGCCGCTGCGCTCGTGGGCCGCCGCGAGCTCGGCGCGGTACTCCGGCGTGTCGGCCACCAGTGGGACCGGGGCGGGCGTGGTGTCCCAGGACCGGAAGGTCCCGTCGTCGAGCACGGTCTCGAGCAGCTGGCGGGAGCGCGGCGTCACCCGACGAGCCTGCCACTCCCGAGCCGTCCGGGCGGGGTCTCGGCCGCGGGCGGGCGCCGGGCCCCCTGACAGCCGAGGCACAGGACGTCCTCACGCACCCCGCACCACGGCGATCCGCGGCTATGCGGAGCTGACCGCCCGCGACCGCGCCCTGCCCCCGCCCGTCGCGCACTCGCTCTCCCGCATCACCTCGCAGGCCGAGCGGACGTCCACGACCCGGGTGAGCCGCAGGGTGTCGCCGGGCACCACCACCGGCACGAACCTGCTGGCCACCGGCGGAGCGCCCCCGGCCGATCAGGCCGTGCTGCTGACCGTCACCGACGGTGGTCCGGGGATCCCGCCCGCGCTCGCCGCACACGTCTTCGAGCGCTTCGCCCGTGGCGACGGCTCGCGCTCGCGCGCCCGGGGCAGCACCGGCCTGGGCCTGGCGATCGTGCAGGCGGTGGTGGCCGCGCACGGCGGCACCGTCACGGTGGCCGGCCGGCCCGCCCGGACCGCCTTCACCGTCCGGCTCCCGACGCCCGTCGTGCCGGTCCCGGACGGACCGACGATCCCGCTGCCCGCCCTCGCCGGCTCCTGAGCGTCGCGCCGGGCCTGCTGCGGGCGCGCGCGTGTCAGGGTGGGGCCGTGACTGATCCCACGAGGTACGACGTCGCCGCGCTCCGCAGCCGGTTCCCCGCACTGGCGGCGGGGTCCGCGCACTTCGACGGGCCCGGCGGCACGCAGACGCCCGAGCCCGTGGCCCGGGCCGTCCACGACGCGCTCGTCTCGCCGATCGCCAACCGCGGCTCGGTCACGCGGGCCGAGCGGCACGCGGACGGGATCGTGCTGCGTGCCCGGGCGGCGATGGGGGACCTGCTCGACGCCGATCCGCGCGGGATCGTGTTCGGGCGCAGCATGACCCAGCTGACCTTCGACCTGGCGCGGACGCTGGCGCAGACCTGGCGGCCGGGCGACGAGGTCGTCGTCACGCGGCTGGACCACGACGCCAACATCCGGCCCTGGGTGCTCGCCGCGGAGGCGGTGGGCGCCACGGTGCGCTGGGCGGACTTCGACCCGGAGACCGCCGAGCTCACCGCGGCCGACGTCGCGGCCGTGCTGTCGCGCCGCACCCGCCTGGTCGCGGTGACGGGTGCGTCGAACCTGCTCGGGACGATCCCGCCGGTCGCCGAGATCACCGCACTCGCGCACGAGGCCGGGGCGCTGACGATGGTCGACGGCGTGCACCTCGCCGCGCACGCCGCGGTCGACGTCTCCGAGCTCGGCGCGGACTTCTTCGCCTGCTCGCCCTACAAGTTCCTGGGCCCGCACTGCGGGGTGCTCGCGGCCCGGCCGGAGCTGCTGGAGGAGCTGCGCCCCGCGAAGCCGGCGCCGAGCAGCGACGACGTCCCCGAGCGGTTCGAGCTGGGCACGCTGCCCTACGAGCTGCTGGCCGGCACCACGGCCGCGGTCGACTTCCTCGCCGGGCTCACGGGCTCCCCGGCCGACCGCCGCACGGCCCTGCTCGACGCGATGGCGGCGATCCGGGCCCACGAGGAGCCGCTGCGGATCCGGATCGAGCAGGCGCTCGCCGAGCTGCCCGGCGTGCAGGTGCGGTCCCGCGCCGCGCACCGGACGCCGACCCTGCTCGTCGAGTTCACCGGCAGGAACCCGGGGGACGCCTACCGCTACCTCGCCGAGCGCCGGATCAACGCCCCCGCCAGCTCCTTCTACGCCCTCGAGGCCAGCCGCCGGCTCGGGCTGGGCGACGCCGGCTCGCTGCGGATCGGGCTGTCGCCGTACACGGACGACACGGACGTCGACCGCCTCCTCGACGGGCTGGCCTCCTTCGTGGCGCTCTGACCCGCGAGCGCGGCCTGCTCCCGGACGGGGATCGCCGCCGGCGTCGCTGCACCGCCGGTTCGCGACCCGCCGCACCCGCCCGACCCGCCGCACCCGCCCGACCCGCCGCACCCGCCCGACCTGACGGCTCTCCGCCCCGCGAGTGGCGATGGTCGCCTGGGCGGTCATCGCCACTCACGTGGGTGGCTGGCCGTACGACCGCAGCTGCTCGCCGACGGCGGCGAGCTCGTCCTCGGCGAGGAGCGTGGGCTGCCCGAGCAGCCGCGCCTGGTGGTAGAGCCGGCACAGCCACTCCAGCGTGACGGCCCGGTCGTACGCCCGGTCGAGCGTGTCGCCGCAGGTCGTGGCGCCGTGGTTGCGCAGCAGGACCGCGCTGCGCCCGGCCATCGCCCGCACGCTCGCCTCGGCGAGCTCGGCCGATCCGTAGCGCGCGTACGGCGCGACCCGCACCGGCCCGCCCAGCTGCATGACCAGGTAGTGGACGGCGGGCAGCTCGTCGACGACCGTGGACAGCGCCGTGGCGTACAGCGGGTGCGTGTGGACGACGGCCCGCGCCGCGGTCCCGGCGTAGACGGCCAGGTGCATGGGCAGCTCGGAGGAGGGCAGCGGCCCCTCCTCGACCGCGCGGCCCGCGAGGTCGACCACGCACACACCCGCCGGCGTCAGGGCTCCGTAGTCGACGCCCGTCGGCGTGATCGCGACCAGGTCGCCGCGTCGCTCGCTCACGTTGCCCGAGGTGCCGACCGTGAGCCCCGCCGCGGCCATCCGCCGGCAGCACTCCACGATCCGCACCCGCTCGTCCGCCAGCAGCACGTCGTCTCCTGTCACGCTCCGTCATATCTGCCCGAGCGATCGTAACCCTCCGTGGCACGGCGTCGGCACCGTTCACCGCGTCGAGCGTCGTTGAGCGGTGGGACGCGACCGCCCGTCGCGTGATCGACTCCGTCCGTCTGGACGCAGAGCGATCACCGGGGCGACGGCCGTCACCTGATCGGGAAGCCCTCGTTCATTCGATCGTGCACAGCGCGTCCGACGTCTCCCCGGTCCCCGTCCCCGCCGTCAACCGGTCGTGGGGCGCGTGATGGCCAACCACACCCTTCCCCCGCGGACCGGACGGCGCGCGGAGCGCCGCGGTCCCTCGCGCTCCGGACTCCTCCTGCGGGCCGGCTTCGGCGTCGTGGCCGTGCTGGCGATCGCCCTGGTCGTGGGGCTGCTCGTCGGCGGGTCGCCCTCGCCGGTCGCGCCCCGGGGCGGCGGGTCCTCCGGCACGGGCGCGGTCGCGGCGGCCCTCGACCCCGCGTCCCTGCAGGAGAGCACGACCTACACGACCCTGCAGGCAACGGTGTCCGACCCCGCCCCGCAGGACACGACGGACGGCCGGGTCGCCCACCCCGTCCGCGAGGCCGTGGTGCACGACGCGCCCGGCGGCACGCCGATCGCCCGCATGCCGGTGACGCAGATCGGCGACACCTGGCTCCCGGTGATCGCCCGGCAGGGTGCCTGGGTGCAGGTCCTGCTGCCCTCGCGGCCCAGCTCGTCGACGGGCTGGCTGCCGCTGGCCGACCTCGAGGTGAAGACGACGCCGTACCGCATCGCCGTCCACCTGGGCTCCCGGACGCTCGCCCTGTACGAGGACGGCGCGAAGCTCGCGGAGTGGACGGTCGGGGTCGGCAAGCCGGAGGCGCCGACTCCCGTGGGGCGGACCTTCCTGCTCGGAGCGTTCACCGACGACCAGCAGCGGTACTCGCCGGTGATCCTCCCGCTGGGCACGCACAGCCCCACGCACGACACCTTCGGCGGCGGCCCGGGCACCGTCGCCATCCACACCTGGCCGACCGACGACGTGTTCGGCACCGCCACCAGCGACGGCTGCATCCGCGTCCCCGCGGACGCGCTGCGCCGGCTCACCGAGGTGCCGCTGGGCACGCTCGTGACGATCGACGAAGCATGATCACCGAAGGGACCCGACGCGTGAAGACCTCCAAGTTCGCCGGTGCCGGTGCGGCCGCGGTGGGTGCGGCCACCGCCGCGGCGGTGCTGCTGCTGGGCTCCACCGCCGCCTCCGCCGAGCCCTCCCTCGACTCGTCCGCGTACGTGTTCGCGACCGACGGCCTGCTGTCGACCAGCCCGAGCCCCTACGCCGAGTCCCGGGACGGGGAGCACGACCGGCAGAGCGTGGCCGACGTGACCGCGCTCCCCCTGCACGGCAGGCCGGGTATCGGCCTGTCCGCGCTGGTCGCCGAGGCCGAGGGGCACCGGGCCGAGGCCACCGTGGCGAAGGTGGACGTGCTGGGCCTCCTGCGGGCGCAGACCATGCGGACCTGGTGCGACGGGGCGGACGGCGGCTCCGCCGGCGTCGACCTCGTCGACGCGTCGATCCTCGGTACCCCGGTGAGCGCGCCGCTCGAGGACCAGACCGTCGACGTCTCACCGCTGGTGAAGATCGCCCTGAACCAGCAGGACCGCGACGACGACTCGATCACGGTCACCGGGCTCACCGTCACCCTGTTGCCGGGCCAGGACCGCCACCGGGACCTCACCGACGAGGAGAGGCAGCTCGCCCCCGACCTGATCGGGCTGGTCCGGGGCGCGCTGCCGGACCTGCAGCGGACCCCGCTGAGGACGGTCGACGACCTGCTGACGGCCCTCTCGCCGAAGGGCGACCTGCTGGAGATCACGGTCGGCTCCGCGACCTGCGTGCTGGAGGACGAGCACGCCGACGAGCCGGAGGCCGAGCCCGTGGTGAACGCGTACGAGCCGGAGCCGGGCGAGGCGCCGCGGCCGGAGATCGTGCGGAAGAACCTGCCCGTCACCGGCTGACGGGACGGGGACCGGGAGCCGGCCCGCGCGCGGGGACGCGCGGCCCCGGCCCCGTCGGGTGCGGGGACGCGCCCGCGCGTGGGTCAGCCCTCGCGGGCCGCGCGCTTGCGCCGCTTGCCCTCGTGCATCGCCTGCACGCGGGCGACGGGAATCGCGTGCCCCTCCTCGACGAGGCCGGCCGGGAGCCGCTGCGGGGCCGGCAGCGCCCGGGTCCAGGAGGGTCGCCCCGCCAGCAGTCCCGGCGCGGTCCACAGGGTGAAGTCGGTGGGGGACGCGGTGTCGAGCTCCTCCCAGGCGAGCGGGAAGGACACCGGCAGCCCGGGGCGGATGCGCGGGCTGTAGGCCGCGACCACGGTCGCGCCGCCGGCGCGGGTGGAGTCGACGAAGACCTTCCCCTCGCGGTCCTCCCGGAGGAAGGCCGTGGTGGCGAGGGCGGGATCGAGCCGCTCGGTCCGCGCGGCCAGGGCGCGGGTGGCGGCCGCGGCGTCGTCGAACGGGGTGGGGGCCAGCGGGACGACGACGTGGACCCCCTTCGCCCCGCTCGTCTTGACCGCGCCGCGCAGTCCGGCCCCGGAGAGCGCCTCGCGCACCAGGTGGGCCACCGCGACCACGGCCGGGAAGCCCGCGCCCTCGGGCGGGTCCAGGTCGAGCACGAGCTGGGAGGCCCGTGTGGCCCCGACCGTGAACAGGGCCGGGTGGTACTCGACGGCCCGCTGGTTGGCCAGCCAGAGCAGGGTGCGCCGGTCGTCGCAGAGCGCGTAGCGGACCTCGCGGCCGGTCTGCGAGCGGATGACCGTGCTGCGCACCCACTCCGGGGTGTGGCGGGGGAGGTTCTTCTGCATGAACGGTTCCTGGCCCGGCCGCACCCGGACCACCGAGAGCGGCCGGTCGGCCAGGACCGGGACCATCCGGTCGGCGACGGCGTCGAGGTAGTCGACGAGGTCCCGCTTGGTGGCGGGCTCCCCGTCGACGAGGGGGGAGTCCAGGCTCGAGAGCGCGACGCCCGCCCGTTCCTCGCTCGCCGTCATGCGGTCATCATGACCCGGCTCCCCGCCGGGGTCACGCCGTGGCGCCCTCCGGGTGGACGGAGTGCTCGCCCTCGGCGAACTCCTCGACGATCTTCGCGCAGAAGGCCTCCAGGTCGCCGGGGTTGCGGCTGCTGACCAGACCCTGGTCGGTGACGACCTCCTCGTCGACCGGGTTCCCGCCCGCGTTGCGGATGTCGGTGCGCAGGCTCGGGAACGACGTCAGCGTGCGGCCCTTCACCAGGTCCGCCTCGACCAGCGTCCACGGGCCGTGGCAGATCACGCCCACCGGTTTGCCGGCCGCGAACACGTCCTTGACGAAGGTCAGGACGTCCTGGTCCATGCGCAGGCGGTCGGCGTTGACCGTGCCGCCCGGCATGATCAGCGCGTCGTAGTCCGAGGCCGAGACCCGCGACGCCAGCTTGTCGACCGGGTAGGTCCCGCTCGGCGAGATGTCGGAGTTCATCGCCTGGATGGCGTCCTCGGAGATCGACACGATCTCGGTGGTGGCCCCGGCGTCCTCGACCGCCTTGCGCGGCTCGGTCAGCTCGACCTCCTCGACGCCGTCGGTCGCGAGGATCGCGATGCGCTTGCCGTCCAGTGCACCCATCGTGGCTCTCCTTTCCCGGACCGCGGATCGGCACGGCCCGTGACCGGCGATACCCCGGTGGCCGGTCGCTACACCCCACAGGAGCTCACGCGGTATGTCATGGTGGGAACACGCGCGTTGAGCAGGCAGCGTCGCAAGGAGCCGCCCGCGCGAGCCGTGGGTCCACCGACGAAGGGGTCGACGTGCGCACCGTGACCGAACCCGTGACCGAACCCGTCATGGCCGTGCTGCGGGTCAAGGCGTCTGCCGACGTGGACCCGCACGTGCTGGAGGCCGCGCTCACCCGCGCGATCTGCACGGACACGGATCGTCCGCTCACCGCCGAGCTGGAGTGGGTCCCGGCCTGGAAGCCGGCCGCCCGGGCGGAGAAGCGCCGGTTCGTGTTCGTCGCGGTCCTGCGCGGCGGGCGGCGGGCGTGCGCCGAGGAGCTGGTCGCGGCGGTGGAACGGTCGGCCGAGCGCGCGGTGAAGCGGATGATGGGCAAGGCGGCGACGGCGAAGGCGCGCCCCGCGGCGGAGCCCGAGGTCGCGGCCTTCTGGTGCTCCTTCCGCGGCACCCCGCACAAGATCACCGCCTGACGCGGCGCCCCCGCCGGACGGCCGCACACGGACCGGGCCGCCGATCGGCCCGGTCCGGAGCTCAGGCCGGCTCCTCCGCCAGCCGGTGCGGGTCGGTCCGCAGGCCGTCGCGCAGCAGCCGCGGCAGCTCGCGGCGGTGCCGCACCAGTTGCGCCAGGCCCAGCACCCCGTACACCCCGGACAGGATCAGCGACACGGTGTTCGAGGTCTCGGTGGGCAGGGTGATCGAGGTCGTGAACTGGACCGCGAACAGCGCGACGAGCGCGATCGCCCCGCGCCAGCTCAGTGCGAGCGTCATCAGGATGCTGATGGCGAAGAAGGACTGGGCGCCGGTGAGCAACAGCTCCACCCGCTGCTGGTGGTCGAGCGGCAGCCCGTGCAGGGAGCCGGAGGACAGTGCGAACACCAGCGGTAGCGTGCCGACGAGCAGTGTCCACTGGTTGACCTTGCTGGACAGCAGGGTGCCGAGGGAGTCGCCGGCTCGCAGGCGCTTCGCGTAGAGGCACGCGACGATCAGCTCGGGAGCCTCGCTCGCCAGCGGCGCCACCCACTGGACCAGCACGAACCGGTCGATGCCCAGTTGCGAACCCGTCTCCACCAGGCCGTCGGCGAAGTGCTCCGCGGTGGCGAGGATGATCACCGCGGCGATCGCGAAGAGGACCCCGTAGAGCCACCGCCGGGAGCGGGCCCGGCGCTCGGCGACCCACTGGGCGCTCCCGTGCAGGTCGGGCTCCTCGGCCGGTCCCTGGGCGAGGCGGATCGCGTAACCGACGAACACGGCGACGAGCACCACCAGGTCGATCAGCGTCAGGGAGCTGCGCAGCGGCAGCGTCAGGGAGTAGAGCGTGGCGATACCGAGGAACACGACCTCGGCGGAGAGCGTGCGGGGCAGCCGCACCCCGGCCCGGTCGCCCGCGCGCTGCCCGCCGTCGTCCTCGGGCGGCCTGCCGCCGTCCTGCCGGCGGCGACGACGGGCGGCGAGGAGCGCGACGAGCACGACCAGCGGCCACCCGACACCGACCAGGACCCGGTTCGCCCCGGTCATGTTGGCCAGGGCCAGCGAGCAGGGGTTGGTGCCGTCGGGCCCGGGCACACACGCGCCCTGCGCGGCGAAGACCTCGCCGGCCCGGAAGGTGAAGACGAAGTCGACGGCGTACTCGGGCAGGACCGCCAGCAGGGCGAGGATCGCCAGGGCGAGTCCGGCGCTCATGTCGACCTGCGCGGCCTCACCCGCCCAGGACAGCACGAACGCCGCCCCGACGATCGCCAGCCCGTACACCGCGACGGCGGCCACCGGCGGCAGTTCGGGGTGCGGGAGGCCGAGGAGCGTCGCCGCCCCCAGGTAGAGGCCGGGCAGCGCCACGACCACCGCGGCGATCAGGGGGAGGGGCGGGCGGCGCCGGGGCGGGGAACCGGACGTGTCACCGGACCTCGCGCCCGCATCGCCCGTGTCCGTGTCGGTCCCGGCCCCGGATTCCGGGGCGTCGGGGCTCGCGTCCCCGTGATCGGTGGACCCGTGGTTCGCGGCGTCGCGGTCGGTGGCGTCGGAACGGGCCACGGGTCAGCCACCGGCCGCCGGGACGAGCACGACCGGGCAACGTGCGTGCTCGGCGCAGCGGCGTGCGACGTCGTCGAGCCGGCCGCCGACGTGCCCCAGCACGAGCAGCCGGGCCGCCGTCGCCTGCCCGAGCAGCAGGGTGGCCGGATCGCCGCCCGCGGTCACCACCCGCACCTCGACGTCGTCGCCCGTGGCGCCGACCGCCTCGTCCAGCCAGCCCTCGCGGTCCTCGGCGAGCGGGACCACGGCGATGGCGCCACCACTCGTCCGGGCCTCGGTCACGGCCCAGCGCAGGGCGGCGCGGGACTGCGGCGAGCCGTCCACCCCGACGACCAGCGCCGCGGCCGGCGTCTCCGTCGGCCCGGCCGGCGGCTCCTCCGGCGGGGCCGGCGTCTCCTCCGGCGGCGCGAGGCGCAGGGCGTCGTGCCGGTCGTGGGGGTGGAAACCGGCGTGCGGGTCCTGGTCCTCGTGGCGACCGGGGACGTTGCCGGGGTCCGACAGGGTCGGGATCATCGCGCTCTCCTGAAGGCGGTGCGACGGGTGGTCAGTCGGACGGCTCGGCGCCGGGACCGTCGGTCGCCCCGCCGCCGGGATCGACGTCCTGGCGGTGGGCCGGGCGCGGGTCCTCCTCCTCGTCGCGGCGCTGGTCCACCCGGTGCCCGACCACCTCCTCCTCGAGCCGGTCGACGGTCTCCTCGGTCCGGGTCGGGTCGACGGACTCCTCGGTCCGGGTCGGGTCGGTGGGGTCCTCGGGACGCCCTGTCATCGCGTGCCTCCGTTCGTCGGGGTGCGGAGAGGGGGAGCGGGGGTGCGGGGGGTGGGTCCGCGGGAGGGGCCGGAGTGGGGGCCGGTGCCCCGGCGGCGCCGTTCCCGGCGGGTCGCGGCCGCGGTGCCCTCGGGGTACCCGGCCTTGATCGCCCGGTGTTCCGCGGCGGCCTCCACGAACGCCACCGAGTAGACCAGGCCGATCACCGCGCCCATCACGACGGCGGTGACCCGTATCCCCGGCGATCCCGGGACGACCAGGTACACGGCGACGCCGAACGGGGCGATCTGCACGACCGCGCGGGTCAGGTGCCGGAGCACCCAGGTCCGAGCGGTGACGTCGTGCAGCACCCAGGTCCGGTGACGGGCGGGCAGCCCGGCCCCGAACGCGTAGGCCAGCCAGCGCAGGGGGCCGGGGCGCACGAACTCGGTCATCGCCCCGGGTACCCCCTGCACGGGCGGCGAACCGCGGGCGGCTCAGGCCCCGAGCTCGGCACGGATGGTCTTCCCCGGCCGCTCGGTGCCGGACCCGCCGTGCACCTCGTAGCCCCAGTCGCGGCTCACCGCCTGCACGACGAGCAGCCCGCGCCCGCGGGAGGCGTGCGGGTCCTGCCCGCGCGGCACCGGCGGGGTGGTGCACTCGTCCCGCACCGACACGTGCAGCGCCCCCGGTTCGCGGTGCAACGTGATCTCGAAGGGCGTGCCCGCGTGGTCGACCACGTTCGCCGCCAGCTCGGTGACGACGAGCAGCACGTCCTCGGCGTCCTCACCCTCCACGTGCCAGGCCTCGAGCAGGGGGGCGAGCCGCCTGCGCAGGCACGCGGGCACGTCGGGCGCCGGCCGGTAGTTCCAGCACACGAGGTCGTCGGCGGTGCCGTCCCCGTTCGTCGCCACGTCGCTCGGGAACATCCCGCACCCCCTTCCCGCCGTCGGCGTCGAATCCGGCGTACCCCCTGGCCCCCCGCGGCATACGCACCCGACGAGACCGACTTGTCACCGCGCGTCCCTGCTCCGGACGAACGCCGTACTCACCCGTTCGCGTGAGACGTGCGGGAACGGGTACTCGACGTCGACCCCGATCCGGCGGCGGAGGAGGAAGGAGCGGCGGATGTCCACCCCGACGACGATGACCGACGAGACCGAGGACTGGAACACGCGGCACCGCGCCGAGGGCCCGCTCAACCGCGCCGACCGGAACTTCGCCGAGCTGCTCCAGGAGCTGCGGGTGGTGTTCACGGGCGTGCAGGTCCTCTTCGGTTTCCTGCTCACGATGTCGGTGAGCGAGCGGTTCAAGGAGCTCGACGACTTCCAGCACGGCATGTTCGTCACCACCCTGGCGGGCGCCGCGGCCACCTCGACGCTGCTGGTCGCGCCCGTGGCCGCCCACCGCTTCCTCTTCCGGCGCAACCGCAAGCGCGAGCTCGTCCGGGCGGGGCACTGCCTGGCCATGGCGGGGCTCGGCTTCCTGGCCCTGACCCTGGCCGCCGGACTGATGCTGGTGCTGGACATCGCCGTCGGACGCGTGGCGAGCATCATCGGCGTGACCGTGCTGCTGAGCGGCACGCTGGTGCTCTGGGTGCTGGTGCCGCTCGGCCTGCGCCGCGACTCCTGCGCCGCGCCCGTCCTCTCCGACCCGGCACCGTAGCCCTCCCGAGTGGCGCCCCGTTTCGCGGGAACCGGCCGAGGTATCCGCCGGACATGCCCACCAACGTTCAGGAGAGCATCGACGTCGAGGTGCCCGTGAGCACCGCCTACAACCAGTGGACGCAGTTCGAGTCGTTCCCCCGGTTCATGGGCGGGGTCGAGCGGATCGAGCAGGTCGACGCGACCCGGACGCACTGGGTCACCAAGATCGCGGGCGTCAAGCGTGAGTTCGACGCCGAGATCACCGAGCAGCACCCGGACGAGCGGGTCGCCTGGAAGTCGGTGAGCGGGCCGGACCAGGCCGGGGTCGTCACCTTCCACCGGCTCGACGACAAGCACACGCGAGTCACGCTCCAGCTCGACTTCGAGCCCGAGGGTGTGGTCGAGAAGGCCGGGGACGCGCTCGGCGTCGTCGGCAAGCAGGCGAAGGGCGACCTGGGCCGGTTCAAGGAGTTCGTCGAGTCGCGCGGCGCCGAGGATGGCGCCTGGCGCGGCGACGTGGACCGGACGCCGCAGCGCGGGGAGACACCGGCCCCGCCCGCGTGACCACCCCGCCCGCGTGAGCGCGCACGCGCACGACCCCGGCGACCCGTCCAGTGTGGACGGGCCGCCGTCGTGTGTGCTCACCCCCGCCGTGCCCGCTCACCGTGTCCTCCGCCGCCGCGGTCGAGCGTGTGGCCGTCGCCGCGCCCGGGTACGTGGCCGGCATGAGCGGCAAGAAGAAGGCGAAGCCCGCCGAGCTGGGCGACGACCTGCCGGCACCCCTCAAGCTGGCGTACCGGCCCGTCGGCATCCTCTCCGGTCTCCTCGGCGGCCTGATCGCCAGCCAGGTGTTCAACCAGGTGTGGAAGCGGGTCTCGGACGAGCCGGAGACCCCGCAGCCGTTGTCGCGCGACTACGGCACCAAGGAGGTCCTGATCGCGGCGACCGTGCAGGGCGCGATCTTCGGCCTGATCAAGACGGCGGTGGACCGGTACGGCATGAAGGCCTTCCACCGGTTCGTCGACAAGCCCCGTCCGGCGAGCCACTGAGCCGTCGCCGGTGGCGGCCGGTCACCGCCGCCACCGGCCCCGGCCCCGGCCCCGGCCCCGGTCGCGGACCCGGCCGGCCGGTGCGGCGGCGGGGCCCGGCCCGCCGCGCGGGGCGGACTCGGGGAGCTCGCTCGCCCCGCCCACCTCGTCCGTCCCGGCGGGGGTGACGGTGCGGCCGTAGGAGCGGGCCACCAGCCCGGTCGACAGGCCGTGGATCACGATGCTGGCGACGATCGTGACCACGGCGACCGCGAGGACGAGCTCCTGCTGCGGCCCCGCGGGCAGGTCGATGAACGCGAGCATCCCGAACACCAGGGTGGCGATGCCGCGCGGCCCCGCCCAGCCCAGGACCAGCCGGTCCCGGCGCCCGACGTCCGTGCGGACCAGCGACACGGCGACCGGCAGCATCCGGGCCAGCGTCAACGCCACGAGGGCGTACAGCACGACCTGCCAGGTGATCGCGCCGCGTGCGAGGGTCTGGTTGACGAGCGCGCCGAAGATGAACCACAACGCCAGCGAGAGCAGGGTGCCCACGTCCTCGACGAGGTGCAGTGTCCCCGGCGGCAGCCGGCGCGCCTCCGGCTCGAAGAACACCCCGGCGACGAACGCCGCGACGAAGCCGTTCGCACCGAAGACGGCCGCGCCCCCGTAGGCCAGCAGGGGGAGGGCGAGCACGCCGATCCGCAGGGCGGACGGCTGGGTCCAGCCGCGGTCGAGCGCCCGGCGCAGGACGCGGGCGGCCACGACGCCGACCAGCGCTCCCACCGCGATGGCGATCACCATCGACGGCAGCGCGTTGGCCGCGGCCTCGGTCAGCCCGTCGCCGCCGGCCGCGGTCGCGCCGGCCAGGGCGAACAGGAAGACCGGCGCGACCAGGCCGTCGTTGAGCCCGCTCTCCGCGTTCACGACCTGGCGCAGCCGTTCGGGGATCCGCCGGTCGCGGACGACGGCGATGGCCGGTGCGAGGTCGACCGGCATCACGACGGTGGCCAGCACCAGGAGCAGCCACACACCGGCCCCGCCGAGGAGCACGGCGCCGGCGAGCCAGGCGAGCGCGAGCGACAGGGGGAGGGCGATCAGGAGCAGGCGCAGGGTGAGCCGGGGCTGGCGCCCGAGGATCCCGCCCGGGACCTCCGTCGCGTCGGTGAACAGCAGGATCGCCAGGATCCCCTCCACGACGTGCTCGGCGGACTCGAACTCGATGTCGAAGACGAACACCGGGTCCGGGCCCGCGGTGAGGACGATCCCGGCGGCGAGCATCGCGAAGGGCATCGTGACGCTGAACCGGGCGAGGCGGCCGGCGACCAGCGCCCACCCGAGCAGGATCAGCATGATGACGACGAGCGCGAGCATCCGTTCCCCCTGCCGTCCCGAGCAGCCGACGTTCGCCGCACCCTTGCACTCGGCGCCCGGCGGTTCCACGTTTCGGCGGTATGGGTCCGGCGCTCGGGGCGCGAGCTCCGCTCTCCCGGTCCCACCCGGGGCGGTCCGGCTGTCCTGGCGGGCGGAGCGCGGCCGTCCTCCATGCCCTCCGCGGACTCGGACCGCCGGCCACGACACGAACACCACCGCGTACACCACGGCGTCGATCCGGCCCCGGCGGCAGAGGGAAGACTCCCTCATTTGCTTGACAGAAACTCCACCTACAGCTATAGATATGAGCAGGACGCGGAACATGACCTGGTACCGACGATGACGTCGCCGGGGAGTGAATCGACCATGCCGAACACCAGTCACGCGAGAGTGACCAGCGAGTTCGTCGAGCTGGTCTGCACGGATCGGGCCTGGCTGCGCGCCGAGTTCGACGCGATCATGGCCGCGAACTTCGAAGGCCTTTCTGCGTGCGTCCCCCCGCCGCGTCTCCCCCCACCGCGTCTCCCCAGGCCGCGACCGGCCGCCGCAGGGCCGCGTCGAGCGGACCGCCGCGTCCCGGACCGCGAGGCTGCCGCTGCCCGGTCGACGGAGGTGGCGCGGGCGGTGCGGGGTGGGGGCCGGCAGCGTTCCCCTCCGACGCCGGACGTCGTCCGTGCTCAGGAGCACGCACCGATCAGGAGCACGCACCGATCAGGAGCACGCACGGTCAGGAGAACGCTGCGATCGGAAGAACGCCGAGCGGGCCGAGCCCCGCCCGATCGCCGTCAGCGGCGGAGCGAGGCTGAGCAGATCAACGCCTGAGCACGCGGGCCCGACCGGGCTCGACCCCGCCCGGGCGGACGGACGCCCGGGCGGGGCCACGCTCGCGCACCGTCACCGCACCACGACGAGCGAGCAGACGCCACCACCCCGCAGCCGCAGTGAACACCGGACAGCAACGAGTTCCGGACAGCAACGAACACCGGACAGCTACGAACACCGGACAGCAACGAACACCGGACAGCAACGAAGACCGGACGGATGAACACCGGACAGCCGCATGACCCACCCGAGCCGTACACCGTGCTCGGGCTGACCGCCGACGCCACCGCCGCGGAGGTCACGGCCGCCTACCGACGCGCCGTACGGGACTGCCACCCCGATGCGCCGCACCCTGACCGCGACCGGCTCGCGGCCGTCATCGCCGCCTATCGCCGCGTGCGCGATCAGCTCGCTGATCGGCCCTCCGAGCATCAGCGCCGCCCCGAGACCCGCCCCGAGACCCGCCCCGAGACCCGCCCCGCCGGCGGCCGTGGCATCCCGGTCCGGGTTCGCCGGCACACCCCGCCGCCCACACCGTATCTGCGCGTCGGCCCCGTCCGGCACCATCCCGGCCCGCGCTGATCACCGTGGCGGCGCGCGGCACCGGACCGCTTGTACGCCGTCAGGAGCTGTGACGACCGAGCGGGCGATCACGGAGACCCGGGCGACGTGGCCGTGCCGGAGGAGTGGCGCCGGACGGTGACGGGCCCGCGACCCGCGGGCCCAGCTCATGCGCGGACCCGCGCCGCGCCGGTCAGGGGTTGCGCACCAGGCAGAACGGGTGCCCCGCCGGGTCGAGGTACACCCGGAACGCGGTCCCCCCGGGCTGCACCTCGTGCTTGCGGGCGCCGAGGGCGAGGACCCGGGTCTCGCCCTCGTCGAGGTCCGGCACGTCGAAGTCGAGGTGCACCTGCTGCGGCCGGTCGTCGCCGGGCCAGTCCGGCGGGGTGTGCCCGGGCGCGAGCTGGCAGGCGATCGTGGCACCGCCGCCGGCGTCGAGCTGCACCCAGTGACCCCCGGGCGCCTCGTCACCCGCCCGGATCGGCCAGCCGGTCAGCGCGGAGTAGAACCGGGCGAGGCCCAGCGGGTCCCGGGTGTCGAGGGCGGCCAGGGTGAACGTCGCGATGCCGGTCATGCCCCGACCGTAGGTTCCCGCGGCCGCCCGGCCCAGCGGGTTCCGCCGCGGTGGGGAAGGCTGGCCGCATGCACGACCGGTGGATCGACCACGCGATCTGGTGGCACGCGTACCCGCTCGGGTTCCTCGGTGCCGAGCGCGACGCGCTGCCACCGGGCAGCCCGCCCGCGCACCGCCTCGGCCGGTTCGAGCCGTGGCTCGACCACCTCGTCGAGCTCGGCTGTTCGGGTCTGGCGCTGGGCCCGGTCTTCGCCTCCGAGACCCACGGCTACGACACCGTGGACCACTTCCGCATCGACGCCCGCCTCGGCGACGACCGCGACTTCGACGCGCTGGTCGCGGCCGCGCGCTCCCGCGGGGTGCGGCTGCTGCTCGACGGGGTGTTCAACCACGTCGGGCGGGGGTTCGAGCGGTTCCGGGCCGCGGAGCAGGGCGACGCCGAGGCCCGCCGCTGGTTCCGCTGGGAGGACGGTGGGCCCGCGACCTTCGAGGGGCACGGCCGGCTGGTGGCGCTGAACCACGACGAGCCCGCGGTACGCGACCACGTCTCCGCCGTGCTGCGGCACTGGCTCGACCGCGGGGCGGACGGCTGGCGCCTCGACGCCGCGTACGAGGTGCCGACGTCGTTCTGGCGGGCCGTCCTGCCGGACGTTCGCCGGGAGTTCCCCGAGGCCTGGTTCGTCGGCGAGGTCATCCACGGCGACTACGCCGCGATCGTCGCCGGGTCGGGGCTGGACTCGGTCACCCAGTACGAGCTGTGGAAGGCGATCTGGAGCGCGCTGAACGACCGCAACCTGTTCGAGCTCGCCCACGCGCTGGAGCGGCACTCGACCATGGTGGAGGCGTTCGCGCCCGCGACGTTCGTCGGCAACCACGACGTCACCCGGCTGGCGAGCCGGCTCGACCGGCAGGAGCACATCGGGCACGCGGTGGCGGTGCTGATGACCGTCGGCGGGGTGCCGAGCGTGTACGCGGGGGACGAACAGGCCTTCACCGGGGTGAAGGAGGAGCGCGAGTTCGGCGACGACGCGGTGCGCCCGCCCTTCCCGGACACCCCCGAGGGGCTCGCCCCGTTCGGCGCCCCGGTGCAGGAGATGCACCAGCGGCTGATCGGGCTGCGCCGCCGGCACCCCTGGCTGGTCCGCGCCCGCACGACCGTCGAGCACCTCACCAACACCACGATGGCGGTGCGGTCCCGCGGGGAGGGCGGGGAGCTGGTGACCCTCCTCTCGGTCGACGACGAGCCCCGGCGTTTCCCCGCGGAGCTCGCGGGGCAGACGCTGGAGGACGCCGAGGGCGGCACGCCGGAGGACGCGCTGGTGCTCCCGCCGCACTCGTGGCGCGTGCTCGCCCCCTGACCGAAGGACCGGGGAGGACCGAATGACCGCAGTGACCGTGCTGGGAACGGGGATCATGGGAGCCGGGATGGCCACCAATCTCGCGAAGGCCGGGCTGGACACCACCGTCTGGAACCGCACCACCGAGAAGGCCCGCCCGCTCGCCGACACGGGCGCCCGGGTCGCGGAGGACCCCGCCGACGCCGTCTCCGGGGCGGACGTGATCGTCACGATGCTGTTCGACGCCGACTCGGTCGCCGACGTGATGGCGCGGGCCCTCCCCGCGGCGAAGGACCGGGCGGTCTGGGTGCAGACGGCGACCGTCGGGCTCGACGGCACCGAGCGGCTGGCCGCGCTCGCCCGCGAGCACGGCGTCGCCTTCGTCGACGCACCCGTGCTCGGCACCCGCCAGCCCGCCGAGGCCGGACAGCTCGTGGTCC
The DNA here is from genome assembly GCF_047200735.1 of Pseudonocardia oceanicola. NCBI lineage: Bacteria > Bacillati > Actinomycetota > Actinomycetes > Pseudonocardiales > Pseudonocardiaceae > Pseudonocardia > Pseudonocardia oceanicola. The sequence continues at coordinate 588,782 of NZ_JBJZON010000001.1, forward strand.
TGGCCGGCGGACCGGAGGAGGTCCGCGAGGCGGTCGCGCCGGTGTTCGACGCCGTCGGCTCGCGCACCGTGTGGGTCGGCGAGAAGCCCGGCGACGGGCACCGGCTGAAGCTGGTGGCGAACTCCTGGGTGTTGTCCCTCGTCACCGCGACCGGGCAGGCCGTCGCGCTGGCACAGGCGCTGGGCGTCGACCCGCAGCTGTGGCTCGACTCGATCTCCGGCGGCCCGCTCGATTGCGGCTACGCACAGGTCAAGGGCAAGGCGATGATCGCCGACGAGTTCCCGCCCGCGTTCACCCTCGGCGGCGCGGTCAAGGACACCGCCCTGATCGCCGAGGCGCTCGCCTCCTCCGGCGTGGCGGACGCGGTGATGCGGGCCGCCCACGACCGCTTCGCCGCCTCCGCCGCGCAGGGACACACCGACGAGGACATGGCGGCCGTCGTCCACGGTTTCCGGGAGTGACCCGGTCGCGGTGGACGGCGCACTCCCTCGCACCCACCGGGCGGCGGCGTGGCGGGACGCGGGCACCGCATCGGGGAGGACCGGGCGCGGCACGCCCTCGGCGCCGTCTCGCCCTCGCGCGCGATCGCCGGCCCTGGACAGGAGCGGTCGGATGGCGACCGTCCTGGTCCGGCCGTGGATCACGTGCGGGGTCGGCGAGGGCCGCAGGGACGAGGACCGTTGCCCCGGACGCGCTCCGTGACCACTTTCACGCCGACGAAATCCGGGCGGCCGCGCGGCGGATGACGACGTGGGGGACCGGGCCCGTCCTTTCGGGCCGCACCGGAGAGGATACCGCTGGTCCACAACGGAATCGCGTCCGAGGGGTGTCGGGAACGCCGTTCGGCCCCTGTACGGACCGTGCGCGAGCGGCTGCGCTGGGCGCACGACGTGGCTCACCGCAAGTGATCATCCCCTTCCTTATCGTGGCGATAACAGCCTTCCCTGCATTCACGGAAACCGGCGACGCGCCCTTCTCCGGCGGCTGTGTGAGGATCCTGATGGGTGAGTGGAACGGTGCCGCGAGGAGGACGGGAAATGCGAGACGACGCCGGGTCGCGTATGGACGGTGGGCGCGGTTGAGCGACACCTCCTGTGCCGAGCGTGCTCCCGAGCAACGGGCCGCCCGGATCGTCCACGCCCATGATCGCAAGACGACGCTGCGGGTGCGCGACGACGCGGTTGCCGCGTTGGGGGCGCGCGTGCACCTGCTCGGCGCCGGTGTCGAGCGGGTGATCGAGGTGATCGCCCGGCGGCGGCGGATGCGTTCCACCGAGCTCCACGCGCTCCTCGTCATCGCTGCCGCCGAGTCCGGCGGCGACGCGGCGACGCCCGGCGACCTCGCGCAGGCCCTGCGGCTGACCACGGGCGCGATCACCGGCATCGTCGACCGGCTCGTCCGTGCCGGGCACGTCCGCCGCCACCCCGACGGGGCGGACCGCCGTCGGGTCCGGCTGGCCTGCCGGGAGGCGGGTCGCGAGGTGACCGCCGAACTCCTGGGCACCCTGGGGAACCACGCGTCGGGCGTCCTGACCTCGCTCGCTCCGGACGAGCTCGCGATCATCGACCGGGTCTTCGACGAGTTGGCGACGGCCCTCACCGCTTACCTGCTCTCCCCGCAGGCGCGAACTGCGGGGGAACAGCTCTAGCTACTTCGACCTGAAGAAGGCCTCGTCTCGCTGATGGGCGATGGGGGCCGCTGCCGCGGAGAGGGCGTTGATCTCTGTTCGGCGCTCGATCAGGCGGCGAGGGCGGCGATCTTGACCAGGTTGTGGGCTACGAGCGCGACGGTTGACCGATGAGGAAGGTCGGCGGCTGACCCAGATCGTGGGCTGCGGACGGGGCAACCCGATCCGGGTCCGGCGAGCGACGATCATCATGGCCTCGTCGCCGGGGCCTCCGGTCCCGGCGATCGCCCGGCTGGTCGCCGGGGACGAGGACACCGTGCGCGATGTGATCCACGCGTTCGACGAGAAGGGCCTGGCCGCGCTGGACCCTCAGTGGGCGGGAGGCCGTCCCCGCCTGATCAGTGACACCGACATCGCGTTCGTCGTCGCGCCGGCCAGCACCCGCCCGGGCAAGAACACCAAGCGCGACCGGGCCGAGGAGGTGACCAGCCGATTCCCGGACCGCTGCTTCGCCTTCGACCAGGTCGGGCCGCTATCGATCCGGCCCTGCCACGGGTCGACCTGGGCGCGGGAGTCGAGACCGTACCGTCTGCCGGCGACCTACACCCGCACGCACGGCATCCGCTACTTCCACGGCTGCTACAGCCTCGGCGACGACCAGCTGTGGGGCGTGACCGGCGTCGCAAGGGCGGCGATCACACCCTGGCCGCGCCCGGGGAGCGTCCGGGCGGAGCGTCCGGGCGGCGTGTCCGGACGGCGCACCGTTCTGCGTCATCGTGGACGACCTCTCGGCGAACAAGACCCCGAAGATCCGCGCCTGGGCGCGCGCCCACAACGTCGAGCGGTGCTTCACCCCGACCTACGCGTCCTGGGCCAACCCGATCGAGGCCCAGTTCGGGCCCCTGCGCAACTTCGTGATGGGCGCATCGAACCCCGACACCCGCCCGGCGACTGCAGGCCTGTCTGCGCTGGCGCAACGCCAACGCCCGTCATCCCGACGTCCTCGCGGCCCAACGCCGCGAACGCGCCCGAGTCCGCAGCGAACACCACCGCCGCTGGGGCAGACCCGCCGCCGCATGACCCGGTGAACCTATGCGGTCACCGCACTAGTCGGGGCCGCGCGATGCGGGTTCCGGGGTCGCCCCGCTCGGTCGGGTTCCGCGAACCTCTCAGTCGATGAAAGGTTCAGTTGCTCATTCTGTCGAGCGACGAGAAGAAATGCGCACCGATTTCTCGATGTGCCGTCTTGACTGCGGAGGTGGGGTGTGGTGAAACTGTCGTTGGCCGTGCGGAACGCTCCCCAGTCCGCCGCGCGAGACAATTCGAGGTCCCCGTGAATCTGACCCAGGTCGTCGATACCACGCTGAAGTCTTTTCGTGCCGAGGTGCCCGAGTACCTCGCCTCGGCGGTCGTGGACCTGTCGACCGGCATGCTCCTCGACGCGGACACGGTGGACGACCATCCGCGGGAGATCCTCGACATCCTGGCCGCGGCCACGGCGGACCTCTTCCGTGGGCGCACCGTCACCCAGATCGAGTCGCTCTGGCACGAGCGCCGGCTGGCTCTGGGCGTCGAGGCCGAGGTGCACTGGTTCCAGGAGATCCTCACCCACAGTGACACCCTCGCCCACCTCTTCCTGCGGAGCCGGTCGAGCCCGGAGATCGTCGCTGCGGTCGTCTGCCGTCGCGAGGTCAATCTCGGCATGCTCTTCGCTCAGGCGCGCCACGTCATGCGCGGGCTCGACGCGCAATGACGGCGCGGCGGGACGTCCGGGAGGCCCTCGCCGAACTGTTCGCCGCCGTGGGCGGGCCCGGGGGCACGCTCCGCGTTGCGGGCGGCGCCACCGTGCCGGTGACGGTGCACCTGGCGGGCGGGCGGATCTCCTTCGCGGAGACCGAGGCGGTCCCGTCGCTCGGTGAGCGCCTGGTGAACGGTGAGGTGCTGCCGGCGCCGGTGTGGCAGGAGGCGCTGGACACGGGCTTGCCCGTGGGTGCGGCCCTGGTGTCGGCCGGCGCCGTCGACCCCACCGTCCTGGCCGCGGTGGTCGACTCGGTGACCGTCGACGCCCTGGCCGCGCTCGCCGGCGGGCTCGCGGAGGGCACGGTCACGACCTGGTCGTCGTCGACGGTGGACCGGGTGGGGATGCCGGTGGGGCTGGACCTGCGGACCGCGACGGACCGAGCGGTGGCCCTGCTCGCGGCGACGGCGGCGGCAGCGGCTCACGGCGTCGTGCCCGCCACCGTGGTCGAGCCGGGCACGGTCCACGGTCCGATCACCCTCGGCCGAGTGGGCTGGGCGCTCGCCGCGCGCCTGGATCGGCCGAAGACCGTCGCGGCACTGGCGCGGAGCGCCGGCCAGGCTGTGCACGAGGCTGTCGTCGCCGTGGTGCCCCTCCTCGAGTCGGGCGTCTGTGTCCTCGCGGACGGCGTGCGCGCGAGTGGGAGAGGAACAACCACCCGCGTGGTGCCCGACCGCGGGTCGGGACCGCGCAGCGGGGCTCTCGTGCCGGCGCCCCGCACCGCAGAGCCCCGCACCGCAGAGCCCCGCACCGCAGAGCCCCGCACCGCAGAGCTCCGCACCGCAGAACCCCGCACCCCTGAGCCCCGCACCGCAGAGCCTCGCAACGCGCAGCCCTGCACCCCGCAGCCCCGCACCCCGCAGTCCCGGCACGGGGTGTCGGCGGGCCCGGTGCCGCTCCCGCACGCGCTACCCCGCCGCGAACCCGGGGCGAGCCCCGGCCCGCACCTCGACCTCCCGGGCCTGCCGGCCCTCGACCCCGAGGGACGTCCCTTCGAGACCCCCGACGTGCCGACGATGCGCAGGCTCCTCACCGCGCTCTCCGGACTCTGACCACACCCCGGAACACCATGGGAACGCACCGCCAGGCCGGCGAGGACACGGCCGCCGCGAACGGGGAGACCCTGCCGGGACGAGAGCCCGGCTCGTCCGACGCCCCGACCGTCCGGGGCGGGACCGGCCTCGGCGGTGCGGCCCTGGCCGCCGTGGCCCGCGCCGAGGGGTTCCTCGCCGCCTGCCTCGTGGATCCGGGGTCCGGAACCGTGCTCGACTCTCGCCCGCCGTCCGGCACCGAGGACCTCGGTGCACTCGCCGCCGGTGCGGCCGATCTGATGCACGTCCTCACCGTGATGGACGCGCAGCTCGCCGTCGAGGCCGAGGTCGAGGACGTCGTCGTGACGACGGCGCGGCACCTGCACCTCGTCCGGGTGCTGGAGCCCGCCCCGGACGAGACGCGCCTGCTCGTGGTGACGCTGGACCGGTCCCGGTGCCGGCTCGCGGTTGCGCTCCGCGAGCTCCGGGATGCGGGAGTGCGCGGTGCATGCTGATCCGAACCGGTCGCGCGCACCCGCGGCCGACGAGCTGCTGGCGCTCGCCCAGGCCGGCGCGACCGGCGTCCTGTACTTCTCGCGGCGGTCGGCCGGAGAGGGTGAGGACCCGGTCGATGCGGCGGCCGGGCCCGCGGAGCGCCTCGTGGAGAGCGCGGACGAGGGCGCGGTCGAGGGCATCGCACTCGTCGCCGGCCGGCTCACCGCCGCGATTGCGGGGCCGGTACCGGGTCCGGCGGAGATCGCGTGCGCCGCGGCCGGTCCGGTCTCCCCGGGCGTGACCGGGTCGGCGGCCGAGCCGAGGTCCGGCCTCGCGGGCGGGCGCGCTCCGCCGGCACCGTCCGCCGCGACCCGGGAGCGGATCCTCCGGGAGTCGTTGCTCGATGCGGTGTCCGAGCTCCTCGGGCGCGCCGACGCCCGGACCGCGTTCGCGCCGCGAGAGACCCTGGGAGCGGCGCAGGGATGGACCACGGATCCTTGGCGCGCCGCGCAGCGTCCGGAGGGCCGGTCCGGGGAGGGCACGATGGCGGGCCGCTGGACGGATGCGCGGCGGGTCGTCGCGGAGGCCACGCGGCGGCGGGCCCTGCTGACGACGCTGGCTCCGGTGCTCGGTCCGGAGACCCGGCTCGCCAAGGTGGTCCGGATCGCGCCCCGGCAGGTCACCCTGAGCGGCCTCCGATGGCGTTTCGTGGCGGCGCTCGGAATGGCGGCGACGCCGCGTTCCCTGGCGCCGGTCGCCGGCTGCGGGATCACGGAGGCGGTGGTGTGCGGATACACGCTCGTACGGATCGGAATTGCTCGTCCGGAGACATTCTCGGCGGGTGAGGGAAAAGCGATGGAGCGGGTTGCGCCATTCCTTCGGGCGCGGTATCCGGAGAACGGCGGGGAAGTGCCGGGTGCGCATCGCGGAAGGCCCGCGGCGCGGGGGCACGGAATCGCGTCGCGCTGAGGGCGGCCGGGGTCGCGACGGCCGCTCGGGCGGCCGCCGCGACCGCTCAGACGGTGAGCTGCGCCGCGAGCCGGCGCAGTTCGTGGCGGGCCAGGGCGAGGTTCGCGCGCCCTCGGTCAAGGGCCAGGTAGAGGAACAGCGAGCCACTGCGGTCGGAGGTGAGGAGGCGGATCAGGTGGTACTGTTTGCCCAGCGTGATGAGGATGTCCTCGATCTCGTCACCGAGCTGGAGCGAGGCCACGGTGCGCATCTTGGCGCGCACCACCTCGGTGTTGCCGGCCGCCGCGAGCTCCAGGTCGAGGTGCCGTCCGCCCCCCATCGCCCCCAGCGCCATGCCGCTCTCGTAGTCGACCAGTGCGACGCCCACGGCGCCGTCGATCTCCATGGCGCTCTTGAGCGCGGTCTCCATGTTCATCGGTGTCCTCGGGTGTGTGGTCGGGAGAATTTCCGGACGGCGCGACGTTAGCACGACGACGGCTCTCGTAAATGGCCGGAGCGGGCCTCCCGACGGGAATTCGGAGGCCTTGTCGTAGAGTGTGGTCCGACTGTTTCGGTGGCTCCGACAACCGCACGGGAACGACGGTCGAGGAGATGTCGGGCCACTTTTCGGGAAGAAGGGCGACGGGCGCCGGCCGGTCGTCGGGAGGGGGTGCGAGAGGTGTCGACGGACGGGCACGTGGCGCGTGTGGACGAGGTCCCGGACCGGGCGACGGTGGACCGGGCGACGGTGGACCGGGCGACGGTGGACTGGGCGACGGTGGACTGGGCGACGGTCGAGGGGACGCTCGCAGCCTGCGCCGCCGACACCCCGAGGGGGCCGTGGGCGGTACACGTCGGGGGGCGCCCGGGCGGCCTCGTCCGCCTCCACGGGGACCGAATCGTCGGGGTGTGGACGTCCGGCACCCCGCTCGCGAGCCCGTCGCCGGGACGGCGGCCCGGCCGGACGGCCACGTCCCTGGCGGCCGCCGCGGTCGCTGACGCCCTCTATGTGATGGCGGCGGGTCGGGTGCGCGCCGTGCGCGCGGAGGCCGGGCCACCGGACGACCTCCCCGGCCCCGGTCTGGCCCTGGGTCGGGCGCTGCCCGAGGTGCGGCGGAGGCTGGCGGTGGTGGCCCGATCGGGGCGCGCGGTGCCGCCGGAGGAGACCCGCCCGCGGTTGGTCGGGTCGCGCGTACGGGCTCTGTTGACTGCCGGGGAGGAGGCGGTGTGCGGGCTCGCCGACGGCGGGCTGACCCTCCGCGACATCGCGTTCCTGGTCGACCGCCCGGTCTTCGGCGTCGTGGTGGACGCGCTCTACGGAGCGGGTGCGGGTGTACTCGAGCTCGACGTGTGCGCCACGCCGGAGCCGGAACGCCCGGTCACGCCGCCGGTGACCGTCCCCGGGCAGCGTGCGATCGGCACGATCGGGCCGCCGTCGATCCGGCCGCCCGAACGGCGGGTGGTGTCGCTCCTCGCCCGGCGGCGGGCCCGCCCGGTCACGGCCGCGGCCGGGGACACGGTTTCCGAGGCACGGAGCGCCGGCCCGGGGACGCGGTCGTGACGAGCGGTCCGGTCCACGACCTGCTCGGTCCGGCGGCCCCGGTGGAACCCCTGCGCGCCGTCCTCCGCCGGATCCTCGACGACGCCATCGGGGTGTCGGGGGCGGTGGTCTGTACGGCCGACGGCATGCTCGTCGCCGCCGAGCTCCGGGGCGGTGCCCCCCAGCCGGCGGCCTATCAGCCCGAGGCGGTCGCCGCCCTTGCCGCCGCGGCGGCCGGTGTCGCGATCCGCTTCGCGCACCTGCTGACGTTGGGTGACACGGTCGCGACCGTGGTCGACGGGGCCCGCGGCTGCGTGGCCGTGCAGGAGCTGCCCGGGCACGGGGTCCTGGTGCTGTTCGGCAACGAGGGCACCACCCTCGCGCGGCTGCACCTCGCGGTGCGCCAGGCGGTTCCGGCGGTCATGGAGGTGCTCCGGGAGAACCTCAGGTGATCCGTGAGGCGGATCCGGCTCGCGGACCGGAGCTCCCGGACGGCGACGGGTGGGACGGCGCGGGCACGGCCGGCCGCGCCGACCACGCAACGGTGCCGGCCCCTCGCCGGCGTGAGCCGGACGGCCCGGTCCGTACCGCGCAGCTGAGCGAGCTGCTGCACCGCCTGGGCGCCGACACCACCAGGCTGGTGGAGGTGTTCGCCCGCACCAAGAGCCTGCGCGCCAGCGACGTCGAGGCGCTGCTCGCCGTCCGGAGCGGGGAGGAGCAGGACGAGCCGGTGACCCCGGGCGTCCTCTCCCAGGGGCTGATGCTGACCTCGGGTGCCGTCACCGGGCTGGTCGACCGGCTGGTGCGTGCCGGCCACGTGGTCCGGGAGCCCGACGAGTCCGACCGGAGGCGCGTGCGGTTGCGGACCACGCCGGCCGGAGCCGACGTCGCCCTCGAGTTCGACGCCCTGCTCGGCGCTTGTACCGACGGCGCCGCGCGCGGCTTCGGCGCCGGCGAGATGGCCACGGTCGAGCGCTTCCTCGCCGACGTCACCGCCACCACGACCAGCTGTCTGTGGTCCCTGGAGACGCGGGTGGCCGACCGGGAGTCGTCCTAGAGTCGGCACCGTCGTCCCGCTCGACCACACCGGAGCCCGCATGCCCCGCACCCCGCTGACCATCCAGGCCCCCGACGGCGCGTGCGCCGCCACCGTGCACACCCCGGCGGGGGAGGGGCCCTGGCCGGGCGTGCTGATGTACCCCGACGCGGGCGGGGTGCGCGAGACCTTCCTCGGGATGGCCGACCACCTCGCGGATCTCGGCTACGCGGTGCTGCTGCCCGACGTCTACTACCGGTCGGGCGGGTTCGAGCCCTTCGACCTCGCGAGCCTCTTCGACGACCCCGCCGAACGGGCGCGGCTGGCCGAGCTGGTCCGGCCGCTCACCGCGGCGGCGATCGGAGCCGACGCCGCCGCGTACGTCGACGCGCTGCTCGGCCGGCCCGAGGTCCGCGGCGCGGCCGTCGGCGTCACCGGGTACTGCATGGGCGGCCGGGCCTCGCTGACGGCGGCGGGGGCCCTCGGCCACCGGGTGGCGGCCGCGGCGTCGTTCCACGGCGGGCGGCTGGCGGTCGCCGACGACCCGGACAGCCCGCACCACCGCGCGGCGGACATCCGGGCGACCGTGTACGTGGCGGGTGCCCAGGACGACGACTCCTTCGGCCCGGACCAGTTCGCGTTGCTCGACGAGGCCCTCACCGCCGCCGACGTCCGGCACAACCTGGAGACCTACCCCGCCGCCCACGGCTTCGCGGTGCCGGACAACCCCACCCACGACAGCGACGCCGCGACACGGCACTGGGCCGCCCTCGCCGACCTCTACGCCGCCGCCCTGCGCTGAGCCGGCGTCGGCTCGCCGGACACCCCGACCCGGCGACCCGAGGAGCAGGCTAGCCCCGGAGATCGGCCGCGGGGAACGGCCGGCGCTCGTCGAACCGCAGCGACAGCCGGCCCGCCGCGCGCCAGGCCCGGGCGACCAGGTCCGTGTCCTCGTCGGTCACCAGGTTTCCCATGACCCGCAGCGCGACCCGCATCAGCGGGGTCGAGCGCATTCCGACCGGGCCCGCGAGCGGCAGCAGCCGCGGGATCGTCAGCAGTCCGGCGAGCCGGCGCGCGATCGAGAATGCCTGGCCGTAGTGCCGGCGCAGGGTGGCCGGCCAGGCCGGGTCGAGGTCCTTGTCCGTCGCCATGAGCTCGGCCACCAGCCGCCCGGTCTCCAGGCCGTAGTCGATGCCCTCGCCGTTGAGCGGGTTGACGCAGCCCGCGGCGTCGCCGATCAGCGCCCAGTTCGGGCCGCCCACCCCGGACACCGCCCCGCCCATGGGCAGCAGCGCGGAGCGGACCAGCCGCACCGGCCCGTCGAGCTGCCAGTCCTCGCGGCGCAGGGTCGCGTAGTGCTCGATGAGCGATCTGAGCTGGACGCCGGCGGGCCGCTTGTCGGTCGCGAGGGTGCCGACGCCGATGTTGACCTCGCCGGTGTGCAGCGGGAACACCCAGCCGTACCCCGCGAGGACCTCGTTCTGCGTGCCCCGCAGCTCCAGGTGGGAGGAGATCCAGGGGTCGTCGTGCCGGCCGGAGCGGATGTAGCCGCGGGCCGCCACCCCGTAGGCGGTGTCCTTGTGCCACTCCCGGCCGAGCACCCGCCCGAGCGTCGAGCGGGCCCCGTCGGCGACGACCAGGCGCTCGCAGCGGATCGTGGCGCTCCCGCCCTCGGCCAGCGCGAACGTGACACCGCAGACCCGCTCGCCGTCGCGCTCCACCCCGACGGCCTTCGCGCCCTGCACCGGCACGGCGCCGGCCTCGAGGGCGACCTCGCGGATCCGCGCGTCGAGCTCGGTGCGGGCGACCGCGCTGCCCTCCGACGGCAGCGACCCGCCGGGCCAGGCCAGCAGCAGCTCCTGCCCGAACCCCGCGGCCCGCAGGCCCCGGTTCGCGCCGTGCCCGCGCACCCAGGTGCCCAGCCCGAGCCGGTCCAGCTCCGCCACGGCGCGCGGGGTGAGCCCGTCCCCGCAGGTCTTGTCCCGCGGGAAGACCGCGGCGTCGGCCAGGACGACGTCCAGCCCCTGCCGGGCGGCCCAGGCGGCGGCCGCGGATCCCGCCGGTCCGGCCCCGACGACGAGCAGGTCGGTGGACCCGGGGACGGGGCTGGGATCAGGCGCCATGCCACCAGTGTGACAAGGGGAGATCGGCAGGGCCTCCGCGGGCGGACGCGGTGACGAAGGGCAGGACGACGGCGACGGCGGCGCCCCGGGACGACCCCCGGCGACGACCCGCACGACCAGGCCGGCGGGCACCGCGATCAGCGGGGTGCCGAGGCCGCCCGACCACAGCCGGCCGGCATCGGCGGCGGAACCGCCCGGACCCCGTCGTCGGCAGTGGGCGACGACGGGGTGGACCGGTCAGGTCACGTAGGGCTCCCGGTTCGGGTCGGGTGTCCCGGTGGCCCGCCGCAGCTGCACGCTGGTCCAGGCGAAGACCCCGACGCAGCCCAGCGCGACGACGGCGAACACGATCGCGGGGATCAGCGCGCCGTCCATCAGGAAGACCACCGTGACCAGCACGCAGAGCAGGAACGCCAGCACCGAGATGCCCCGGTGCAGCTTGAGCGCGCTCTGCCCGTCGTGCGAGCCGCTGCCGGAGTTGGGGCCGCCGATCCCGAGGACCGGACGGCCCCGGATGGGTGTCCGCGCGGCGGGCACGTCGGGTGGGGAGGCCGCTTCGGGGTCCTTGCCGTGCGTCCGGTGACCTACGGCGCGTTCGTCGCTCGGTGTGGCCATGCGCCACTGTACCCGGTTCCGGGGGGATCGATTCACGTCCGCCGCAGCTCACACCCGGGTCCGGACAGGACGCCCGCGGAACCGGGGGAGAGGCTCCTCCGGCCCTGCGGGGCGCCGTGGCGTCGATCAGCCGATGACCACGTTGGTCGCGAACACACCGGTCGGGTCGAACCGCCGGGCGGTCGCGAGCAGCCGGGCGCGGTCGGCGGCGGACCACAGGGCCCCGACGCGCGCCGGTCCGGCCTGGCCGAGGAGGTTGACGAGCCCCCCGCACACCCACGGCCCGACGCTGTCGACCACCGCGGCGGCCGACGCGACGACCACCTCCACGGGCGGGCCGGCGAGCACCCCGACGGTGAAGACGCTGAACGCGGCGTCGCGCCCGGTGACCGCGTTGGGCACCTCGGGCCCGCGCGCGATCGCGCCGCCGAGCAGCCGGATCTCCACCATCGCCAGCGGGACCCCGGCCTGCGGACCGGCGACGGCGAGGAGCGCGTCGACGGCCTCGGCGGGCAGCTCGGCCACCGCGGTGCCGCGGTCCCACATCGGCATCGGCTCGGTCGGGTCCCGGTGCACCGCGTCGATCGCGGGGTAGGGCATCTCCGCGACGCCGTCGAGCACCGGCTCGGCCACGGCCCGCATCGGCGCGAGCAGCGCGGCGCCCTCCTCGGCCGGGCCGAGGTGGGTGAACCGGACGGCGACGACGAACCGCCCGCGCACCGGCTCCGGCAGCGCGGGGTCCGGCGGGGTGCGCAGCATCGCGACCGACGTGGTGGCGTCCTCGGGCAGGCCGGGGGCCCACTCGCGCCAGGCGTGCAGGACGGCCGCCGCGTCGCGGGCGCCGAAGAACAGGGCGCCGCCGAAGAAGCGTGCGACCGGGACCAGGTCGAACTCCAGCTCGGTGACGATCCCGAAGTTGCCCTTGCCGCCCCGCACGGCCCAGAACAGGTCCGCGTCGGGGCCCTGGCTGTTCTCCGACACCTCCCGGACGGTCCCGTCGGCGGTGACGATCGTGAACCTCCGGACGTGGTCGGCGGCGAAGCCGTACCGGCGGGCCAGCGGGCCGAGGCCGCCACCGGTGGTGTAGCCGACCACCCCGACGTGCGACGACGAGCCGTTGAGCGGGGCGAGCCCGTACGGCGCGGCGGCGTCGATCACCGCGCGCCACCGCACCCCGGCACCCACGACCGCGCGGCGGCGCAGCGGGTCGATCCGCACGTCGTCCATCCGCGTCGTCGTGACCAGGACCGTGCCGAACAGCTCGCCGGTGAGCCCGTGCCCGGTGGCCTGGACGGCGACCTTGCGACCGGTGGCGGCGGCGTGGCGGACGGCCGCGGCCACGTCGGCCGTGCTCGTCGCGCCCACCACGACGGCGGCGGCCGGGGTGTAGGCGACGTTGAAGCCGGCGACCTCCTCCGCGAACCCGGCCTCCCCGGGCTGCAGGACGGGTCCGGCGACGGCGGCGGCGAGGGCCGCGAGGTCGGCGGGGCGGGCGGCGTCGAGGGGGGTGCCGGTCGTCATCGGGGTCTCCCGGGATGTCGGGCCGCGGGGGAGCGGCGCGGTGGTCGGCGCGGTGTTCTGCGCGGTGGTCGGTCGGACACCGGAAGCGGTGCTCGGCCCGGTGACCGAAGACTCCCGCCGGGCGGGGTCCCGCGACGACCGCGCCACCGGGCCTTCCCGGGTGTGGCCAGCACCCCTCGGACGGTGCGGGTGCCCGGCTCGGCCGGATGCGCGGGCGGGAGGAACCGCAGGCCCGGCAGCCGCGGCACGGGGCGCCCGAGCGAGCGCCTGCGGCAGCCGCGCCGCTGCCGCGCCGACGTCCGCGTCCCGAGCCGGGCGGACGGCTACTCGATCTCCTCAGCGCAGCCGACGGAGCAGGTCGCCCCGGTCGGCGCGCCCGCGTCAGGTGGGCAGCAGCAGCTCGACGAGCCCCCGGGCCCAGTCCGGTGAACCGGGCTCGCCGGTGAAGACCGCCCGGTAGTACAGCGGCCCGAGCAGCGCGTCGGCGGCGCGCTCGACCGTCGGGACCGCGCCGCCCCGCGCCTGCTCGCGGTCGAGCATCGCCGCGAGCTGCTCCTCCCGGTCACCGCGGCAGGCACAGGCGCCCGGCTCGCCGCCCGCGCCGAGCGTGGCGCGCATCAGGGCGAGGACGTCCGGGTCGGCGAGGTCGGTCGCGACGTCGGCCGCCCAGCGCTGCAGGTCCTCGCGCAGGGACCCGGTGTCGGGCACGACGACGTCGCCGGAGAACCGGCTGCTCGCGACGTCGGCCAGCAGCTCGCCGACGGAGCCCCACCGGCGGTAGAGGGTGGTCGCGTGCACGCCCGCGCGGGCGGCCACGGCGGGGATCGTCAGGCCGCCGCCGATCTCCTCGGCGAGCAGCTCCTCGACGGCCCGGTGGACGGCCGCCCGCACGCGGGCCGAGCGGCCCCCGGGGCGGGACCCGGCGGCCGCACCCGGGCCCCCGGGGCGCGTGACCGGTGTGGAGGCAGCCATGCCGGCGAGTATGGCACCGATCGCTGCGACAAGCTAACGCAGTGATCTGTGCGTTCATGCTACGGTCGTCGGAGTTAACGCACAGATCGTTGCACACCTTGCGAGGCGAGCATGTCGGTCAGGACGGACGGAGCGGCCGTGGGCACGCGGCTGCGGGGGCCGTACTTCGCGGCGGTCGCCGCGATCGTGGTGCTGTTCCTGGCGGCGTCGAGCGCGCCGTCCCCGCTCTACGTCGTCTACCAGCAGCTGTGGGGCTTCACCCCGACCGTGCTCACGGTGGTCTTCGCCGTGTACGTGGTCGGGTTGCTCGCGGCGCTGCTGATCGTGGGCGGGCTGTCCGACCACGTGGGCCGCCGCCCGGTCCTCCTGGGCGCGATCCTGGTGGAGATCGTCGCGCTCGTCCTGTTCGTGCTGGCGGGGGACGTGGTCGTGCTCTCGGTCGCGCGCCTCCTGCAGGGGATCGCCACCGGCGCCGCGATGACGACGCTCGGCGCGGCGCTGGTCGACCTGGAGTCCCCGAGCGCGCGGGGCCGGGCGGGTGTGGTGAACTCCGTCGCCCCGACGAGCGGGCTCGCGCTGGGCGCGCTGGGCTGCGGTGCGCTCGTCGAGTTCGGGCCCGCCCCGACCCGGTTCGTCTACGCACTGCTGCTGGCCGGGATGGCGCTGGCGGCGGTGGTCGTCGCACTGATGCCCGAGACCGCGACCCGCAGCCCGGGTGCGCTGGCCTCGTTGCGCCCGAAGGTGGGTGTGCCGGCGCGACTGCGGGCCGAGGTGGTGCCGGTGGTGCCGGTGATGATCGCCAGCTGGGTGCTCGGCGGGCTGTACCTCTCGCTGGGTCCGTCGGTCACGGCCGGGCTGTTCGACCTGCGCAACCACCTGGTGGGCGGGTTCGTGGTGACGCTGCTGTGCGGCATCGGCTCGGCCACCGCGTTCCTGCTGCGCCGCCGCCCGGCGGTGCGCCTGCTGGCCCCCGCCGCCGCGTTGCTCGGCCTGGGCACCCTGGTGACGCTGGGCGGCGTGACGGCCGGGCTCGTCGCCGTCGCCGCGCTCGGCACCGTGATCGCGGGCGTCGGGTTCGGGGCGGCGGCGCTGGCGACCTTCGGGACGTTCGCCCGGATCGCCGCGCCGCACGAGCGCGGGGCGCTGTTCGCCGTCGCGTACGTGATCTCCTACCTCGCCTTCAGCGTCCCCGCGGTGGCGGCGGGGTTCGCCGGCACCGCGTTCGGCCTGCGGGTCACCGCCGAGGTCTACGCGCTGGTCATCGTGGCGCTCACCGCCACCGCCCTGGTCCTGCGGCTGGCGCTGGCCCGGGCCGCCCGCCGGGCGGCCCCGGCCTGCTCCTGACTCCTCCCCGCCGGTCGGTCCCTGCCGGTCGGTCCCCGCCGGTCGATCCCCGAGCGGGAGGGAACCGTCCGCAGGAAGGACGCCCGCGGTGGCGCACCCTGGGATGCTCGGGAGCGATCATCGCCGATCGAGGAGGTCGTCATGGCCCAGTTCCCGCCGCTCGCCCACGCCGCCGTCACGGTGACCGACCTCGAGCGGAGCACCCGCTGGTACTCCACCCTGTTCGGGTCCGATCCCGTGCTCGACGAGGACGAGACGACCGGGGGCTTCCACCACACCGTCTTCGCCCTGGGCGGCGGTCATCTCTTCGGGTTGCACACCCACCCGGGCAGCGAGCCCGGCGGCGCCTTCGACGAGCGCCGGACCGGTCTGGACCACGTCGCCTTCGCCTGCGCCGACCGGGCCGAGCTGGAGCGCTGGGTGGCCCGGCTCGACGAGCTCGGGATCCGGCACGGCGGGATCGTCGACGCCCACTACGGCTCCGGAGTGTCCTTCCGCGACCCCGACAACATCGCGCTGGAGTTCTTCGCCCCGCCCGCGGGCTGAGACGGGTTCCCAGCGGTCGACGCTCCGGTCGGTACCGCGGGTCGGGCCGAGACGGCTCGGCCGCCGGGTGATCGAGGATGCGGGCCGCGGTTCCGCACGGAACCGGGCCGTGTGACAGCGCTGTGATATCAGCGCTGTGGCGTCTCCCGACCCGACGCTCGAGAGCTGGTTGCGGCCGCTCAAGGACCTGCTCGCGACGATGGACGCCGCGATCGCGGAGCTCTACGCGGAGCACGGGGTCCGGGGAGTGCGCACCCGGTTCGGCATGGCGCTGATCCGGCTGCAGCACCTCGGCCCGATGCCGCTCAAGGAGCTGGCGGCGCAGATCGACGTCACGCACTCGGCGATGAGCCAGACCGTCACCGAGATGCGCAGGGCCGGGCTGGTCGAGACCACGCCCGGCGCCGACGCCCGCACCCGCCAGGTCGCGCTGACCGGGCGGGGGAGCGCGCTCGTGCCTTTCCTGGAAGCGGAGTGGCGGGCCACCGAGGCGGCGTTCGCCGAGCTCGACGTGGCCCTGCCGTACCCGATGACCCGGGTGATCTCCGACGCCGCCGCCGCTCTGCGCGAGCGGCCCTTCCTCGACCGCATCCGGGCCCATCTGCCCGAGGACCGGTGAGCGCGTTCGACCGGGTCCTCGACACCCGCCCGCTGCGCGGACACCCCGGCTTCCGGCGGCTCTGGATCGGGTCGACGGCGTCGGCCTTCAGCGGGCAGGTCGCCGTGGTGGCCGTGCTCGCCCAGGTCTGGGAGCTGACGGCGAGTCCGGCGCTCGTCGGCGTGGTCGGGCTCCGCGACGGGTGTGCCGATCGCCGCGCTCGGCACGCTCGGCGGCACCCTGGCCGACGTCCGGGACCGGCACCGCCTGGTCCTGCTCACCAGCGCCGCGGCGGCCGCCGTCGGGGACGCTGATCCAGCTCGCGGTCGTGCCGGATCCATGATCACCGGACGGGACCGGATGCGGCCGTCCGCGGCCGTGGTCGGTCCTTGTCGGTGATCACAGGTCACGGGGCGGTGAGTGACCTGCTCGGACGTCCGCCGATGGGGTGTCGCGCCCGGCCGTCGATCGCTACCGTCGTCGCGCACACGGCCCGCAGGCCGAGGGAGGTGCGATGACGGCGACGACGGAGCCGGGGGACTCCGGTCCTGAGCGCGTCGAGCCGGCCTCGTCCGCGTCTCACGACGTCGCCGCGCCGACGGCGGGCCCCACATCGGCGGGCCCCACATCGGCGGGCCCCACATCGGCGGGCCCCACATCGGCGGGCCCGACCTCGGCGGCGGGCCCCACATCGATGGTGGGGCCCACATCGGCGGCGGGCCTCACATCGGCGGTGGGCCCGACCTCGGCGGCGGGCTCCACCTCCGCGGTGGGGCCCGGGGCGGTGGGTCCTGGGTCGGCGACGGGCTCCGGGGCGACGGTGAATCCCGCATCGACGGCCGGCCCCACACCGACAGCCGCACCCCCGCCCCCTCCGGGTCCCGCCCCCGCAGCGGCCGTGCCGGGAGCCTGTGTCGTGCTCCCCGACGACCCACCCGGAACGGCTGCCACCCTCCGCCGCGGTCCGGTGGTGCGGCCCGACGCGGTGCGGAGTGTGCGGCTGCTGGCGGTGGCGTTCGGTGTGACCGTGGTGGTGACGCGGCTGTACCTGGCGCTCACCGGCTACCCGCAGATCGGCGGCGGCGAGTACCACCTCGCCCACGCCCTGTGGGGCGGGCTACTCCTGCTCGCCGGCGGTGTGGTGGCGGTGCTGTGGAGCAACCGCTGGGTGCACCCGGCGACCGCGGTCTGCGTCGGTGTCGGGTCGGGGCTGTTCGTCGACGAGGTCGGCAAGTTCATCACCCGTCGCAACGACTACTTCACCCCACTCGCCGCACCCATCATCTACAGCACGTTCCTGGCCGTGCTCGGCGTGGTGGTGCTGGCCCGCCGCGTGCCGCGCGGCCGCCCCCGCGAGCTGGCCCATGCCGCGGCCGCCCGGTTGAAGGATCTGGCCGACGGCCCGCTGCGGCCGAGCACGCGCACCGCGCTCCTCCGCGATCTCGACGCGTTGGGCGGTCAGCGCACCCGCCCCGACCTGGCCGCCTTCGCCGACGCCGTGCGCCCGGTGATCGAGGCCGCGCCCGTCGAGGCGCCCTCGGACCGCGTCGGGAGGGTGCGGACCGCGCTGGTCCGGCTCGAGCACGTGCTCCTCCCGCGCTGGGCCCACCGGCTGCTGCTGGCGGCGGGCGCGGCCGTGCTCGGCCTGCTCTCGCTGGTCGGCCTCGCCGTGCTGATCGCGCTGCTCAGCGCTTCGCCGGACGTGCAGATCGTGCTCGACGACCGGACCGTCGCCCCGGGCACCCGGCCGCCGGCCCTCGTCGTCGCCTCGGCGGGGGAGGCCGTGGTCGGCGTCCTGCTCGTCCTGGCCGCCCTCGCCCTGCTGGTCGGCCGGGACCGGGCCGGGACGACGCTCTGCCGGGCCGGTCTGGTGATCGCGTTGGCCGGGGTGAACGTGGCCCTCGGCTACCTCGACGCGGAACTCGTGGTGGTCGCCGTGGTGGTGGAACTGCTCCTCCTGGTGGCCGCGACCCGCTACCGAACGCGTTTCCTGCGCGACCACGAGTGACATTTCCGCGTCGCCGCGTGAGCCGTTACCTCATTCTGGCCTTATGGTGCCGATGATCGGCCTGGCAGGGTCGGCGGAATGGACGCACAGGACATCCGCCGGTCGTTCCTGGACATGCTCGCCCAGGACCGCCACGCCGTGGTGACGCGCGCACCGATCGTCCTGCGCGACGACCCCACCACCCTGTTCACCGGGTCGGGGATGCAGCCGCTGCTGCCCTACCTGCTCGGCGCGGACAACCCGCAGGGCCCCCGACTCGTCGACGTCCAGCCCTGCCTGCGGGCCCAGGACATGGACGAGGTCGGCGACAACCGGCACACCACCTTCTTCGAGATGCTCGGCAACTGGAGCCTCGGCGACTACGGGAAGGCCGAGCAGATCTCGCGGGTGTTCCATTTCCTGGTCGACGTCGTGGGCCTCGACCCGGACCGGCTCTACGTGACGTGTTTCCTCGGCGATCCCGAGCACGGCATCCCGCGCGACGAGGAGAGCGCGCAGATCTGGGAGCGGCTGTTCGCCGAGCGCGGCATCGAGTGCCGGCGCATCGACCTCGACACCGAGGAGTACGGCAACGAGCACGGCAGCCGGGGCGCGCGGATCGCGTTCTACGGCCACAAGAACTGGTGGAGCCGGTTCGGCGGGCCGGACGAGATGCCGGTCGGCGACCCCGGCGGCCCCGACTCCGAGGTCTTCTACCACTTCCCGCAGGTCGAGCACGACACCCGTTACGGCCGGTTCCCGCACCAGAACTCCGACGGCGGGCAGTACATGGAGATCGGCAACTCGGTCTTCATGATCTACCGCAGGACCGGGACCGGCGGCATCGCCGAGCTGCCCCGGCACAACGTCGACTTCGGCGGCGGGCTGGAGCGGATCGCGGCGGCCTCGATCGACAGCCCGGACGTCTACCGGGTCAGCCTGCTGTGGCCGATCGTCGAGAAGCTGCAGGAGCTCTCCGGGAAGTCCTACGACGGCGGCGCCCCCGAGGTCGTGCACGCCATGCGCGTCGTGGCCGACCATCTCCGCGGCGCGGCGTTCCTCGCCGCGGACGGGGTGAAGCCGGGCAACTCCAAGCAGGGATACGTGATGCGCCGGCTCGTCCGACGGGCGCTGCGCTTCGGGCTGGACCTGGAGCTCACCGCAGGCGTCGCCGTGGACGTCGTCCCGATCATCGCCACGCTGTTCGCCGACGTCTACCCCGAGGTGGCCGAGCAGGAGGCACAGATCGTCGCCGTGCTGCAGAAGGAGGAGAAGCAGTTCGCCCGGACCCTGCGCAAGGGTCTGTCGATGCTGCGCCGGCTCCACCGGCAGGGCGAGATCGTGACGGGCGCGCACCTGTTCGAACTGCACGACACGTTCGGCATGCCGATCGAGCTGAGCCTGGAGGAGGCGGGCCGCAGGGGCTACCCGCTGGCCGAGGACTGGCGGTACACGTTCGACTCGCTGATGGACGCCCAGCGGGACCGGTCGCGCGCCGCGGTCTGACCCCGGCGGCCCGGTTCGCACGGATCATCGGTACATGTCCGTGTGGAAGCTGGTCGCGTCGGCCTCCGCGTACGGGTCCACAGGGGGCCGGCGCCGGCCGAGGAGCAGCCGGCCACGTCCGCCGAACTGAGGGACGCCCGGGACACGGACGGGGGCCGATCGCGCGCGGCGATCGGCCCCCGTCCGGACGGTGGTGGAGGACACAGGAATTGAACCTGACAGGGCGCCCCAGGTGCGCATCCCCCGTGCGGGAAGAAAGGTAGCGCACCCCTTTCTTCCGCCACAAGACCCGTTTCGCCGGAACCATCGACAACGACGAGGAAACGAGATTCCGGCGGTCTCCTCAGTGGCCCTCCGGCTCCTTGCCGCCCGCGGAGAAACCCGCCGCGATCAGCTGTCGAGGCGTGGCGTCGGGCAGATACGCCCGGGTGAGCGCGATTCCGATACGGGGGAGATCCGCCTCGTCACGGAATGCGAGGTGCACGGGTTCGTAGCGCGGCGAGAACTTGGCCTTGAACGCGTGCAGCGACCGGAAGCCGTAGAACGGTTCGAGCGCCCCGCCGAGTTTGTCGAGCAGCCGGTCGGTGCGGTCGAGATCCGTCGACCCCTCGCCCCGGGCCAGCGGCGCCCCCGACAGGGAGACGAACTCGTAGCCCTCCTGGCCGAAGGCGAGGCAGGCCGACGCGATCATGAACTCCATGGCCGAGCGGAACCCGTCCGTCCGCCGCCGCATGACGTCCAGGGTCCAGCCGCGGACCCGGCCACCCTCGGCGTAGACCGGGAGCCAGGAGGTCACGCCGTGGATGCTGCCGCCGGCGTCGATCGCCAGCCCGACCTTCACCGCGGGGTCGAGCGCCTCGTCGACCCCGCCGAGGGTGAAGCCCATCTCGGGCAGCCCCTTGTCGCCCACCCACTCCTCGGAGATCGCGCGCACCTGGGCGAGGACGGCGAAGGACTCCTCGGCGAGCGTGACGATCCGGAACTCGATGCCCTCCCGCTTCGCCTTGTTCAGCGCGGTGCGGACGGCCTGCCACTTCTTGCCCGTGAAGGCGAGCCCGGGCAGGTCGATGAGCGTGTCCTCGGCGATCTGCACCGTCCGCCAGCCCGCGGACCGTGCCGCCTCGGCCGCGGTGTCGGTGACGGAGAACAGGCACGGGGTGAGACCACCCCGTTCGGCGTCCTCGGTGAACTCGGTGACCGCCGCGGCGATCGTGCCGGGCGGGGCGACCGGGTCGGCCAGGGCGAGCGCGATCCCCGCGTGCCGCTGGTAGCCGACGTACCCGCGCCCGTCGCGCAGGAAGTAGAAGTGCATCTCCGGCCACAGCGTCATCCAGGACATCGTCGAGCCGCCCACGGACTGCAGCAGGGTGCGGGCCCGCTCGAGCGCGTCGCCCTCGCTCGCGGCCAGTCCGCCCGGGAGCCGGCGCCGGATCGGGACCCGGAAGGCCCGCCGGTTCGACAGCAGGACCACCAGTACGGCGATCCAGAGCACCCCGGTGCCCAACGTGATCGCCTCGTCGGTCACCACCCCGCCCGCGACGAGGATGACGACGGCGGCCACCGCCACCAGCGCGTTGAGCCCGCCCAGGACCACGGTGACCCACCAGGCCCACCGCTTGCCGAGCCGCAGCGCGTTGGCGACGATCCCGACGACCACGACGTCGATCAGCACGTCGAGCAGCGAGGTCGCGGCCCCGCCCGTCGCGCCGAAGGGTCCGGCGCCGGGGAAGAGCAGCACCACGAGTTCGGTCAGGGCGATCGCGAGGAGCCCGGCGAAGGCCAGCAGCCGGGTCTCTCGCCGGGTGCGCGGCCCGAAGCCCGGTTCCACCCCGAACAGGCGCTGGCCCACCGCGAACCCGACCGCGACGGCGAGGAGGTGGGCGACGTCGGACAGGGTGCCCTCGAACAGGAAGGCCACCAGGACGTAGAAGCCGAGCAGGGCCCGGATCCGTAGCCGCCAGGGGGAGTGGAGCGCCGCGGTGGTGACCGCGAGGACGGTGAGGGCGCCGGTCGTGAACCCGGCGTCGCGCACGGTCGCGAGGTGCACGGCCCACGGCCACGACGTGTGCGACAGCGCCCAGACGAGCAGGGACGCCAGCAGCACCCCGCCGATCTCCCCGACCAGGGCCGTGACCGCGACGACCCTCGTTCCCATCCGGATCTCGCAGGCACCCACGACGACCGCGAACAGCAGCAGCCCGCTGACGTACTGGCCGGGCGTGATGGCGAAGAACCAGCCGGTGAACAGCGTCCAGAGCCGGCCCTCCTGCAGGGCGGGCACGCCGTAGGCGACCTGCGGGAACCACCCCTCCTGCCAGAGCGGCCGCCAGATCGTGCGCCCGACGAGCCCGACGACCACGGTCACCGCGATCACCGCGATCGTGAACGGGATCCGGTGCCAGGCCTGGGGCAGCGCGGCGGTCAGCCGGGAGGCCCACACCTCGAACGGTGCCGTCCGCCCGGCGGCCGCCGGCAGGGGCGCCGACGCGGACCGGGCGGCCTCCGCGGTCACCGGGCCGGCCGGGGGCGGGCCGGGCGCCTTCGCCGCACGCGGCGGACCACCGGCCTCCCGCTCCGCCCGCTCGGCCGTCGGCGGGGCGGGCTCGGCGGCGTCGGGCGCGGACGGGGCGGGGTCGGTGGCGTCGGGCGCGGACGGGACGGGGTCGGCGGGAGGTCCGCCGGACGTCCCCACCCCCGCCGGGCTCACGACCCGGTCCCCGCCGTCAGCCCCAGCCTCGGGCCCAGGAAGCCCAGGGCCGGCGGGAGCGACGCGTGCGGCACCGCCCACGAGTGCCCCTGACCCGGCACGACCTGCGTCCGGACGGTCATCCCGGCCCGCTGCGCCGCCGTCGAGACCTCGGTCTGCCATGTCCCCACCTCCTGTTCGTCCCCGCCGCAGGCGAAGTAGGCCCACACGCCCGGGTACGTCCGCTGCGCCAGCAGGGTCAGCGGCGTCAGCGCGTCGAACGCCGCGGTGTCGCCGTGGAAGGCGATCTGGACGGTCTGTGTGCGGTCGGCGCTGATCGCGGGCTCGCGCTCGCCCGCCATGTCGACGACGTTCGGGTACAGGTCCGGGTGCCGGGTGGCCATCTGCAACGCGCAGGTGCCGCCGAAGGACCAGCCGCCGAAGGCCCAGTGCGCGTGGTCGGAGTCGATCCCGAGCGTGGCCTCGATCCACCGCGGCACGTCGACCGACAGGTAGGTGTCGGCCTTCGCGATGTCCGAGTCCATGCACATCGTGTTGTTCCCGTCCGCCCCGTTCGGGTCGACGACGACGGTCACCGGCGCCAGCCCGCCGTGCTGCCGGGCCACGTCGTCCATCAGCGCCTGTAGCCTGCCCCCGACCACCCAGTCCTGGGGACCCCCCGGTTGGCCGGCGACGAGCACGAGGACCGGCAGCAGCGGCGGGTTCGGGGAGTTGTAGGCGGCCGGGAGGTAGAGCTGCGCGTCGCGGCCGGTGAACCCGCTGACCGTGCCGGGGATCGGCGCGCTCTCGATGCTCGACGGCGCGGTGGCCGGGCCCCGCCAGCGGGAGGCGACCGGGGTGGTCATGGGCCGGGACGGGGCGCCGTGCCCGCCGGTGAAGGAGCGCTCGTCCCCGGTCCCGGCCAGGGCGGCGACGGTCGGGTACTGCTCGTAGTAGACGTTGACCTGTGCGGCGGCGCCGACGAGCACCAGCAGCCCGCACCCGAGCGCGAGGACCTTCCGGCCGGGCCGGGTGCCGACCAGGGAGCCCAGCGCGAGCACGAGGCCGCCGAGGCCGATCGCGATCCAGATCAGCACCTGCCGCGGCAGCGGCTCGGGCAGGAGGTCCAGCCCGTCGACCACGAGCGGGTTCAGCCCGACGAGGACCAGCGCCGCGACGAGGACGGCGACGACGGCGGTGCCGGCCGCACCGCGCCCCCAGCGGGTGAGCAGGCCGAACATCGCCACCCCGGCGAGGACCAGCAACGCCACCGGCAGCCAGCCGTCGACGAGCGAGAGACCGCCCACCTCGCTCCTCCCGGCGCCCGGCTG
Source organism: Pseudonocardia oceanicola (assembly GCF_047200735.1). NCBI lineage: Bacteria > Bacillati > Actinomycetota > Actinomycetes > Pseudonocardiales > Pseudonocardiaceae > Pseudonocardia > Pseudonocardia oceanicola. The sequence continues at coordinate 612,486 of NZ_JBJZON010000001.1, forward strand.
ACCACGACCCGGTTCACGCTCCGCTGGTCGTTGTCGGACTCGTCACGTCCGCGCAGGTCGTTACGGTCCCGGGTGGCGCGGACCCGCCGGGACCGGACATCACCCGCCCGGGTGCAGGAGCCCGCTGTCGGGGCCCTCCCGCGAGCGGCCCGCCGTTTCGCACCGGGTCCACCGGGTATCGCCGCTCCCGACCGTGTCCGTCCTCGACGGGGCCCGCGGACGCGGGCCCGGAACGGAGGAACCCGTGCGACTCGACTGGCTGCGCGACGCCTGCGCCGCGCCCGGCCCTTTCGCGACCGTGCTGCTCGACGTCACCCACGACACCGAGGACGCGGCGCGCCAGGACGAGCTCCGGCGGCGCGGTGTGCGCGAGGAGCTGTCGGGGCAGGGCGCGCCGGGGTCCGTCGTCGACGCCGTCGACGCCGCGCTGGCGGAGGCGCCACCGCCCGAGGGGACCGGCGGGAGGGTGCTCGTCGCGGCCGACAAGGGCGTCCTGGTCGACGCCGTGCTGCCGGCGCCGCCCCGGACCTCCGTCAGCACCTGGTCCGCGCTGCCCGACCTGGCCGCGGTCACCGAGGCCGTGCGCGAGGAGGTGCCGGTGGTCGTCGTCCGGATCGACGAGACCGGTGGTGAGGTGCTCGCCCCGGGCGACGCGGAGCCCGAGGAGGTCGGCGGGCGCGACCACCCCGTGCACAAGGTCCGGGCCGGCGGGCTCTCGCACCTGAACATGCAGGAGCGGGTCGAGGAGACCTGGCGGGAGAACACCGCCGAGGTCGCCGGCCGGGTGGACGCGCGGGTGCGCGCCTCCGGGGCGCGCGTGCTCGTGGTCCTCGGCGACTCCCCGGCGCGCTCCCGGCTCGTCGACGCCCTGCCGGAACGGTCCGCGAAGATCGTCGCGGAGGTCGAGCACACCGCCGGCGCCACCCCGGTCGACGTGCCGGACACCGTGGCCGCCGCGGTCGAGGACGTCCTCGACGCGGAGCGCCGGCAGGCCTGGGAGCACTACCGGCAGCTGGCCGGACGCCCGGACGGGCAGGCCGTGACCGGGCTGGCCGACGTCGTCGCCGCCCTGCGCGCGGAGGCCGTCGACACGTTGTTCCTCGACCCCGCCACGCTCACCGACGCCGCGGTGTGGGTGGGCGGCGAGCCGACGCAGCTCGGCGTGCAGCGCGAGGAGCTCGAGGCGCTCAACGTCGGCGACCCGCAGGAGGTGCCCGGGGTGCCTGCGGTGATCCGCGCCGTCGCGTGCCAGAGCGGCCAGCTCGTCCGGCTCGACGACCCGGCCGTGGTGCGGGGCAAGGACCGGCTCGACGACGCCCGCATCGCCGAGGAGCAGGCCGAGGCGGCCGCGGACGCGGCGGGGGAGGAGGCCCCCGAGCGGGGCCTGTTCGCGGACGGTGCGCTGACCGACGGGCTGGGCGCCACCCTGCGCTTCCCCATCTGACGGCACCCCGTCGGAGCCACGACGCACCCCGGTGGGACCGGAGGTGGGTCGTGGCTCCTACTTGTCCGCGGTGCGCCGGGCCGTGGGCGCGGGCCGGTGCACCGCAGGCTCGTCCGCGACGGGCTCGTACCCACCCTGCACCCCGTCGGCCCTGCACCCCGTCGGTCCTGCACCCCGTCGGTCCTGCACACCGTCGGTCCTGCACACCGTCGGCCCTGCACACCGTCGGCCCTGCGATTCCCGACCGGGGAGCCGGTCGGCGAGGACACGGCGCGGCACACCGCGTGTGAGGGCCGGCACGGGGAGTGTGCGGGGTCGGGTGGTGGGCATCCCGCTCGTGCCGACCGGGAGGACCGGACGGCCGGACCCGAGGAGGAGACCATGGCGGACCTCGACGATCCCGCCCGCGTGCAGGGGCTGACGGTGCGGGACCGGGACGGCGCCGAGCTCGGCACGGTCGACGCCGTCTACGTCGACGACGAGACGCAGAAGCCGGAGTGGGTCGTGCTCACCGGCGGCCTGTCGCACTCCCGGCACGCCGCGCTGCCGCTGGCCGACGCCGTGCTCGAGGACGGCGCGGTGCACGTGCCCTACGACGCCGAGCAGCTGCGGACCGCCCCGGAGGTGCCCGAGGGGACGCTCAGCCCCCGGACCGAGGCCGCGCTCTTCGATCACTACGGCGTGCCGCACGGCGGCCCGACCGAGACGGCGCAGGTCGACGAGCCGCGCCCGCGCCCCTCCGGCCGGCACGGCGCGGGGCGGCACGAGCGGGTCGAGGACGACCGCGTCGAGCGCGACCACGTGGCCGCGGGGGCCGACGGCTTCGACGACCCCGGCGCACCCGACACCGCGTCCGGGGGCGACGCCGTCCCGGGCGTCCGCGGCGGCTGACGGCCCGCTGCCCCCAGCCTGCTGCTCCGAACCCGCTCCCCGCATCCCTCCGAGTGGGCGCACCGTGCCTTACGGCCACCTTTCCGTCCGCCCTTGCGTTGGCGCGTGGCAGCACTGGTCCGTACGGTCCGGGGCGTAGTAACGGGTGCGACCCGACGTCGCGGCCGCACGACGTCGACGAGGGGAGCCGCGGTGCACGTCGCCATAGTCTGTGACCGGTGCAGCCCCCTGGCGGGCCCCGGCCGACCAGGTCACAGCGGCCTGGGCGAGCACCTGACGGAGCTGGGCACGGGCCTGGCCGAGGCGGGGCACGAGGTCACCGTCCTCGCCCGCCGGGACTCGCCCCACCAGGACGCCGTGGCCCGCCCGCGCGAGGGGCTGGAGGTCCGGCACCTCGACGCGGGACCGGCCGTCCCCCTCCCCGAGGACCGTCTGGTCACCCATGTGCCGGTCCTGGCCGAGGAGCTGGAGCGGCGGTGGCGGGCCACGCCGCCCGACGTGGTGCACGCGTACTCGTGGACCGCCGGGCTCGCGGCCGCGGCCGCCGCCCGCGAACTGCGCCTGCCGCTGGTGGTCACCCTGCCCGGGGTGGGCGGGCGACCGGTCGACCCGTCCGTCGACAGCCGGGGCCGCGCGTCGGCCGAACACGTGCTCGTCGGGCGCGCCGACCGGGTGCTGGCCTGCGGGGAGGACGACGTGTTCGGCCTCGTCCGGCTCGGCGCCCGTCGCTCCGCGGTCCGCGTGGTGCCCTACGGCGTCGACACGACGTTCTTCCAGCCGGACGGGCCGGTGCTCCGCCGCGGGGAGCACCCGCGGCTGCTGGCCGTGGCGGGGCTCGACGTCGAGGCCGGCGTGCAGGACACGATCCGCGCGCTGCGCACCGTCCCGGACGCCGAGCTGCTGGTGGCGGGCGGGCCGCCGACGGACGACCCGGAGGTCGACTTCACCCGGGACCGCGAGCTGGCCCGGTTGCACACCGTCGCCCGCGAGGCCCGGGTCGAGCGCCGCGTCCGTTTCCTCGGCGCGGTACGCCGGGAGTCCCTGCCGGCGCTGATCCGCTCCGCCGACGCGTTGGTCCATGTGCCGCACCGGACCGGCTTCGGCATGGTCGCGCTGGAGGCCATGGCGTGCGGTCGCGCGGTCGTCGCCTCGGCCGTCGGCGCGCTGGCGGAGACGGTCGTCGACCAGGTCACCGGGGTGCTCGTCCCGCCCCGCCGGCCCGACACCCTGGCGCACGCCCTGCGCGGGCTGCTCCGGGAGGGCGCGGTGCCGATGGCCTTCGGCATCGCGGGCCGGGACCGTGCGGTGTCCCGCTACGGGCGCGAGCGGATCGCCGCCGCCGTCGAGCAGGTCTACGCCGAGGCCGTGGAGAACCGCCGGGAGGCCCGTGCGGCGGGCCGGACCGACCGGGCGGCCGAGGGCAGCGCCTGATCCGGTCCGGGCCTGCTGTGGTGCGGGCCTGCTGTGGTGCGGGCCTGCTGTGGTGCGGGCCTGCTGTGGTGCGGGCCTGCTGTGGTGCGGGCCTGCTGTGGTGCGGGCCTGATCCGTCCGGGCCTGATCGGGTCCGGCGGCGACGGGCGCCGCGTCAGGCGCTGTCGGCCCGGTCGGTCAGCAGGTGGGCCAGGCCGGTCAGCTCCAGGACCGGACGCGCGGCGGCACCGGGCGGCGCCACCACGCGCAGGTCGGTCTCCGCGTCGAGCTGGTGCAGGAGCCGCACCCCCGCGCTGGCGAACAGCGTGGCGGCGGACAGGTCCAGCTCGCACGGCGCCCCCGACGCGGCCGCGGCGAGCAGCGCGGCCCGCAGGCTGGCCACGGCCGGCAGGTCCACGTCGCCGCGCACGAGCACCACGCCCGGTGCGTCGCCGCTGCGTACGGCGAACGCCTCCGGCACGGCCACGGGCCCCGGGCGCGGTGTCTCCCCCACGACGACCGGCCTGCCGACGGCCAGCAGCGCGGTGACCGTGGTGCCCCCCGGTCCCGGGTCCACGGCGAGGTCGTCACACAGGTCCCGGACGACGGCGAGCCCGAACCCGGGACCGTCGTCCCGGTCCGGGCCCCCCTCGTCCGTCTCCGCGGACCGCCAGGCGCCGTCGTCGGACACCGTGATCCGCAGGCCCTGCCCGGTGAGCTCGGCCCCCACCCGGATCTCCCCGGACCCGCCCTCGGGATACGCGTGCTCGATGGCGTTCGCGGCGAGCTCGGAGACCACCATCGGCGCCGCGACCACGGTCCGCGGCGCGACGCCCGCCGCCTCCAGCCACCGCGTGAGGCTCTCGCGCAACGGGCTCAGCGCGTGCGGGTCGACCGGCAGCACCAGCCGGAGCGGCTCGACGGGGACGACGGGCCGGTGCACGGCCAGCACGGCGACCCCGCCCCGGGGGGCGCGCGTGGCGAGCAGCGCGCAGAGGGCGGCCGGATCGTCCCGCGCGACGTCCGGGGCCACCGCGAGGCCGCGACCGGGCGCGCCGCCGCGTCCGCGGCCCTCGAGCAGCTCGTCCGAGTACAGGACGAGGGTCTCGCCCCGGGCGAGCCGGGCGGTCCCGGGCACCGGGGGCGCGGCCCCGACCCCCAGTGGCCCGTAGGCCTGGCCCGGCAGCGGCGTCATCCCGCCCGGGCCGCTGACCAGGGCCGGGGGATGGGCGCCGCGCGCGTGCTCGAGCTCCCCGTCCGGCCCGACGACCACCACGGTGAGCGCCGCGCCGTGCAGTGCCTCGTCGACGCTCGCGGCCCGGTCGACCTGTTCGAGGGCCTCGGTGAGCGTCGGCGCGGTGTGCAGCGCCTGGCGCAGGACGGTGCGCAGCCCGGTGACGGCGCCGGGCCGCGGCGCCGGACCCACGAGATCGCCGACGGCGAGCGCGAGCCGGCCGCCGGCCAGCGGCACCACGTCGAGCCAGTCGCCGGCGGGTGCGGCGCCGTCGCTCGAGGGGACGGTGGCGGGGCCGAGCGGGGCGGCGGGCACCCACAGTGCGGCGAGCCGCAGATCGGGCAGCAGGGGGAGCGTGGCGGGCAGGTGGGCCGGGGTCGCGTCGCCGGGACGGGCGGGGTCCCGCGCGGGGTCGGCCTCGGCGTTCACGTCGCTCCTCTCCGGCCGCCGCCGACCGGCCGCGGCACGCCCGGACGCGCCGGGTGCGCCGAGGATAGGGGTGGTGTCCCGGGGGCACGCGGCATACCCGTCGTCCGCTCCCCACGCGTCGGGATCGGGGGCAGGGCGAGGATGCGGCGGTGTTCCGCGAGCCGGTCGAGGGCCGCCGAGACCGTGTACGCCTCCGCCGGGCCGGCGATGCCCGGCTCGGCCTCGAACCGCTCCCGCCGCGTCCGCGGGTCCCCGCCGTCGGCCGCCGCCCACCGCAGGAACCGCTCGACCACCCGGACCTGCCGGCGACGCAGACCCTCGTGCGGCTCGCGGCTCGCCATCCAGGCGACGAGCGGCCCGAGCACGTCGGCCACGTCGGGCGACCCGGCGCGCCGGGGGCCCGGGGGCGGGTGTGCGGTGGGGACGGATCGGGCGGTCATCGCAGCTGCTCCCTCGGGGTCTTACCGGACACGTGTGTCGCGCCTCATACCCCGGTGCGCGGTGGCCATGCGCCCGGCACGAACTCGACCTGCGGCACCCGGCGGGCGCTTGTACGGTCGGGGGACGACCGATGCAGGACCGACGAACGGGCGGCCCCCCGGACCGACCCCGGGCGCCGCTCGACCGAGGTACAGCCAGCTGCCTCTGACGTCCCCCGACGTGGAGGAGGCTCCATGACCGCCGTGCCGGACCCCCCGCCGGCCGTCGCGCAGCCCGCCGGTACCGGGAACCCCCAGGGCCCGAGCGAGTACGCCGACCAGATGCCCGTCCTGCAGCGCTTCGCCGCGCTGCCGGCCGACCACCCGGACCGCGACCGGCTGCGGTCCGAGCTCGTCCTGGCCTTCCTGCCGGTGGTGCGCCACCTCGCACAGCGGCACGGCTCCGGCTACCGCGCCGGCATCGAGGACCTGGTCCAGGTGGGCACGATCGGGTTGATCTCGGCCGTCGACCGCTGGGATCCCGAGCGCGCCGGGGACGACTTCCTCGGCTACCTCATCCCGTGCGTGCGCGGCGAGATGCTGCGCTACTTCCGCGACCGCACCTGGTCGGTGCGGGTGCCGCGGCGGCTGAAGGAGCTCAGCGTGGCCATCGGGAAGGCCTCCGGACCGCTGTCGCACACCCTCGGCCGCGCGCCCCGGCCCAGCGAGCTGGCCCGGCACCTGGGCGTGGACCGCGAGGAGATCCTCGAGGCACTGGCGGCCAAGGCGAACCAGCACGCGGGGTCGCTCACCGCCGTCGAGGACGCGGACGACCAGCCGGTCGCCGACACCCTCGGCGAGGTCGACAAGGCGCTCGAGCACGTCGAGTACCGGGAGTCGCTGCGCCCCCTGATCGACGCGCTGCCCGAGCGCGAGCGGCTGATCCTCACCCTGCGCTTCTTCGGCGACATGACCCAGACGCAGATAGCCCAGCGCGTCGGCATCTCGCAGATGCACGTCTCCCGGCTGCTGTCGCGGACGCTCGCCCAGCTGCGGAGGGGCCTCGACGGCGAGGCGGGGCGGAGCAGCGCGTCCGCATGACCGGGGTCCCGCGCACGGTCGTGGTCGTCGGTGCCTCCGGCACCGTCGGCTCGGGGCTGCTCGCGGCGCTCGCCGAACGCCCCGGCGTCGCCGTCCGCGCGGTGTGCCGGCACCCACCCGCGAACGGCTCCACGCCCGGCCGGGCCACCTGGCACGCCCTGGACCTGCTGGCCGACGACGCCGCCGACCGGCTCGCGGAGCTCCTGGAGGGCGCCGCCGCCGTCGTCCACCTGGCGTGGGCCATCCAGCCCGTCGGGGACTCCTCGACCCCGCGCAGCACGGACCTTGACGGCACCGCCGCGGTGCTCGACGCGGCGGACCGCGCCGACGTGGGCCACCTCGTGTTCCTGTCCTCGCAGGCCGTCTACGGTCCGCACGCGCCCGGCGAGCCGGAGCGCCCCGTCGACGAGTCGTGGCCGGTGCGGGCGCATCCGGACTCCGCGTACAGCCGGGACAAGGTCGCCGCGGAGGCCATGCTGGACGGGTTCGCGGACGACCACCCCGGAGTCGCGGTGACCCGGATCCGGGCGGCACTGGTGATCCGCGCGGACGCCGCGGCCCGGATGCGGCGGCTGTTCCTCGGTCCGGCCGTGCCCTCGGTGCTGCTGCGGGCGCTGCGGGCGGGCCGCGTCCCGCTGCTGCCGTTGCCGGCCGGGCTCGTCCTGCAGCTGGTCCACGCCGACGACCTGGGCCGGGCCGTCGCCGCCGCGCTCGACCGGCGCGCCGGCGGCACCTTCAACGTGGCCGCCGACGCGCTCGGTGCCCGCGGGCTCGCGCGGGTCGCCGGCGCGCGGCCGCTGCCGGTGCCCCGGTCGCTGGTGCGGGCCGTGCTCGGCCTGGCGAACCGGCTGGGCGTCCTCGGCGCGACGACGGGCTGGTTCGACCTGGCCGTCGACACCCCCGTGATCGACACCGGCCGGGCCCGCCGCGAGCTGGGCTGGACGCCCGTGGTGGACACGGCCCGCGCCGCCCGGATCCTGCTCGACGCGCTCGCCGAGACGGATCCGGACGGCGGGTCGCAGCCGGTCAGCGCCCCGGCAGCACCCGGTCGAGGGTGACGGGCAGGTCCCGCACCCGGACCCCGGTGGCGTGCCAGGCGGCGTTGGCCACCGCCGCGGCCGTCCCGACGATCCCGATCTCGCCGATGCCCTTCGACCCCATGGCGTTGACGTGGGGGTCGTCCTCGTCGAGCCAGTGCGCCTGCAGGTCGGCCACGTCGGCGTTGGCCGGCACGTGGTACTCGGCCAGGTCGTGGTTGACGACGTGCCCGGTCCGCGGGTCGAGCAGGCTGTGCTCGTGCAGGGCCATGCCCAGCCCCATCGTCATCCCGCCGAGGAACTGCGAGCGGGCCGTGCGGGGGTTGATGATGCGCCCCGCCGCGAACACCCCGTGGAGCCGGGGCACCCGGACCTCGCCCGTGTCGGCGTGCACGCGGACCTCGGCGAACTGCGCCCCGAACGCCGACATCGTGAAGTCGTCCTCCGCGGCGTTCGGGTTCACCGACCCCGACGCCTCGTCGCCGTCGTGCGGCCGGTCGCCGTACTTGTCCCGGAACTCCCGGACCGCCTCGACCAGCGCCGACCCCCAGGTCGTGGTGCCCGAGGAGCCGCCCGCGACCGTGGCCTCGGGGTAGTCGGTGTCACCGATCAGCACGTCGACGTCCTCCACCGGGACGCCGAGCGCATCGGCGGCGATCTGGGGCAGCACGGTCCACGCGCCGGTGCCCAGGTCGGCGGCGCCGATCCGGGCGACGTACCGGCCGCCGCCGTAGGTCACCGAGGCGGTGGACTTCGGCATGCGTATGGTCGGGTAGATCGAGGCCGCGACACCGGTGCCGACCCACCACCCGTCCTCGAGGCGCACGCCCGGGCGGTGGTCGCGGCCCGCCCAGCCGAACCGCTCCGCGCCCTCCCGCAGGCAGGCGAGGAGGTTGCGGGAGGAGAACGGCTTGCCGGTCTCCGGGTCGACCTCCGGCTCGTTGCGGATCCGCAGCTCGATCGGGTCGAGGCCCAGCTCGGCGGCGAGCTCGTCCATCGCGACCTCGGGCCCGAACATCCCCGGGCACTCACCGGGCGCGCGCATCCACGACGGGACCGGGACGTCGAGCGCCGCGAGCCGGTGCGTGGTCCGCCGGTTCGGGGCGGCGTACATGTTCCGGGTCGGCACGCCGGTCTGCTCGGCGAACTCCTTGATCCGCGAGGTCTGCTCGACGACGTCGATCGCGATGCCGCGCAACGTCCCGTCCCGCTCGGCGGCGAGCTGCATGCGCTGGATCGTGGGCGTGCGGTAGCCGGCCAGCGAGAACATCTGCTGACGGGTCAGGGCCAGCCGCACCGCACGGCCGGGCACCGCGCGGGCCGCCATCGCGGCCATGACCACGTTCGGGTGCGGGTTGCCCTTGGAGCCGAAGCCCCCGCCCACGTAGGGGCACACCACCCGCACCTGCCCGGGCTCGAGCCCGAAGACCTGCGTGATCGTCTGCCGGACGGGGTGCACGCCCTGGGTGGAGTCCCACAAGGTGAGGTGGCCGTCCTGCGCCGACTCCCCGTGGCCCGCCTCCCAGAGGGCGGTGGTCGCGTGCGGCTCCATGGGGTTGTTGTGCAGCATCGGCGTCGTGTACGTCTGCTCGAGGGTCACCGGCGCCTCGGCCATCGCCGCCGCCATGTCCCCGTCGTGGGTGTCCGGGGGGTAGGTCGGGTTGACCGACTCGGGGGTGTAGAGGTCGGCGCGGTCGGGGGAGAGCTGCGCGTCGGTCTCCTCGGCGTCGTACTCGACCCGCACGAGGTCGGCGGCCTCCCGGGCGACCTCGTCGGTCTCGGCGAGCACGGCGGCCACGATCTGGCCGCGGAACCCCACGTCCTCGCCCTGCAGGACGGCGAGCTCGGCGTCGTCGGTCGAAGCCAGGCGCTCGGCGTCGGCGCTGGTCAGCACCACGACGACGCCGTCGGTGGTGGCGGCCTCGGTGGTGTCGACCGACCGGACGCGTCCGCGGGCGATCGTGGCCTGCACGATCCGGCAGTACACGGGGTCGGGCACGGGTGTCTCGTCGGCGTACACGGCGGTGCCGCGCACCTTCGCCCCGCCGTCGCGGCGGGCGAGGTCGCGTCCGATCGCCCGCGGTTCCAGGGTCGCGGTCATGCCCGGTCCTCCTCTCGGCCCAGCTCGCGCAGGGTGCTGACCAGCGTCCCGGTGAGCAGGGGGATCTTGAACGCGTTGCCGCCGTCGAAGCCCTCCTGCGGGCGGGCGTCGGCCAGTTCGGCCTCCGCGGCGGCGCGGTAGGACTCGTCGGTGGCGGGGGCGCCGCGCAGCGCCTGCTCGGCCCGGTGTGCACGCCACGGCTTGTGCGCGACCCCGCCGAACGCGATCCGGGCGTCGCGGATCTCGCCGTCCGCGACGTCGAGGCACGCGGCCACCGACACCAGCGCGAAGGCGTAGGACGCCCGGTCGCGGACCTTCCGGTACCGGGAGCGGGTGGCGATCGGCGCGTCCGGGACGTCGATCGCGGTGATCAGCTCGCCGTGCTCGAGCACGGTGTCCCGCTCGGGGGTGTCCCCGGGCAGGGTGTGCAGGTCGGCGAAGGGGATCGTGCGCTCACCCTCCGGCCCCAGCACCTGCACCCGGGCGTCGAGCGCGGCCAGCGCCACCGCCATGTCCGACGGGTGCGTGGCGATGCACTGCTCCGACGCACCGAGGAGCGCGTGCTGGCGCGTGGCACCGCCGATCGCGGAGCACCCCGAGCCCGGCTCGCGCTTGTTGCACGGGGTCGTGACGTCCTGGAAGTACGCGCAGCGGGTGCGCTGCAGCGGGTTCCCGCCGGTCGTGGCCATGTTGCGCAGCTGCCCGGAGGCACCGGCGAGGAGGGCCTCGGCGAGCACGGGGTAGCGCCGACGCACCCGCGGGTCGGCCGCCAGGTCGGAGTTGCGCACGGCCGCGCCGATCCGCAGGATCCCGTCCGGCAGCTCCTCGATCTCGGCCGAGGTCAGGCCGGTGACGTCGACGAGCAGGCCCGGCCGGGCGACGTCGAGGCGCAGGTGGTCGACCAGGTTGGTGCCGCCGCCGAGGAACGCGGCGTCGGGCCGCTCGGCGACGGCGAGGACGGCCTCGCGGGCGTCGGGGGGCGTGGCGTAGGCGAAGGGCCTCATCGACGGACCTCCTGCGCGACCGCGGCCCGGATGCCCTTGTAGGCACCGCACCGGCAGAGGTTGCCGCTCATCCGCTCCGCGATCTCCCGGTCGAGGGAGTCCGGGTCGGCGAGGTCGGGGCCGTCGGTGAGGGCGGCGGTGACGGAGCTCGGCCAGCCACGCTCGAGCTCGTCGAGCACGCCGACCGCCGAGCACGCCTGGCCCGGCGTGCAGTAGCCGCACTGGAAGGCGTCGTGCTCGACGAACGCGCGGTGCACGGGATGGTCCTCGTCGGGTCCGGGGGCCAGCCCGGCCGCCGTGGTCACCTCGGCTCCCTCGTGCGCGACGGCGAGGGCGAGGCAGCCGAGGATCCGCCGGCCGTCGACGAGCACGGTGCACGCGCCGCACTGGCCGTGGTCGCAGCCCTTCTTCGGGCTCGTGGCGCCGAGCCGCTGCCGCAGCGCGTCGAGCAGCGAGGTCCGGGTGTCGACGCGGAGGTGGTGGGTGGCGCCGTCGACCCGCAGGGTCAGTTCGGTTTCCATCCCCGTGGCCTTCCCGGCGGAGGGCGTATCTACCCCGCGGACCGGGCATGATCCTGCGCCGACGCGGTACCCGGCCGACATGGCCATCGCGACGATCGACCCCAGCACCGGCGAACAGCGCACGACCTTCGACGCGCTCACCGACGAGCAGCTCGACGCGAAGCTCAGGGCCTCGGAGACCGCGTTCCGGCACTGGCGGGACACGCCGCTCGACCGCCGGGCGACGCTGTTCCACGACCTGGCCGCGCTGCTCGACGACGAGGCCGAGGAGCTCGGCCGGATCGCGACGCAGGAGGTCGGCAAGACCTACACCTCGGCCGTGGCGGAGGTGCACAAGTGTGCCAAGGGCTGCCGCTACTACGCGGACAACGCCGAGGCCATGCTCGCCGACCTCCCGCACGAGGTCGAGGGTGCGCGCGTGCTCACCCGGTACGAGCCGCTCGGGCCCGTCCTCGCCGTCATGCCCTGGAACTTCCCGTACTGGCAGGTGTTCCGGTTCGCCGTGCCGGCACTGGTGGCAGGCAACACCGGGCTGCTCAAGCACGCCTCGAACGTGCCGCAGTGCGCGCTCGCCATCGAGGACGCCTTCGTGCGCGCCGGGTTCCCGGAGAAGGTGTTCCAGACGCTGCTGATCGGGTCCTCGGAGATCGAGAAGGTCATCTCCGACGACCGGGTCCGTGCCGTCACCCTCACCGGCAGCGAGGCCGCCGGCCGGCAGGTGGCCGCCGCGGCCGGCGCGCAGATCAAGACCAGCGTGCTCGAGCTGGGCGGCAGCGACCCGTTCGTCGTCATGCCGTCCGCGGACCTGGACACCGCCGTCCGCAACGCCGTGTCCTCGCGCACCCTGAACAACGGCCAGTCCTGCATCAACGCCAAGCGGTTCATCGTGCACACCGACGTCGCCGACGAGTTCACCCGGAGGCTCGGGGAGGCGATGGCGGCCCTGACCGTCGGCGACCCGATGGACCCCGACACCGACATCGGGCCGCTGTCCTCCGGCGACGCCGTGAAGACCCTGGACCAGCAGGTGCGCGACACCGTGGCAGCCGGGGCCACGCTCGTCACCGGCGGGGAGCCCGGCAGCGGGCCCGGCTTCTACTACCCGCCGACCGTGCTGGCCGACATCCCCGACGGCTCGCCCGCGCACCGGGAGGAGCTGTTCGGTCCGGTCGCGAGCGTGTGGCGCGCACAGGACCTCGACGACGCGATCCGCATCGCCAACGACTCGACCTTCGGCCTCGGCGGCAGCGTGTGGACCGCCGACCGGGACGAGCAGCAACGGCTCGTCCGCGAGATCGAGACCGGGATGATCTACGTCAACCGGTTCACGGAGTCGACGCCGGAGGTCCCCTTCGGCGGGACCAAGAACTCCGGCTACGGCCGGGAGCTGGCGGGGTTCGGCCCGCGCACCTTCGTCAACGCCAAGACCGTGTGGATCGAGGGCGACTGAGCGGAGCGGCCTCCGAACAACGCACTGTGGAACCATGATGCGCGCACGAGCCGCCAGATCGCGCACCATGGAACCACGGTGCGCCCGCGCGCCGGGAACCCGCATCATGGTCCCGTAGTGCGGGTCAGTCACCGGGCGCGGCGACGACGTAGTCCTCCGGCGGCGGGTCGCCGGCCAGATGGGCGTCGAGGATCTCCCGCACGCCCTGGGCGATCCGCCGTTGCGCCTCGATGGTCATCCCCGAGTAGTGGATGGTCATGGCGTTCGCGGCATGGTGCGCCACGGGTGGTCCCCGGGCGCGGGCCGGGGATACCAGACGTCGCCCGCGTAGCCGCCCAACCGGCCGGACCCGACCGCGTCGCGCAGGGCGTCCGTGTCCACGACGGCCCCGCGCGCGGTGTTCACCAGCCAGGCGCCCGGCTTCATCTGCCCGATCCGGTCGGCGTCGAACAGGGCGGTGCTGCCCTGCTGCAGCGGCAGGGCCGCGCAGATCACGTCCGACTCGCGGACGAGGTCGTCCAACCGCGCGTAGCGGACCCCGAGGATCTCCTCCTCCGCCGGGCTGCGGCGGTGCCGGGCGAAGTACAGCATCCGCACGTCGAACCCTTTGAGCCGCAGGGCGGTGCGGGCACCGATCGCCCTCAGGCCCACGATCCCGACGGTCTTGCCCTCCAGGTCGTGGGCCTCCTGGCTCGCGTCGGCGACGTCCCACCGACCGGCGGCGACCTGCTCGTGCGCGGGCACGAAGTTGCGCACCAGCGCGAGGATCTGCAGGACGTTTGTGCTCGGCCACGCTGACGACGTTGCTGCCGGTCACCTCGGTGACGGTGATCCCGTGCCCGGTCGCGGCGTCGGTCTCGACGTGGTCGGACCCCACGCCGGCGGTGATCACCAGCTTCAGCTCCTTCGCCGCCTCGATCCGCGCGCGGTCGAGGTAGCGGGCCTGAAGGGAGTGGTGATCAGCACCTCCGCGTCGGCGAGCTCCGCGTCGAGCGCCTCGCCGGTCTCGGTGGTGGTGACCGGCTCGTGGCCGGCCTCCCGCAACCGGTCACCCAGGTCGAGCCCGCCCGCGGCGCCGGCCAGGAGGTCGGGGTGCTGTTCGGGGTGCTCCTCGGGGTGCTCCTCGGGGTACGGGACGGCGACGACCTGCACGGGGACCTCCGGTGGAGTGGTGCCGGGGTGGAGTGGTGCCGGGCTCGCGGCGCGGCTACCCGGCCCGGGAGCCGGCACACCCGGCGGACCGTCGCCGGATCGTGACCTCCGAGCGCATGTTTGATCATCCGTTCGGGTACAAGCGATCACCACGGGCACACGCGGTGCCCACCGTCGAAGGAGACACCGTGATCATCCTCGGACTCGTCCTGCTCCTGATCGGCTTCCTCACCGGACTGTCCCTGCTGTACTACATCGGCGCGATCCTGGTGATCCTGGGCGTGATCTTCCTGATCCTCGGGCGGACGGGCCGCCCCGTCGGCGGCAGGAAGGTCTGGTTCTAGACCAGCTCCCCCCGGGTGTGGGCCGGGTCCCGGCGCCGGGACCCGGCCTTCCGTGTGTCCGCCGGGCCGAGACCAGGCGGAGGCCCAGGTCGGCACCGAGGGCGGCGTACCGGACCCCCTCGACGACCGCGGCCGCCCGACGGTCCGGGCCGGAGACGGTACGGACGGGGCGGCGACGGCGTGCATGGCCGGCGCGATGCGCGGTACCCGCCCGCCATGACCGACCGGACAGAGCTGCCGATCCCCGACTACGACCACGTGCCCGAGGGCAGCCTCGTGCACCGCATCCGGACCCTCGACGAGCAGGGGCTGAACACCGTGCTCGAGTACGAGCGCGACCACGCCGGCCGCCCGTCCGTGCTCGAGGCGCTGACGCACCGCCGGGATGCACTGGCGCGCGGCGAGGCCGAGCCCTCCGGGGGCGACCCCGCCGCCGCGCAGCCCGAGGTGCCGCCCACCCCGGAGACCGGCGCGGCCGACCCGGTCGACCAGGTGGGCACCAACCAGCCGTTGCGCCACGGGGTGGCCGGCCAGACGCCCGACCGGAACCCCCGTACACGGTGAGCGACCCGGCGGTCGACGCCGTCGTCGTCGGCGGTGGGCACCACGGGCTGGTGGCCGCCGCCGTGCTCGCCGACGCGGGGTGGGACGTCTGCCTGCTCGAGGCGACCGACCACCTGGGTGGGGCGGTGCGCTCCGCCGAGCTGCACCCCGGCTTCGTCACCGACCTGTTCAGCGCCTTCTACCCGCTCTCGCGGGCCTCCCCGGTGCTGCGGTCGCTCGACCTCGAGCGGCACGGCCTGCGCTGGTCCGAGGCTCCCGCGGTGCTGGCCCACCCGCTCGGTGAGGACGGCTCCGAGGCCGCGCTGCTGTGCCGGGACCGCGAGGACACCGCCGCACGGCTCGAGTCGCAGCACCCCGGCGACGGCGGTGCGTGGCTCGACCTGTGCCGGCGCTGGGACGTGCTGCAGGAGCCGTTCCTGCGGACGCTGTTCACGACGTTCCCGCCCGTCCGCGGGCCCGCCCGGCTGCTGCGGCGCATCGGCACCGCCGAGGCGTTGCGGCTGGCCCGGTTCCTGCTGCTCCCGGCGAAGCGGATGGGGGAGGAGCTGTTCGGCGGGGAGGGCGCCCGGCTGCTGCTCGCCGGCAACGCCGTGCACGCCGACATCCCGACGACCTCGCCGGTCAGCGGGGCCTACGGCTGGCTGCTCGCGATGCTCGGCCAGCACCACGGCTTCCCGGTGCCCGCCGGGGGCTCAAGCGGGCTGGCGGCGGCGCTCGCCCGCCGTGCGGAGGCGGCCGGGGCACGGCTGCTCACGGGGGAGCGGGTCGAGCGGATCACCGTCTCCGGCGGCCGCGTCCGTGCGGTGCACACCGCCGCGGGCACCACCGTGCGGGTGCGGCGGGCGGTGGTCGCCGACGTCGCCGCGCCCACCTTGTACCGGGACCTCCTGCCGGCCGACGCCGTACCCGCCCGGGTGCACCGCGACCTCGACCGGTTCGCGTGGGACACCCCGGTGGTCAAGCTCGACTGGGCGCTCGACCGGCCGATCCCGTGGCGGGCCCCCGAGGTCGGCCTCGCCGGCACGGTGCACGTCGGGCAGGGCGAGAACGGGCTCGTGCGGTGGAGCGCCGACATCGAGTCCCGGCGGCTGCCCCGGTCGCCGTTCCTGCTCGTCGGGCAGATGACCACGGCGGACCCGACCCGGTCGCCCGCCGGCACGGAGAGCGCGTGGGCCTACACCCACCTCCCGCGGGGGATCGACGACGCGGACTCGGCCGACGAGCTGGCCCGCCGGGCGGAGGACGTGCTGGAGCGGTTCGCACCGGGGTTCGGGGCGACGGTCCGGCGCCGGACCGTGCAGCGGCCGTCGGACCTGCAGGACGCGGACCCGAACCTGGTGCACGGCACCATCAACGGGGGCACCGCCCAGCTCTTCCAGCAGCTGGTGTTCCGGCCGGTACCCGGGCTCGGCCGTCCCGAGACACCGATCGCCGGCCTGTACCTGGGCAGCTCGTCGGCGCACCCCGGCGGGGGCGTGCACGGCGCCTGCGGCTGGTTCGCGGCGCGTTCGGCCCTGCGGGCCCACGGGCCCGCGGGCCTGCTGCACCGCGCGGCGCGGACGGCCGCGATCGAGCTGCTGCAGCGCTCGGGCAGGGATGACGACCGCGTCAGCGGGTAGGCGCCTACCGACACCCCACGCACGGACGGAGCGGGAGGACGGATGGCGAGCACGGCACGGAAGGTCGCGGCCGTGGCCGACGACAGAGCACGGTCGGAGGCCGAGGCGTACCGGCAGGGGCAGGACCGCCCCCTCGGCGGGTACGTCGTGGTGATGGCGGTCTTCACCTCGGTGGTGACCGCCGTCGCCGGGATCGCGGCCGCGACCCGCCGGCCGCTGCCCCGGCTCTCGGTGAAGGAACTGGTGCTGCTCACCGTCGCCACGCACAAGCTCTCCCGCACGATCACCAAGGACGCCGTGACCAGCCCGCTGCGGGTCCCGTTCGCGACGTACGCGGGCACCGCCGGGCCGTCCGAGGTGATGGAGGAACCGCGGAAGGAGTCCTCGCTGCGGCACAGCTTCGGCGAGCTGCTCACCTGCCCCTTCTGCCTCGACCTCTGGATCGCCACCGGCTTCGCGATCGGACTGGTCTTCGCGCCGCGGGTGACCCGGCTCGTGACGGGGACCTTCACCGCCCTGGCCGGGGCGGACTTCCTGCAACTGGCCTACGCCGCGGCCCAGCGGGCCGCGGAGTGACGGCGGGCCGCGGAGTGACGGCGGGCCGCGGAGTGACGGCGGGCCGCGGAGTGACGGCGGGCCGCGGAGTGGCGGCGGGCCGCGGAGTGACGAGGGGCCGCGGAGTGACGGCGGGCCGCGGAGTGGCGGCGGGCCGCGGAGTGACGAGGGGCCCCGGAGTGACGACGGGTCACGGAACGACCACGGGCCACGGAACGACCACGGGCCACGGAACGACCACGGGCCACGGAACGACGACGGGACGGAGCCGACGATGACCGAGCCGAACACGCGGCGCGAGGAGCCGGTGCGCGCCCTGACCGAGGACGTGCGGGCGCTGGTGCGCAGCGAGGTCCGGGCGATGCGCGACGACCTGGTCGGCGAGCTGGGGCGGGCCCGCACCGCGAGCCTGCTGCTGGGCGGCGCGGGACTGCTCGGTCTCCTGGCCGCGGGATCCTCGGCCGCTCTCCTCATGCGCGCGCTCGACGGGGTCCTGCCGAGGACGGCCTCGGCGGCAGTGGTGACGGGCGTGTACGGCGGAGCTGCGGGCGGCCTCGCCGCCGCCGGCCTGGCACAGCTGCGCCGCGTCCGCGACGAGGTCGGGGACACGGTGGGCCGGGTCCGCGACGAGGTCTCCGGCGCCCAGCCCTGAGCTCCGTTCCGGCGCGCGGGGCCGCCCCCGGACCTGCACGATCGGGAGCGTGCGCACCACGATCGACGCCTCCGGTCCCGTGTCCGCCCCGGAGGCCTGGGACCGCTACGCCCGCCCCGAACGCCGGCCCGAGTGGGCGCCCTACCTGCTCGCTGTCGACGCCTCCGCGGATCGGCTGGTCCCCGGCATGACGGGCCGGGTGCGCGGGCCGCTGAGGCTCTCCGTGCCGTTCACGGTGACCGAGGTCCACGAACCGGGGGAGACGGGCCCGGGTGACGCACCCGCCGCCCGGCCCGGCACCGGATCCTGGGCCTGGGACGTGCGGTTCGGCCCGATCGGGCTGTCGCTCGACCACGGCGTCGAGCCGCGGGGGAGTGGCACCCGGACCTGGCTGACCGTCGACGGGCCCTGGCCGGTCCTCGCCCTCCTCCTGCCGCTCGCCCGGATCTCGCTGGAGATGCCGGTGCGGCGGAGCAGCTGAGTGGGGCTCAGCGGGGTCGACGGGTGGGTTGTCGGTGTCGCAGATGACGTAGGGCATGCCGCGGCGCCAGCACTGCCCAGGCGCGTTCGGCCGGCGCGGAATCAGTTGAGCCGGCGGGTGCCCTCGGGCAGCCCGCCGCCGGCGTAGACGTCCTCGGCCAGCGACGCCAGGGCGGTCAGGGCGACGTTCTGGCTCCACGGCCCGTACGAGACGCGCGCGACGCCCAGCTCCCGGGCCCGCGCGAGCGGGATCGAGCCCGGCACCCCGATCAGGTTGACCTTCCGCTCGCCCAGCGCCTCGACCAGCCGCCCGACCGTGGCCTCGTCGAGCGTGCCCGGCACGAAGAAGGACGCGGCGCCGGCGTCCAGGTAGGCGCGGCCGCGCTGGATCGCGTCCGCGAGGACCTCCTCCGGATCCCGGTCGCCCGCTCTGAGGAAGGCGTCCGTGCGGGCGTTGAGCACGAACGGGACGCCCGCCTTCTCGCCCGCGGCGACCGCCGCCTCCACCGCCTTCACCGAGTCCGGCAGCGGCTTCATCCCGTCCTCGAGGTTCGCGCCCACGACGCCCACGTCGATCGCGCGGGTGATGGTGCCGCCCGGGTCGCCGTAGCCGGCCTCGAGGTCGGCGGTCACCGGCAGGTCACCGGCGACGCGGGCGATCAGCCCGACCTCGGCGATCATCTCGTCGCGGGGGATGTTCTCACCGTCCTCGTAGCCGCGGGAGGCGGCGATGCCGTGGCTGGCGGTGGCCAGGGCCTTCGTTCCGGGCGTCCGTGCGACGACCTGGGCGGTGATCGCGTCCCACACGTTGACCACGAGCAGGAGCTCGGGCGCCTCGTGCAGCCGGCGCAGCTCGATGGCCTTCTCGACGACGGTGCTCATGATCGGACCGTAGCGAAGCCCGCGGCCACGCGCCGTGGACCGCACGGCGACCGGAGCGGGGCCCGGAGGACCGGGGCTCCGGCACCAGCGCGGCCACGCGCCCGTGGACCGCGGCGACCGGAGCGGGGTCCGGAGGACCGGGGCTCCGGCACCAAGGAGGGTCCGGCACCAAGGAGGGTCCGGCACCAAGGAGGGTCCGGCACCAAGGAGGGTCCGGACCCGGAGGATCGGTCCCGGACGCGAGTGGGCTCGGCCGGCGTGCCCTCCGGCCGAGCCCCGGCGGCACCGGGTCCGGAGCCGGGTCCTGACCGGATCCGAACGCCGGCCGGGTGTCCCCCCTCCCCGTGCCGCGGACCCGAGCCTGGCCCTGACCCTGGAACGGGTTCTAGGGACTTAAGTCCCGAGCGGGGTCACGGGGGCGGGTCGACCCTTCCGCGGCCCGGGCGAGGCGGCGTGCGCGTCGACGGTCACGGCGTCGGACTCGAAGCCCAGCCCCCGCGACCGACGACGCGGGCAGCCGGTTCGGCACCGCCGGGGCGCAGCGCGGCGTCGGTCGGGGCGTGTGCCGGCTCGCCGGTCAGCCGCAGGGCGAGCGCGAAGGCGGCCGCGTCGCCGAGCGCGGCACCCTCCGCGAGCGCGGCGTCGAGCCGGGCTCCCAGGGCGGAGCGGGCCGCCGCCTCCACCCGCCGCTCCCGGTCGAGGTCGGCGCCGAAGGCGCGCGTGGCGCGCGAGCTCGCCCGCAGGGCGCCGAGCAGGGTGGCGGCCTCGCCGTGTCGGCCCAGCCCGGACAGCGCCTCGACCAGCGCGCGCACCGCGACCCAGGTCTGGTTCCAGGACCCGGACCGGTGCCAGTGCTCGAGCAGCGGCCGCAGCTCCGCGAGCGACGCCCCGCCGTGCCGGACCGCCGAGGTGAGCAGGGTGTGCCGGGCGATCCCGGCGACGAACGCGGAGTCGGCCTCCTCGGCCAGCGCCACCGCGGCGCGCAGGTGGGCCGCCCCGACAGCGGGGTCGCCGCGCTCGGTCCGGTGCTCGCCCTGCGCGTATGCGGCCCAGGCCCGCACGGTCGGCGAGCCGGAGCGGGCCGCGACCTCCTCGATCTCGGCGATCTCGGCCTCCACCGCGGCCCGGCCCGTCGCGGTGCTGTCCGTCGGGGTGCTGCCGGTCGCGGTGCTGTCCGCGGCGGTGCTGACGGTCGCGACGCTGTCCACGGCGGCCCGGCCCGTCGCGGTGCTGTCCGTCGGGGTGCTGCCGGTCGCGGTGCTGTCCGCGGCGGTGCTGACGGTCGCGACGCTGTCGGCAGCGGTGCTGCCCGTCGAGGCGCTGTCCGTTGCGTTCCTGTCCGCCGCGGGGCTGTCCGCGGTGGTGCTGTCCGCCGCGGCCCGGCCCGTCGGGGTGCTGTCCGTCGGGGTGCTGCCGGTCGCGGTGCTGTCCGCGGCGGTGCTGCCCGTCGCGACGCTGTCGGCAGCGGTGCTGCCCGTCGAGGTGCTGCCCGTCGAGGCGCTGTCCGTTGCGTTCCTGTCCGCCGCGGGGCTGTCCACGAGGGGCTCGCCGTCGGAGCCGTCTGCCGTGTCGTCGTGGTCGGCGTAGGTCGTGCAGAACAGCCGGTCGACGAGGGCGGAGAGGAGCACCTCGTGGTCGCGGTCCCCGGTCGCCAGCAGTGCGGCCCGGGCCGCCTCGGCCGCCCTCCGGGCCTCATCGAGGCGGCCCTCGAAGGAGAGCAGGTTCGCCCGCAGCTCGTGACCGTAGGCGGGGAACCCGAGCGTGATCAGCGCGTCCGCGTGCGCGCCGGCGAGCTCGAGGTCCGCACGCTGCCAGCAGGCACCGGCCACGAAGTACAGGGTCCGGGCGCCGGTGGGGCTCAACCGGCGGGTGGCCACCCGTCGGTCGGCACCGACGATCCCGGCCGCCCGCAGCGCCTCCTCCGCCGGGTCGACCAGGTCGATCCGGCAGCGCAGGTAGCCGAGCTCGGCGAACAGTCCGGCGAGGCGGAGCAGGTCGTCCCGCGGCCCGTTCTCGACCAGCCACGCGTGGGCGCGGCGCAGGTCGGCCAGGTGGGCGTCGAAACGGCGGACCGCGTCCGGTTCCCCGGGGCCCCGCCGCGCCCGGCCCAGCTCCGTGGCGAGACCGGCGGCCCAGGTGGCGTGGCGGGCCCGCAGCCCCGGCCCCTCCGCCCGCTCGGCGAGCCGGCTCCGGCCGAAGGCGCGCAGCGTCTCCAGCATGGTGAACCGGGCGCCCCGACGGACCACGAGCGAGCGCTCCACGAGATCCGGCAGTGCGGCCGCGTCGCCGCACACGGCCGCGACGGCGTCCGGCTCGACCGGACCTGCGAACACCGCCATCCGGTCGAAGAGCGTGCGCTGCTCCTCGTCGAGCAGGCCGTAGGACCAGGCGACGACGTCGCGCAGCGAGCGGTGCCGGGCCGCGGCCGTGCGCCGGCCGCCGCGCAGCACGTCGAGCGGCCGGTCGAGCGCCTCCACCAGGCCGGCCAGGCCCAGCGGCAGGGCGCGGGCGGCGGCGAGCTCCAGGGCGAGGGGCAGCCCGTCGAGCCGGGCGCAGATCTCGGCGACCAGCGCCGCGTCGACCGGGGCGGAGGGATCGCCCGCGCGGATCCGGTCGACGAGCAGCCGCGCCGCGTCGAGCGGGCCGAGCGGGGCGACGGGCAGGCACTGCTCGGCGTCGATCCGCAGCGCCTCCCGCCCGGTGACCAGCACGTCCACCCCCGGTGCGCCCGCCACCACGGCCTCCGCCAGGGCGGCGGCCCGCTCCACGACGTGCTCGCAGTTGTCGAGGACCAGCAGCAGTCGTCGGGGCGCCAGCACCTCGACGATCCGGTCCCGCAGCCATCCGGGCTCGGCGTCGGTGATGCGCAGCTTCCCCGCCAGGGCGGGCTCGACGTCGTCCGGACCGCCGTCCCCGAGCTCCACGAGCAGGACGCCGTCCGGATAGTCCGGTCCGACGGCGGCGGCGACGTGGCGGGCGAGCCGGGTCTTGCCGACGCCGCCGGGTCCGGTGAGCGTGACGAGCCGGGAGCGCCCGAGCAGCTCGGCGGCGAGAGCGAGCTCCGGGCCGCGCCCGACGAACGAGTTGGCCGGCGGCGCCGCGGTGCTCGGCGGCGCGGGGGCGGGCATCGCCGGAGGGGCCGGCGGGTCCGGGGCAGGAGGAGGCGCGGGAGCGAGCTCCTGGCGCAGCACCCGGCCCTCGAGCTCGCGCAGCTCCGGCGACGGGTCCAGGCCCAGCTCCTCGGCCAGCCGGGTGCGCAGCGCGGTGTAGGCGTCCAGCGCCTCGGCCTGGCGGCCGGCGGCGACCAGCGCCCGCATCAGCACCCCGACGGCCCGCTCGCGCAGCGGCTCGGCGCGCACGAGGGGCTCGAGTGCGGCGACCGCGTCGGCGGCCCGGCCCACCTCCAGCAGCGCCCGCGCCCGCTCCTCGACCGCCTGCCGGCGCAGCTCGTCCAGCCGCGCCACCTCGGGGTCGACGGCCGGATGGTCGAGGTCGGCGAAGGGCCGCCCGCGCCACAGCGCCAGGGCGGCGTCGAGCACGGCGAGGCGGGCCCGCGGGTCGACCCCGTCGCCGGTGGGCCCGGCGAGGCTCCCGAGGAGGTCGGTGAACGCGGTCGCGTCGACCGCGGCCCGGTCGGCGCGCAGCCGGTAGCCCTGCGGGGTCGTCTCCACGGCGAGGCCGGTCGGCAGCAGCCGGCGCAGCCGGGCGACGTTCGTCTGCACGGCGCCCGCCGGGTCGGCCGGCGGGGTGGCCCCCCAGACCAGCTCGGCGAGCAGGTCCACGGGCACGGGCTCGTCGAGCCGCAGCGCGAGGGCGGACAGGAGGCGCCGCTGCCGCGCCGACCCGACCGCGACCGCTCCGTCGGCGAGGGCGAGCGGTCCGAGCACCCGGAGGACCGCCATCGCACCATCGTGGCGCATCCGGTGGCCAGGCGGGAGCGACTTCGGTCCCTTTCCGTCACCTCGGTCCGGCCGGTCCGCGCTGACAGCGGACCGACAGCCCGCCGACAGCGCGTCTTCCCATCCTCGGTGACCGAGGGAAGGGGAACACCATGACCGCCACCGACAGCACCGTCACCACTGGGACCACCGGGACCACCGACACCGGCGACGCCGTCGCGACCTTCGGCACCGAGTCGCTGACCGAGCGGCTCTTCGGCGCCGTGCTCGCCACTCTTGACCTGCACGCCGTCTATCTCGGCGACCGGCTCGGCTACTATCGCGCACTCGCCGCGGAGGGCACCGCGCTGACCCCCGGTGAGCTGGCCGAGCGCACCGGAACCGCCGAGCGCTACACCCGCGAGTGGTGCGAGCAGCAGGCCGTGACCGGGATCCTCGAGGCCGGCGACGAGCCCGACGACATCGCCCGCCGCTACGCGCTGCCCGAGGCGCACCGCGCCGCGCTGGTCGAGGTCCTGTCGTTGGACCACGTCGTCCCGCTCGCGCGGTTCGCGGTGGGGTGCGCCAAGCAGTCGGACCTGCTCGCGGAGGCCTTCCGCACCGGCGGCGGGGTGTCGTGGGCGCAGCACGGCACCGACGCGCGCGAGGGCCAGGCCGCGGCGAACCGGCCGATGTTCCTCGGGCCCCTCGGCCGCGAGTACCTCCCGTCGGTCCACGACGTCGACGCCACCCTGCGCGGCGGGGCCCGCGTCGCCGACGTCGGCTGCGGGCACGGCTGGTCGGCGATCGGGATCGCGCTGGCCTACCCGGAGGTGACGGTCGACGGGTTCGACCTGGACGAGCCCTCGATCGAGGCCGCCCGGCGCAACGCGGTCGAGGCGGGCATCGCCGACCGGGTCCGGTTCCACCATGCCGACGCCGGCTCCGCCGACGGCACCTACGACGTCGTGTTCGCCTTCGAGTGCATCCATGACCTGCCCGACCCGGTCGCGGTGCTGCGGGCGATGCACGGGCTCGGCGGCACCGTCGTGGTGATGGACGAGCGGGTGGCCGAGACCTTCACCGCGCCCGGCGACGAGATCGAGCGGCTCATGTACGGCTACAGCCTGGTGTGCTGCCTGGCCGACGGGATGGCCCACGAGCACTCCGTCGGCACGGGCACCGTGATGCGCCCGGACACCCTGCGCGGCTACGCCCGCGAGGCCGGCTTCGCCGACATCGAGATCCTGGGGATCGAGGACGACTTCTTCCGCTTCTACCGGCTCGTGCGCTGACGCCGGTCGCCGGACGCACCCGTCGGCCCGCCGGGAGGTTGACGCCTCGCGGCGCGGGTAGGCAGGGCTGGGCCCTCCGGCGGGCCCTGGACCGTCGGTCGCGCCGGCGGCCCTGGGCCGCCGATCGCCGGGCGACGACCGGGGCGGCCGACGCCGGAGACCCGGCGGATGGTCGCGGGGTGGAGATCTGCCGCAGGACGGCGTTGTCGGGGACCTCGGCGGCGGTCCGCGGCTGCCCCCGCTGCGCGGCGGAGGACCGGAACCCGAACGGAGGGGTGACGATGAAGGCACGGTTGCTGCACGGGGTCGACGGGCTGCGGACGTTCGCCGTGGTGATGGACAAGGGTGACGAGGCGGCCGCGGAACTGGTCGCCTTCGCGCGTCGGGAAGGGATCGACGGCGCCTCGCTCACCGCCGTGGGCGCGTGCCGGGAGGCGACGCTGGGGTACTTCGACCCCGAACAGATGGACTACCAGGACATCCCCGTGACCGAGCAGGCCGAGGTGCTGTCGCTCGTGGGCGACATCGCACGCCACGGCGACGAGCCCGCGGTGCACGCCCACGCCGTCCTCGGCCTACGCGGCGGCTCCACGGTCGGCGGTCACCTGCAGCGCGCCGTCGTCTGGCCCACCCTCGAGGTCGTCGTCACCGAGTCGCCCGCCCACCTGCGCAAGCAGGTCGACGAGGAGACCGGTCTCGCGCTGATCCGTCTCGAGGACGGCTGACCGCAGGCGGTGCCGCCGGGTGGGACCCGAACGCAACCGGGCGGGGGCGTGGGTGTCCCGGCGAGGACTCCGGGACGTCGACCAGTTCGAGCAGTGCCTCGCCGAGTGATGGACGACGGTGGTCGACGCCGCCAGCGGGTGCGTCGCCGGCGGCGCACCTACAGCGGTATCTCCCGCACCAGATTGTGGAAGGCGCATCTACCCGCTCCGTTGTCCAGTGTGGTGCGCCCGCCCTCCGACCAACGGTGCAGGTGGTCGAGGTGCTGAATGGGGGCGTCACAGTGAGGCGCGGTGCAGCGTCCGCGGTCCCGGGAGCGGATGACGTCGGCGAGGACGCCGGTGAAGGTGCGTCGTCGCGAGTCGGCGCCGATCACGACGCCGTCCTCGGTGATCAACCGCCGCCAGGTGCAGCGGCCGGGTTCGACGAGGAACTCGGCGGGGACGGGACCGAAGCCGGGCAGCTCGACCGGCAGCGGCCCGTCGGCGGCGACGAGGGTGTCGAGCGGGACCAGGACCTGTATCTCCACCGTGGCCATCGGCGCGGTGGGTGCGGTTCCGGTGAGTCGTTCGACGAGGGTGTCGGCCATGATCTGTGCGCGGGTGCGGGTGACCGGCTCGGGGGAGACCCAGTGCTCGGTGACGGACTTGCGCAGCGCGGCATAGCAGGCGACCCCCTGCTCGACCGGGAGGTAGGCCCGTAGCATCGCCATCCCGTCCTCGGCGGGACTGAGCGTGACGTGCCGGTCCCGACGGGCGGCCCGCGCGCGCTCGACGAACTTCTCCGGGGCGACTTCGGCGGCGATCGTGCGGGTCAGGTCCCCGACCCTGCGCAGGCCCAGCGAGCGCAGGTCATGTGTGGACAGTCGCCGGTCCACTTCGGAACGTTCGGATTCGTCGAGATGCTTGGCTGCCGTGACGATCGCGGCGACCTTGGGCTGGTCGAGCTCACCTGAGCTGTACAGCGTGCGGATGTGATCGAGCCCGGCGTGCAGGTCGCGACCGATGCGCAGCTGGGCCCGGGCCCGGGTCGGGGAGACCCGCAGGACGCGCCCAAGCCTGTCCACGACGGTCGCCTCGACCTGCTCCACGGTCACGTGCTCGGCGGCGATCTGCTCGAGCCGTGCCTCCACCTCGGCGCGGGCGAACGCGCGGATCGCCTCGGCGATCTCGGCGTCGATGCCGTTGCGCAGCGCGACGAGCTGCTCGATCCGTGCCGACTCGGCCTCAGCGGTCGAGACGGCCGTCTCGGCCGGCGATGCGAAGGCGGTGGACATGGAGGCCAGGGTAGTCGACCACCTGTTCGACTCCTGGGGTTCGTTGCGAGTGGGGGGCGAGCTGTCCACAGGGTGCGGCGACTGGTCGGCGCCGCCCGGACACCCGGCGAGGGTGCGCGGCCGGGGCGCAGTTCGTCCGCGCAGGATCGACCGCTCGTCCCCGGACGATCCTGCTGCCGCGTCAGTCGCCGACGAACACGTTCTCCCGACGCCAGTCCCGTTGCTCGGATCTCGCCGCTCGTGGTCGGCCCGGTCGCTCGGTCACGTCATGTGGGCGGCCTCCCGAGGGCGCCGGCCCGGAGCCGTGCGAACGAGGGCGTTCCCAAGATCAACGGCGGTGAAGTGGGTCCTGCGCATCGACGAGTGCGCGTGCCTTGCCGAACATCTCGGCCATGTCCGGCTCGAACCAGTAGACGGCGAGCTCCTGCTTGCCCGCCGGGTAGTCGTACTGCCACGGCCAGGCCCTGCCCCTCTGCTCGCTCAGTGGGCCGGGCTGTCCGAGAAGGCTTGTGAGGTTCTCGAGGGAGGCGGCAGCGCCGTCGAGGTCGACGAGCTCGTCCGCGGGGAATCGTCGGCCAGGATGGTCGATGAGGACGCCGAAGAGCTGTCGGCGGCGGTCGTCGAGCTGCTGCCAGAGGGCGACCGCGAGCTGATGGTCGGTCGCTCGCCACTCTGCGTTCGGTCGGCCCTCGAGCCACAGCGCGGTGAGGTCGCGAAGCCGGGCGGCCTTGTCGGCCGGAACGGTGAGGGTGACGTCGACCGTGTCGGGGCGATCGTCCGGCGGTGGCTCCGCCTTGCCCGCCGCCCAGACCACTCGGTCCAGGACGCCGAGGTCGAGGTCCAGCTCGGAAGCGACCGTCGTCAGAAGCATCCGGATCTCCTGGTCGGTTCCGCCGCCGACGAAAGTGCGGATCCGGCGGTCGACGGCGACGGCCTGCCCGCCCGCCAGTACGGCGACGTAGTCAGCGGTCTTCTCCCCGACGCCCTTCAGCGTCAGCAGCGTCGAACGACTGTCCGGGAGCAGACACCAGCTGCGGAGCTCGCTGACGGTCTGGACCTTCTCGGCCGCAAGGAGGTCGGCGAGGCGGAGAGCGCGGGCGAGCTTCTCGGGGTGCTTCCACTGGAGGACCTCGCCCGGTACCTCGGCAGAGACGCGGGCCCGGAAGAGGTCGACCGTGACGGCCTCCGGCCAGGCCGCCACGAGACGCGCGACCCGAGGCTTCACGACCGAGTCGAAGTCGATCGCGGCCTGCAACGCGGCGTCGGTGAGCAGCGCTCCCCTGTGGTCGTAGCGGGCTCCGCCGGCCTCGACGCCGGGGAAGGTCGGGAATCCGGGAAGACGCCGGACCCTGGCAGCCAACGCCTCGACCCGCTCGCGGTGAAGAAGATCCACATCAGGAGGACCTCCTGCGGTTCGCAGTGGTTGCCGGCCGAACGGATCAACCGGCAGTGTCCTCCATCGATCGCCGCGCTCACCGCTCGCGGGCACACCGCTCGACCGACACCCGTGAGCAGACCAGGCTCGCCGAGGTCGAGGGATGGATCCACGTGCCCACACAGGGCCCGGCGTCGCTCATCGGCTGAGGCCTCAAGGGGCGGTCCGCACCGGTGCTACCCGACCCACGCTCGGGGTTCACACGATCGTGGGGTGGCAGCAGTGCTGCGCAGTTGCCCGCGCGACGACAGACCGGAAGCACCCGACTGCGGCGGATCCCGATGATCTCCTCGTCGAGGTGCAGCCGACCGGAGCGCACGCCGCAGAGCCCGCCGCGGCGGATGCCGGTGGTCACGACGAGCCAGACGGTGCCGCGGGGGAGTGAGGTCGCGCAGCGGCACGTCGCCGAGCGCGGGCAGCAGGTGCGTGCGGCGACCGCCGGTCAGGCGTCGTTCGCGAGTCGGCGGAGATGCCAGTTGGACAGGACCGTGAGTCCTGATCACCGACCCGACGTCCTCGAAGGTCAGGGTGGTGCCCCCGGTCAGATTCGAACTGACACTGGACGGATTTTGAGTCCGCTGCCTCTGCCGGTTGGGC
Source organism: Pseudonocardia oceanicola (assembly GCF_047200735.1). Classification (NCBI taxonomy): domain Bacteria; kingdom Bacillati; phylum Actinomycetota; class Actinomycetes; order Pseudonocardiales; family Pseudonocardiaceae; genus Pseudonocardia; species Pseudonocardia oceanicola. Next base: position 640,979 of record NZ_JBJZON010000001.1, read on the forward strand.
TACGGGGGCCGGCCGCCCCGACTGTGTTCTCGCTCGCGTCGCACGGGATCACACGGGCAGGGCAACCTGGGTGCAACCTTATCGCCGCTACCCTGGGGCCTTGCGTTCGACCCGCACGTCTAAGGAGAACCCACCCGTGAGCCAGCCAGTGTCCGAGGACAGGACGACCGACGACGGCCCTGCCGTCGGCTGGCGCGTCCTCGTGGTGGAGGACGAGGCGCTGATCCGCCTCGACCTGACCGAGATGCTCGGGGAAGAGGGATACCAGATCGCGGGCGAGGCCCCCGACGGTGAGGCGGCCATCGAGATGGCCCGCGACCTCAGGCCCGACCTCGTGATCATGGACGTCAAGATGCCGAAGAAGGACGGCATCGAGGCGGCCGCCACGATCGTCGAGGAGAAGATCGCGCCCGTCGTCATGCTCACCGCCTTCAGCCAGCGCGACCTCATCGAGCGCGCGCGCGACGCCGGTGCCATGGCCTACCTGGTCAAGCCGTTCGCCCGGCACGAGCTGGTGCCCGCGATCGAGCTCGCCGTGTCCCGCTTCGCCGAGAAGCGTGCCCTCGAGGACGAGGTGGCCTCGCTGAACGACCGGTTCGAGACCCGCAAGGTCGTCGACCGGGCCAAGGGTCTGCTGATGGCCAAGCAGAACATGACCGAGCCCGAGGCCTTCCGGTGGATCCAGCGCACCGCGATGGACCGCCGCACCACGATGAAGGCGGTCGCCGAGGCCGTCATCGAGGGCCTCGCACCCGCGAAGGGCTAGGCCCCGCAACCTTCCTCGAGGCCGTCCCGGTCGACCGCCGGGGCGGCCTCGTCGCGTTCTCCGACCTGCACATGATCGTTACCCAGCGGTAATGCCCCCGCCCGGAGTGCGATTTTCGCCACGTGCTATCGACGTCTCTGCTGGTCAGAACGCTGCCACTTGATAACGATATGATAACTCAGCACTGCGGGTGAAGCGTCGGTGACGCTGCGTGATATCCGGTTGCGGTCTGGTAAAGCTGCCGCCGCTCGTGATGACGGCGCACCTTCCGGTGACCTAACGTCCGCGACGCTTCCGGCGTCTGTCCGGGGGCGGGGCGGCGCTCGGGGGACCGCCTTCGACGTGGTTGGCACGGAAGGACAAGACATGAGTCGGACGCGGAAGGTCGCTGCGACCGCCGCGCTGCTCGCGGGCGCCCTCGCGCTCACCGCGTGCAGCACCAACCGGGAAGAGGCGACCGGCGGGGGCGGAGGATCCTGCGACACCAGCAAGGGCACCCTCGTCGTCGGCTTCATCGCCCCGCTCTCCGGCGGCCTCTCGGCGCTGGGCCTGGGTATGAAGAACTCCACCGACCTGGCGGTGAACCAGGCCAACCAGAACTGCACCGTGCCCGGCTACCGGCTCGCGCTGCAGGCCGAGGACGACCAGGCGACGGCCCAGGTCGCCGGCCAGGCCGCGACCAAGCTGGCCTCGGACCCCAACGTCGTCGGCGTGATCGGGACCCTGAACTCCTCCACCGCCCAGTCGGCGGCTCCGGTCCTGGCACAGAAGAAGATCGTCGAGATCTCGCCGGCCAACACCAACCCGGCGCTCACCCAGGGCGACAACTGGCAGACCGACCCGACCCGGCCGTTCGACTCGTACTTCCGGACCGCCACCACGGACGCCATCCAGGGTCCCTTCGCGGCGCAGTACCTGGTGCAGAAGGCCGGCAAGCAGAACATCGCGGTCATCGACGACGGCAAGACCTACGGCGCGGGCCTGGCGGCCCAGTTCGCCGCGGAGGCCGAGAAGCTGGGCGCGACCGTGGTCGCGCGCGAGAAGGTCGGTGAGAAGGACACCGACTTCTCCGGCGTGATCGCCAAGATCCGGCCGTCCAACCCCGACGCGGTCTACTACGGCGGCGAGTACCCGGTCGCCGGGCCGCTGTCGAAGCAGCTGGCGGACGCGGGCCTCAACGTCCCGCTGATGGGCGGCGACGGCATCGTCGCCGACGACTACGTCTCGCTCGGCGGTCGCGAGGGCGACCTGGCCACCAACGTCGGGGCCCCACCGGAGCAGCTGCCCAGCGCGCAGGCCTTCATCGACGCCTACCAGCAGGCCGGCTACTCGGAGCCGTACAGCGCCTACGGCGCGCTGACCTACGATGCCGCGAACGTCCTCATCGACGGTCTCGCCAAGGCGGTCGGCAACGGCACCTTCTCCGACGCCACTCGGGACGGCCTGATCCAGGCCGTGCAGGCCACCAACCTGCAGGGCGCGACCGGCACCATCTCCTTCGACCAGTACGGCGACACCACCAACAAGGTGCTGACCGTGTACTCGGTCCAGGGTGGCGAGTTCAAGCCGCTGGAGACGGGCACCTACCCGGCCGGCTGACGCGCGTCCCCGACCCCGGGGGCACGCGACGAGGACGCACGTGAGCGGGGACGGGACACCACCCGTCCCCGCTCCTGCACGCGGTGGAGGAGACCCCTCGTTTGTCCACGTTCCTGTCGCAGGTCGCGAACGGGCTGGTGCTCGGTTCGCTGATCGCGCTGATCGCGCTCGGCTACACGATGGTCTACGGGATCATCCAGCTGATCAACTTCGCGCACGGTGAGATCTTCATGGTCGGCGCCTACGGCGGCCTGGCCACCCTGACCTACGTCCTGCCCACGGCGATCGCCACGACCTGGTACTTCGCGCTGCCGATCGCCCTGGTGGCGGGCGCGCTCGTCGCGATGCTCATCGCCGTGGCGATGGAGCGCTTCGCCTACCGGCCCCTGCGCAACGCGCCACGCCTCGCCCCGCTGATCACCGCGCTCGGCGTGTCGGTCGCGCTGCAGGAGGCCATGCGCGTCTTCTACCCGGGGGCCACGGCGGCCCTGCCGTTCCCGAACCTGTTCGTCGAGGGCGCCGTCGTCATCCCGATCGGGGACGGCGTGGTGATCCGGTACGTCGGCATCCTGCTGATCGTCATGTCGCTGGTGCTGGCCTTCGGCCTCGAGCGGTTCGTGGAGCGGACCCGGCTCGGCCGCGCCATGCGCGCCACCTCGCAGGACCGGGACGTCGCGCGGCTGATGGGCATCGACCCCGACCGCGTCATCGTGCTGACCTTCGCCATCGGCGGCGCCCTCGCCGGCGTCGCGGGCGTGCTCTACGGCAGCTACCTGAACAACATCAACATCGACATGGGCTTCCAGAACGGCATCTTCGCGTTCACCGCGGCCGTGCTCGGCGGCATCGGCAACATCCGCGGTGCCGTGGTCGGCGGCCTGGTGATCGGGCTGGTCAAGGCCCTCGGCGGGCAGTACCTCCCCGGCGGCACGGCCTACGACTACGTCTGGATCTTCGTGGTGCTGATCATCGTCCTGGTGTTCCGGCCCCAGGGCTTCTTCGGCGAGTCCGAGCGGGTGCGCGCATGACCACCACGGCGACCCCTCGAACGCCCGCCACGCCGTCGGCCCCGCCGCGGCACTCCGGCCGGCTCGCGGGCCTGCTCGACGCGGCCGCGCCCCGCTCCACGATCCTCATGATCGTCGGCGGCGTCCTCACCCTCGTCGGCGCGTACCTGCCGTGGGTCACGTTCGTGCTGAACGACGGGCCCTACCCGGAGAAGGCGACGCTCAACTACTTCGTCGCCCCCTTCGCCGTCACCGGCTTCCGGCTGCACCTGGTGATCCTGGGGCTGGCCGCGATCGTCGTGGCGGCGCTGCGGCGGATCCCGGCGCGCCACCGCATCGTGCGCGGGCTGGGGATCGGCATCACCGTCGTCGCCCTGATCAACGGGCTGTGGATCACGGTCGAGGGCGGCGGGCTCGGTGCCGTCACCGCCTCCGAGGGGGCGATCGCGTTCGGCTCGATCGTCACCCTCGTCGGTGGGCTCGTCATGATCCTGGGCGCCGACGCGGGCGGTCTCGAGCGCACGCCGGTGTGGACCTGGCGCCTGCCCTGGTGGGTCGAGTGGCTCCTGCTCGTCGTCCTGTTCGTGGTCGTGCTGCTGCTCGTCGCCGCGGTGCTCACCAGCGGCGGCCAGGGCGGGGTGGTCAACCCCTACGCCGGCGTCGTCTTCCTGTCCCTGCTGGCGGCCCTGGCGGGCGCGTTCGCCGCCCTCAACGCCTCCGGCCTGTTGACCTGGTTCGCCGCGGTCTCCGAGCGGCACCGCACGTTCAGCGTGATCGTGCTGCTGATCGTGGCGCTGCTCCTGCCGCTGACCAGCGCCGGCACCGAGTACTGGATGACGGTGGCGTCGAACATCGGCGTCTACGCCGCCACCGCGATCGGGCTCAACATCGTGGTCGGCCTGGCCGGCCTGCTCGACCTCGGGTACGTCGCGTTCCTGGGCATCGGCGCCTTCGTGGCGGCGAACCTCTCCGGCGCGGCGGCCTCGGAGATCGGCATCCACCTGCCGTTCCTGCTGGTCATGGTCATCTCGGCCGTGGTGGCGGGGCTGTTCGGCGCGATCGTCGGGTCGCCGACGCTGCGGGTGCGCGGCGACTACCTGGCGATCGTCACGCTGGCCTTCGGCGAGATCTTCGTGCGCAGCGCGCAGAACAACATCGGCGGGCTGACCGGTGGCGCCAACGCCATCCCGAACATCCCGGCGGTGGCCGTCGGCGGCTTCCAGTTCTCCGACTCGATCACGATCGGCGACGTGCGGCTGCCCTCGGGCGTCCTCTACTACGTCCTGATCGTGCTGCTGGTCGCGGCCGTGATGTTGGTGTTCGCGCACCTGAAGAACTCGCGGCTGGGCCGGGCATGGATCGCGATCCGGGAGGACGAGGACGCGGCTGCCGCCATGGGCATCCGCACCGGACCGATCAAGATCCTGGCCTTCCTCATCGGCGCGATGCTCGCGGGTCTGGCGGGCGCGTTCTTCGCGCACAAGACGGCCGTGGTCGCCTACGACTCCTTCCGCTTCCTGGAGTCGGTCACCCTGCTCGCGGCGGTCATCCTCGGCGGCATGGGCACGATCCCCGGCGCCGTGCTCGGCGCGTCGATCCTGTTCGTGCTGCCGGAGAAGCTGCGCGAGTTCTCCGACTACCGTCTGTTGCTGTTCGGCCTGGCCCTGGTGCTGATCATGCGGTTCCGGCCGCAGGGCATCGTGCCGGACCGGCACCGCAGGGCGGAGCTGACCGACCCCGACCCCGAGGACACCGTGAAGGAAGGCCCGGGTCCGCTTCCCACGAGGGTGGAGCCGTGAGCGAGAACCCCCCCACCCTCGACGGCCCGACCCCCGAGGGGACCGGGCCCGGCGCCACCACGGCCGACGGCGCCGCCGTCGAGGCCGAGGCCCCTCCGCAGAGGGTCGCCGCCGAGCTCGCCTCGGACATGCACATCGCGACGGGCACCCGGGAGCCGATCCTGGTGTCGTCCGGCGTGACCATGCAGTTCGGCGGCCTGCGCGCCCTCGACGACGTCAACCTCTCGCTGCACGAGGGCGAGATCATCGGCCTGATCGGGCCCAACGGGGCGGGGAAGACGACCTTCTTCAACTGCCTCACCGGGCTCTACACACCGACGTCGGGCCAGGTGACGCTGCGCGACAGGCCGATGCCGCAGGACCCGGCCCGGGTCACCGAGGCGGGCGTCGCCCGGACGTTCCAGAACATCCGGCTGTTCCCGTCCATGACCGCGACCGAGAACGTCCTGGTCGGGCGGCACGTGCGGATGAAGCAGGGCCCGCTCTCCTCGCTGCTGCACGGCCCGCGGTTCCGACGCAGCGAGGCCGAGGCGGCGGAGCGGGCGGAGAAGCTGCTCGCCTTCGTCGGGCTGACCCGTTTCGCCGACGAGCTGGCCCGCAACCTGCCCTACGGCGACCAGCGGCGGCTCGAGATCGCCCGCGCGCTCGCCACCGACCCGTCGGTGCTGCTGCTCGACGAGCCCACCGCGGGCATGAACGCGCAGGAGACCGAGGCGACCCGGCAGCTGATCTTCGCGATCCGCGACCTGGGCGTGTCGGTGGTCGTCATCGAGCACGACACCAAGTTCATCTTCACGCTCTGCGACCGGGTGCTGGTGCTGGTCCAGGGCGCGCTGCTGGTCGAGGGTTCGCCGGACGAGGTGCGCGGCGACCCCCGGGTCGTGGAGGCCTACCTGGGCGCCCCGCCCGAGGAGGTCGAGGCACAGCTGCACGCCGGCCCCGGCCCGGGTGCCGCTGCGGCGGACGGGGCCGGCACGGCAGAGGGGAAGTCCGAGTAATGGCGTTCCTGTCCGTCCGCGACCTGGTGGTCGCCTACGGCGCCATCCAGGCGGTCCGCGGCGTGACGTTCGACGTCGACCGGGGCCAGATCGTCTCCCTGATCGGTTCGAACGGCGCCGGCAAGACGACGACGCTGCGCACCCTCTCCGGACTGCTGCGGCCCGTCTCCGGGACGATCGAGTTCGACGGCACGCCGATCCAGAGGATGCCGGCCCACGAGATCCTCTCCCGGGGCGTGGCGCACAGCCCGGAGGGTCGGCGGCTCTTCGCCCGCATGTCGGTCGAGGAGAACCTGCGGCTCGGCGCCTACACGCGCAAGGACGAGGCCGGCGTCGCGCAGGACATGCAGCGCGTGTACGACCTGTTCCCGGTGCTGGGGGAGCGGCGCACGAACAAGGCCGGGCTGTTCTCCGGCGGCGAGCAGCAGATGCTCGCGATCGGCCGCGCGCTGATGTCCCGGCCGAAGCTGCTCATGCTCGACGAGCCGTCCATGGGGCTCTCGCCGATCATGACCCAGCGGATCTTCGACACCGTCCGGGAGCTGCGCGACGAGGGCACCACGGTGCTGCTCGTCGAGCAGAACGCGCTGGCCGCGCTCGCGTTGTCGGACAAGGCCTACGTGATCGACCTCGGCCGCACCACGCTGTCCGGGACCGGGACCGAGCTCCTCGCCGACCCGCGGGTGCAGGAGGCCTACCTGGGCGAGAACGTGGGCACCTGACGGCCGGCCTGTTGCACAAACGGCACTTTCGTGCGGACCTACCGCACGAGAGTGCCGTTCGTGCATTCAGATCGTGGGCTCGGTGTCCCGGTGCAGGCAGGTGAGCTTGGCGGTGCAGGTCCGGCGACCCTGCTCGTCGGTCAGCACGATCTCGTGGGTCGAGGTGCTGCGGCCGACGTGGATCGGCCGGGCCACGCCCGTCACGTAGCCCTCCGTGGCCGCGCGGTGGTGCGTGCAGGCCAGCTCGAGCCCGACGGGGAAGCGCTCCGGCAGGGCGTGCATCGCCGCGAGCACCGAGCCGAGCGTCTCGGCGAGCACCCCGCTCGCGCCGCCGTGCAGCAGGCCGTAGGGCTGGCGGTTGCCCTCGACCGGCATCCGGCCCCGCACCTCCTCCACCGACGCGGAGAGGATCTCGATCCCCATCCGGTCGTTCAGCTGCCCGGGGGTCGCGGGCGCGTGCAGGGAGCGGAGCTGGGAGGCGTCGATCGGCACCGCCGGACCCTAACCCGTGGTGTCGACCGCCCCGAGAGTGCCGCAGGCGCATCCGACGGGGAGGCGGCGCCGTGACCACGGGTCGTTCCACCCGTCGTCACACGGACCCGTCCGGCTCCACGACCGCCCTCGTCCACCTCCACGACAGGTGATCACGGCCCGGGCGGCCCGCGGGGTGGTCATGCCGGCCGGTGGGTCACGAAGATCGCGGTGCCCGGGAACAGCGCGCCCCGCAGCGGCGACCACTGCCCCCACACCCGCTCGAACCCCTCCGGCCACTCCGGCTCGACGAGGTCGTCGAGCACCAGTCCGGCCGCGACGACGTCGCGCACCCGGTCGCCCAGCGTCCGGTGGTGCTCGACGTACGTCGCGCGGCCCTGCGCGTCGACCTCCAGATAGGGGGTCCGGTCGAAGTACGACTGGGTGACCGTCAGCCCGTCCGGCCCCGGGTCGTCGGAGAACATCCAGCGCATGGGGTGGTTGACGGCGAACACCCAGCGCCCGCCCGGCCGGAGCACCCGGTGCACCTCGCGCATGACCTGCACCGGCTCGGCGACGAACGGGACCGCGCCGAAGGCCGAGCAGGCCAGGTCGAACGAGCCGTCGGCGAAGGGGAGGTGCTCGGCGCCGGCCTGGACGAGCGGCACGTCGATCCCGGTGCGGGCGTTGAGTGCGGCGGCGGCCCGCAGCATCCCGCGGGACAGGTCCAGCGCCACCGGCTCCGCCCCGTGCGCCCGCAACCACCGGGCGCAGGGCGCCGAGCCGCAGCCGACCTCCAGCACCCGGCGCCCGGCGACCTCCCCGAGCAGGCCCGCCTCGGCCTCGTGCAGGCCCTCGGGGCACCACACGAACTCCGCCTCGCCGATGTCCGGTCCGTGCTCGGCGAGGTACTCGGCGGCGTCGGCGTCCCACCAGGCGCGGCTGGCCCGTTCGGACTCCGCCGGACCCACCGTCCGGCGCGCGATCCCGGCCGTGCCGAGCGTCTCCTCGGCGCTCATCGCGGGCCCCGACGGGCCGTCCGCGCCCTCATGATCGATCCACCCGGCAGCTGCAGCTCACGCCCCGGATCGTCCCAGTTCCGCACCGGGGACCCGCATTGCCCCGCTGATCGGGTGCCGCGTAGCATGGCCGGTACCCGTGGTCAACGTGCGCGGTACCCGCTCGAGCTGGAGCGCGAGGGGGCGGCCGGTGCGGGAGCGCCCGCGGGGAATCGATGATCGAAGGTGACTGTCACACGCACCATCCAGTCACGGCTACATCCACCGACCGGCCGCCCGTGACGCGGCCACAACCGAAGACATCCACCGGAGCACCCCACTACATGTCCACCGACACCACCGCCGCCCCGACCACGCCGCAGGTCGCCGTCAACGACATCGGGTCGGAGGAGGACTTCCTCGCCGCCATCGACCAGACGATCAAGTACTTCAACGATGGCGACATCGTCGAGGGCACCATCGTCAAGGTCGACCGTGACGAGGTCCTGCTCGACATCGGCTACAAGACCGAGGGCGTCATCCCCTCGCGGGAGCTGTCGATCAAGCACGACGTCGACCCCGCCGAGGTCGTCGAGGTCGGCGAGTTCGTCGAGGCCCTCGTCCTCCAGAAGGAGGACAAGGAGGGTCGCCTGATCCTCTCCAAGAAGCGCGCCCAGTACGAGCGCGCCTGGGGCACGATCGAGGCCCTGAAGGAGGCGGACGAGCCGGTCGAGGGCACCGTCATCGAGGTCGTCAAGGGCGGCCTGATCCTGGACATCGGGCTCCGCGGCTTCCTGCCGGCCTCGCTGGTCGAGATGCGCCGCGTGCGCGACCTCCAGCCGTACGTCGGCCGCAAGATCGAGGCCAAGATCATCGAGCTGGACAAGAACCGCAACAACGTGGTCCTGTCCCGCCGCGCCTGGCTGGAGCAGACCCAGTCCGAGGTCCGCAGCGAGTTCCTCAACCAGCTGGCCCGCGGCCAGGTGCGCAAGGGCGTCGTCTCCTCGGTGGTCAACTTCGGCGCGTTCGTCGACCTCGGCGGGGTCGACGGCCTGGTGCACGTCTCCGAGCTGTCCTGGAAGCACATCGACCACCCCTCCGAGGTCGTCGAGGTGGGCCAGGAGGTCACGGTCGAGGTCCTCGACGTCGACCTGGACCGCGAGCGGGTCTCGCTGTCGCTGAAGGCGACGCAGGAGGACCCGTGGCGCCTCTACGCCCGGACCCACGCGATCGGCCAGATCGTCCCGGGCAAGGTCACCAAGCTCGTCCCGTTCGGCGCGTTCGTGCGCGTCGAGGAGGGCATCGAGGGCCTGGTCCACATCTCCGAGCTGGCCGAGCGCCACGTGGAGATCCCGGAGCAGGTCGTCCAGGTGGGCGACGACGCGATGGTCAAGGTCATCGACATCGACCTCGACCGGCGCCGCATCTCGCTCTCGCTGAAGCAGGCCAACGAGGGCATGACGGTCGACACCGAGTTCGACCCCACCCGCTACGGCATGGCGGCGGAGTACGACGACCAGGGGAACTACATCTACCCCGAGGGCTTCGACGTCGACACCGGCGAGTGGAAGGAAGGCTACGACGAGGCCCGCGCGGCCTGGGAGAAGCAGTACGCCGAGGCGCACGAGCGCTACGAGCAGCACATGGCGCAGATCCGCAAGGCCGCCGAGGCCGAGGAGGAGGCGAGTGTCGACACCGGCGCCGCCAACTACTCCTCCGGAGGCGATGCCCCGCAGGAGGCGCAGACCGGCGGCTCGCTGGCCAGCGACGAGCAGCTCGCCGCGCTGCGGGAGAAGCTGTCCGGCGGTGCGTGAGCGCGGGCCGACCGCCTGACGCACGGCTGAACGAACGGCCCCGGCCCTCCGGACCGGGGCCGTTCGGTGTTCCCCGGAACTCCGTCGGGTGACGCGTGGATCACAATCGGGCTGCGGTCCGTGACCGGCCCGGCGCGTCACGTGTATCGATCTTCGTTCGGGCCTAGTTTTGATCCATGCGGGTCGGGGGGCGTGTGGTGGCGATGCTGGCCGTCGGCCTGGGCGTCCTGACCGGCTGTTCCACGGCCACCGGCCAGGAGACGCTGCCCGTCCCCACGTTCACCGAGTCGGCGGAGGCGGCGTCGGGCTCCGAGCCCACGAAGCTCGCCCTTCCGGAGGACTGCAGCGCGTTCCTCGCCCCGGACGATCTCGGCGCCCTGTTCGCCCGCCCCCTCGGGTCCACGGCGTTGCGCACCATCCGCGGGATCCCGGAGCCGTCGGTCAACCGGACCGAGCGGATCGGCTGCCGCTACACGGAGAGCGGTGCCGGCGGCGGGAACACCCTGCTGGACATCAACGTCGGGCGCTACACCGACGCCGACGCCGCGAGACGGCAGTGGCAGCTGAACACCAACGCGGAGCGATCGGACGGACGGTCCCGCGACCTGTCGATCGGGGCCGCACCCGCGGTCGCGGTGGAGCGGCCCACCGAGACGGTGCTCGCCGTGGTCTACGGGGTGGACACCCTGACGTTCGTGCTCCCGGTCAGCGCCCGCGCCCCCGGCGCCCCGGTCGACCGGCTCGTCGACCTCGCGCTGCGCGTCCTGCCGAAGGACGGCGCCACCCAGCCGGCCCCGCCGGAGACCAGCGCGCCACCGGCGCCCGCGAGCGCGACGCCGAGCGCAGCCGCACCGACCTCCGTGCCGGCGGTGGCCGCCGCCCGGTGATCCATGCCTGGGTACGGTCGGTCCCGTGCTGCAGATCGGGCTGACGGGCGGTATCGGGGCGGGCAAGTCGACGGTCTCGCGACGGCTGGTGGAGCTGGGCGCCGTCCTGGTGGACGCCGACCTGATCGCCCGCGAGGTCGTCGCCGGGGGCTCGGAGGGGCTCGCCCGGATCGCCGAGGCCTTCGGACCCGAGGTGGTCGGGCCGGACGGCGAGATGGACCGGGCACGGGTCGCGTCGATCGTCTTCGGCGACGACGACCGGCTCGCCGTGCTCAACGCCATCACCCATCCGTTGATCGCGCGCCGACAGGCCGAGCTGGTCGCCGCGGCCGGACCGGAGGCCGTCGTGGTGCACGACGCCGCACTCCTGGTCGAGATGGGCAACGCGAACCGGTTCCCGCTGGTCGTGGTCGTGCACACGGACGCGGAGGTGCGCGTGCGGCGGCTCGTGGCGAGCCGCGGGATGACCGAGGAGGACGCCCGGGCGCGGATCGCGAAGCAGTCGTCGGACGCCGAGCGGCTGGCCGTCGCCGACGCCGTGCTGGACAACGACGGGTCGGAGGAGGAGCTCCGGGCCCGGGTCGACCGGCTCTGGCACGAGCGCCTGGTGCCCTTCGAGGAGAACGTGCGGCTCGGGCGCGCCGTCGTGGGGGGAGCGCCGGTCCTGGTCGAGCCCGAGCCGGGGTGGGCGGACCGGGGGGCGCGCCTCGCCGCCCGGGTGGCGCGCGCAGCGGGGGAGCGCAGCCTGGGAGTGGAGCACGTCGGCTCCACCGCGGTGCCCGGGCTGCCCGCCGAGGACGTCACTGACCTGCAGCTCGCGGTGGCGGCACTCGACGACGCGGAGGCGATCGCGGAGCCCTTGCGTGCCCTCGGCCTGATCCTCCGACCCGGGATCGACCGGGACCGGCCGAAGCCGACCGATCCCGATCCCGAGCACTGGCGGAAGCGCTGCTTCGCGGGCGCCGATCCGGAGCAGCGCGTGCACCTGCACGTGCGCGTGCACGGTTCGCCCGGGTGGCGCTCCGCCCTGCTGCTCCGGGACTGGCTGCGGGCCGACGAGGGTGCGCGGGAGGAGTACCTGGAGGTCACGCGGGCGGCGGCGGCCGAGTGCGCCGGTGACCCCGACGCGGCGCGCTACGTCGAGCGCACGGAGCCCTGGTTCGACGCGGTACTTCCCGGGGCCGAGCGCTGGGCCGCAACCACCGGGTGGTCGCCTCGTTACTAGGCTGAACGGGCGTAGAGCGCGCCGGGCTTCGCTGTAACGGGGGACGGGTCTCGCGCGATAGGCGGGCAGGACGTGACAGCGGGTGACGCCCGCGGCGGGAGACGGCCGAGGACCCGGCAGGGCGACGAAGGGGCGGAGGGTGAGCGCACAGGTCGACCGGGAGCCCGCTCCGTCGGGTCCGCGAAATCCGGAGGAGGGCACCGCCGACGGCTCCGTCGTCGAGCGCGACCTCACGGAGGCCGCCGCCCCGGGCGGGCTGCGGGCCGACTTCGGCGCCCACCTCGAGGCCCACTACCCGCGGCTCGTCGGCCAGCTCTTCGCCATCACGCTGGACTCCGGGGCGGCCCACGACCTGGTGCAGGACGCCTACTCCCGGGCCTGGCGGCAGTGGTCGGAGGTCCGGGCGGGGGACGCGGAGGCGTGGGTGCGCCGGGTCGCGGTGCGGTCCTCGGCGAGCACCTGGCGGCGCCTGACCGCGCGTCTGGGCCTGCGCGGGACACCGGTGCAGGACCAGGCCGGTCTCGATCCCCGGACCGCAGCGGTGCTGCGCACGCTCGCCCGCGTCCCGATGGACGACCGGCGCACGGCGGTGCTGGTGCACATGGCCGGTGTGAGCGTGCCCGAGGTCGCCGCGCTGGAGCGGGTGTCGCCGGGCACCGTGCAGGCCCGGCTCAACCGGGTCGGGAGCCAGATCGAGGAGGGCCTCGCCGGGTTGGGGGGCGTCGCGCTCCTGTCGTCGGAGCCGCCGCCGACCCCGGTGTCCGCACCGGTCGAGGCCGGGGCGAGCGCCGGGAGGCCCGGGGCGGGGTCGGACCGGGGTCGTGCGGCGGGCCCTGCCGTCGACGGGCGCGCCGGGACGGGCTCGGCCGGCTGGTCGGTGGCGGGCCCGGAGGCGCCGGCGGTGGGCTCGGAGGCGCCGGCGGTGGCCCCGGAGGCGCCGGCGGTGGACCCGGAGGCGCCGGCGGTGGACCCGGAGGCGCAGCCCGGGGCGGACGCGGCCGAGAGTCCGGCCACGGGGTCCGGCGAGGACGCGGACCGCGGTGGGTCCTCGGCCGAGGGCGCCGGCAAGACCGCGCGTGAGGGCCGCGGTGAGGGATCCGACGAGTCGGCCGGTACGGGCTCCGGCACGGGTGTCGACGGCGGCCCGGACGCAGGCACGAGCGACGCCAGGGACACGAGCGACGCCAGGGACGAGGAGGAGACCCGGTGAGCAACCCGTTGCAGTACGCCGGCCGGTCGGAAGGGCGCGGCGCGGAGGAGCTCCGACGGCTGGACGACGAGCTGGCCGCGGGGGTCGCCCTGCCCGCGATCGAGGACGTGGTCCGGCGGGCCGGGGCGGCCAACCGCGCGAGCGGCGCGGCCGCGGCGGCGGTGCTCACCATCGGCGCCCTCGGCGGGGTCACCGCGATCGGGACCGCCGCCGCCCAGCCCGCACCCGTCGTCGTCGAGCCGGTGGCGCAGGTCCCCACCACACCGCCGCCCGTGACCACCACCGTGGCCCCGCCCGTGGTCACCCCGCCCGTCGTCGCCGCGGAGCCCGAGCCGACCACGACGACGAGGCAGCGCACCGCCACGCCACGTGCCCGCACCACCACGCCACGTGCCCGCACCACCACGCCGGAGCCCGTGGCGCCCTCGCCGGAGCCGTCCACCGTGGTGGACCCGCCGCCCGTCACGACCACGACCAGCCCGCCGACCAGCTCGCGGACGACCACCCGGACCCCCACGGAGGAGGACGGCGACGTGGAGGGCGGGCCCGACCCGACGCCGACCACTACCAGCCGGACGTCGGCGGCCCCGAGCAGCACGACCACCACGGGCACCACGACGCCGGCGACCACGACCACGACGACGGGGCCGACGGCGACCACGGCGACCACGACGTCGGGGACGCCCACGGGGACGACGAGCACCTCGCCGGTGGTGCAGCAGGGCCTGCTCGCCGCCCTGATCGCCTGATCGCCCGAGCGCCCGAGCGCCACCGGCGGCCCGGGTGCGGACCCGGCCGGCCTCCGGGCCGGGCCGGCCTCCGACCCGTCAGCCCTTGACGTAGGAGAGCTTCTCCACGACCACGCCGTCCCGCACGGTGAACAGGTCGACGCCCCGGACGTGCCCGCCGACCTGTTCCTCCGCACCGGGCGCACCCGCCCAGGAGTAGCGCCACCGCACGACCGCGCGGTCGCCGAACGCCCGGACCTCCTCCGTGGTGAAGTGCGCTCCGGGCGTGCCGAACAGCTCCTGCCAGCAACGGCGCACCTCGTCCCGGCCCCGGTGGCAGCGGCCGTCGGGCGGTTCCGTGGACTCGAAGACGCAGTCCTGGCCCATCACCGCCATCACCGCGTCGACGTCGCCGCGGCCGAAGGCCTCCAGGAAGCGCTCCACGGTCGCGAGCGTCCGGGTGGTGCCCGCCTCCGTGCCGTCGCTCCGCTGCCGCGTCGTCGGTTCCTCCGTCACGGCCGGGCCTCGAGGACGAGGTTGAACGGCGTCTGCGCGGCCCGCCGGACCCGGCCGAAGCCACCGGCGGTGAGCACCTCGCGCAGCCGGGCCTCACCGGCCTGCGCCCCGAGCGCCGCCCCGATCTCCTGCGACCGAGAGCCCGGGGTGCAGATCATCGTCGAGGCCGAGTAGAAGACCCGGCCGACCGGCGTCAGGTTGTCCGCGAGCCGGTCACCGGCGTACGGCTCGACGATCATCCAGACGCCGTCCTCCGCCAGGCTCTCCCGGACGTGCGCGGCCGCACCGACCGGGTCCCCCATGTCGTGCAGGCAGTCGAAGCAGGTCACCAGGTCGTAGCCCCGTCCCGGGTAGTCCTTCGCGGTCGCCACCGCGAAGGCCGGGCGGCCGGTCGGGCCCGCGGCGTCGGCCCGGCGCCGGGCGGCCTCGATCGAGGGTGGGTGCGGGTCGAAGCCGGTGCACCGCGAACGCGGGAAGGCGCCCGCCATCAGGAGGGTGGAGGCTCCGTGGCCGCACCCCACGTCGGCCACGGCGCCCCCGGCCTCCAGCCGCTCCGCCACGCCGTCCAGCGCCGGGATCCACTCGGACACGAGGTGGGCGATGTAGTTCGGGCGGAAGAACCGCTCGGTCCCGTCGAAGAGATCCGGATCGTGCGCGCCCCAGTCGACGCCGCGCCCGGTGCGGAAGGCCTCGACCACCAGGTCGACGTCCTTGACGGACGACGCGGCGACCTGCAGGCCGCCGGGGGCGAACAGCGGGTTGTCCTCGTCGGTGAGCGCCAGGGACTGCTCGGCGGGGAGCCGGAACCGCGAACCCGGCGGGTCGGCCTCGACGTACCCGCTCGCCGCCTGCGCCGCGAGCCACTCGGCGACGTACCGCCGGTCGGTGCCGGTGCGCGTCGCGAGCTCCCCGGCGTCCACCCAGGACCCGTCCGCCATCGCCCGGTACAACCCGAGCCGGTCGCCGACCAGGACGGTCGCCGCGTGCAGGACCGCTCCCAGGTCCCCGACGAAGCGGCCCACGAACTCCGCCAGCCGGGCCTCGTCCACCTCACGGGGGTCGTGCCTCGCCTCGGTCGCGGTCATGACGTTCTCCCTTCGCGTTCCGGCAGGACGGCGGGAGACTAGGAACCGTCGGTTGCAGCCGGATAGCGACGTCCACGGTCCGGACGGGTCGCGGCGGTCCAGCGGGGCCGCCGGGACCGGTCCTCCTCGTCGAGCCGCTGCCGCAGCGCGCGAGACCTCCGGGGGAAGGTGTGGTGATGGAGCAGCGGCGACCCGCCCCGTCGGCGCGGGTGGAGGTGCGCCTGCTCGGCGGCTTCGGCGTGTCCCGCGACGGCGTGGCCGTCCCGCCCACCGCCTTCGGGGGCCGCCAGGCCCGCCTGCTCACCCGGATCCTGGCCACCCGTCCCGACCGCCCGGTGTCGCGCGACGAGCTCGCCGAGATCCTGTGGGCCGCGTGCCCTCCGGCCGATCCGGCCGCCAACCTGAACGTCCTGGTGCACCGCGCCCGGCGGGCGCTCGGCGGCGAGGACGTGCTGCGGCGGACCGCGGCCGGGTACCTGCTGGTCACCGGCGACGGCTGCGAGATCGACGCCGAGTGCGTCCTCCGTGCCGTCGCCGAGGGTCGGGCGTTGCTGGACGCCGGGCAGGCCGGTGCGGCGCTCCGGTCGCTGGACGACGGTCTGCGCCGGTGGGCGGGCGAGCCGCTCCCGGAGGACGCCGACGCCGGCTGGGCCCGTGAGTACCGCCGCCGCCTGGTGCGGTCCCGGCAGGAGGCGCTGATCCTCGCCACCGAGGCGGGGCTGCAGCTCGGCCGGGTCCGCCGGGCCCTCGACACCGCCGACCGGGCTGCCGCCGCCGAAGCCCTGGACGAGCCCGCACACCGGCTGCTGGCCCGGGCACGGATGGCCGCGGGGGACCGCGCCGGCGCGCTCCGGGTCCTCGACGACCTGCGCGCGCGGCTGGTCGAGGAGCTCGGGGTGGACCCGACCGAGGCCACCCGCTCCCTGCGCGTCCAGCTGTTGCGGGACCGGGGCCCGGCGGCCGGGCGCCCGCCGCAGGACGCACGGCTGCCGTTCGTGGGCCGTGCCGGGGAGCTCGCGGAGCTGCTCGCCCTGTCGCGGACCGGGGGCGTGGCGGTGGTGGCGGGCGGCGCCGGCGCCGGGAAGTCCCGCCTGCTCGCCGAGCTGGCGTCCCGGGTCGGGCCGCCCGTCCTGTCGGCCCGGGCGTTCCCCGCGGAGCGGCGCACCCCGTGGGCCCTCGCGGCGACGCTGCTGCGGTCCGCCACCGCGCTCCGCCCGGAGGTGCCGGCCGGCCTGCCGCCGCGGATCCGGGCCGCGCTCGCCGACCTCCTGCCCGAGCTGCCGCCGCCACCCGACCTGCGGCTGGAGCCGCGCACACGCCGGGCGCTGCTCCTGGAGGGGGCGCTGCGCCTGCTGACGGCGGCCACCGCCGGCGGGGCCACCGTGCTCGTGGACGACCTGCAGTGGGCCGACGCCAGCAGCGTGCACCTGCTCGCGCTGGCCACCCAGCGACTCCACGGCCCCCTGGTGGTGCTCGCCCACCGCCCGGAGGAGCTGACCACGGGATCGCCGGTCGCCGCCCTGCTCGCCGAGCTGGGGTCGGCCGTCGGCCCGCGGGAGACGGTCCTCGGGCCGCTGTGCCGGGGCGACCTGATCGAGCTCGGCCTGCCCGGGCGGCTGGCGGACGTCCTCGCCGAGCAGACCGACGGCAGCCCCTTCGCCCTGGCGGAGGTCCTCACCGCACTCGAGACCGAAGGACGGGTGCGGCGGGACCGCGGGGGCCGGTGGTCCCCGAGCTCGGCCGAGGCCCCGGACCGGGCCCGACAGCTCGCCCGTGAGGGTCGGCGGCGGTCGCTGCTCGCCCGTGTGCAGCGGCAGGACCCCGGTGCCCGGACGCTGCTGGTGCTCCTGGCGCTCCTGGGCCGGCACACCCCGGCGGGCCTGCTCGCGGACGCCGCCGGCCGACCCGAGCGCGCCGTGCTCGCCGACCTCGAGTGCCTGGCCCGGGCCGCCCTCGTGCGGGTCGAGGCCGGCGGTTGGCTGGTGCAGCACGACCTGATCAGCGAGACGGTCGTCGACGAGCTGCCCCCGGCCGACCGCGCCGGCCTGCACGGCCGCGTCGCCGCCGCGCTCGGCCCCCACCCGTCCCCGCCCGGCGAGCGGGCCCGGCACCTCGTCGGCGCCGGCGACCCGGCGGCGGCCGCGACGGCGCTCGTCACCGACGCGCGCGAGCAGCTCGGCCGGCACGCCGACGCGGAGGCGGCCCAGCTGGCCACCGCGGCCCTCGACCTGCGACCACCCGACCCGGTCGTCGCCGAGCTGCTGGACGTGCGCGCCGAGGCCCGGGCCCGGGCCGGGGAGCTCGTCGAGGCCCGCGCCGATCTCCGGGCGGCGCTGGCCGTGGGCGCGTCCTCCCCCCAGCGCGCCCGGCTGCTGGCGCGGCTGGCGATGCTGTCCCTGGGCGCGGACGATCCCCGGCACGCCTCCGAGCTCGTCGAGCTGGCCCTGGTGTCGGCCGGGACCGACGCGGGCGCGCGGGCCGCGGCCCTGGCGGTGGCGGCGGTCGTCGACATGAACCTGCACCGCGAGGAGCGGGCGGCGAGCCGGGCGGAGGCCGCGCGACGGCTCTACCTCGGCCTCGGTGACGCCCACGGCGTGGCCGACGTGCTCGACGCGCGGGCGATGGCCGGGTTCCTCGGCGGCGGGATCCGCACGGGTATCACCCGCTTCCGGGAGGTCGTGCGCCTCTACACCGACCTCGGCGACCTGCACCGGGCCGTGACGCCCTGGTCGACCCGCGCCCACGCCCTGCTCTTCGCCGACGACCCCGCCGCGGCGCTCGCCGACAGCGACCGGTCGGTGGAGCTGGCCCGCGAGCTGGGCGCGATCGAGGCGGAGACGTACGCACTCTGGCATCGCAGCGAGGTGCTGACCGGGTGCGGCCGCCCCCGCGAGGCCCTGGCCGACGCCGAGCACGCCCGGGAGACGGCCGAGCGGCTCGCCCACCGCGGCTGGACGGCGACCGCCCTGCGGGCCCGCGGTCTCGCCCTGCGTAGCGCCGGGGACCTCGAGGCGGCCGAGGCGGCCTTCCGCGACTCGCTGGCGACGGCGCGCGGGCTGCCGCTGTTCACCTGCTGGGCACACGCCCAGCTCGCCCTCACGCTGACCGACCGCGGCCGGTTCGACGACGCCGCGGACCAGGTCGCGGCCGCGCTGGTGGCGGGGCCCCCGCTCGGCCGGTACGAGGCGCGGCTGGCCCGGGCCCGGCTGGCCCTGGCCCGGGGCGACGACGACGCCGACGCCGTCTGCCGGGACGTCGTCCGGCTGGCCCGGGCCGGCGGGCACGGCATGACCGAGCAGCAGCTGCGCTCGGCCTGAGTCACGAATGCCGGGCGGCGTCCGGCGCGGGCCCCGCCGTCCGGTCGGCGACGAGCCGGTGCGCCGGTGCCGGGGCCACGGACCGCGTCAGCCCGCGGGCCGGACCTCCCGGTCCGGGCCCTGCCAGGTCAGCACGACGCCGAGCCCGGCCAGCCAGGCGTCCAGGTCGTGGCCGTGGGCGGCGAGCCCGGCCACGGTCTCGTGGCAGCGGTGCAGCGCCCACTCCGCCGACGCGGTGTCGACCAGCCCGGCGGCCACGGCCTCGACGAACTCGTCGGCGTCGAGCACCTCGGTCCACCGCCCGCGCTTGACGACCAGGTCCAGGTAGAGGTCGGTCGTCCGCCACACGCTCTCGCCCGGCTCGACCCGGGCGACGTCCAGGTAGAAGTCCTGCTCGCGCTCGTGCCCCGGGTTCCACCGCCAGTCGGTCACGACGAGGCCGAGGTCGGGGAGCAGCCAGGACTCGATCCAGTACGCCGAGGGGCGCCCGACGACGGCCCGGCTCATGTAGAGGCCGAACGGGGTGCGGCGGTACTCCGCCACCTCCCGCCGGACACCCTTGGTGTCGACGTTGACGCCGGCGGGCACGTCGAAGGTCTGGATCTTCGGCGGGTGCACCCGGCCGATCCTGCCCGACGAACGGTCGGCGCGGGGGGTTCGGCGGGCGGAAACTGTCGGGGGTCGCTCGTACCCTGGGTCCGTGGCATTCGCGACAGAGGTTCCCGGCAGCGCTCGGGAGGGCGGCGCACGCGAGGACGGGACGGAGGTCCCCCTCGCGCACTCGGAGTACCGCCCCGTGGGCGAGATCGAGCGCGCCGGCGGGCGCTTCGAGGTCGTCAGCGAGTACGAACCCGCCGGCGACCAGCCCGCCGCCATCGCCGAGCTGGAGAAGCGGCTCGGGCGCGGCGAGCAGGACGTGGTGCTGCTCGGCGCCACCGGTACGGGCAAGTCCGCGACCACCGCCTGGCTGATCGAGCGGATGCAGCGGCCCACGCTGGTGATGGCCCCGAACAAGACGCTCGCGGCGCAGCTGGCCAACGAGCTGCGGGAGATGCTCCCGCACAACGCGGTCGAGTACTTCGTCTCGTACTACGACTACTACCAGCCCGAGGCGTACATCGCGCAGACGGACACCTACATCGAGAAGGACTCGTCGATCAACGACGACGTGGAGCGCCTGCGGCACTCTGCGACGCAGAACCTGTTGTCGCGCAGGGACGTCGTGGTCGTCGCCTCGGTGTCGTGCATCTACGGCCTGGGCACGCCCCAGTCGTACCTCGACCGCTCCGTGAAGCTCGACGTCGGGGGCGAGCTCGACCGGGACGCGTTCCTGCGGCTCCTGGTCGACGTGCAGTACACGCGCAACGACGTGGCCTTCGCACGCGGCACCTTCCGCGTGCGCGGCGACACCGTGGAGATCATCCCGGCGTACGAGGAGCTGGCCGTCCGGATCGAGTTCTTCGGGGACGAGATCGAGGCCCTCTACTACCTGCACCCGCTGACCGGGGACGTGATCAAGCAGGTCGACACGGTGCGGATCTTCCCGGCCACGCACTACGTCGCCGGCCCGGAGCGCATGGAGCGCGCGGTCCGCGACATCGAGCAGGAGCTGGAGGAGCGGCTCGCCGAGCTGGAGAACCAGGGCAAGCTGCTCGAGGCGCAGCGGCTGCGCATGCGCACGCAGTACGACCTGGAGATGATCCGCCAGGTCGGGTTCTGCTCCGGGATCGAGAACTACTCGCGGCACATCGACGGGCGTGGCCCCGGCAGCGCGCCGGCCACCCTGATCGACTACTTCCCGGACGACTTCCTGCTGGTCATCGACGAGTCGCACGTCACGGTGCCGCAGATCGGCGGGATGTACGAGGGCGACATGTCCCGCAAGCGGAACCTGGTGGAGTTCGGCTTCCGGCTCCCCTCGGCCGTCGACAACCGCCCGCTGACCTGGGAGGAGTTCGCCGACCGGATCGGGCAGACGATCTACCTGTCGGCCACGCCGGGCCCGTACGAGCTCTCGCGGACCGGCGGCGAGTTCGTCGAGCAGGTCATCCGGCCGACGGGCCTGGTCGACCCGGAGATCGTCGTGAAGCCCACCAAGGGCCAGATCGACGACCTGGTGGGCGAGATCCGCGACCGCGCCGAGCGGGACGAGCGGGTCCTGGTCACCACGCTGACCAAGAAGATGGCCGAGGATCTCACCGACTACCTGCTCGAGCTGGGCATCCGGGTGCGCTACCTGCACTCCGAGGTCGACACGCTGCGCCGGGTGGAGCTGCTGCGCCAGCTGCGGCTCGGGGAGTACGACGTGCTGGTCGGCATCAACCTGCTCCGCGAGGGCCTGGACCTGCCCGAGGTGTCGCTCGTCGCGATCCTCGACGCGGACAAGGAGGGCTTCCTCCGCTCCGGGACCTCGCTGATCCAGACGATCGGGCGCGCGGCCCGCAACGTGTCCGGCCAGGTGCACATGTACGCCGACACGATCACCGAGTCGATGCAGCACGCGATCGACGAGACCGAGCGCCGCCGGGCCAAGCAGATCGCCTACAACACGGAGAAGGGGATCGACCCGCAGCCGCTGCGGAAGAAGATCGCCGACATCCTGGACCAGGTGTACCGGGAGGCCGAGGAGACCGAGGTCCCGGTCGGCGGGTCGGGCCGCAACGCCTCCCGCGGCAAGCGCGCCGCGGGCGAGCCGGGCCGCGCGTCCGGCGGCAGCTCGGGGATCGTGGCGGGTCGCGACACCACGGCGATGCCCCGCGCGGAGCTGGCCGACCTCATCCAGCAGATGAACGACCAGATGCTCGCGGCGGCGCGCGACCTGCAGTTCGAGCTGGCCGCCCGGCTCCGGGACGAGATCCAGGACCTGAAGAAGGAGCTGCGGGGGATGGACGCGGCCGGGATCAGCTGAGCCGCGCCGCGGTGCGGCCGGTCCCGGCCGGTCCCGCCGGCCGGCGCGGGCCCCGAGATCCGGCGCGTCGCCGACGCGATCCGGCGCGTTGCTACGGTGGGCGCCGTTGCGACGCACGAGCCGGAGGACCGCGTGACGCTCTCCCGCACCCACCCCGGCACGGCCGGGAAGATGGGCGAGATGGTGCGGCGGATCCGGCCGAGGCTGGCGTCGCCGCGCACCCTGAAGCTCAGCCTGCCGCTGCTGGCGGTCTCCGTCGCGGGCATGGTGCTGCACACGCACGGCTACCACATCGACCTCGAGGTGTACCGGCTCGGCGTGCGCACGTGGCTCGAGGGCGGGGACATGTACGGCGCCCTGCCGCCCACGATCTCCGGGCTGGCGCTGCCGTTCATCTACCCGGTCTTCGCGGCGATGGTGCTCACGCCGCTGGCGTTGCTGCCGTGGACCCCGGCGTGGGTGCTGCTCTTCGCGCTCTCGCTGGCCTCGCTCGCGGTCACGCTCTACCTCGCCGCGCTACGGGCCTGGCCCGCCGGCGGCCGCAGCGGGGCGGTGTCGGTCGCGTTCCTCGCGCTGCCGGTGCTGCTGTGGATCGAGCCGGTGCTCGAGACGTTCGAGTTCGGGCAGGTCAACCTCGTCCTCATGGCGCTGGTGGCGGTCGACTGCCTGGCCCCGCGGACCCGCTGGCCCCGCGGCCTGCTCGTCGGGCTGGCCGCGGCGATCAAGCTGACCCCGGCCGCGTTCGTGCTGTTCTTCCTCCTCCGGCGGGACCTGCGCGCGGCCGTGGTCACCGTCGTCACCGCGGCGGCCGCGACCGCGCTGGGGTTCCTGGTCGACGCCCGGTCGTCCGCCGCCTACTGGTTCGGCGGCCCGGCGGCCGGCGTCAGCGGTTCGGTGTTCTACACCAACGAGACGATCCAGGCGGTCGTCGCGCGGTGGGGGATCGACGGGCCGCTGCTGACCGGGATCTGGGGGGTCGTGTCGGTGCTGCTGCTGGTCCTACTGGTGCCGACCGTCCGCCGGGCCGACCCGGCCGTCGCGATGTCCGCGACGGCCGCGTTCATGCTCCTGGTGTCGCCGACCTCGTGGTCGCACCACTGGGTGTGGATCGCGCCGGCGGTCGTCGCCGTCGGGGCGCACGCCGCCAGGACCGGGCGTGCCGGCTGGATCGCCGTCGAGCTGGTACTGCTGGTCGCCTTCTTCGTCGCGCCCTTCCGCTGGCTGCCCGGCAACAACCAGGTCGAGCTGGGGTGGAACGCCGCCCAGCAGGTCGTCGGGGCCACGTACGTGATCGTCGCGGTCGCCCTGCTGGCCGTCGCCCGGCGGTACCACTCCCGGCGGCCGGCCGGGGTCGAGCGGACGTGAACCACGACGAGATCGCCGCCTACGCCCTCGGCAAGCCCGGTGCGGTCGCCGACGAGCCGTAGGAGGGACCTCGTGGCCGAGGTCGGCGGCTCGGCGCCGCCCGACGAGCTCCGCGAACTGGTCGACGAGTCCGCCGACGCCGTCGTCAGGCTGCCGGAGAGCTAGGGGGCCTCACGGGTCGCTCCGACCCGTCGTCTCCGCGATCGTCGCGTGCAGGGCGTCGACCACGGTGCGCACGGCCGGGCGTTCGGCCACGCTCTCGCGCATCACCACCTCGATCAGCCGAGCCGCGCGCACGCCGGCGAGGGGGCGGCGCAGGAACCGTCGGCCGCCCCGGTCGTCGGTCGACCAGCGGGGGAGCAGGGCCACCCCGACCCCGGCCGCGACCAGCTCC
The DNA here is from genome assembly GCF_047200735.1 of Pseudonocardia oceanicola. NCBI lineage: Bacteria > Bacillati > Actinomycetota > Actinomycetes > Pseudonocardiales > Pseudonocardiaceae > Pseudonocardia > Pseudonocardia oceanicola. The sequence continues at coordinate 664,788 of NZ_JBJZON010000001.1, forward strand.
TCCGTCACCGCGAAGTCGTTGATCCGCTGGACGACGCGCGGGCGGGTGCCGGTGCGGGTGGTGAGCGAGCGGAGCACGTCGTCGACCGGCCACCCGACGTTGACGCTGATCCACGGCTCGGCGGCGAGCTGGTCGAGCCGCAGCCGGCGGTGCCGGCCCAGCGGGTGCCCGGGCGGCAGGACCACGTCGAGGGGCTCGCGGACGAGCGGGACGACCCGGTGCCGCCCGCTCGCGAGCGGGTCGGCGTGCTCGTCGCGGTGGGTGACGACGAGGTCGTGGTCCGCGGCGAGGACGGGCACCTCGGAGGGGGTCATGTCGACGTCGCGGACCTGCAGGTCGATCCCGGTGCCCGCGACCCGCCGCAGCAGGCCGGCCAGCATCATCCGGGCGCCCGAGGGGAACGTCGCCAGCCGCACCCCGCCGTGGGGCGTGGTGCGCAGCGCCTCGACCGCCGCCTCGGCGCGGGCGAGCGCGGCGAGGACGTGCTCGGCCTCCGCCACCAGGGCCTGCCCGGCCCCCGTGAGGCGCAGGCCCCGGCCCGCGGGCTCGGTGAGGGGGACACCGACCTCGTCCGCGAGCGTCTTGAGCTGCTGGGAGATCGCCGAAGGGGTGAACCGCAGGGCCCGGGCGACCGCCGTGACCGAGCCGCGGTCGGCGAGCTCGCACAGCACACGCAGCCGCTGGACCTCCATGAAGCGAAACTACAACGTCGCTTCAGAACATGTCGCTGGTCTTTCGAGTCCGGGCGGCGCACGCTCGGGGGCGTGACCGCCCGCCACCGCCTGCTCGCCGTCCTCGTCGCCGCCCTGTGGGGTGGCAACTTCCTGGCGATCCACGTGGGCCTCGACCACTTCCCGCCGCTGTTCCTCGCGGGCCTGCGCATGCTCGTCGTCGCGGTCCCGGCGCTGTTGTTCGTGCCGCGTCCGCAGGTCCCGCTGCGCTGGCTGCTCGGCTACGGGCTGGGCTTCGGCACCGTGCAGTTCCTGTTCCTCTTCGTGGCGATGGACGTCGGCATGCCGACCGGGCTCGCGTCACTGGTGCTGCAGGCCTCGGCGCCGTTCACGGTGCTGCTCGGGGCGTTGCTGCTTCGGGAGCGCCTCTCGGTACAGCAGGTTGTCGGGATCGGGCTGGCCGTGCTGGGACTGGCAGCGATCGCGATCTCGCGGGCGCAGGCGGCTGCCCTGGTCCCGGTGCTGCTGACGCTGTGCGGGGCGTCGGGCTGGGCCTTCGGCAACCTCTGCAGCCGGCTCGCGGCCCCGCCCAGGCCGATGCACCTGACGCTGTGGATGTGCGTGATCCCACCGATCCCGCTGTTCGCGGCCTCGATGGTCACCGAGGGGCCGGGTGCGGGCTGGTCGGCCCTGGGTGCCGCCTTCTCGGTCGAGGGACTGCCGGGGCTCGCCGCCGTCGGCTACCTGTCGCTGATGGCGACGGTGGTCGGCTCGGGGATCTGGACCTGGCTGCTGCGCCGCTACCCGGCGGGGGTCGTCGCGCCCTACTCGTTGCTGGTGCCCGTCGTCGGTATCGCGCTGGCCGCCGCGGTGCTGGGGGAGCGGCCGAGCGTCGTCGAGCTGGTCGCCGCCGTCGTGATCGTCGGCGGGGTGCTGCTGGGGACGCCCCGGCCCGCCCGGACCGCACCCGCCGCGGTCGTCGGCAACCGCGAGACGCTCGTCGGCGATCGGGCCTGACCGCTCGGACGGCGCGTGCCCGCGTGCCCGGGTGCCCGCGGACTATGGTGTGGGGCACGTCCCGTCGCCGTGGCGCGTCGCATCGCGGCCGCACCCGGCACACCAGCGCCGGGACGGGGCGGAGGTGACGTGGCGGGCGCACGGATCGGCACGGGGGTCGACGGCACGGGGGTCGACGGCACGGGGGTCGACGGCACGGGGGTCGACGCGGACATCCACCCCGAGGGCGAGGGGGTTCGGCACGGGCGGGCCGTGTGCGCCCTCCGCCCGGGCACGGACGTCGGGCGCCACGCCAGGGTCCTCGCCCACCTGCACGACGCCGTCCTGGCGGGGGCGAGCCCGTCGCCCGAGATCCGGTCCCTGGTCGCCCGGTCCTGGCGGCGGGTACGCGCCCAGGGCGTCGACCCCGAGCGGGGCGAGCCCGCGGGCCCGCTCGCGGCCGACGAGCTCGAGCGGCGGCGGTCGGGCTCCCCGCTGCAGCGCGTGCTCCCGGAGCTGCGCGCGGCCCTGACCTCCGTGGCCGAGGACGCGCGGCACGTGATGGTCGTGACCGACGCCGACGGGATCCTGCTGTGGCGGGAGGGTGCGAACCGGGTGCGGCACCGGGCGGACGCGCTCGGCTTCGCCGAGGGTGCGGACTGGTCCGAGGCGTCCGTGGGCACCAACGCGATCGGCACCGCGCTGGCCGAGGGTGCGCCCGTGCAGCTCTTCGCGGCCGAGCACTTCGTGCGGTCGCACCACGTGTGGACCTGCACGGCCTGCCCCGTGCACGACCCCCGGACCGGCGAGCTGCTCGGCGTGGTGGACGTCAGCGGTCCGGCCGAGACGGTCCACCCGACCACCGTGGCCCTGGTCGGGACGGCGGTGAAGCTGGCCGAGGCGAGCCTGTGGCGTCAGCACGAGGTCCGGCTCGACGCGCTGCGCGGCGTCGCGGCCCCCCTGTTGTCGGCGGTCCCCGGGGCCGGGCTGGTCGTGGACGACCACGGCTGGGTCGCGGCCGTCACCGGAATGCCGAGCATCGAGCGGGTCGCGGTGCCGCGGGCGGACCGGCCGCTGGCGGTGCACGGCGTGGGGCTGTGCGTCCCCGAGCCGGTGCCCGGCGGATGGCTGCTGCGGTCGGCCGGCGCGGGCTCCGGGACGTCCGGCGGGCTCACCCTGACGCTGGAGCTGACCGGTAGGCCGCGCGCGGTCGTCGAGGGCTCGGCGCGGTGGGTGCACCCGCTGTCCACCCGGCACGCGGAGCTGCTGGTGCTGCTCGCCCGGGCCGGCGCGGCGGGGCTCGACGCCGGCGCGCTGTCCGCCGCCCTCTACGGCGACCGCGACCACCTGGTCACGGTCCGGGCCGAGATGAGCAGGCTCCGGCGCGGACTGGGCGGGCTGCTGGTCGCGCGGCCCTACCGGATCGCCGACGAGGTCGCGGTGCACGTCCCGCCCCTGGCCGGGACGGTGCTCGCCGGCTCGGCCGCCCCGGGCGTCCGCGCGCTGCTGGAGGCCGGGACCTGATCAGCTGGTGACGTCCTTGCGGTGGAAGCGCCAGGCCGCGAGCGCGAAGAGCACCGCGGCCCAGGTGATGCTCCCGAAGGCGCCCCGGGTCATGTCGCCCCAGTCGATCCGGCTCGCGAGCAGGTCGGACCACGCGGTCGCGTAGTGCGTCGGCAGGTAGTCACGCAGGTCCTCGAGCGCGGTGATCTGGTCGAGGATCTGCGAGACGATCGACGTCATCACCGCGCCGCCGACCGCGCCGAGCGGGGCGTCGGTGCTCACCGACAGCAGCAGCGCCAGCCCCGCCACCCACAGCAGGTTCACCGCCACGTAGACCCCGCCGAGCAGGGCCCGGCCGGTCGCGGCCCAGTAGCCCAGGGACTCGCCGGTGGGGCTGACCAGGTCACCGGTGCCGTAGGCGAGCGTGCCGACCACGAGCGCCACCACCGGGAGCAGCAGCAGCGCGGTGAACGAGAGCAGCCCGGCCACGATCGCCTTCTGCCGCAGCAGCCGGGCACGGGGCACGGGTGCGGCGAGCAGGTACCGCAGCGAGGACCAGGACGCCTCCGACGCCACGGTGTCGCCGAAGAACAGGGCGACGACCACCACCAGGAGGAACCCGGCCGTCGCGAACAGCGCGAAGACCGCGAAGTTGGTGCCGCCGCCCTTGGCGAGGTCGACGAGGTTGACCGAGGTGCCCGCACCGTCGTCGCTCGTCAGCGAGAAGGCGATCCAGAGGATGACCGGCAGGAGCGCGACCAGCCCGAAGGTCACCTGGGTGCGGCGTCGCTTCAGCTGGCGGACCAGCTCGACGCGCAGCGGGAGGGTGTGGCCCGCCCGGTACGACGACGCGGGCGACCCGCCGGCCGCGAGCAGGCCGACGTGCCCCCTCCGCGTGGACGGGTCGGCGTACCTCGCGTCCCGGTGCAACCAGTCGCCGCGTGACTCGTGCTCGTTCGGCTGCGTCGTCACGGTGCGGTGTCCTCTCCGACGAGTTGGAGGAACGCGTCCTCCAGGCGGCGGCGCGGGCCGGCGGACTCCACCGAGATCCCCGCCGTGACCAGGGCCTGCACCGCCGATGCGCGCGGGGTGCCGTTGAGTTCCGCGTGCACCAGGCGGCCCTCGGCGGCGACGTCGCGCACACCGTCGAGCGCCGTGAGCACCTCGACCGCGCGGTCCGGCGCGTCGACCCCGAAGCTGGCGGCGCCACCGCCGGCGATGATGTCGTCGACCGTGCCGTCGGCGACGACCTTGCCGTGGTGCATGACGACGACGTGTGTGCACGTCTGCTCGACCTCCGCCAGCAGGTGGCTGGAGACGAGCACGGTCCGTCCGCCCTCGGCGTAGCGGCGCAGCAGCTCGCGCATCGCGTGGATCTGGGGCGGGTCGAGCCCGTTGGTCGGTTCGTCGAGCACGAGCAGCTCCGGCAGACCGAGCATCGCCTGGGCGATGGCGAGCCGCTGCCGCATGCCTTGGGAGTAGGTGCCGACCCGGCGGTGGACCGACTCGCCGAGCCCGGCCACCTCGAGAGCCTCCTCGAGGTGCGCCTCCTCGGTGGGCCGGCCGGTCGCCGCCCAGTAGAGCCGCAGGTTCTCGGCGCCGGACAGGTGCGGCAGGAAACCGGGCCCCTCGACGAAGGCGCCGATCCGGGCCAGCACCGGCGCACCGGGCCCGACGGGCTCGCCGAACGCCCGGATCGAACCGGAGGTCGGCGAGATCAGCCCCATCAGCATCCGCAGCACGGTGGTCTTGCCCGCGCCGTTGGGGCCGAGCAGGCCGAGCACCATGCCCGGCTGCACGGTGAACGACACCTCCTTCACCGCGCTGAAGCCGCCCCGGTAGGTCTTGGCGAGACCGGTGATCTCCAGGGGCGGGGCGCCGGCGGCCCCGGCCGGCGGGACCTCGCGGCGGCGGCGCAGCGCCTTCGCGACCAGCCAGGCGACCAGGGACACCAGCAGGACGACGCCGATCCCGACCAGCGGCCACACCGGCACCGTGCTGGTGGTGACGGCCCGCCCGGGCACCACCGGGACCTCGAGTGCGGTGCCCTCGGCCAGCCCGATCCGCCACACCGCGGGCGCGGCCGGGGAGGCGAAGCCCTGGTCGGTGGTGCTGATCGAGACCACCAGGCGGTTGCCCACCTCGATCGGCGCGACGCCCCCGGGCAGGGTGATCGATACCCGCGCGGGGGTGCCGTCGGCGGGGACCGGGACGCGGATCGGGGCGACGGCGTTGCCGAGCAGCTGGCGCAGCCCGTCGCGGCCGACCTCGTAGGTCTTGGCGAACAGGACGGCCTCGTCGGTCGCGGGCTGGCCGGGCATCCGCGAGACGGTGACGTCGACGCGGGGCGCGCCCGCGACGTCGGTCTGGGCGGTGAGCTCGGGCCCGGTGAACAGGGCGGACTGGCCGGGCAGGTCGGCGGTGAAGGCCGAGAGCCGGCTGCCCAGCGAGCCGAGGGCCCCGCCGAGGCCGGGCAGCGAGGTGATCGCCGCCGGGTTCCCGCCGGCCGGGTGGACGACGACCTGGGGCTCGCCGGTGAGCGGGAGCGCCTCGGTGGTGGCCGGTGCGGCGCCCGGCAGGCCCGGGTAGGCGTCGGCGACCACCGTGCGGCTCGTGGTGGTGGTCCGCCCGGCCCGGATGCCGCTCTCCACCTCGTAGGAGAAGGAGGTGCCGGGGTCCTCGCCGATGCCGCGGAGGTGGAAGTCGAACCACGCGCCGATCCGGTCGCGGACGGCCTGGTCCGGCGCGCCGCCGTCGTGCCCGCCCGCGTACCAGGCGACCTTCACCGGGGTGCCGTTCGCGGCGATCTGGCGGGCGTTGGCGTCGGCCTGGTCGAGGCCGAAGAGGGTGTCCTGCTCGCCCTGCACGACGAGGGTGGGTGCGGTGATGCGGTCGGTCACCGAGGCCGGGGAGGAGCGTCGCAGCAGGTCCTCGGTCGCGGGGGAGAGCCGGCCGGTGGTGGCGGCCTCCGTGTAGGCGGCGCAGACCTCGGCGGTGAACCGGCCGCAGGTCAGCGGCGGTGCGGTGGGCGGGACGGCCGAGGCGGGCAGGCCCCCGCCGGTGGGGGCCCCGAGGGCGGAAGCGAGGCCGCTCGGGGCGCTGTCGCCGGTGCCCGGGCCGGCCTCGTTCGACGCGCCGGCGGCGCTGCTGGTCGCGCCCGCGCCGGTGCCGCCGTTGCCGGTTCCGCCGGCGGCGGTGGGGTCGCCGGGGGCGCCGGTGCCGTCCGCGGGGGCCGTGCCGCCGTTGTTCTGGCCGCCGTTGTTCTGGCCGCCGTTGTCCTGGGCGCCGTCCGTCGGGGCGCCGTCGGTGGTGGGGGCGGTTCCGTTCGTCGTCCCGGCGCCGTTTCCCGTGGCGCCCGCGTCCCCCGTGTCGCTCGAGCCGGAGGAGAAGAACACCCCCGCCCAGCCCTGCTTGAACACGCCGTCGCCGGCGAAGGCGCCCCGGGCCGGCGTGTCCTGCGGGAGGCCCTGCGCGGCAGCGGCGTTGGGGAACAGCGCCTGGGACAGGTCGTTCCAGGTGATCACGGGGGCGAGGGCGTCGATCCGCCGGTCGTAGCCGGCGAGCAGCAGCGACAGCGCGCCGCCGTACGACCCGCCGGTGACGCCGACACGCGGGTCGCCCGGCCCGTCCTGCTGCACCTCCGGGCGCCGGGCGAGCCAGTCGACGAGCTGCCGGGCGTCGGCGACCTCGTGGTCGGGGGAGTCGAGCGCGATCCGGCCGCCGCTGGCCCCGAACCCGCGGGCGGACCAGGCCAGGACCACGTAGCCGCGGTCGGCGAGCTGGCGGGCGTCGGTGTCGACGGACCGCTTGCTCCCGCCGAACCCGTGCGCGACGAGCACCGCGGGCGCCGGAGTGGTCGCGGGCAGGTAGAGCGTCGTGTCCAGCGACACCGTGCCGGGCACACCCGGCCCGCCGCGGACGTCGATGCGTTGGTCGCTCGTGCGGATGTCCGCAGCGACGGGCGCGGGGGCCGGCGTGGCCGCGAGCGGCGCGATCGCACCGGCCGCGGCCCCGGCGGTGCCCGGCGTGAGGACGAGCAGCGCGATCGTCGCCACCGCGGACCCGAGGAGGGCGGCACGACGAAGGCGCCCCGGCACACCGGCCGGCGGGCGCTCGGACCGGTGCGCGGCCGGGCGCACGGCGGCACGCGCGCCGACGGCGCGGGACAGGCGGAACACCCCGGAACCGTATCCGCGCGCCGTGCCGGGCCGCGCGCGATGCCTCAGGCCGCTCTCAGCCGAAGTGTCGCACTCGTCCGCTACACCCTGTTCCGGGGTGGGGCAGTACCGCTGCCTGCTCCTCGGTCGGCGCGGTGACGAGGAGCACTCCTGGTCGGCCGGTGCGGGATGGGGCGGCGCGGCCCGACCGTCCCCGTCGCACGGTGATCGTTCGCCGTGGAGTGGGACGGTCGAATTCCGACGCTCCTGTTCCATGAGGGGCGATCTCGTGGGAGAGCGGTGGTCGGATGCGCCGGCGGGCCGCCCCGACCATCCGGCCGGCGAGCCGCGCGACGACCCGACCGTCCTCCGTACCTCGTCCGACGGTCACTCGGTCGTCGACCTTTCCCGACGCGCCGACGTCGCTGGGCCGCGCGGCGCGCGCGGCGGGTGACAGTCGGGACGTGCCCGTGAACCCGGAGGGCGAGACGCCCGATCTCGGCATCCCACGCCGGCTGGCCCGCGACATGACGGTCGCGGACCAGCACGAGTGGATCCGCGCCGAACTGCGCCGGCGGCCCGTCACCCGGCGGGCCGCGCTCCGGGGCGGGATCGGGGTGCTCGCGGGACTGGCGCTGGCGAACGGGCCGTGGGCCGGTGTCGCGCGGGCGGCGGGGACCGGGATCGTCGGCCGGCACCTCGCCTTCGGCGACGACCCGCGGACCTCGATGGCGATCGCCGGTGAACTGACCGGGACACCGGCCGGGAAGGTCCTGCTCGACCTCGGCCTCGACCCGGGCTACGGCGCCACCGTGCCCGTCGAGCTGCGCGAGCTGGTGAGCCAGGTGCCGCGGGGCGAGGACGTCCGGGGCGGGCAGCAGCTCTTCGCGCACGCGCGGGCCGAGGGGCTGCGGCCCGGGACCACCTACCACTACCGCTTCCGGCTGCCCGGCGGCGCGACCACTCCGGACGCCACGTTCCGCACCGCCCCGGGCCCGGGCGACCGCACGCCGTTCACCTTCACCGCCTTCGCGGACCAGGGGGTCGCGTCCGACGACCGCGGTGGCGGGGCGCCCCCCGACGCCCTGACCGCCCTCGTCGCCCGGGACGCCCCGGCGTTCCACCTGCTGGCGGGCGACATCTGTTACGCCGACCGGGCCGGGCGCGGGGACCGTGACGACTCCTTCGACCCAGGCCTGTGGACGCGGTACTTCGCCGCGATCGAGAGGAGTGCCGCGAGCACTCCGTGGATGTTCGCCACCGGCAACCACGACATGGAGGCGGTCTACGACGACGGCGACTCCGGCCACGGCTACGGCGGCCACGGGGCCCGGCTGGACCTGCCGGGGACGGGGCCCTCGGGCTGCCCGTCCGTCTACGCCTTCACGCACGGCTGCGTGGGCGTGGTGAGCGTCGACGCCAACGACCTCTCCACCGAGATCCGCGCGAACACCGGCTACAGCCGCGGTGCGCAGGTCGACTGGCTGGCCGACACGCTCGCGGCCTTCCGCGCCGACCCGGCCGTCACCTTCGTGGTGGTGTTCTTCCACCACTGCGCCTACTCGACGAGCGACTCGCACGCCTCCGACGGCGGGGTCCGGTCGGCCCTGACGCCGCTGTTCGACCGCTTCTCCGTCGACCTCGCCGTCCAGGGGCACAACCACCAGTACGAGCGCACGGACCCCCTCCGCGACGGCGAGCCCACCCGCGAGGCCGCCGACCGGTCCACCGTCCGCCCCGAGAGCGACGGCACCACCTACATCTGCGTCGGGTCGGGCGGACGGAGGAGCAACGGCTGGCTCGACGACGGGGGCGACCGCCACCGCGGCCGGAGCGGGGAGGACCGCGAGATCCGCAGCCGGGTGACGGGGGAGGACGGCGAGAGCTCGGAGAAGGTCGGCTGGTCCCGGGCCCGCTACGCCGGCTACGCGTACCTGCGCGTGGAGGTGCAGCCGGAGGCGCCCGGGCGGATCGCGACGATGCGGATCCGCGCGATCACGGTCGACGGCGAGGAGATCGACCGGGTCGATCTCGCCCGGCCGGTGCCCGGCCTCCCCGGACTCCCGCCCGCCGCCGTGCCCCCGGCCTCCCCACCCCCGGCGATGCCGCCCGCCGCGCCGGCCGTTCCCGCGGTCCCGACCGGCTGGTCGAGTACTCCGACCGGATTGTCCGTGCCGGCCGGGTCGTCCGTCTCCTCCCCGGCACGGCGGCCCTGACCGGTGTGGTCGGTCACCCCGGCTGGCGCCGGGCGGAGCGGCCCGGGCACACTGGCAAAGCACCGTAGGGGAGTATCCCGGTCACGGTGGCGTCGTCAGCACGGAGACGGGCCCGCAGCCCCCATCGGACAACCATGCGGGTCCCGGAACCCGGCGCCACCGATCCGCACACGGCGGAGGGGAGAGACCTCGGGGCAGTCCCGTGCTGCCCGAGGACCCTGGAGGCTCCCCGCGTGAACGTGCCCGTCTGGCTCTGGTTCGCCACCATCGGTGGCCTGGTGGCGGTCATCCTGGCCGACCTCTTCCTGGTCGACCACAAGCCGCACGCCGTGACGGTCGCCGAAGCCACCCGCTGGGTGCTCTTCTACGTCGCCCTCGCCGTGCTGTTCGGCCTCGGCATCTGGTACTTCGCCGGCGGCCAGTACGCCGGGGAGTTCTTCGCCGGATACATCACCGAGTACTCGCTCTCGGTGGACAACCTGTTCGTCTTCGTGATCATCATGTCGAGCTTCGCGGTGCCCGCGATCCACCAGCACCGCGTGCTGCTGGTCGGCATCGTGATCGCGCTCGTGATGCGCGGTCTGTTCATCGCCGTCGGCGCCGCCGCGATCAACGCCCTGAGCTGGGTGTTCTACCTCTTCGCCGCGTTCTTGATCTACACCGCCGTGAACATGGTCCGGCAGGGCGCGGGCGGCGACGAGGAGGAGTGGAAGGAGCCGCGCGTCGTCACGCTGGTCCGCCGGGTGTTGCCGGTGACCGACAGGTTCCACGGCTCGCACACGACCGTGAAGCTCGACGGCAGGCGATGGGTCACCCCGATGCTGATCGTGATGATCGCGATCGGGCTCACGGACCTGCTGTTCGCGCTCGACTCCATCCCGGCGATCTTCGGGCTCACCCAGGAGCCCTACCTGGTCTTCACCGCCAACGCGTTCGCCCTGATGGGCCTGCGCCAGCTGTACTTCCTGCTCGGCGGGCTGTTGAAGAAGCTGATCTACCTGTCCTACGGGCTGGCCGTCATCCTGACCTTCATCGGCGTCAAGCTGGTGCTGCACGCCCTGCACGAGAACGAGCTGCCCTTCCTCCACGGCGGCGAGCCGATCCCGGTGCCGGAGGTCGGCATCGCGCTGTCGCTGGCCGTCATCGTGGGGGTCCTGGCGATCACGACCGTGGCCAGTCTCGTCGCCGTCCGGCGCCGCCCCGAGCTCGCCGAGGGGCACGGCACGTCGGTCGCGGTGCCGGTGGCGCACAGCCGCGAGGAGGCCGAGGCGATGGACCGGCACGACCGGGAGATCGACGCGGAGACGGCCCGCTACGACCGCGAGCACTCCTGAGCGCTGCGCGTCGTCGGTGGTGCTCGGCAGCGGTCACCACGCGGGCCCGGTCACCGGGCACGGACGCGTCAGCGCAGGTCCTCGAGGTGGACCAGCTCCACCCGGCGCAGCTCACCGTCCTGCACGGTCGCCGTCATCCACGTGTGCGTGGGCTGACGGCGGCGGTCGGTCGGGGAGCCGGGGTTCAGCAGCCGCAGACCCGTGGGAGCCGTCGAATCCCACGGGATGTGGCTGTGCCCGAACACGAGCACGTCGTCCGCCGGGAACCGGGTGGCCATCCGGCGCTCCCGGCCCTGGGCGGCGCCCGCCTCGTGGGTGACGGCGAAGCGCAGCCCGCCGGCCTCGAAGCGGGCCACCTCCGGGAGGCGTTCGCGCAGCTCCGGGCCGTCGTTGTTGCCCCAGACCCCGACGACCCGGGGCGCCCGGGCCGCCAGCGCGTCGAGCAGCCCGGGGTCCATCCAGTCGCCGGCGTGGACGACGAGGTCGCCCGCGCCGAGTGACTCCACCGCCTGCCACAGCGGTGCGGGCAGGTCCTTCGCCCGCACCGGGACGTGCGTGTCGGAGACGAGGAGCAGGCGCACCGGCGCCCTCACTGCACCGCGAGCAGGTCCACCACGAAGATCAGGGTCTCGCCGCCCTTGATGACGCCGCCGGCACCGCGGTCGCCGTAACCCAGGTGTGGCGGGATGACCAGCCGGCGGCGACCGCCGACCCGCATGCCCTGCACGCCCTGGTCCCACCCCTGGATGACCTGGCCCGCGCCGAGGCCGAACTGCAGCGGCTGGCCGCGGTTGTAGGAGGCGTCGAACTCCTCGCCGGTCGAGTGCGCCACGCCCACGTAGTGCACGGCCACCCGGTGGCCGGCCTTCGCCTCCTCGCCCTCGCCGACGGCGATGTCGGTGATCTCCAGATCGCTCGGGGCCGGGCCGTCGATCGGGTCGACGTCGGGCTTCTGCGGTGCCATCGTCGGGTTTCCTCCTGCGTCTCGCGTCGGTCGGGCGCCACCCTGCCAGACCTCGCCCGGGCCCCGCCTTCCGGAGGTGGCGTGCGCCCCCCCCGACATGGGCACCGGCGGCGTGCGCAGGTGCCGACGCCGACGTCGCCGCGGCCGGCACGCTCCGGGTGGGGCTGCTCGTCCGGATCCCCCTCGTCCGCACGGTCCGGCGGGCGGGACGGCGGGGCTCGGCGTAGCGTCGGTCGCCGTGCTCGATCGCCCCCGACCCGTTCGTCCGCGGCCCTCGGGATCCGCCTCATGACCTCGGCACCGGCCCGGGGCGGAACCGAGCAGGACTACTCGCCCGACCCCCGCCGCTGGCGCGCCCTCTCCGTCACACTCGCCGCCGGGTTCATGACGCTGCTCGACGTCAGCATCGTCTCCGTGGCCCTGCCGTCGATCCAGCAGGGCCTGGACACGGATCCGGCCGGGGTCCAGTGGGTGGTCTCCGGGTACGCCCTGACCTTCGGCCTCGCGCTCGTCCCCGCCGGGCGGCTGGGCGACGCGTACGGCCGTCGGCGGATGTTCCTCATCGCGCTCACCGCCTTCGTGGTGTTCAGCGCGCTGTGCGGCGCGGCGCCCACGATCGAGCTGCTCGTGATCGCCCGGCTCCTGCAGGGCCTCGCGGCCGGTGCCCTGGCGCCGCAGAACTCCGGCCTGATCCAGAGCCTGTTCCGGGGGGCCGAGCGGGGTCGCGCCTTCGGGTTCTTCGGCGCCACCGTCGGGATCTCGACCGCGGCCGGACCGATCGTGGGCGGGCTGCTGCTGGCCGCCTTCGGCGAGCCCGACGGCTGGCGGTGGATCTTCTACGTCAACGTGCCGATCGGTGTGCTCGCCGTGGTCCTGGCCGCGCGGCTGCTGCCCAAGGGCCGGCCGGGCGACCGGGCGGACATCGACTGGGTGGGCGCAGGGCTGCTCGGCGGCGCGGTGCTCGCCCTGCTGCTGCCGCTGGTGCAGGCCGAGTCGGGCGGCGTCGGGCGGCTGTGGTGGCTGTTCCCCGTCGGGGCGGCGCTGGCGGCGGCGTTCATCTGGTGGGAGCGGCGCGAGGTCCGCCGGGAGGCCGAGCCGCTGTTCGACATCCGGCTGGTCACCGAGACCTCGGGCTACGCGCCGGGCGCCCTGCTCGGCCTCGTGTACTTCACCGGGTTCGCCGGCGTGTGGATCGTGTTCGCGCAGTTCTTCCAGGCCGGCCTCGGGTACACGCCGTTGCAGTCCGGACTCTCGGTCACCGCGTTCGCCGTCGGCTCGGCCGGCTCGTCCGTGGTGGCGGGCCGGCTCGTCGAGCGCGTCGGGCGGCGGCTGACGGTGTTCGGTCTGTCCCTGGTGGCGGTGGGCATCGCGGGCACCGCCGCGATCCTGTTCGTGGCGCCGGGGGACCTCGCCGGGTTCCTCGCCGCGCCCGCGCTGCTGGTCGGCGGGATCGGCGGCGGCTTCGTGATCTCGCCGAACATCACCATGACCCTGCGCAACGTGCCGGTGCGGATGGCCGGCTCGGGCGGGGGCGCGCTGCAGACGGGGCAGCGGGTCGGTGCGGCGATCGGCACGGCCACCGTGGCGGGGGTGTTCTACGGCGTGCTCGGCGGGTCCGGCGGGTCCTACCGGGCCGCCATCGCGGGCGCGCTCGGAGTGTCCGTGCTGACCACCCTGATCGCGCTCGGCGTCGGGGTGTGGGACCGCCGCAACGAGAAGCTCCGCACCGCGGGTGTCGGTGCGCCCGACCCGGACGCCCCGGACACCCGCGGCGTGGGCGTCTCGGCCGACGACGACACGCCCCACCACGTCTCGCACGACTGACGCCCGCCCGGTCAGGCCGGCGGGGCGGGCACCCCCAGCGCGTCGCGGAGGAACCGCACCTGCAGGAGCAGCAGGTTCTCGGCGACGACCTCCTGCGGCGTCATGTGTGTGACGCCGGAGAGCGGCAGCACCTGGTGCGGACGCCCGGCGGCCAGCAGCGCCGACGACAGCCGCAGCGTGTGGGCGGCGACGACGTTGTCGTCGGCGAGCCCGTGGATGATCATCAGCGGCCGGTTCGGCAGCTCCTCGGTGGCCGGGGTCGCCGCTTCCGTCAGCAGCGAGGACCGCTCGTAGGCGGCCGGATCACGGTCCGGGTGCCCGAGGTACCGCTCGGTGTAGTGGGTGTCGTACAGCGTCCAGTCCGTCACGGGTGCGCCCGCCACGGCGGCGTGGAAGACGTCGGGGCGGCGCAGCACCGCCAGCGCCGCGAGGAACCCGCCGAAGGACCAGCCGCGGATGCCGACCCGGGTCAGGTCGAGGTCCGGGTTCTCGACGGCGAGGGCGCGCAGCGCGTCCACCTGGTCGTCGAGCACGGGCCGGGCGAGGTCGCCGTGCACGGCCCGTTCGAACTCCGACCCCCGCCCGGGCATCCCGCGCCCGTCGACGACGACCACGGCGAAGCCCTGCTCGGCGAACCACTGGCTCGTCAGGTGCGGGTTGCGGGCGGCGTAGACCCGCTGGCCGTGCGGCCCGCCGTAGGGGTCCATCAGGACGGGCAGCGGGGTGCCCGGCTCCCACCAGGAGGGCAGCAGCAGCGCGGTCTGCAGCCGTCGCCCGCCGCAGCGGTGCAGGGAGATGCGCAGGCCGAGGCCCGGATCGGCGGCGAACGACGCGATCTCCCGCTCCGTTCCCCCGCTCCGCACCGTGGTCGCGGCCGGCGACGTGAGGTCGGTCGAGGTGCGCACGAACGTGCCGCCGGCGAGCCGGCCGGAGTGCACGCCCTCCTCGGGCGAGGCGGGCACGAGCCCGCCGGTCGGGTCCCACCGCCACAGCCGGACGGACGCGGGCGCCGTCGACCCGCTGATCAGCAGGGTGTCGCCGTCGACGTCGAGCAGGCCCCGGACCTGGATCTCGGGCGGGGTGACCGGCTCGCCGTCGACGAGCACGCGGTGGGCCCCGCCCCGATGGGCGAGCTTCACGAGCGCGCCCGAGGCGCTGTGCACCCGCAGGCCCGGCGTCGCGTCGACCCACACCGGGTCCGTCTCCTCGTCGACGAGCGTGGTCACGCCGGTCACCGGGTCGACCGCGAGCATCCGCAGGGCCTTCTGGTCCCGCGGCTGCACGACCACGAACAGGCCCCGGTCGTCCCACACGACGTCGACCACGTACTCGTCCCGGACGGCGTCCCACACGATCGGCGTGCGGCCCCCGTCGAGCCCGACGACCTCCAGGGAGACGGCAGGGTTCGTGGTGCCGGCCGCCGGGTAGCGCACGGCGACGGGGGTCCGGTCCGGGTTGGCCGGGTCGGCGATGTGCCACACCGGCACGGCGGACTCGTCGACCCGGGCGACGACGAGGGCCTCACCGTCCGGTGACCACCAGAACCCGCGCATCCGGTCGATCTCCTCGGCCGCGACGAAGTCGGCGAGGCCGTAGGTCACGTCGTCGGTCTCGGGGACCAGGAGCGTGTCCGTGGTGCGCGCGGCGACGAGGTGCACGTGCAGCGCGCCGCCGGAGACGAAGGCGATCCGCGTGCCCGTCGGGTCGAGGCGCGGATCGATCACCGGCCCGTCCGTCTCGACCAGCCGTGGCGTGAGCCCGCCGGCGAACTCGGCGAGGTAGAGCCGGCCGGAGAGCGGGAACACGACCCGGGTCACGGCCCGGTCCGTCGTGTAGCCGACCACGCCGCCGGCCTGCTCGCGGGCCCGTTCGCGGCGCGCTCGTTCCTCCGCCGGCAGGTCCTCGACGTCGGTGGTGTCGAGCTCGCGGGGGTCGGCGACCAGCCGCTCCTCCCCGGTCCCCACCTCGAGGCTCCACAGGCACGTCACCGGATCCGTGCCGCCCCGGCTGCGCAGGAACACGACCCGGCCGCCGTCGGGTGAGACCGTGACGCCGCGGGGGGCGCCGAGGGTGAACCGGCGGGTACGGGCGTGCAGGCGGGGGAAGGTGTCGGTGGTCGGCCGGTGCTCCCCGGTCGGCTCCGTGACCGGCGGGGTGATCGGCGGGCTGATCGGCTGGCTCACGGACGGCAGTCTGCCGGACGGAGGGCCGCGCGGCCGTGCCCGGCTTCCTGCCCGAGGTCCGGTGCGTCCGACCACGGGGCACTTCGCCGGCGGACCGGAGCACCGGGAGCGGCCGGCGGCGTTCCTGCACGCCGATCCGCTCGGCCCTCCGCGCAGACCGCTCGTCCCTCGGGTGGCTCGCGCCCGTCTCCGTTTCGCGTCGCCACCGTTGGGAACGCATCCCCACCATCGGAGGTGACCGGATGATCAACGTGTACCTCTCGGCCCGGGCGCTGGCCGCGGCGCGGGCCGTGGACCCGGGCGTGTTGCCGGCGGCCGTGCACGCGGCCGTCGAGATCGCCCTGGTCGAACAGTTGCGCGAGGTCGCGACCTGGCCGCCGGAGCGGATCCGGGATCGTGCGACCCGCATCGAGCGGGACGCGGCCGGCTGAGCGGTTCAGTTCACGCAGGGCACCGCGGCGGCGTCGAGCACCGGCCGGTGCTGCCACGGCTCGTCGGGGGTGGGGACCTGCGAGGTCGGCACGGGGGCCGGCCCGGCGGTCGGTCCGGTGGCGCTCCCGGTCGGGGCGGGGGGCGTGGGCGGGGCTGGGGTCGTGGGTGGGGCTGGGGTCGTGGGCGGGGCTGGGGTCGTGGACGGGGCGGCGGTCGTGGGCGGGGCGGCCGGGGTCGACGTCGTGGGCCCGCTCGCCCGGACCGGCGACGCGTCCGGCCCCTCGGTCTCCGGGACGATCTCCTCGGCGCGGGCGTCCACGAACAGCACGGTGTGCACGAAGTCCCGGACCTGGTCGTCGTCGATCTCGACGGCCACTCCGTCGACCGGCGTCCAGAGGTCGGGGCGGATCGACGGGATCGTCCGGAACACGATGTCGTCGCCGGCGAGCGCGCCGAGCCGGCCGACCAGCCGCCGTAGGTTCCATCCCGAGTCGACCACGACGTGCCGGGTCACGATGCCGAGCAGGTCGGCCACGGTGGCGGGGTCGGCGAGGGTGTCGGCGGCGAGGACCCGGTGGGCGAGCCCGGCCAGGAACGCCTGCTGGCGGGTGATGCGGTCGAGGTCGCCGCCCTCGAGCCCGTGTCGCTGCCGGACGAACGCGAGCGCCGCGGTGCCGCTCACCGTCTGCCGCCCGGCGGGCAGGTCCACCCCGGAGTAGGCCCGGTCGTCGACCGGCTGGGTGAGGCAGACGTCCACGCCGCCGAGCGTGCTGGTGAGCTCGACGAACCCGGCGAGGTTGACCTCCGCGTAGTGGTCGACGGTGGTCCCCGCGACCGCCTCGACGGTCGCGACGAGGTTCGCCCGGCCGGCCTCGCGGCTGCGCCGGTCCAGCTCGGCGCCCGTGACCTCCTGCGCCTCGAGCTTCTCCTCCTCGGCCCGGTAGGCGCGGCCGTACGCCGAGTTGATCTTGTGGCTGCCGCTGCCGTCGGCGAGCGGGACGTAGGAGTCGCGCGGGAAGGAGACGGCGACGACGGGGGAGCGCGGGTCGGCCGGGACGCGGACGAGCATGATCGTGTCGGTGTGCAGCTGGCCGTCGTCGTCGCCGGCGTGCAGGCGGGTGAGCAGGTCGGACGGCAGCGGCTCGCCCTGCGCGTCCGTACGGCTGTCCAGGCCCACCAGCAGCGCGGTGTAGCTGCGGCGCGGCGCGGCGGGCGGCGCGGGCGCCGGGCTCGCGAGGACGGAGCTGGTGGTGAGGCCGGCGGTGAAGATCCGCGACATGGCCCAGACGTACCCGGTGCCGGCGAGGACCGCGAGGGCGAGCAGGGCGATGCCGGTCCGCGCGGCCACGGCGAGGACGCGCCGGGGCCTGCCGGGCCGTGACGGTGTCGCCATCCGTTCCTCTCACGCACGGGGAACACTGCACGTCACGACGTCGGGACCATCCAGGGGAGACGCGGCAGCAGGTCCGCCCGTCGAGCGTAAGGCCTGCGCACGCGCCGTGCCGGGCGAGTGATCATCTCCACCCGACCGGCCCGGCCCCCACACCGGACCCGACCGGCCCGAGCTGCGACGAGGTGCTCGTTCGCCCGCAGCGGGTGAGGCCGGGGTCGTCCGGCCGGACCTAGCGTCGCCGCGTGTCGACATCGGTGCCACTTCCTGCCCACCCCCCGGACGACGTTCCGGCGAACGGGTCGGCGCGGCGTGTGCCGCCGCTGCCCCGCGCGCTGGTCGTACTCATCGGCGCCGCGGCGGTCGTCGTGGTGCTCGCCGGGGCCCGGGCGGTCGCCTGGCTGGTCGGACCGGCCTTCATGGCCCTGATCATCGTCATCGCCGTGGCGCCGGTGCAGAGCCGCCTGCGCCGCAGGGGCTGGCCGGGCTGGGCGACGACGCTGGTCCTCGTCCTGCTGGTCTACGCCGTCCTCATCGCGTTGGCCCTCGCGATCATCGTCTCGATCGCGCGCCTGGCGACCGAGCTGCCGAAGTACGCGTCGCAGGCGGACGGGCTCGTCTCGTCACTGACCGCCACGCTCGCTCAGTTCGGGGTGGGCCCCGAGCAGCTGCGGCAGGCGGCGAGTTCGCTCGACCTGGGCAAACTGGCCGGGGTCCTGAGCGCGCTGCTGGGCAGCGTCGCCGGGCTCGCCTCGAACCTCGTGTTCCTGCTGGCGCTGCTGCTGTTCCTGAGCGTCGAGGCGGGCGGGGCGACCCACCGTCTGGCGTCGATCGGCGCGGACCGGCCGCGGATCACCGAGGCCCTGGGCCACTTCGCCTGGGGCACGCGGCAGTACCTGCTCGTGACCACGGTCTTCGGGTTCATCGTCGCGGTGCTGGACACGATCGCCCTGGCCCTGATGGGCATTCCGCTGGCCGTCACCTGGGGGCTGCTGGCGTTCGTCACCAACTACATTCCCAACGTCGGGTTCATCCTCGGGGTGATCCCGCCGGCCGTCCTGGGGTTGCTGATCGGGGGGCCGCAGCTGGCTCTGCTGGTGGTCGTCGTGTACTGCGTGCTGAACTTCGTGGTCCAGTCGATCATCCAGCCGCGTTTCATCGGTGACGCGGTGGGTCTGTCGGTCACGGTCACGTTCGTGGCGTTGGTCTTCTGGGCCTGGTTGCTCGGGCCGTTGGGGGCGATCCTCGCGATCCCGCTGACCCTGCTGGTGAAGGCGCTGCTGGTGGACGTCGACCCGAAAGCGGGCTGGGCGGACGCCTTCTTGCGGGCGACGCCGAAGGGCGCGGAGGAAGCGGCCGCCGACGACGCCGCCAAGGCCGCGCGCAAAGCCGCCCGCAAGGAGGCCCGCAAGGCCCGACACCGTCAGCCGGCCGGCGTCACCAGTGGGACCGGCGGGGACGTGGGGACGGTCGAGGGCGGCGGGAGCGTCGGGAGTGGCGGGACCGCCGGGGATGGCGGGAGCGTCGGAGGTGGCGCGACCGTCGAGGATGGCGGGAGCGTCGAGGATGGCGGGAGCGTCGAGGATGGCGGGAGCGTCGGGGGTGGCGGGGGCGCCGCGCCCGGGGCGGGGCCCGCCGAGCCGCCCGAGCCGCCCGCGCGCAGCGACCCGAAGGTCACGCCGTGAGCTGCGGCGGCGGCCGCTGAGCAAGCACCCGGCGGGCATGCGGCGAACACCCGTCGATGAGCATTAGGCCGTGCGGCGCGCCGGCTGGGGCGCGGCCGGGAGTCGGGATGTGGGGCCGGGGCGTGTCACCGAGGCAGGCGCGCCGAGACGTGGGGCCCGCCGAGGTGTGGGGGGGTCGCGCGACGTGGCGCGGGGTGGTGAGCGCGGGGTGGTGAGCGCCGGGTCGTGGGGTACAGGGTGTGGCACGAGGCACGGGGCGTCGAGACGCCCTGGGGCGCCGAGTCGTGGCGGGCCGTCGTGGGGTGCTGAGATGTGGGCACGGGACGTGAGGCGCGGGATGTGGCACCGAGGCGCGGGGCGTCGCCACGCCGTGGGGCGCCGAGTCGTGAGCGCCGAGTCGTGAGCGCCGAGTCGTGAGCGCCGAGTCGTGAGCGCCGAGTCGTGGCTCGCTGAGATGTGGCTCAGATGTGGGCGCGGGACCTGGCGCCGAGTCGTGGCGCGCCGATTCGCGTGCGCCGAGTCGTGGGGCGCGGGAGGTGGCGCCGAGGCCCGGGGCGTCGAGGCGCCGTGGGGGCCCCGAGTCGTGAGCCCCGAGCCGTGAGCCCCGAGTCGTGAGCGCCGAGTCGTGAGCGCCGAGTCGTGAGCCCCGAGTCGTGAGCGCCGAGTCGTGAGCGCCGAGTCGTGAGCGCCGAGCCGTGAGCGCCGAGCCGTGAGCCCCGAGGCGCTGGTCCTGGCGCTCTCCGCGATCCTCCGGCCGACCGCACTCGCGGCGCTCTTCGCGATCCTCGCCTCGCGGGATCCGCGGCGGCTGCTGGTCGCGTACCTGGCGGGCGGGCTCGCCTTCACCCTCGCCGTCGGGGTCCTGGTCGTCGTGCTGCTGCAGGGCCTCAACGCCCGCACGTCGACGACGACGAGCCGGCCGGTCCTCGACGTCGTCCTCGGGCTCGCCGCGCTGGCCTATGCGGTGGCGGCCTGGGCCCGCTGGCCCTCGCCCTGGCCGCTGAGCAGGCAGACCGAGCGGCATCCGGACGGGCCGAGCTGGATCCAGCGGCGACTCCAGGGACTCACCGTGCCGGGGGCCGCCGGCGCCGGTGCCCTCACCCACCTGCCCGGGGTGACGTACCTGGCCGCGCTCAACGCGGTCGTCGCCACGGCCTCGGGAGTGGTGGACGGCGTGGTCCAGGTCGTCGTCTACAACGCGATCTGGTTCAGCACCCCGGCCCTGGCGCTCGCCCTCGCGACGTACCGGCCGACCCTCGCGCGCGAGGTGCTGGAACGGCTGGTCTCCTGGATCCTTGGGCGCCGCCGGCCCATCACGGTCGTGTTCTTCGGCCTCCTCGGCGGCTACCTGCTCGCGGTGGGGACCGTGAACCTGACCGGCTGACTACGCCCGGCGCGCCGATCGCCTCCTGCCGCACACCCCGGCCACGAACGCGTCGAACACCGGGCCACCGCGATGACGCCCCGGGCACCCGGAGCCCCGGGGCACGCCGCCTCCCCGGCCCCCGGGCACACCCCTGGGGCACTCCGCTCCCCAGGCACTCCACCCCCGGGCTCTCCGCTCCCCGGGCTCTCCGCTCCCCGGGCTCTCCACCCCCGGGCGCCCCGCTCCCCGGGCGCCCCGCTCCCCGGGCGCCCCGCTCCCCGGGCGCCCCGCTCCCCGGGCTCTCCGCCCCCGGGCTCTCCGATCCCCGGCTCTCCGATCCCCGGCTCTCCGATCCCCGGCACTCCGATCCCCCGACCATGGTCGTTCGTCCTGGACCGGCCCGGTCGAGATTTCCGACCGCCCCCGGGCGGAGACCACGATCACGGCGCGACGACGGCCGTGGGGCCGCGACTGAACGCGCCATACCGTGCTTCGAGAACGGTGCCACGCCCGGAGGCACTCAGCACACGCTCTCGGCCGCGCCGCGTATCGCCCGAACGGGTGGACGGCCCCGACCGGAGTGACCAACTGTGGTTGCACCGACCACACTGGCTGGGCAGGTCGGGACACGGGCAGGGGGTCGACGGGGTGAGCACGCACAGGGCGTCGGGCAGCGGCGGCTTCCGGGCCGTCGGGCAGAAGCCCCCGGTCCCGCACCAGCGCGGCGCCGCGGGTGCCGCCCCGCCGGCCGCCCCGCCGAGCACGGTCGGGGAACAGGCGGCGCGCGCCGGATGGGCTTCCGCCCCGCGCCCCTCGCCGGAGCACACTCCGCCGCGCGGTCGGCGTCTGCCCACGGCGGGGGACGGGCGCGCCCTCACCGTCCTGCGGGTCTGCGCCTACGTGCTGACCTCGCTCGCGAGCCTGCTGTTCATCGCGCTGGTCGTGTACGGATACCTCCTGGTGCAGGACGCGGTGGACACGTTCCCACGGCTCTTCCCGCCGGCCGGCTGACGGCCCCGCACCCGGGCACGGGTCGGGTCGGCCGCACTAGGGTGCCCGCGTGGACGTCCTGGACGAGTACAGCGGGCACACCGACCCCGGCGGCGCGGCGATCCGGCGGAGCCTCGGCCCGCTCACCATCAGCAAGCTGTCCGTCGGTCCGATGGACAACAACGCCTACCTGCTGACCTGCACCGCGACGAACGAGGCGCTGCTCGTCGACGCGGCGAACGAGCCCGAGCGGATCGCCGACCTGGTCGGGGCCGAGGACGGTCGGCCCGAGCTGCGGCACCTCGTCACCACCCACCGCCACCAGGACCACTGGCAGGCGCTGGGCGCGGTGGCGGGGATGTTCCAGACCCGACAGATCGCGCACCCGCTCGACGCCCCCGAGCTGCCGATCCCGATGGACGAGCTGGTCTCGCACGGCGACACCGTGGGGTTCGGCGAGATCACCCTCGAGGTCATCCACCTGCGCGGGCACACGCCGGGCTCGATCGCGCTGCTCTACCGCGGGCCGGACCGGCCGCACCTGTTCACGGGTGACTCGCTGTTCCCGGGCGGCCCCGGGAAGACCTGGTCGGCCGAGGACTTCGCCTCGCTGATGGACGACCTGGAGTCCCGCGTGTTCGGCGAGCTGCCCGACGACACCTGGGTCTACCCCGGCCACGGCGACGACACGACCCTGGGCCGGGAGCGACCGTCGCTGAAGGAGTGGCGCGAGCGCGGGTGGTGAGCCGCCCGGCGGGACGGGCGCCGGTGGGAGGGTCGGGCGGGCCGCCGTCGAACATGTGTGCGACAGTGGTCACCTGGTCCGGCGGACGTCGCCGGGAAGCAGCGGGCGGTTCACGGCGTTGAGCCGGGTGGCCGGACGGGCTCCCGGCGCCGACCACGGTGCCGGACGTGCCCGGCGGCCGTCGGTCGCCCGGCGCTCGCCGGTGCGCAACCGTCGACCGGGGCTCCCGGGCCGGACGGTGCGCACCTTTCTGTCGGGCCCCCGGCCTAGCATCGATCGCGGGTCCCCGGTCTGCCGCGGACCGGGCCCGCCGATCACCGGTGACCCGATAGGAGGCGCCCTCGTGGCACAGGTCCGCACCCCGCACGACGCTCCCCGGCTGGTCGTGCGCGGCGCGCGCGAGCACAACCTGCGTGGGGTCGATCTCGACCTGCCCCGGGACAGCCTCGTCGTGTTCACCGGGCTGTCCGGTTCCGGCAAGTCGAGCCTCGCGTTCGACACGATCTTCGCCGAGGGTCAGCGCCGGTACGTCGAGTCGCTGTCGGCGTACGCCCGGCAGTTCCTCGGCCAGATGGACAAGCCCGACGTCGACTTCATCGAAGGGCTCTCGCCCGCGGTGTCGATCGACCAGAAGTCCACGAACCGCAACCCGCGCTCGACCGTCGGCACGATCACCGAGGTCTACGACTACCTGCGACTGCTCTACGCCCGGGCCGGCGTCCCGCACTGCCCGGTCTGCGGGGAGGTCATCGAGAAGCAGACCCCGCAGCAGATCGTCGACCAGGTGCTGGCGATGGAGGAGGGCAGCCGCTTCCAGGTGCTCGCCCCGGTGGTCCGCACCCGCAAGGGCGAGTTCGTGGACCTCTTCACCACCCTGCAGGGCCAGGGCTACTCCCGCGTGCTGGTCGACGGCTCGGTGCACCAACTGAGCAACCCGCCGACGCTGAAGAAGCAGGAGAAGCACGACATCGCGGTCGTCGTCGACCGGCTGTCGGTCAAGCCGAGCGCCAAGCAGCGGCTCACCGACTCGGTGGAGACCGCGCTGCGCCTGGCGGACGGGCTGGTGGTGCTGGACTTCGTCGACCTGGAGGACGAGCACCCGCACCGCGAGCGCCGGTTCTCCGAGCGGATGGCCTGCCCCAACGGGCACCCGCTCACGCTCGACGACCTCGAGCCCCGCACGTTCTCCTTCAACTCGCCGTACGGCGCCTGCCCGGAGTGCTCGGGCATCGGCATCAAGAAGGAGGTCGACCCGGAGCTCGTCATCCCCGACCCGGAGCTCAGCCTGGCCGACGGGGCCGTGGCGCCGTGGAACAACGGACACACGGCCGAGTACTTCGGCCGGCTGCTGTCCGGGCTGGCCACGAGCGTCGGGTTCCGGATGGACACACCGTGGCGCAAGCTGCCCGCCGAGGCACAGAAGGCGGTGCTGCACGGCAGCGACGACCAGGTGCACGTCCGTTATCGGAACCGGTACGGGCGCGAGCGCGCCTACTACGCCAATTTCGAGGGCGTGATCCCGTTCCTCGAGCGCCGGCTGGACCAGACCGAGTCCGAGTCGCAGCGCGATCGGTACGAGGGCTACATGCGGGACGTCCCGTGCCCGGCGTGCAAGGGGGCGCGGCTCAAGCCGGAGGTCCTGGCCGTCACGCTGGCGCACCGTGAGCAGGGCGACCGGTCGATCGCCGAGGTGTCGGCCATGTCGGTGGCCGAGTGCGCCGAGTTCCTCGACGGGATGGTGCTCGACCAGCGGCAGGCGATGATCGCGGGCCGGGTGCTCAAGGAGATCCAGGCCCGCCTCGGGTTCCTGCTCGACGTCGGGCTGGACTACCTGTCGCTCGACCGCGCCGCGGGCACCCTGTCCGGCGGCGAGGCGCAGCGCATCCGGCTGGCCACGCAGATCGGCTCCGGCCTGGTCGGCGTGCTCTACGTGCTCGACGAACCGTCGATCGGGCTGCACCAGCGGGACAACCGCCGGCTGATCGACACGCTGACCCGGCTCAAGGAGCTGGGCAACACGCTGATCGTGGTGGAGCACGACGAGGACACCATCCGGGCCGCGGACTGGGCCGTCGACATCGGCCCGGGCGCGGGCGAGCACGGTGGCGAGGTCGTGCACTCCGGCCCGGTCGCCGAGCTCGAGTCGCACGACACCTCGCTGACCGGGGCGTACCTGTCGGGCCGGCGGAGCATCCCGGTGCCGGACGTGCGGCGCACGCTCGACCCGGAGCGCAGGCTCACGATCGTCGGCGCGCGCGAGCACAACCTGCGGGGGATCGATGTCGACATCCCGCTCGGCGGGCTCGTCTCGATCACCGGTGTGTCCGGCTCGGGCAAGTCCACGCTGATCAACGACATCCTGGCCACCGTGCTGGCGAACAAGCTCAACGGCGCCCGCCAGGTGCCGGGCCGGCACACCCGGATCACCGGCATCGAGCAGCTGGACAAGCTCGTGCGCGTCGACCAGTCACCGATCGGGCGCACGCCGCGGTCCAACCCGGCCACGTACACCGGGGTGTGGGACAAGGTCCGCACGCTGTTCGCGTCGACCACCGAGGCGAAGGTGCGGGGCTACCAGGCCGGCCGCTTCTCGTTCAACGTCAAGGGCGGGCGCTGCGAGGCGTGCTCCGGCGACGGCACGATCAAGATCGAGATGAACTTCCTGCCCGACGTGTACGTCCCCTGCGAGGTCTGCAAGGGCGCCCGGTACAACCGGGAGACCCTCGAGGTGCACTACAAGGGCAAGACCGTGGCCGACGTGCTGGACATGCCGATCGAGGAGGCGGCGGAGTTCTTCGCGCCGATCACCTCGATCAGCCGGTACCTGACCACGCTCGTCGACGTCGGGCTGGGCTACGTCCGGCTCGGGCAGCCGGCGCCCACCTTGTCCGGTGGCGAGGCGCAGCGCGTGAAGCTGGCCAGCGAGCTGCAGAAGCGGTCCAACGGTCGGACGATCTACATCCTCGACGAGCCGACCACGGGCCTGCACTTCGAGGACATCCGCAAGTTGCTGATGGTGATCAACGGCCTGGTCGACAAGGGCAACACCGTCGTCGTCATCGAGCACAACCTCGACGTGATCAAGACGTCGGACTGGGTCGTCGACATGGGCCCCGAGGGCGGCTCGGGCGGTGGCACGGTCGTCGCCCAGGGCACTCCCGAGGAGGTCGCGGGCACCGAGGGCAGCTACACCGGTCTGTTCCTCAAGGACCTGGTGGCGCCGGCGGCCCCGCTCCGGCGCACCCGGCGGAAGAAGGCCGTCGCCGCGAGCTGAGCGTCGTCACTCCGACCGGGCGTGCCCGGGGTCGCCGCGGTGGCCCCGGGCACGCTGCGTTCGTGGCAGTCAGCCCACGGTGAGCAACCGTGGCATCACCCACTCGTGTTGCACAAGCGCGACCGACCGGCATCACCGCCGTAACGACGGCGAAACCGCGACGAACCCGGATCTTCCTAGATTCTGCGGGTCGGCGCGTCGGGGACCGTCGGTGCCGACCACCGACAGACCGCCGATGCGCCCGCAGCCGTCCCGCCCCGAGACGGCGACCGTTCGTCGTAGGAGAACGCCACATGACGCTGCTCGTCCCGCCGCCCCACCAGCGCCCCACCGGTCCGAGCACCAGCCGGCGCGGCTTCCTGCGCCTCGCCGGCCTGGGCGTCGGCGTGGGTGCCGCCGGGGCGGCCCTCGCCGCCTGTGGTGGCGGTGGCTCCGGGAGCTCGTCGGCCGCGGGCGCGGCCTCCGCCGCCCCGGGCCAGTACGGCACGCTCGCCCTGCAGCTGTCGTGGATCAAGAACATCGAGTTCGCCGGCGAGTACATGGCGGACTCCAAGGGCTACTACCGCGACGCCGGCTTCGAGTCGGTCGACCTGGTGACCGGCCCGGTCGACAGCGCCGACGCGCTGGTCCTGGCCAAGAACGTCGACGTCGGCCTGTCCGCGCCCGACGCGACCGCCCGGTTCGTCACCGAGCAGGGCGCGCCGTTGAAGATCATCGGCAGCACGTTCCAGAAGAACCCGTTCTGCATCCTGTCGATGGAGGAGGGCGTCCCGATCCGTACCCCGCAGGACCTGGTCGGCAAGCGGCTGGGCATCCAGGCGGGCACGAATCAGCAGATCTTCGCCGGGTTCCTCAAGGCCAACGACATCGACCCGGGCAGCGTCCAGCAGGTCGTCGTGCAGTACGAGCCGACCCCGCTCACCGAGAAGAGCGTCGACGGGTTCATGGCGTACACGACCAACGAGCCGTTCCTCATCAAGGCGGACGGCTTCACCCCCGTCACGTTGCCCTTCGCCGACAACGGGCTCCCGCTCACGGCCGAGACCTTCACCGTGCTGCAGGAGACGATCGAGAACGACCGCGACAAGCTCAAGGCGTTCCTGACCGCGGAGATCAAGGGCTGGAACGACGCCGTCGCGGACCCGCAGGGCTCGGCCGAGCTCGCCGTGAACACCTACGGCAAGGACCTGGGGCTCGACGTCCCGGGCCAGACCGAGCAGATGCAGGCCCAGAACGAGCTCGTCGTCAGCGCGGACACCAAGGCCAACGGCCTGTTCACGCTCACCCCGCAGCTGCAGGACAACATCGTCGAGGCCCTGGGGAACATCGGCATCACCATCGTCGCCGCCGATCTGTTCGACCTCACGCTCCTCGACGAGATCTACGCGTCCGACCCGGGCCTGATCAAGGCCTGACCGGCGGCACGAACGAGCAGCGGGAGGAGACGGCTGTGACGGGGACACCCCTCGACCAGCACGCGGGCAGCCGGTCCACCACGGACCCGAAGGCCGAACCGCGTGCGGCGACCGGGATCAACATCCAGGGCCTCGAGAA
The DNA here is from genome assembly GCF_047200735.1 of Pseudonocardia oceanicola. NCBI lineage: Bacteria > Bacillati > Actinomycetota > Actinomycetes > Pseudonocardiales > Pseudonocardiaceae > Pseudonocardia > Pseudonocardia oceanicola. The sequence goes on from NZ_JBJZON010000001.1 coordinate 692,072, forward strand.
GGTCTTCACCCTGGGTCGCCGGTCGGTGCAGGCGCTGGCGGCGACCAGCCTGGGCACCGCGCAGAACTCGTTCCTCTCGCTGCTCGGCCCGTCGGGCTGCGGCAAGTCGACGATCCTGCGCATCCTCGCCGGGCTGGAGACGCCGACCCGGGGGACCGCGCTGATCAACGGGCGGTCCACCCGGGAGATCCAGCGTGACCACCAGCTCGGCATCGCCTTCCAGGAGGCCGCCCTGCTGCCGTGGCGCAGCGTGACGAGCAACATCCGGCTGCCGCTGGAGGTCGCCGGTATCGCCCCCGGGCCCGGGCTGATCGACGAGCTCGTCCGGCTGGTCGGGTTGTCGGGCTTCGAGAAGGCCAAGCCGGCGCAGCTCTCCGGCGGCATGCGGCAGCGCGTGGCCATCGCGCGCTGCCTGGCCGTGCAGCCCACGGTCATGCTGCTCGACGAGCCCTTCGGCGCGCTCGACGACATGACCCGCCAGCGGCTGAACGTCGAGCTGCTGCGGATCTGGACCGAGCGGCCGGCGACCACGCTGATGGTCACCCACGGGATCTCGGAGGCGGTGTTCCTGTCCGACGTCGTGGCCGTGATGAGCCCGCGGCCCGGCCGGATCGCCGAGGTGGTCGAGATCGACCTGCCGCGGCCGCGGCTGCCCGAGCTGCAGCGCACCCCCGAGTTCCACGAGTACGTGGACCGGCTCTCCGAGATCCTCTTCGGCCGCGGCGGGGCGCCCGCCGGGGCGCACTGATGGCGGCGCCCACCGTCACGCCCGGCTCCGCCGCGGAGGAGGGCGGCCGGTTCCCGGCCGTGCGTGGGGCGCCGCCGTGGGTCGGCGGGATCGTCGGCGTGATCATGATCATTGGCGTCTGGTGGATCGCGTCGCTCACCCTCTACCAGGGCAGTGGGGCGATCCCGACCCCGCCGTCCGTCGTCGCCAGGTTCTTCGACGCCGGGCAGTGGTCGGCCACCCTGAGCAACGCCGGCGGGACCGTGGGGTCGGCCGCCCTCGGCTACCTGTGGGGCAACCTCGCGGCGATCGTGCTGGCCGTGATCGTGCTGCTGGTGCCGCCGCTGGAGGCGTTGGCCCACCAGATCGCCGTGGTCAGCTACTGCATCCCGCTGGTCGCCATCGGGCCGGTCGTCGTCATCGTGGCCGGGCGGGACGCGCCGTCGGGCGCCTCCGTCGTGCTGGCCGCGATGAGCTGCTTCTTCACCACCGCCGTCGGCTGCCTGCTCGGTCTGCGTGCCGCGCCCCGCACCAGCATCGACCTGATCAAGGCGTACGGCGGCGGCGCATGGACGTCGCTGCGCAAGGTCCAGCTGATCTCGGCCCTGCCCAGCCTCTTCGCCGCGCTGAAGATCGCGGCACCGGCGGCGTTCCTCGGCGCGATCCTCGCCGAGTACCTCGGCAGCGGCGGCGACTCCACGCTCGGCCGCGCCGTCATCGCCGCGCAGTCCCAGTCCGACGCGCCCCAGCTCTGGTACCTCGCGCTGGTCAGCGGGATCGTCTCCGGCCTCGGCTTCGTCGTGGTCGGGCTGATCGCCAAGCTGGTCACGCCGTGGACCGCGGGCACCGACGTCCCGGCAGGAGCGACATGACCGCCACGACCACCGCCGCGCCCGCGGGCGAGGTGACCAGCACGGCGGGCGGTGCCGAGACCACCCGAGCCCTCCTGCGTCGCACGGGCCGGGCCGGGGTCACGATCGTCATCGCGCTCGTGGTGCTGGCGCTGCTGTGGCAGGTGCTGCTGCTGGTGTTCGACGTGTCGTCGTTCGTCGGGAAGTCGCCGCACAACGTCGTGCAGTACCTGTTCTCCGACGACCCGCCCCGCGGGGTCCGGCCGGCCTCGATGAGCGCGGAGCAGGCGCGGGCGGACAGCTTCGGTGCACTCGGTACGACGCTGCTCAACGCGCTGATCGGGTTCGTCGCGGGCATGGTCGTCGCGACGCTGGTCGCGATCGGGTTCGTGCTGTGGAAGCCGGTGGAGTTCGCGTTCATGCCGATCGCCATGCTGCTGCGCTCCGTGCCGCTGGTCGCGATGGCGCCGGTGCTGCTGCTGATCTTCGGCCAGGGCAAGCTCGGCATCGCTGTGATCGCCGCGATCGTGGTGCTCTTCCCGGTCCTGGTCAACGTCGTCGTCGGGCTCAACTCGGCCCCGCCGCAGTCCCTCGACCTGATCACGGTGAACGGCGGCTCCGCGCTCACCGCCCTGGTCAAGGTCCGGATCCCTTCGGCGCTGCCCGAGTTCCTGGCCTCGGTGCGGATCTCCGTGCCCGGGGCGATCGTCGGGTCCATGCTGGCCGAGTGGCTCGTGGGCTTCGCGGGCATGGGCGGCGTGCTGTCCGGGTACAAGGGGTCCGGCAACTACGGCGGCGTCTGGACGATCGTCGCGCTCGCCGTCATCGCCTCGATCGTGCTCTACGAGCTGGCGACCCTCCTCGAGGCGGCAGCACTGACGCGCTGGGGACCGAACGCCGGCCTCAGCAGCGGCTAGAGCCGCCGAGGACCGTGGCTCCGTGGTGACGTCCGGCCCGGCACTCTGCTGCACATGGTTCCATAACGCGTGTCGGGCCTGATGCCTCGGCGCATTATGGTTCCATAACGCTCTTGGGTGTGGCGTCCGGGCGCATTATGGCCCCATGACGCGCATCTAGTGCGGTGCCCTGGTGTGCCATGGTTCCACAGTGCGTACCTCGAGCGCCGTCCTGGGCGCTATGGTCCCAGAATGCGTGCCCGGAGCGTCGTTCGGCCACCGTGCCGCCGCCCTCGATCGGGCACGGATGGTGCTCGGCGTAGGTGATCAGGGGCTTGGCGGTGAGCACGACCGTCGGCCGCCCCGACGAGCGTGTCCCGCAACCGCTCGCCCTGCTCGCGGAGCGCCGTTCCGAGCACTATGGTTCCATAATGCGCGCCCGGAGCGCCGTTCCGCGCACTATGGTTCCATAATGCGCTCCGGACGGACGGCCTCCGCGCGAAGCGACTCCGTAGTGGATGTCAGTCGGGGAACTGCTCGTACGCCGGGCGGAGCAGGTCGCGGACCTCGTGCCGGCGCACCCGGATCGGCAGCTCCGGCACCTGGTCGAGCAGCGCGCCCGGCTCGGGCTCGGCCGGTGTGAACCGGGTGAGATCGAGCTCGCCGGCCGAGTAGAAGGTGTCGAGCAGCTCGCCGAGGGGCCGGGCAGTCTCCTCCGGGACCGGCTCGGGAGCCCCGCCGCTGCCGCGGCGGTGGCGAAGGTTCGCGAGCAGGGTCTCGCGGTCGCGTCCGCGCAGGGCGAGGACCTCGAACGGATCGGCGTCGAAACGCTCGGCGAGCAGATAGAACACGGCCGCGACGTGTTTGCACGGGACCGTCGGATCAGGGCAGGCGCAGTCCATGGCCAGGTCGCGCTGCGAGGCCGGGAAGAGCGCCAGGCCGAGACCGGCGAACAGCTCCTCGATCTCCGGCGGCATCCCGCCGGCCAGCAGCGTGGCGGCGTACCAGGCGTCGTCGGCCAGGGCCTGCTCCGCCCGCGACCACTCCTGCTTGCCCCACGCCGGGATCCCGATGCGCACCTTGTAGGGGGTGGGTCGGGTGCCCTGCACCAGCGCGACCACGGCGCCCGCGTCGACCTCGCAGGACACGATCTGCCCGGAGCGGGCGTAGCTGCGGCCGCGGTGCAGGCGCCCGCCGACGCCGAGCGACTCCAGCACCGCGACGAACCGCTTCGACCACCACGTGCGCGCGACGGTACCGCGCGTGGAGTGGATCTGGATGCCGTTCTCCACGCGCAGCGGGCGCTTCGGGTGGTCCTCCTGCGCCCAGAAGGGTTGATCGCTCACTCGTCCTCCACCGCGTCGGCGCCGAGGGCGAGGACCGAGCGCAGCTCGCCGGTGGACAGCTCGGTGAGCCACCCCTCGCCGTCGCTGATCACCATGTCCGACAACGCCTTCTTCGACTCGAGCAGCGCGTCGATCCGCTCCTCCACGGTGCCGGGACACACGAACTTGCGCACCTGGACGGTACGGCTCTGCCCGATCCGGAACGCCCGGTCCGTGGCCTGCTCCTCGACGGCCGGGTTCCACCAGCGGTCCAGGTGCACGACGTGGTTCGCGGCGGTGAGCGTGAGCCCCGTGCCGCCGGCCTTGAGCGACAACAGGAAGATCGACGGGCCGTCGCCGGACTGGAAGCGCTCGACCATCGCGTCCCGCTGCTGCTTCGGCGTGCCCCCGTGCAGATGCAGCACCTCCTGGTCGAACCGCGCCGACAGGTGGGGGACCAGCATCGACGCGAACTCGGTGAACTGCGAGAACAGCAGCACCTTGTCGCCTTCGGCCAGGATCTCGGTCAGCAGCTCCTCGAGGCGCGCGACCTTTCCCGAGCGCTTCCCGATCGGCGAGCCGTCGTGCAGCAGCTGGGCCGGGTGGTTGCAGACCTGCTTGAGCTTGGCCATCGCGGCCAGCACGTTGCCGCGCCGCTGGATGCCGACCGAGTCCTCGATCTTCTCCATCATGTCGTCGACGATCGTGCGGTAGAGCGAGGCCTGCTCGCGGGTGAGGTGGTACTCCTGCCTGATCTCGATCTTCTCGGGCAGGTCGTCGATCACGGCGGGGTCGGTCTTGAGCCGGCGGAGCAGATAGGGGCGGGTGATCCGGCGCAGCGCCTCCGCCGCCTCGGGGCTGCCGTGCCGCTCGATCGGCACCGCGAACCGTTGGCGGAACCGTTCCGGGGTGCCGAGCATGCCCGGGTTCAGGAAGTCCATGATCGACCACAGCTCGGCCAGCCGGTTCTCCATCGGCGTGCCGGTGAGCGCGATGCGGTGGCCGGCGACGATACGCCGGGCTGCCTTCGACGGCGACGCGTTGCTGTTCTTGATCGCCTGTGCCTCGTCGAGCACCAGCCGGTGCCATGGCAGCGACTCCAGCTCCTCGATGTCGCGGGAGGCGGTGCCGTAGGTCGTGACCACGACGTCCGCCTCCGCCGACCGCTCCCGTAACGCCTCCCCGCGGGGCCGGGTGGGGCCGTGGTGGGCATGCACGCGCAGGTCCGGCGCGAACCGGGCCGCCTCCCGCTGCCAGGTACCGACGAGGGACATGGGGCAGAGGATCAGGGTCGGGCCGGACGAGCCTCGATCGCGTTCGAGGGCCTCGAGGGCCAACAGCTGGATCGTCTTGCCCAGGCCCATGTCGTCCGCCAGGCAGGCGCCGAGCCCGAGCGAGGACAGGAACGCCAGCCAGGACAGCCCACGCTTCTGGTAGGGCCGCAGCTCGGCCCGGAATCCCGGCGGCGGGTCGAGCGGCTCGAGCGTGCGGTCCGCCGTGCCGCCGAGCAGGTCGCCGATCCAGCCCTCGGCCGCGACCGAGGTGATCGGCAGGGGGGTGTCGACGGCGCCCTGGGCCAGGCTCAGCGCGTCGGCCACCGTTCCGGAGCCCCGGCGGCCGTTCTGCCGGCGGAGGAACTCGAGGCCGCGGGACAGCGCGTCGGCGTCGACGCTGACCCACCGACCGCGGATCCGCACGAGCTTGGCCTTGGCCGCGACCAGCGCGGCGATCTCCTCCTCGTCGAGCTCCTCGTCGCCGGCGGCCAGCGTCCAGCGGAACCTCGCGAGCTCCTCCCGGCCGAGCCCGCCGCGCGTGACGACGCCCGGGGCCGGCGGCGAGGACACCGACAGTCGCAACCCGAGTGGGCGCCGCCCGTTCCACCCCGCCGGGAGCTGCACGCCGAAGCCCGCCGCGAGCAGCCGCGCGGCGTCCTCGGTGAGGAAGCGGTGCGCCTCGTCGAGCTCGAGGTCGAGCTCCTCGGGCCGGGCCTGGCGCAGCGCACCGGTCAGCGGCGGGTAGACCAGCGCGGCCCGGCCCAGCTCGGCCAGCAGCAGCTCCTGCGCCGAGGTGATCAGCCGGTCGGCGCGGCCCGCCCAGACGTCGTCGGCCGGGAGGACCAGGCTGGGATCCTCGGTCGACTGCAACTGGAACTCCAGCACCCACTGGGTGCCGTCGCCGGTCTGGTCCAGCGGATCGTCCCCCGGATCGGCGGGATCGTGCAGCGTGCTGATCTCCGACAGCCGGAAGGTCGCCCGGGCGGGTCCGGTCTCCTCGGTGGTGACGGCGTCCCAGGCGCCCAGCGCGTCGGCCAGCGTGGCGAGCTCCCGCTCGGCGGCCACGAAGCGCGGGTCCGGCCCGGCGAGCGCGGCCAGCCAGGCCTCGGTGGCGGGCAGCGCCTTCGGCGCGCGACCGCGACGCGGCGGCACGAGGGCGACGGGCGCGTCGGCGCGGGCGAGGCGCTCGCGCACCGCCGCGTCGACCAGCGCGTCCAGTGCCGCATCCACCAGCAGGTCGGGGGAGTGGCCGGCGGTGTCGCCGCTACGCCGCTGCGCGGCGCGCCCGATCGGGGGCAGCGCCTCGACCAGCGATCGGCGGGCCACCGCGTCGAGCCCCTGGACGACGGGCCGCCAGCGCGCCTCCGGTCCCGGGCGCAGGGTGGGCAGGACCCGCCCGCGGGCGGCGAGATCGTCCGCGAACGCCGCGAGGGCCCGCAGGTGGGCGACGGAGGCACCGTAGCGTACGTCGTCCGCCGGGTCGGCCAGCTCACCCGGCTCGACGACGACGGCCGGGACCGTCCAGGGCGTCAACGACACCTCGGACGACCGCCGCCGCGGCGCTGTGCGGCGGACGAGCTCGGGGGACTCGACCGGGCCGCTCGCGCGGGAGGGGAGCAGCAGCGTCACCGAGGTCTGCTTGCCGGGGTGGATCCCGGCCAGCAGCGACGCCGGCACGGCAAACGGGTGCGGCCGCGCGCTGCGCAACGAGCGGCGCGAGGTGGTGGCGGGGCGCTCGCCGTCCTCCGCCCAGAGCACGACACCCCGGGCGGGACACCAGAGGGCGTGAACGACCAGCACGGGATCAGGCTACGAGCCACCCCCGACAGTTTCCGACCCCCGTGATCATTCCGCGAGTCGGCGGTTCCGAGACACCGAGTGTCGTCTCCTGGCTACGGAGATGTGCGACTCAGGGGTCGGAGAGCGCCGACTCGCGAGCGCCGGCGTCGGTGTGCCGCTCCCGGTTGTGCATGATCGTCGGAAGCGTGCGTGTGGGGCGGTGGTGAATGCCGTGGGTGCACGCGGGCGACGATCAAAGGAGCTGGAGGAGGCTCGCCGCGCAGTCATGATCGCCGTTGGTATGCACATGGTGCAGGCCGGACCGCCCTCGCTGCATCGACATGATGATCATGGACGGACTTCCCGATATGTGCGACTCGGTGCCCCGGAACTGCCGACTCGCGGCGCCGGAAGCCCCGACTCGCGGGAGCTCACACCGCGATTCGCGGGAGCTCACGGCGCGACTCGCGGGAGCTCACGGCGCGACTCGCGGGAGCTCACGGCGCGACTCGCGGGAGCTCACACCGCGACTCGCGGGAGCTCACAGCGCGACTCGCGGGAGCTCACGGCGCGACTCGCGGGAGCTCACGGCGCGACTCGCGGGAGCTCACGGCGCGGCTCGCGGGAGCTCACGGCGCGACTCGCGGGAGCTCACGGCGCGACTCGCGGGAACGAACTCCCGCGAGCCGCGGTGTTCAGGTCGCGACTCGCGGGGGTCGCCGGGCCCGACCGCCCTCAGAGTTGTACTCAGAGTTGTACTCAGAGGCCGTACTGCGGGCGGGCCTCGACCGGGACGAGGTCGACGTAGTCGGGGTGCTTCTCGATCCAGCCCCGGACGAACGGGCAGTCCGGGTACACCGACAGGCCCCGCTTGCGGGCGTCGTCCAGGGCGAACCGGACGAGCGTCCCGCCCAGCCCCTGGCCCTCGTACATCGAGTCGATCTCGGTGTGCGTGAAGGTGATCTTCCCGGCTCGGCCCGGTAGTTCGTGAACCCCGCGAGCCTCCCGTCGACGTGGATCTCGAATCGGGACCACTCGGCGACGTCGAGGATCAGGGGTTCACTCATGCCGTCGATCCTCCCAGGGAGCCGTGCGGCACGTACGAGGCCGGGATCACGCCGAGCTTCCCCTTCTGGTAGTCCTCGAAGGCGGCCAGCACCTCGGCCCGCGTGTTCATCACGAACGGGCCGCCCCACGCGACCGGCTCGCGGATCGGCCGCCCGCCGAGCAGGACGACGTCGAGCGCCGGGGTGCGCGAGTCCTGTCCCCGGTTGCCGGCCACCGTGATCAGGTCGCCCGGCCCGAACAGCGCCAGCTGCCCCCCGCGGATCGGCCGGTCGTCCTTCCCGACGGTCCCGGCGCCGGACAGCACGTAGACCAGCGTGGTGAAGTCCCGCCGCCACGGCAGCCGCATGCGGGCGCCGGGGGAGACGGTCGCGTGCATCATCGCCATCGGCGTGTAGGTCGACCCCGGGCCCTCGTGCCCGGCCAGCTCGCCGGCGATCACCCTGATGAGGGCGCCGCCGTCGGGCGTGGTGAGCAATGCGGACTCGCGCGCCCGCAGATCCTGGTACTTCGGCTCCAGCCACTTCTGCGCCTTCGGCAGGTTCACCCACAGCTGCAGGCCGTGGAACAGGCCGCCGCTGGCCACCAGCGCCTCCGGCGGCCGCTCGATGTGCAGCAGCCCGCCCCCGGCCGTCATCCACTGCGTGTCGCCGTTGGTGATGTTCCCGCCGCCGCCGTGGCTGTCCTGGTGCTCGAACTCGCCGTCGATGATGTAGGTGACGGTCTCGAAGCCGCGGTGCGGGTGCCACGAGGTGCCCTTCGGCTCGCCCGGCGCGTACTCGACCTCGCCCATCTGGTCCATGTGCAGGAAGGGATCGAGATCGCGCAGGTCGACCCCGGCGAAGGCACGCCGGACGGGGAAGCCCTCGCCCTCGTACCCCTGCGGCGCGGTCGTGATCGACCGGACGCCCCGGTCGAGGTCCGTGGGACCGGGCTCGGGGACGCGCGGCAGCGTGGTGACGTCGGCGACGGTGACGGCGGGCATCGGGACCTCCCGGGTCGGCGGGCATCTGATTGAGCTCGCAAGTACCGTGCTCAACCGTAGCGGGCCGGCAGCTGTTCCCCGCCGTGCGGGCACGGTTCCCGCCCGGCACACGATGGTGCTCTGGAAGCATCTCCGTACGTGATCGTCGGGCGGTCTCGACCGACCGCCCGCGCCCGACCAGACTGACCCGGTCGCACCCGCACCGCTGCGGGGGCCGGACCGGAGGGGGCAGCGTGGCCGAGCCGACCGTCGTGTTGGAGAAACTGTCGTTCCTGGAGGGCCCGCGCTGGCGCGGGGGCCGGATCTGGGTGAGCGACTTCTACACCCACCGGGTGCTCAGCGCCGAGCCGGACGGGACCGACCTGCGGGTCGAGGCCACCGTGCCCGCCCAGCCGTCGGGGACCGGGCTGCTACCGGACGGCCGGATGCTGATCGTGTCGATGCGGGACCAGAAGATCCTGCGCCGCGAGCACGACGGCACGCTGGTCACCCACGCCGACCTGAGCGGGCTCTCCCGCGGCATGCTCAACGACATGGCGGTCGACCGGCAGGGACGTTGCTGGGTCGGGTGCTTCGGCTTCGACCTGATGGCGGGCGCCGACCTGGAGACCGCGATCGTCATGCGGGTCGACCCGGACGGCGCGGCCGAGGTGGTCGCCGACGGGATGTACTTCCCGAACGGCACGGTGGTCCGGGACGACACGCTGATCGTCGCGGAGAGCTTCGGCAACCGGATGTCCGCCTTCGACATCCGCCCCGACGGCTCCCTCGGCGGGCGCCGGGACTGGGCCCGGTTCGGCGACCTCCCCACGACCCGGGACATCGCCGAGATGCTGCCCGGACTGGCCGTGGCGCCCGACGGGATCGCCGAGCCCGACGCCGAGGGCGCCATCTGGGTCGCCGACGCCGACCACCACCGCGCGGTACGGGTCCGCGAGGGCGGGGAGATCGTCGAGGAGGTCGTCCTCGACGATCTGCAGACCTACGCCGTGGCGCTGGGCGGCGAGGACGGCCGCACCCTCTTCCTGGCCTGCGCCCCGAGCTTCCTCGAGCACGAGCGCCGCGACACCCGGGACGCGGTGCTGCTGGCGACCCGCGTCGCGGTGCCGCTGGCGAGCTGACGGACAGGGTCGGGCCGTGCCGTCCCTCGACGAGCGCGCGTGCCGGGAACGGCTCGCGACGCACCCCGTCGCCCGGCTGGCCACCCTGCGCGACGACGGTACGCCCCGGCTCGTCCCCATCACCTTCGCGCTGGTCGACGGCCTGGTGTGCTCGGCCGTCGACGAGGTCAAACCGAAGCGCGGGCCACGGCTGGCCCGGCTCGCCGACGTCGCCCGGGACCCCCGCGCCGCCGTCGTCGTCGACGAGTACACCGACGACTGGGCACGGCTGTGGTGGGTCCGGGTCGACGCCACGGCCGCCGTCCACGAGGAGGGTGACCTGCGCGAGCGTGCGCTCGACGCCCTGCAGGCGAAGTACCCGCCCTACCGCGACGCCCGGCCCCGCGGCCCCGTGCTGGTCCTGACACCGACGGCGATCCGCGGCTGGTCGGCGTCGTGAGCGGTCGGCACGGCGACCACCGCCACTCAGCGGTCCCGCAGCCAGCCCGCGACGGTGGCGGCGACCAGGCCCGGGCGTTCGAGGTGCGGGGCGTGGCCGCCGTGGCACAGGAGCAGGTCGGTGGTGCCGCGGACGGCCTCCTGCACCGCCCCCACGTGCACCGCGGTGCCGTAGGGGTCGGCGTCGCCCTGGATCCCCAGGACCGGGCAGGAGATCCCGCCGAGCTCGGGGCGCAGGTCCCAGTCGCGGAAGGCCGGGTCGAGCCAGACGTCGTTCCAGTTGCAGAAGCAGACCTCGGCGTCGCGGTGGTGGCGGGCCATCCGCCGCGCGAGGTCGCCGGACTCGAAGGCACGCTTGGCCTCCTCGATCGCCCGCAGCCCGATCTCCTCCACGATCACGTGCGGGGCCAGCACGACGAGCCCGGACACCGGCAGGGCCGCGGCCGCGAGCAGCGCGATCGAGCCGCCGTCGCTGTGCCCGACGAGGACCGGGTCGGCCAGCTCCAGCGCCTCGACCAGGGCCGGGACGACGGTCGCAGCCTCCTCGTGCGCGAAGCGGATCGTGCGCTTGGCCGGCGGGAGGTCGGAGAAGCCGTGGCCGAGACGCGAGTACGCGACCGCCCGGCGTCCCGTGGCCTCGGCGACGCGCCGGTGGAAGCCGCGCCACAGGCCCACCGACCCCAGCCCCTCGTGCAGGAACAGCAGCGGAGCGCCGGAGCCGGTTCCCGGTACGTCCTCGTACTCGTACGCGGCGCCGTCGACCTCGACCCGGGGGAGCTCGCTCACGTCCCCGGAGTCTAGGAGCGCAGGGACTCCGGGAGCGCACCGAGCCTTCGAGCGCGCCGAGCCTTCGAGCGCGCCGAGCCTTCGAGCGCACCGAGCGCACCGAGCGCACCGAGCGCTACGAGCGGGCCCGGTCCAGGAGCGCGACCAGCTTCCGCGGGGCCACGGTGCGGTAGGCGTCCGTGACGAGCTCGGCGATCTCGTCCCAGTCGACCGGGACGTCGAGCCGCACGCCCACCCAGCCTCGGGTGCCCACGTAAGGTGGCCGGAAGAACCGCTCCGGGGCGGCCGCGACGAGCTCCTCCTGCACGCCGGGCGGGGCCGCACACCAGAAGGCGAGGCGGTCGTCGTGGTGGTGGTCGGCGAAGGTCACGAAGGTGCGGCGCACGAACCAGGTCGGCTCGCCGTGGCTGATCCTCTCGATGACCTCGGGCAGCGCGAGGCAGAGCGCGCGGAGCCGCTGCAGCGCGGCGGCCGCGCCCTGCGGGCCGCTCCCGGTGCCGCCCGCGGTCACGGGGCAGCCGGCCGGTAGGTCCCGAAGCACCAGACGTTGCCCTCCGGGTCGGCGACGGCGAACTCGCGGGACCCGTAGGGCTGGTCCGTCAGCCCGTACACCAGCTCGGCCCCGGCCCCGACGGCCTTGTCGTGCACCGCGTCCGGGGTGTCGGTGGTGAGGTAGAGGACCGCGCGCCCGGTGTCGAAGCGGTCGTCGCCGCCGGACCGGGCGCCGATCATGACCGCGCTGTCGTCCCAGAACACCTCGGCGTGGCCGAGCGACCCGTCGTCGGCGGTGGCGACGTGGCCCGCGGTCATCCCGAGGGTGCCGGTGAGGAACTCGACGGCGGCGCGGGGGTCGGCGTAGCGCAGTGTCACGTGGATGCCCATGCCGGAGAACCTAGGGAGTCGGGAGCGCCGGGTCTTGAACGAATGCGCACCGGTACGCGGTCGGGGTCACGCCCGCGAGGGCGCGGAACTCTCTGGTCAGGTGGGCCTGGTCGGCGTAGCCGCACTCGGCGGCGACCGAGGCGAGGTCCTGCCGCGGGCCCGGTGTCCCGAACGGGCCGCCGCCGACGACCAGGCCGGCGGCCCGCTCGAAGCGCAGCACCCGGGCCGCGGTCTTCGGGGCCAGGCCGACCTGCGCGCGGAACCGGTCGAGCAGGTGTCGGCGGCTCCAGCCCGTCCCGGCGGCGAGCTCGGCGATCCCGACCCCGCCGGCCCGCCGGACCAGGGTGCGCCACGCCCACGCGACCTCGGGATCCGGTGTCCGGGCCGGGTCCGCGAGCAGCCGCGCGGCGAGGAACGCCTCGACCCGGGCGAACCGCCGCGGCCAGTCCGGGTCCGTGGCGAGGCGCTCGGGCAGGGCGGCGAGCTCGGTGTCGTCGAGCTCGTCGAGGGCCGGGACCGCGCCGGTGAGCTCGGCCGTCGGCCGCCCGAGCAGCACGAACACCCCGAGCGGCGTGAGGTCCACCTGCAGGCCGTGCTGGTGCCCGCGGAACTCGGTGTGCACGGCCGAGGTCTGCATCCCGGCCAGGAACGAGCGCGGCGCGGCGGGCCCGGCCGGCCCGTACAGCCGGAGCGGCTCGCCGAAGCCGAGGATCAGCGCGCACGACCCGACCGGGGCCTGCAGCCGGCGCAGCGGCCGCGCGCTGTACTCGCGGTAGCCCTGCAGGCGGCGGACGTACCGGCGCAGCGCGGGGTGCGCCGTCCTGACCACGTACTCGCCGGCCTCCACCCGCCGAGTGTGGCCCGTATCGCCCGATCCGGGCGAGACCCCATAATGCGCGGATGCACGGGCCGCAGGCACAGCTCGCGGCGGACGTCGTCGCCGACCTGCCGGTCGGCCTGTTCGCGCTCGACGCCGGCGGCGGTGTGCTCCTGTGGAGTGCCGAGGCGGCCCGGCTGACCGGCTGGTCCGCCGACGTGGTGCTCGGTCGCAACGGGATCGACGCCGTCCGGCCGCCCGTCGACCTGGCCGCCGCCCGCGAGATGCTCGCCCGCGCCCGGTCCGGGCGGGTGAGCGACCCGCTGCCCGCCGCGGTGCCCACCGGCCGGCTCCTCTACGTGCACGCCGCGCCCGGCACCGGCGAGGTCGCGGTGGTCGGGGTGCTGCAGGACGCCACGGACGCGCGCATCGGGTTCGAGGCCTTCTCGCTGCTCGACGCCCTCTGGCAGAACGCCCCGGTCGGGCTGGCCTACTTCGACCGGGACCTGCGGTACCGGCGGGTCAACGCCGCCGTGACCAGCATCGACGGCGGCACCTCGGACGACCGGGTCGGCCGCACCCTCGAGGACGTGCACGGCGAGACGGGCGCGCGCCTCACCCGGCTGCTGCGCCAGGTGCTCGAGGACGACCGGCCGCTCACCCGGACCCCGTTCACCGGGCGGCTGTGGCACGGGCGCGGCCCGGAGCAGTCCTGGATGGTCAACTGCTACCCGGTGCACGACCGTGACGGCTCGGTGCTCGGCGTGGGCCTGGTCGTCGTCGACATCACCGAGGCCGAGCACACCCGCCGCGAGCTGGCCGAGCTGGCGGCGGCCCGGGAGTCGCTGCTGCGCCGCTACCGCAGTCTGGTCGACGCCACGTCGGCCGCGGTGTGGATCCGGGAACCCGACGGCAGCGCGCGCGAGGACTCGCCGAGCTACCGGGCCGTCACCGGGCAGGCCCCGCACCAGTACACGGGCTGGGGGTTCCTCGACGCCCTCCACCCGGAGGACCGGTGCAGCAAGCGCGCGGCGTGGGAGGCGGCCGTCGGCCGGGTCCGGGCGGGCCACGACGCGAGCTTCGAGCACGTCCACCGGCTGCGCACGGACACCGGGCGCTACCGGTGGTTCCGGTCGCGGGCGGTCCCGGTGCGCGAGGGCGGGCGGCTCGTCGAGTGGGTCGGCACCGAGACCGACATCGACGACGAGTTCCGGTCCCGGCACCGGCTCGACGTCCTGGCGGGGGCCACCCTCGCCGTCAACAAGGCGCTCGACCCGGAGACCGAACTGCTCGCCCTGGCCGACGCCGTGGTGCCGGAGTTCGCCGATCTCTGCCGGGTCTACCTCGTCGACGAGGCACGGCCGCTCGAACCCGGGCACCCGGTGCACGGCCGTCGCTCGGTCACCCGGGCCGCCCCCGGGCTGCCGCCGGTGCCCGGCGACATCGGCGGCGACGGCGCCGCGCGGTTCGTGTTCGGGCCGGACCACCCGCTCGCTCGGTCGGTGCGGACCGGGCGGCCGGAGCTGGAGCTCGACCCGCTCGCGGCGGAGCACTGGGCCGGCACGCCGGAGATGCACTCGTGGGCGCGGGCGGTCCGGATGAACTCCCGGCTGGTCGCCCCGGTGATCTCCGGCGGCGAGGTGATCGCCGCCCTGCTCTTCGCGAGCTGCGGCGACCGCGTGCCCTACACCGCCGACGACCTCGCGCTGGTCACCGAGCTGGCCGCGCGGGCCTCGGCGGCGGTCGAGCACGGGCGGCGGTTCCAGCAGACCCGACAGGTGTCGCTGGCGCTGCAGGAGTCGATGCTCACCGAGCCGCCCGCGATGGCCGAGGTCGGGATCGGCGGGATCGAGATCGCCGCGCGGTACCGGCCGGCCGCCGCGGAGCTGGAGGTCGGCGGCGACTGGTACGACGTCTTCCGGCTGCCCTTCGGCGACCTCGCCCTCGCGGTGGGCGACGTGGCCGGGCACGACCTGGCGGCCGCCGCCACCATGGGTCAGCTGCGCAGCATGCTGCGCGCGCTGGCGTTCGACAGCGACGGCTCCCCGTCGGACGTGCTGCGCCGGCTCGACCGGGTCGCCTCCCGGCTCGACGTCACCCGGTTCACCACGCTGTTGCACGGGCGGGTGCTGCTGCGGGGAGACCAGCGCGTCTTCCGCTGGTCGAACGCCGGACACCCGCTCCCGCTGCTCGTGGCGGCCGACGGCACCGCCCGGTACGCGAGCGGCGCCGTCGACGTCGTGCTCGGGGTGGACCCGGACCGGTTGCGCCACGACCAGGAGATCGTGCTGGTCCCGGGCGCCACCCTCGTGCTCTACACGGACGGGCTGGCCGAGCGCCGCGACGACGTCGACGACCGCGGCGCCCGCGAGCTGCTCGGGCTCGCGGCCGCGGGAGCGGGGCTGGACCTGGAGGCCTTCTGCGACCACCTGGTGTCCGGCTCGCCGGCCGACACCGGCGACGACGTCGTCGTGCTGGCGGTGCGCTACCGCGCCTGACCGGCGGCGCGGCTCAGCGGAGCGTGGCCCGTGCGTACACGGCCATCGCGTCCCGCAGGTAGGCCGCGAGCCCGGGCTCGTGCCGGTCGATGGTCGTGGTGAACCGCTCGTCCTCGAGGTACATGCGGCCGAGGGCGGTGGAGGCCTCGGCGTCGGGCTCCCAGAAGCGGCGGATCCAGGCGTGATGGCGCTCCTTCCGTCCGGGCGACGCGAGGAGTTGCCGCCGCGGCAACCGCAAGGCTTTCCGCGAGAGGATCGACCGGGTCGCTCCGGAGGGGCCCTCCGCCCGGGCGGGGGTCGCTCGGCAACGCCGGCGCGGCGGGGTTGCGGCACGAGCGTCCCGAACGGGTCGCCGCGATCCGGGACCGGCGATCTCCCGCGACCGAGCAGTGCCGGAGACCTTCGGCCCGTGATCGGTCGGGGCGTCGCCGCCGGGGGCGGCGTCAGTGCCAGGGAGCGGACCGGGCGCGCCGCGACAGCCGGACGTCGCACTCGATCCCGGCCGGGTCCAGCCCGGTGAGCACGGCGATCAGGTCGCGGGCGGCCGCCTCGGCGTCGCACAGGTCCCGGACGGAGGTGGCGGCCTCGATCTCCGGGACGTAGAGCACCAGGCTGCGGTCCGACGGCCAGGCGTCGACCGCGAAGTGCCGCGACGTGCTCACCCGCCCCACGGTAGTCGTCCCGGGGCGACCGGGCAGCTCCGCGCCGGAGGACCGCCGGGGTCGGACCGCGGGCCTACGGACCACGCACCCCGACCGGCGGGAGTGGGGAGCGAGACTCGCGGGAGCCCGGAACTCCAGTCGCGTGTGCCGGTGGTGACGGTGCTCACACCGCGTCACGCCGCGGTGGGGGTGCGGAGTCCCGAGGGCATGAACGCACTCGCGAAGGTCGTCGTCCTCGGCGGGGGATATGCGGGAACCCTCGCCGCCAACCACCTGCGGACCCGCGCCGACGTGGACGTCACGCTGGTCAACCCCCGCCCCGAGTTCGTCGAACGGATCCGGCTGCACGAGCTGGCGGCCGGCACCCGCGACGTCGCCGGGATCGACTTCGGCACGATCCTCGGCGAGGGTGTCCGGCTGGTGGTCGACGAGGCCATCCGGATCGACGCGCCCGCGCGTCGGGTGGACCTGGCCTCGGGCGCGGCCCTCGGCTACGACTACCTGGTCCATGCCGTCGGCAGCACCGCCCCCGTCCCGGCCGCGGCCTACACGGTGGCCGGGATCGAGCAGGCCCGCCGGCTCCGCGCGGCGCTCGCGGAGCTGCCCGCGGGCGCGCCCGTCACCGTCGCCGGGGGCGGGCCCACCGGCATCGAGACCGCCGCGGAACTCGCGGAGCGGGGCCGTGCGGTCACCCTGGTGACCGGCGGCACGCTGGCCCCGACCCTGTCGGAGCGGGGGCGGCGACGGGTCGCGACGACCCTGGCGGAGCTGGGCGTGACCGTGCTCGACGACGTGGTCGTCGAGGTGGGGGAGGACGCGGTCGTACTGGCCGGCGGGGTCCGGCCGAGCGCGGTCACCGTCTGGACCGCCGGGTTCGCGGTGCCGCAGCTCGCCGCACGCAGCGGCCTGCGCACCGACGAGCTGGGCAGGCTGCTCACCGACGAGACCCTCACCAGCCTCGACGACGACCGGGTCGTCGCCGCCGGGGACGCCGCGGCCCCGTCGGGCCGGCCGCTGCGGATGAGCTGCCAGACCGCGCTACCCCTGGGCCAGCACGCCGCACGGACGGTGCTGAGCCGGCTCGCCGGCACCGAGCCCGGGACCCTCGACCCGGCCTACGCCGGCACCTGCCTCAGCCTGGGCCGGCGGGCCGGCACGATCCAGGTGTCGCGCCGGGACGACACCCCCACCGGCCTCGTGATCGCCGGCAGGACGGCGGCACGCATCAAGGAGGCGGTGTGCCGGGGGACGGTCTGGTCGGTACGGCAGGGGAGGGCCGTCACGATGAAGGGCGGCCGGCGGCGCGCGCCGGAGACGGTGGCATGAAAATCCACGTCGAGCGGTTCAGCCGGCCGCCGCCGGCTCGCGGAGCGGCGGCCGACGACGAGCTCAGCCGCAGGGCGTGATCGAGCAGTCCTCGGTTCGGCTCGCCGGTGGGGCGCCGGGGGTGGTGGGGGGTTCGTCCGGGAACAGCGGGTCGTCCGCGTCCGGCAGGGCGCCGCTGCCCGGCGGCGGCTCGCTGGTCGGGGTCACGGGCACCGACGGGGGCGGCGGGACCTCCGACGAGGCGCTCGGCGGCGCGCTCGGGGTCGGCGTGGGGGAGGGTGTCGCGTTGGGCGGCAGGTCCGAGGCGGGCTCGCCGATCGGCCGGTAGGTCCCGAAGCTCTCCGGCGCGGGGTCCTCCTCGGCCGCCTGCCTCATGAAGGTCTGCCAGATCTCGCCGGGCAGGGACTTGCCCTCGACCGGGGTGCCCGAGGCCGTCCGGATCGGCGAATTCATGTCGGTGCCGATCCAGACCGCGGTGGTCAGGTCCGGGGTGAAGCCGGAGAACCACGCGTCGTTGTTCTCCCCCTCGAACCGGGACTGGACGGTGCCGGTCTTGCCCGCCACGGGCCGCCCGATGCCGAGCCCGTCGTTCGGGACCACGCCGAGCATCGCCTCGACGGTGTTGCGCGCGACCTGCTCGCTGAACCGCCGCTCGCCCGACGAGTCCGGGGCCTCGTAGAGCACCCGGTCGTCCGCGGTCACGACCTTCGAGATGAAGTGCGGGGCGTGCCAGACGCCGCCCCCGGCGATCGTGGCGTAGGCCGACGCCAGCTCCAGCGGCGTGACCTCCTTGTTCCCCAGCGCGATCCGCGCGTCGGGGTCGTCGAGCGGGGAGGTGATGCCTGCGGCCCGGGCGGCGGCGGCCACGTTCTCCGGCCCCACCTCGGCCGCCAGCCTCGTGAACACGACGTTGTTCGAGATCGTCATGGCCTGCTTGATGTCGCAGCGCGCGCAGTCGGCGCCGTCGGCGTTGCGCAGCCCGGTCCGCTCGCTGCCGTCGAACACGGTGCCGAGCCCGATCGGCGGGTCGTGGCTGAGCGCGGCGAGCACCACGAACG
Organism: Pseudonocardia oceanicola; assembly: GCF_047200735.1. Taxonomy (NCBI): domain Bacteria; kingdom Bacillati; phylum Actinomycetota; class Actinomycetes; order Pseudonocardiales; family Pseudonocardiaceae; genus Pseudonocardia; species Pseudonocardia oceanicola. The sequence goes on from NZ_JBJZON010000001.1 coordinate 710,562, forward strand.
GCTTGAAGGTCGAGCCGGGCTGCTTGCTCACCCGGGCGTAGTCGAGCCCCACGCCGTTGTCCCCGCCGTAGTAGGCGCGCACCCCGCCCGTCCTCGGATCGATCGCGACGACTGCCGCCCGCAGGTTGTCCGGCTGCCCGTCGAGGGCGTTCTGCGCGGCCTCGACCGCACGTCGCTGTTGCTCCGGGTCGATCGTGGTCGTGATCCGCAGGCCGTCCTGGGCCAGGTCCTGGTCGGTGATGCCCAGCGAGTCCAGCTCCGCCTTGACGGCCGTGACGAGGTGCCCGCGGCTGTCCGAGTAGGCGCCGCTGCCCGGTGCCGCCTTGCGCTGCTGGGTGGCGGGGAACGTCGCCGCCGCGCGGTCGCCGGGGGACAGCCACCCCTGGCCCACCATGCCGTCCATCACGAAGTCCCAGCGCTGCACGGCCTTCTGCGGGTCGATCGCCGGGTCCCAGCGCGACGGGGACTGGATCACCCCGGCCAGCAGGGCGCCCTCGGCCGCCGTCAGCCGGCTGACGTCCTTGCCGAAGTAGGCCTGGCTGGCCGACTGGATGCCGTAGGCGCCGCGGCCGAAGTAGATCGTGTTCAGGTAGTCGGTGAGGATCTCGTCCTTGGACTTCTCCTGGTTCACCTTCAGCGACACGATCAGCTCCTTGTACTTGCGCCACAAGGAGACCTGGTCGCCGACCAGGGCGTTCTTCACGTACTGCTGGGTGATCGTCGACCCGCCGCCGATCCCGCCCTGCAGCTGGTTCCAGGCGGCGCGCAGGATCCCGGTCAGGTCGAAGCCCGGGTTGGAGTAGAAGCTGCGGTCCTCCGCGGCGAGCACGGCCTCCCGGACGTGCACCGGGATCTGGTCGACCGTCACCTTCGTCCGGTTGCCCTGTTCGGGCACGAGCCGCGTCAGGTCGGAGCCGTCGGCGTAGGAGATGGTGGCGACCTGGTTGTTGACGGCGTCGTCCACGGTCGGCACGGAGAAGCCGAGCCACCCGATCCCGAGCGCCAGCAGGGGCAGCAGGACGAACGCGGCCGCCCCGCCGAGGAGGCCCCGCGTGATCCGCCGGCGCCGGCGGGCGGTGCGCTCGGCGGGCGTGAGCGGCCGGCGGTGGGCGGAGCTGCCGTTGGCGCGGCGCAGCAGCGCGAGCGGGCCCTGCGAGGCGGTCTCGGGTGCCGGGGTCGGCCCGGTGCCCGGCGCGGTCGCCTTCCTGGGGTCCGGGGTCTGCCACCAGCCGACGCCGGTGCGCCCGCGGGAGCGACGGCTGCGGGATCGCGGGACGGCCGAGGCCCGGGTCCGGCCCGTGGTCCGGCCCGTGGTCCGGGCCGCTCCGGACTCGCTGCGCGCAGCCGTCCCGCGGCTGCGGGAGCGATCGGTCGGGCTGCCCCCGCCGGCGTCGCTCGTTCCTCGGTCGCCCGTGCGGGCCGCCTGCCCGGAGGCGCTGCGGGAGCGGTCGACCGGACCGGGGCGGGTCCTTCCGCCGGAGGGGAGCTCCGCCTCGTGGGACGTGTGCTCGGCCCCGCGGGACGGGTGCTCGGCCCTGCGGGACGGGTGCTCGGACCTGCGGGACGGGCCCTCGGACCCGCGGGAGGGGACCGAGCGCGACGGGCCGGCGGCGCGCCGCGGCGGGGGCGGCGTCGGACGGCCGGAGCCGGGGGGACCGGCGAGCGGACCAGGGGCCTCACGGCGGGCGGGCGGTCGGCCGGGCGCCGGGGTCGGCGACTGGGTGGGCGGTTGTGCAGCCCGGGGAGTCGGCGAGGCGGGCCGCGGGGGAGTCCGGTGCGCCGCCGACGGCGCGGGGGTCGGCGCGGGGGTCGGTGCAGCGGCCGGTGCGCCCGGCGCCGCGGCCGGCACGGGGCGGGCGGGTGCGGTGGTCCGGGCGCGGGGCTGCTGCGGCGGCCGGCCTGCCCGCTGCGCCGGTCCATGACCTCCTCCGGGCACTCGCTCGTCCTTCCCGTCGTCCGCCGTCCGCCGTCCGCCCCGACCCGGTGGCCGTGCGGGACGGCGGCCGGGCCGGCTCGGCCGTGCGGAGCACCCGCCGAGACCGTTCGGCCCCCGCACGACCGTCTTGCAGGTCAACGGGGGACCCCACGGGCACGGTGCGGCCGGGGATCGAACTCACCCGAACGACGGCATCACGGACGCGTGTCGTGCGGCCGGTCCGCGACGGTGCGTGACGAGCCTGCCGTCGGATTGGGCCGGACGGAGGTGAGCGCGGAGGCGGGGGAGATCCGGGGGCGGTCTCGCGGGAGGATCACGGGGTCGACGAGGATCAGGGGAGCGAGGGAGCTCGGATGGGACGTGCCGGCACGACGGCGGGGATCATGGGCGTTCTGACGGCGGCGGGGGCCCGCCGCCCGGTGCTGCGGCGCTGGCCGACCTCCGTGGCCCAGATGGGTCTGTGCACCCCGGCCTCCGAGATGCCCCTCGCCGGGGCTCTGGGTCACGCGGCGCTGGCGGTGGGCGGGGTGGTGGGGTTGGTGCGGGGTTCGCGTCCGGGCCGGGCCACGGCCCTGGCGACGATCGGGACGAACGTCGCCGCCGTGGCCGCTCTGACCGGGCTGCGGACCGACGCCCGCCGCTCGGCCGTCGTGCTGCAGGAGGCACTGGCCCCGCTCGGTGTCACCGGGCTGGACCGCCCGGTCCCCGGCGCCGCGCGGCGGATCCGGGACCGGATGCAGGGTGCGGGCCGCTACGTCGTGGCCCGCGACGTCGCCTACGGGCCCGAGCCGGAGCACCGGCTCGACGTCTGGGCGCGCCGCGACCTGCACCTGCTGCGCGACGGCGGGCCGGCGCCGGTGCTGCTGCAGGTGCACGGGGGCGCCTGGACGCTCGGCTCGCGCACCACCGAGGCGGTGCCGCTCATGGCGCACCTCGCCGCGCGCGGCTGGATGTGCGTCACGGTGGACTACCGGCTCGCGCCCGCGGCGCGGTGGCCGGCGATGATCGTCGACGTCAAGCGGGCGTTGGGCTGGATCCGCGAGCACGTCGCCGGGTTCGGCGGCGATCCCGGTTTCGTCGCCGTCACCGGTGGCTCCGCGGGCGGGCACCTGGCCGCGCTCACCGCGCTGACCGCGAACGACCCGGCCTACCAGCCGGGGTTCGAGGAGGTCGACACCGCCGTGCAGGCCGCCGTGCCGTTGTACGGCGTGCACGACTTCACCGTCGACGACCAGGGCCTGTGGAAGCTGCTCGAGGGCAAGGTGATCGGAACGAGCTACGCCGAGGACGAGGCGACGTACCGCGCCGCGTCGCCGGTGCACCGCGCCGGGCCCGGCGCGCCGCCCTTCCTCGTGGTGCACGGCGACACGGACACGGTCGCCGGGGTGGGGCAGTCGCGCCGGCTGGTCGCACGGCTGCAGGAGGTGTCCGGGCAGCCGGTCTGCTACGCGGAGCTGCCGCACGCCCAACACGGCTTCGACGGCCTCCCCACCGCGCGCACGGCGTACACGGTGCGGGCCGTGCACCGCTTCCTCACCGCGGTCCACGCGAGGGCGACGGCGCCGACCGCCTGAGCAGGCGGGGGTGCGGAGGGTCTGGGCCGCGTCGGTCAGGGCGGACGGTGAGGCCCGAGGAGGGTCGAGGTCGAGGAGGATCGAGCTCGAGGAAGGTCGGGGCCGGCGAGGGTGCCGGGTGGCTCAGGGGCCGGCGAGGGTGCCGGGTGGCTCAGGGGCCGATGAGGGTCGGGGCCGATGAGGGTCGGGGGCCGATGAGGGCCGCCATCCGCTCCTGCCCCAGGGTCCGCGCCCGTTCCGGTCCCCCGCACGCCGACGCGGGCGCGGGATGCGCCGAGCCCCCGCCTGGCCCGAGGTGCGGACGAGTGTGCGACGTCACTGAGCACCGGTCGGGCCGGGTGGCGGCCTGCTGTGCGCCTGTCGGGCCCAGCCGTGGATGCCGGGTGGTCGGGGTCGGCGCCGCCCGTGCGCGGCCTCCGGCAGGATGCGGCCGTCCCGGACGGGACGCGCACCCACGAGCGGGCGTCCTACGCGAACGGCCGTCCTCCCCGCTGCGCCGTACGGCCGAGGCGCGTTGATCACCCGGCCCTGTCGGAATGGGCCGAGAAGGTGCGGGAGCAATGGTTCTCTCAGCGTGTGAGACACTTTCTCGTGCCCGTTCCGGACAATGTGACCGATATCCTGGGAAAAATGTCCGGGGTCTCGTACGGCTGCGTTCTGGAGCGCGATTCCCGGCTCATTCTCGCGGCCGTCGGGAATGTCGATCCCGCGCTTCCTGCGGACGAGATCGTCGACGCCTTCGACAGCGCCGCGGGCGTCGGCGGTGCGCAGGCAGGGGCGCTGCGAACGGTCGTCGTGACCGGCAGTCGGGTCGTGCAGGTGCTCGCTGGGCTCCCGCTCGGCGACGGCTCGACGGGCGTGCTGTACCTGCGGCTCGTGCGGGCCCGCGCCAACCTCGCCTCCGCGCTCCGCGAGGTGGAGGGTCTTACCCGGGGGCGTGGCCCGAGCCCGCGCGGGCAGGGCCAGGGCGGGTTCGGCGCGATGCCCACGGCGGGGCGCAGCGCCGTGCCGGCGGCGCTCCCCGGCGCCGCGCCCCGACCGTCGACGCCGGCCGCGGGTGGCGCGCCGAGGGCTGCGCGGCCGAACGGACGCTCCGCGGCCGCACCCGTCACGCGCCCGGCCGGCGCTCCGTCGACCCCCGTCCGACCCGCTCCCTCGCCGAGATGCCCATCGGCATCCCCGTCGGCGATCTCGTCGGCCGCCCCGTCCGCCCCGTCCGCCCCGTCGGCCCCGTCCGCGCCGTCGGCCCCGTCCGCGCCGTCGGCGACTTCCTCGGCCGCTCCAGCGGTCGTCCCGTCCGCCTCGGCCGCCTCGTCGACGTCTTCTTCGTCGGCCACTCCGTCGTCCACGTCGTCGACGTCCCCGGCGGCCGCTCCGTCGGCCACCCCGCCGCCGGCGTCCCCGGCGGCTGCTCTCCCGTCGGTGGCCCTCCTGACGCCGCCGCGCGCAGCGGTGGCACCGGCCGTGGCGACCGTCCCGGCGACGCGGGCCGCCGCCGGTGCATCGGCGCCCGGTCGTCCGGACCCGTCGCCCCCGGACGGCGCGGCAGAGGCCGACCCGGCGGCGCCCGACCAGCCGCCCCCTGCCTCCGCGAGCGCCGCGGCCGCACGCCGGGCACCGGCCCGGGATCGAGACGACGGGCTGGTCAGGGCCCCGACCCCGTCCCTGGCGGCGGAGTTCTTCGCGGCGGCGCACCGGGCCCGGCCACCCCTGCCGCCCGATCCCGCCGGGGCTGCCGAGGTGTTGCGGGAGGCGTCGCAGAGCGGCCGGACGAGCGGCTCGGAGAGTGGCTCGGCGGGGCGTGCCGGCGGAGCGCGGCGCGGGCGATCCGGCGGTGAACTCCGTCCGGGTCCGCCGACCGAGCGGCTGTCGGCGGCCCCCGGAGCCCGACGACCCCGTCCCGTCCCGGCGCCGCGGTCCGCTCCGAGCGACCCGGGGGAGCCGACCGGATCTGCGTCCCGCACCGTCCGGCCGGACGGCGTCCAGGCCGACCCGGCCGCGCCGGTCGACCGGACTGCGGTCGACCGGACTGCGGCCGACCGGACTGCGGCCGACCGGACTGCGGCCGACCGGACTGCGGCCGACCGGACTGCGGCCGACCGGACTGCGGCCGACCGGACTGCGGCCGACCGGACTGCGGCCGACCGGACTGTGGTCGGCGCGCACCCCGCTTCGACCGAGCGCCCCGCTTCGACTAGCCGCCCCGCTTCGACTGGCCGCCCCGCTTCCGATGGCCGCCCCGCTTCCGATGGCCGCCCTGCATCGGCCGATCGCGCCGAGCCTGCCGAGCCGGAGGGGCGCGCCACGCCCGCCGACCGCGCCGCGCCGCCCGATCGCGCCACGCCCGCCGACCGCCCCGCGCCCCCCGACCACGGCGCGCCGCCCGACCACGTCGCGCCTGCCGCCCGCGCTGCGCTCGCCGACCGCGCCGCGCCGCCCGATCACGCTGCGCCCACCGCCCGCGCCGGCACCGCCGACCGCGCCGGCACCGCCGAGCGCGCCGGCACCGCCGAGCGCGCCGGCACCGCCGACCGACCTGCCGAGCACGACGGCCCGGCCGACGGGCCCTCGCCCGGTGCGTCGCCCGACATCGGTCGGGGCACGCCGTCCGACCGTGAGGAACCCGACTCGACGAAGGACGCGAACGTCGCCCCGCTGAGCCCGGCGCCCGGCGCCCTGCCACGCCGCCGGGGTGACACCGTGATCCCGCCCCCGCGGGAGCCCCGGGACGGCGAGCAGGAGCGGCGCTGGCCCACGGACCTGCACACGCTGCGCCGGTTGGCCGACGGGCTCCGGAAGCGGTTGCGCTGAATCCGGACACGGGCGTACGTGCCGCGCGGTCGCCGTGACCCGCCTTTCGCGCCGCGCTGTGAGCAGCGTCCGGAAACACAGCCCCCGCTGCCCCCGGCAACGATTCTGCGATAACCTGGGGTCTCCCCCGTCCCACCTTTTCGAGACCGCCGGAAACCGTTCCCCGTACCCGGTGGTCGGAGGCACACGATGAGCTCCATCGAGCATTCCCTGGACATGGCCGCCAACATCAAGGGCGCGTTCGCGGTCGCCGTCGTCGACTACGAGAGCGGCATGATGCTGGGCTCCCGCGGCGGCAGTGCGGAGTTCGACCTCGAGGTCGCGGCCCCCGGCAACAGCGACGTGGTCAAGACCAAGATCGAGGTCGCCCAGAAGCTCGGCCTGCGCGAGCAGATCGAGGACATCCTGATCACGCTGGACAACCAGTACCACCTGATCCGGCTGATCCGCGGTCTGCCGGACGAGAAGCTGTTCTTCTACCTGGTGCTCAACCGGGCGCAGGCCAACCTGGCCATGGCCCGCCGTGACCTGCGGGTCATCGAGCAGGAGTTCTACATGTCGCACCCCAACGCCGGCGCCCGTGCACCGCAGGGAGACAGCCAGTACTTCCAGACCAACGCCCACCGCTGATCGCGGTCCGCGACCGTCCCGATAGAACAGTGGCGTGCTGAGCATCCCCGGTAGTCCCGGAGTCCTGCGCGCCGCCGCGAAGGAGGTCCTGCGCCAGCCGTCCGTGCTGGCGTGCGCCCTCGTCGACGTCGAGAGCGGGTTGACGCTCGACGCCGAGACGGCCGACCGCGCCCGGCTCGACACCGAGGCGGTGGCCGCTGCGCAGGCCGAGGTGATGCGTGCCGCACAGGCCCTGGCCCAGGTCGTGCGCGGCGCGCCGGCAGAGGTCGTCGTCAAGCAGGGGTCCGCGGTGCTGCACCTGGTCCGGCTGCTGCCGGACCCGGTGGGCCCCGGTCTCGTGCTCTCGGTGCTGGTCCTGACGCCGGAGCGCAACCTGCGCAAGGTCCGGCGCGTGCTGGACCGGGTCGACCCGGCGGCCTTCGTGCCGCCCCGCCCGCGGGCGGGGCGGCCCGCGGCATCGGCGCACCGGCCCCCGCACGAGGCCGCGGACGCGGTCCCGGCCCCCGGCGTCGCGGGTGCACCGGGTGTTCCCGCTCACCCGGCTGCCGCGCCTGCACCGGGCACCGCCCCGGCGGGCACCGCCGCGCGCCCCGTGGCCGCACCGGTCCCGGGTCCGCCCCCGGTCGGATCGGAGGTGCGTCCGCCCGCGGACCGGGCCGGGGCCCCCGTCCCGGCCTGGTCGGCCGCCTCGGTCGCGTCCGCGCCGGGTGCGAAGGGATCCGGCCCGAAGCCAGGCCGGAACGGCTTCGGCCCGGTGCACGGCCGGAACGGATCCGGCTCGGGCCACACTCCGCCCGGGTTCGGGCCGGCACCCGTCCCGGACGGGTCCGCCGCGACGCAGGGGCTGAACGGAGCCGGGCCGGCACCCGTCGCGAACGGGTCCGCCGCGGCGCAGGGGCTGAACGGGGCCGGGCCGGCACCCGTCGCGAACGGGTCCGCCGCGGCGCAGGGGCCGAACGGGTCCGCTGCGGCGCAGGGGCCGAACGGGTCCGCTGCGGCGCAGGGTCCGAACGGGTCCGCTGCGGCGCAGGGGCCGAACGGGTCCGCTGCGGCGCAGGGTCCGAACGAATCCGGGCCGGCGCCCGTTCCGAACGGGTCCGGCGCTCACCTGTCCCGCCCCGTGTCGCCGGGCGGACCGCCCGGTCGGCCCGCGGCCCGGCACCCCTCGGACGGAACCGGCCCGGCGAACGGGCGGCTGTCCGCGCCGGTCACCGCGAGCGACCTGGCCGGGCTCTTCCCGGGCGGCCTGGTCACCGCCGGCGACGGTCCCGAGCACACCCCCGCCGACGGCCCGTCCGCGACCCCGCCGCCGACGCCGGCCGCCGAGGCGTCACCGAGTGGGATCGCACCGGCCGGGACGCCACGGGAGCCGTCGCCGAGCGGGCCGTCGGGAAGCGAACCGCCCTCCGGCCGGAGGACGGCTGCGGATGCGTCCGTCGAGGCCCCGTCCGTGAGCGGCCCGCCCCTGCCCGGCCCCGAGCTCGCCGGGCTCGCCGACCGCCCCGACCTGAGCGCCGTGGACTGGTTCACCCCCGTCACCCCCGGCAGCCCGCCCCCGCTGCGCAGGGCCGTGCCGGAGCCGGAGGGGACCCGCGTCCACGTGGGCCTGCCCCACCGTTCCTGAGCTGCGCCGGAGTGCGGCGGGCCCGGGCGGGCGCCGCGCGGGTGCCAGCCGGAACCGCCTCGACCCCGACCTCTAGCATCGGGGAACCACCCGCACGGCACTCCCTGGAGGCACCTCGTGTCCGCTGTACCCGCCCCGCCCGCGTCCGCGCCGATCCTGGTGCCGGCCGGGACGACGGCCGGGGCCCGCGTCCGCGAGGGGGGCCTGCCGACCAGCGGCCCGCAGGCGATCGTCGTCGTCGAGGACGCCGAGGGGAACCTGAGGGACCTGGCCTGGGCCCCGGAGGCGGACGCCGAGGTCCGCCCGGTCACCGCGGACTCGGACGAGGGCCGCAGCGTGATCCGGCACTCCGCGGCGCACGTGCTCGCGCAGGCCGTCCAGCAGCTGTACCCGGAGGCCAAGCTCGGCATCGGCCCGCCGATCACGGACGGCTTCTACTACGACTTCGACGTGGAGAAGCCCTTCACGCCGGAGGACCTGAAGAAGCTCGAGTCGGCGATGAAGAAGATCGTCAAGTCCGGCCAGCGCTTCTCCCGCCGCCGCTTCGACTCGCTCGACGAGGCCCGCAAGGAGCTGGCCGACGAGCCGTACAAGCTCGAGCTGATCGACCTCAAGGGCACCGGCACCGAGGCCGACAGCGAGGTCATGGAGGTCGACGCCAGCGGCGAGCTGACCATCTACGACAACGTCCACGCCCACACCGGCGAGACGGTCTGGTCGGACCTGTGCCGCGGCCCGCACCTGCCCACCACGAAGTACATTCCGGCGTTCACCCTCACCCGGTCTGCCGCGGCGTACTGGCGGGGCAGCGAGAAGAACCCGCAGCTCCAGCGCATCTACGGCACCGCGTGGGAGTCGCAGGAGGCGCTCGACGCCCATCTGGAGCGGGTCGCCGAGGCCGAGCGCCGCGACCACCGCCGCCTGGGCGCCGAGCTGGACCTGTTCTCGTTCCCGGACCAGATCGGCTCCGGCCTCGCGGTCTTCCACCCCAAGGGCGGCGTGATCCGCAAGGAGCTGGAGGACTACTCCCGGCGCCGGCACGAGGAGGCGGGGTACGAGTTCGTCAACACCCCGCACATCACCAAGGGGCAGCTGTTCCGCACCTCCGGCCACCTCGAGTGGTACGAGGAGGGCATGTACCCCGGCATGGTCCTCGACGAGGAGCTGAACGCCGACGGGACGGTCCGCAAGCCCGGCCAGGACTACTACCTGAAGCCGATGAACTGCCCCATGCACAACCTGATCTTCGACGCGCGCGGGCGCAGCTACCGCGAGCTGCCGCTGCGGCTGTTCGAGTTCGGGACGGTGTACCGGTACGAGAAGTCCGGTGTGGTGCACGGCCTGACCCGCGCCCGCGGCTTCACCCAGGACGACGCGCACATCTACTGCACCGAGGAGCAGATGGAGGGCGAGATCGCCTCCCTGCTCGACTTCGTGCTGGGCCTGCTGCGCGACTACGGCCTGGACGACTTCCACCTCGAGCTCTCCACCCGCAACCCGGAGAAGTCGATCGGCAGCGACGAGGACTGGGAGCGCGCCACGAACGTGCTGCGCAAGGTCGCCGAGGACACCGGCCTGACCCTCGTCGACGACCCGGGCGGCGCCGCCTTCTACGCCCCGAAGATCAGCGTCCAGACCAAGGACGCCATCGGCCGGAGCTGGCAGATGTCCACCATCCAGGTGGACCTGATGCTGCCGGACCGCTTCGACCTCGAGTACACGGCACCGGACGGCTCCCGCAAGCGCCCGGTCATGATCCACCGCGCGCTGTTCGGGTCGATCGAGCGGTTCTTCGGCGTGCTGCTGGAGCACTACGCGGGCGCCTTCCCGGCGTGGCTGGCCCCGACCCAGGTCGTCGCGATCCCGGTCACCGACGAGCAGGTCCCGGCCGTCGAGGAGGCCGTGGCGCAGCTGCGGGCGAAGGGCGTGCGGGTCGAGCTCGACTCCGGGGACGACCGGATGCAGAAGAAGATCCGCACGCACACCCTGCAGAAGGTGCCGTTCCTGCTGCTCGCGGGCGCGCGGGACGTCGAGGCCGGTGCGGTCAGCTTCCGCTTCCGCGACGGGTCGCAGACCAACGGCGTGCCGGTGGCACGTGCGGTCGAGGCGATCACGAGCTGGATCGCCGGCCGCTCCAACGCCAACCCGACGGCGGAGAGCTTCGCACCGTGACCGGTGGTCGGCGACGATCGCCGGGCACGAGGGCCGCGCGGCGTCATGACTAGGATCGACGGCGTGTCCGAGCCCGAGCCCGCAGCCCCGGAGATCGAGGGCATGGAGGGGGTCGGCACACCGGACGGGTTCCGCAGGCTGTGGACGCCGCATCGGCTGGCCTACATCAAGGAGGCCGGGGAGGGCGGCTGCCCGTTCTGCCGCATCCCGGCGCTGCCCGACGCCGAGGGGCTGGTCGTGGCGCGGGGGCGGAGCGTGTTCGCCCTGCTCAACCTGCACCCGTACAACCCGGGGCACCTGATGGTGCTGCCGTACCGGCACGTCGCCGACCTCGAGGACCTCACGGCCGCCGAGTCCGCGGAGCTCACGCTGTTCACCCAGCGGGCGATCCGCGCGATGAAGAAGGTCGCCGCGCCGCACGCGTTCAACACCGGGCTCAACCTGGGCACGGTCGCGGGCGGCTCGCTGGCCGAGCACCTGCACCAGCACGTCGTGCCCCGCTGGGGCGGCGACGCGAACTTCATCGCGGTCGTCGGGCAGACGAAGGTGATCCCGCAGCTGCTGTCCGAGACCCGCGAGCTGCTCGCCGGAGCCTGGGAGCCGGAGTGGGAACCCACGGACAGCGCGGACGACACGGACGGCACCGTGGACGCAGGCGAGCCCGACACGGGGAGTGAGCACCCCGCGGACTAGGCTGGCCCTCCGCACACCGACCGCGGCGGGGCGCCGCACGAGACCGGCAGGAGTCGGCCCCACCCGATGCTGAACGTCGTCGCCCGAGTCCACGTCAACCGGGTCACCGACCCGATCGGTCGTGCGCTGGTCGGGCGTGGGATCACGCCGGACACCGTCACGGTCGTCGGCACGGTCGGGGCGTCGGCGGCGGCGCTGTGGTTCCTGCCCCGCGGCGAGCTGGTCGTCGCGCCGTTCGTGATCACGCTGTTCGTGCTGCTCGACCTGGTCGACGGGGCGATGGCCCGGGCCCGGGGGAGGGGCACCGCGTTCGGCGCGGTGCTCGACTCGACCTGTGACCGCATCGCCGACGGTGCCCTCTTCGCGGGCGTCACGTGGTGGTGCCTCGGGGTCGGCGAGGAGCGCGTGCTCGGCATCGCGGCGATGATCTGCCTGGTCTCCGCGCAGTTGATCTCCTACGTCAAGGCCCGGGCCGAGGGCGCGGGCCTGAGCGCGGACGGCGGGCTGGTCGAACGGGCCGAGCGGCTGATCGTCGTCCTGCTCGGGGTGTTCCTGCAGGGGATCGGTGTGCCGTACGCGCTGCACGTGCTGCTGTGGGGGCTCGCCGCCGCGTCCGTGTGGACGGTGGGGCAGCGGATCGTGCTCGTGTACCGCAGTGCCCGGGCGCAGGCGGACGCTCCACCGCCGGAGCCTCCGTCGTGAACGCCGCCGAGCTCGGGTACACGGCGGCCTGGCGGCTGCTGCGGCACGTCCCGGCACCGCTGGCCGGAGCCGGGTTCCGCGCCGGGGCCGACCTGGCGTGGCGGCGCGGGGGAGCGGGGGTGCGGCGGCTGCGCCGCAACCTGCGCCGGGTCCGACCCGAGGCGTCCGAGCCCGAGCTGGACCGGCTCGTTTGCGCCGGCATGCGCAGCTACGCCCGGTACTGGCTCGAGGCCTTCCGGCTCCCGGCCCTCGATCCCGCCGCGATCCACGCCCGCATGCGCCCGGCGACGACCGGGCTCGACGTCGCGGTGGCGGCGATGCAGGAGGGCCGCGGGGTGGTACTGGCCCTGCCGCACGTGGGGAACTGGGACGTCGCGGGCGTCCACGTGATCGAGGAGCTGCGCCGGCACGGGCTCCCGGCGGAGATGACCACCGTCGTCGAGCGGCTGCGGCCGGACCCGGTGTACCGGCGGTTCGTGGAGTACCGGGAGTCGCTCGGCTTCGAGATCGTCGCGCAGGACGACGGCCGCCGCGCGCACCTCGCGCTGACCCGGCGGCTGCGGGCGGGCGGGCTGGTCTGCCTGATCGCCGACCGGGACCTCACGGGCACCGGGATCGACGTCCCCTTCTTCGGCGACACGATCCGGCTCCCGTCGGGCCCGGCGTCGCTCTGTGCGCTGACCGGCGCGCAGCTGCACGCCGCGGTCACCTACTTCCCACCCGGGGGCGGCTGGGGCGCCACGGTCTCGCCGGCGATCGCCGTCCCCGACCGCACCGCGGTGCCGAAGGCGACGCTCGAGCTGGCGCGCGCCTTCGAGGAGTACGTCGCGGCGCACCTCGAGGACTGGCACATGCTCCAGGAGCTGACACCCGGGAGCCGGGGATGAGGACCGTGGCCCGGTGAGGATCGGCATCGTGTGCCCCTACTCGCTCGACGTGCCGGGCGGGGTCCAGACGCACGTCGTCGAGCTCGCCCGGGCGTTGCGCGAGCTGGGGCACGCGGTCTCCGTCCTCGCCCCGGCGGACGAGGAGACGCCGGTCCCGGACTTCGTCACCTCCGCCGGGAAGGCGCTCGGCGTGCCCTACAACGGCTCCGTCGCGCGGGTCACCTTCGGCCCGGTCACCTACGCCCGGGCGCGGCGGTGGCTGGAGAAGAACGCCTTCGACGTCCTCCACCTGCACGAACCCACCACGTTCTCGATCTCCGTACTGGCCCTGCTCGCCGCCGAGGGCCCCATCGTCGCCACCTTCCACACCTCCACCGAGCGCTCCCGCACGCTGCACGCCTTCGGCGGGGTGCTCCGCCCGCTCATGGAGAAGGTCACCGCCCGGATCGCGGTGTCGACGCTGGCCCGCCGCGTCCAGGTCGAGCACCTGGGTGGCGACGCGATCGAGATCCCCAACGGCGTCGACGTCGCCCGGTTCGCGGCCGGCCCGCACCTCCCCGGCTACCCGCGGACCCCGACGGTGGGCTTCGTCGGCCGGTTCACCGAGCCACGCAAGGGCATGCCGGTCCTGCTCGAGGCGCTGCGGACGCTCGACACGCGGCTGCTCGTCGTCGGCCGGGGGGACCCCGTGGACCTGCGGCGGGACGCCGGGCCGGTGGCCGACCGGCTCGACGTGCTCGGCGCGGTCGACGAGGACACGAAGGCCGCCGCGCTCCGCTCGGTCGACGTCTTCTGCGCGCCCAACCTCGGCGGGGAGAGCTTCGGCATGGTGCTGACCGAGGCCATGGCCGCGGGCGCACCGGTGGTCGCGAGCGACCTGGAGTCCTTCCGCCGGGTGCTGGGCGAGCCCGAGCCGGCCGGGGTGCTGGTGCCCACGGGGGACGCGGCCGCGCTGGCCGGCGCCCTGGGCGCCCTGCTCACGGACCCGGCGCGCAGGGCGGCGCTGTCGGCCGCCGGACGGGTGCGGGCGGCCGCCTTCGACTGGCCGGTCGTCGCGGCGCAGGTGCTGCAGGTCTACCAGGCCGCGATCGCGGCGGACCCGCGCCAGGTCGTCGCCGGCCGGGACGCCTACCCCGGAGGTGCGGCATGACGTGGCCGCTGCTGGTCGTCCTGCTCGTCGTGGTGGCCGTCGTCGTGGCCGTCACGGTGCTGTGTGTCGCGCGGAGCCGCCGGCTCGACCGGTTGCACCAGCGGACGGACGCGGCCCGGGTCGGACTGGAACGGTCCCTGGCGCGGCGCGCGGAGGTCGCGACCCGGGTCACCCGCGCGCTCGGGCCCGGCGCGCCGGCGACGCTCGACGGGGCGGCCCGGGCCGCCGGTGCGGGCTCCGTCCGCCCGCTGCCGCGCAGTGCGGACGGCACCGAGGCGCGCGAACTCGTCGAGAACACCCTGTCCCGGGCCCTCGCCGTCGTCGACCGGTCGCGGCTCGACGCGGATCTGCGGGCCGAGCTCGCCGACGCCGAGCGGCTCGTGGTCCTCGCGCGGCGGGTGCACAACGACGCGGTGCGGGACACCCTGGACCTCCGGTCACGCCGGCTCGTCCGGTGGCTGCGGCTGCACGGCACGGCGCCGTTGCCCGGTTACTTCGAGATCGCCGAGTCGCTCCCGGCGCCGGTGACGACCGTGGGGTGGACGCCGCGCCCGGCCGATCCGGTCGGCTGACGGTCCGCTGAGGGCTGCGACACCTGAGGGCGTGACCGGCCGGTGCCGACGCGTACCATCGGTGGACGGGCCGCCGACCAGCGGCGGCGGCATCCCGGGGTCCCGGGAAGCGTACCGAGGAGGAGCACCGAAAGTGTCGTCCGAGCAGGCCCAGACCGACACCGCCGCCGGCACCGCCAGCACCGAGCTCGGCACGGCCCGCGTCAAGCGCGGCATGGCCGAGATGCTCAAGGGCGGCGTGATCATGGACGTCGTCACGCCGGATCAGGCGAAGATCGCCGAGGACGCCGGGGCGGTGGCCGTGATGGCGCTCGAGCGGGTGCCGGCGGACATCCGCGCGCAGGGCGGCGTGGCGCGCATGAGCGACCCGGACATGATCCAGGGGATCATCGAGTCGGTGTCGATCCCGGTGATGGCCAAGGCGCGCATCGGGCACTTCGTCGAGGCGCAGGTGCTGCAGTCCCTGGGTGTGGACTACGTCGACGAGTCCGAGGTGCTGACCCCGGCCGACGAGGCGCACCACATCGACAAGTGGGCGTTCACCGTGCCGTTCGTGTGCGGGGCGACGAACCTGGGCGAGGCGCTGCGCCGGATCTCCGAGGGCGCGGCGATGATCCGCTCCAAGGGTGAGGCCGGCACCGGCAACGTCGTCGAGGCGACCCGGCACATGCGCCAGATCCGCGCGGACATCCGCCGGCTCGGCACCATGGACGAGGCGGAGCTGTTCATCGCGGCCAAGGAGCTGCGGGCGCCGGTGCAGCTGGTGGCCGAGATCGCGCAGGCCGGCAAGCTGCCGGTCACGCTGTTCACCGCGGGCGGGATCGCGACCCCGGCGGATGCGGCGATGATGATGCAGCTCGGCGCCGAAGGCGTGTTCGTCGGTTCCGGGATCTTCAAGTCCGGTGACCCGGCGCAGCGCGCGGCGGCGATCGTCAAGGCGACCACCTTCCACGACGACCCGGACGTGATCGCGAAGGTCTCGCGGGGGCTGGGCGAGGCGATGGTCGGGATCAACATCGCGGACCTGCCGGCCGAGCAGCGCTACGCCGGCCGCGGTTGGTGAGCTGACAGCTCCCGGACGCCCCGCCTCGTGCGGGGCGTCCGGCGTTCTCGGGGCCGGTCGCCGGGTCCGGGGTGGCGGCACGAAGGGTGGTCGGTCGCCGGGTACGAGCAGGTCGGCGCCAACTGCCCCGGGATGACGGGGCTGCTGCACCTGCCCACCGACCCGGCGCGTTGGTTGTACGACCAGGGCGCCACGGCGTACATGGCCGTGCTCACCCGGTGGTACCCGCCTGGGAGCGCTCGAACGGCGCGGATCCTGCTGGTCGCCGTACCCGCCCTGGCCGCCGTTCACCGTGGTGCCGTTCGTGGAGCCGAGGTTTCGTCCTCGACGGGGCCACGCTCGGGCCGGTGGGTTGCCGTTCGTCGCGCTGCGTGAACCGGATGGCGTGGCTCGTCCCGGTCGCTGATCACGCACGGTGTCACCCGGTTGCGCTTCTCTGCCCCACGAGTGGGTGAACGAGAGCTGCTTGGTGACCGTACGCGTTCTAGGGTCCAGTGTGACAGCTGGGGTTCGAGGGGCGGAGGAGCCGGGTGAGGCGTTGTGTGTTCATCGGCGGGGTCGTCGCCACGGTGATGATCGCGGGCTCGGCGGCGGCGTTCGCCGCGCCGGCGGCCCCGGCCCGGACGGACTGCACACCTCCGGCCGTGACGGCCGCGCCCGCCGAGGGTGGCGGGACCGAGCCGGCCGCGCCCGACGACGGTGCCGGCCACGACGCTGCCGGCCCCCACGCTGCCGGCCAGGACGGCGTAGGGCGCGGCTTGCCCGAGGCATTCCCGATGGACGACGGCGTCCTCACCGGGACCGGCACACCGGACACCATCACCGGCGGGACGGCTCGGGGGAAGGGCTCCGCTGCCGGTCCCGCAGCCGCGGCCGATGTCGCGGCCGCTCGCTCTGCCGCTGCCGATGGCTCTGCCGCTCGCTCTGCCGCTGCCGAAGGTTCTGCCGCTGCTGCCGGTCCCGCTGCCGTTGCCGATGGTTCTGCCGCTGCTGCTGCCGATGCCGATGCCGACGCCGATGCCGCGGACCGCGAGGTCGAGCGCGGGAAGGATCTCCCGCAGAGCGCCGCGGGTGAGGCGCTGGACGGCACGTCCGGCACGAGGGGCGCACCGACCCGCGGCGCGGCGGCCACGCCCGGTACTGTCGTCGACGCCACCAAGGGTCTCGCGGAGGGTCCCTCCGCCGCGACGGAGGGGGCGGTCGACACGGCGGCCACCGCGGTGCAGGCGGTCGGGCCGCGGGGTCGACTGGCCGAGGGCGTCCCGGACGCGCTGTTCGGCCCGGCCGGTGTGGACCCCGGCGCCGACATCCCGGCCCCGCCGCGCGGGCTGGTCCCGCGCGCGGTCCGCGCCGGCTGAGTGCGCCGGGAGAGCGGTCTTCGCTCAGTGCGGCCGCGGCGCTCTCCCTCGCCGGCCCATCGGCCTGAGTCTGGAGCTCGAGACGCGGAGTGCTGGAGCTCGCGACTCGGGGTGCTGGGTCTCGCGACTCGGGGTGCTGGGTCTCGCGACTCGCGGGGGTGGGTCTCGCGACTCGCGGGGGTGGAGCCAGCGACTCGCGGGGGTGGAGCCCGCGACTCGCGGGGGTGGGGCCCGCGACTCGCGGGGGTGGGTCACGCGTACTCCATCACCAGCACCGCGGCGGCGCCGGGTTCGAGGGCCTGGTAGGCGTGCGGGCGGTCGCCCGGGAAGCAGGCGTAGTCGCCGCGGCCGAGCTCGACCTCCTCGCCCTCCGGGCCCGCGAGCCACCGTCCCGCCGTGACGACCAGGTGCTCCGTCGTGCCCGGGATGTGGGCGTGCGCGCTGCGCGGCGGACCGGGTTCGGCGGTGATCACGTGCAGGTCCCGGCGCGCCCCGGGCGGGCACGCGGCCAGCAGGGTTCCCGTGAACGGCGAGTGCTCGCTCGGGATGACCACGCCCTCCCCGGCCCGCACCACCCGCACCGCCCGGGCGGGCGGGTCGACCAGCCGCGAGAACGGGACCTCCAGCACGACGGCGATCGCCCACAGGGTCTCGACGCTCGGGTTCCCCGCCCCCGCCTCGAGCTGTGAGAGCGTGGACTTGGCGATCCCGGCCCGGCGCGCGAGCTCGCCCAGCGACAGGTCATGGCGCGTCCGCTCGCGCCGCACGGCGGAGGCGATGGCCGCGAGGGGGGTCCCGTCCGTTCGGTTCATCGGTCTCCCTATCCGGTTTGACGAACGCCTCGACGGTGTTCATCCTAACGGCCATGTGTTCGGCAGGGCGAACGGCGCTGGAGCGTGGCGACCTCCGGGACGCGCTCGCGCTCGGGGCGGCGATCACAGTGGTCGGGATGTCCTTCGGTGCGCTGGCGGCCGCCGCCGGGGTGCCGCCGCTGCTCACCGTCGCCCTGTCGGTGCTGGTCTTCGCGGGCGGGTCGCAGTTCCTCGCGGTCGCGGTGGTGGCCGCGGGCGGGGCGCCGGTCGCGGCCGTCCTGGCCGGCCTGCTGCTCAACCTCCGGCACCTGCCGTTCGGCCTGGCCATCGGCGACCTCGCGGGTCGCACGACGGCGGCACGCCTTCTCGGTGCCCACATCCTGATCGACGAGAACGTCGCCTTCACCCGGGCGCGGGGGAGCGGCCCGCGGGCCCGGGCGGCCTACCGGACCTGCGGCGCGTTGCTGTTCGTCGGGTGGAACGCCGGGACCGTCGTGGGGCTGCTGGCCGGCTCGGCGGTGCCGGACCCGGCGTCGTTCGGGGTCGACGCCGCGTTCCCGGCCGCCCTGCTCGCCCTCCTGCTGCCCTCGCTGCGCGCCCGGGACGCCCGGCGTGTGGGCCTGGGCGCGGCCGTGCTCGCGCTCGCCGCCACGCCCTTCCTCCCCGCCGGGCTGCCCGTCCTGGTCGCGCTCGTCGCGCTCGTCCTCGCCCGGGGGACGGAGGCGGAGCGATGACCTGGTCCGCCGTGCTGGCCCTCGCCGCCGGCACCTACCTCGTCCGGCTCGCGGGGATCCTGCTGCGGGACAGGGTCACGCTGCCGCCGCGGCTCGCCCGGCTCACTGACCTCGGGGCGACCGCTCTGCTGCTGGCGCTGGTCGCGACGGCCACCTTCACCGAGGACGGCGGTTTCGCGGGCTGGGCCCGCCCGGCCGGAGTGCTGGTCGGGGCCGTGGCGGCGTGGCGCAGGGTGCCGTTCCTGCTGGTCGTCGTGCTCGCCGCGGGCACCACGGCCGGCCTGCGCGCGCTGGGCGTGCCGTAGCCCGTCGACCTCGGGGGAGGTGCCGCGGTCAGACGAAGTCCACCGTCACGCAGCCGACGCGGTCGCCCGCGGTGCCGGCCTTGCCGGGCTCGGTCGCCGTCGGCATCGCGTGGATCACGACGGACTGCGGCGCGGCCTGGTCGGTGAAGGCCCACTCGGCCTGGTTGGCGGTGACCGAGGCGGCGCCCTGCGCGTCGGTGGTGAAGTCCAGCCAGACCTCGTTCTGCGGGTTGGCGTACGCCGGGTCGACGCTCGGGTTCACCGGGTCCGGCACGTGCTGGAAGTGCGGGCCGGAGTCCGCGGCGGCCGGGCCGCAGGGCTTCTGGTGCGCGTGCGAGCCGTAGGTGCGCTCGGGCACCAGGCCGGTGACGGCGAGGGTGACGGTGGAGCTGGTGCCCTCCGTCGACGACGTGACCCGGGCCGTGGCCCCGGCCGGAACGAGCTCGGGGTCGTAGGTGATGGCCTCGCCCTCGGTGCCGAAGGTGGCCTCGACCGCGACGTCGGCCTCGGCGTCGCCCTGGCCCCCGGCGGCGTCCGGTGCGGGGGCGGCCTGGGCCGTCGGCACCGCGGGGGTGCCGGTCTCGGTCGAGGGCGCCTGGGACGGCGAGGAACAGCCGACGAGCGTGGCCGACAGCACGGCGAGCGCGGACAGGGCGAGGCGGTGGAGGGTGCGTGGTGGGACCATGAAACAGACATACCCGACGGGGTGTGATCGACGGAGCCCGGCGCGCCGGGCCGCCCGATCGTGGCGCCGGAGGGCTCGGCGGGCGGGGACGAGCGGTTCCGGGGACGATCGGCCCGTGCGAGTTCTGGTGATCGGCGCGACCGGCTACGTGGGCACCCGGCTGGTGCCGCGGCTCCTCGACGAGGGGCACCCGGTCCGTTGCCTCGTGCGGTCCCCGGACCGGCTGGCGCGCGCCGGATTCGCCGACCGGGTCGAGGTCGTGCGGGGGAGCGTCGCCGATCCCGCGGCGACCGGCGAGGCGTGCCGGGGCGTCGACGCCGTCGTCCACCTCGTGCACTCGATGGACGGCCCGGACTTCGCCGACCGGGACCGGGTCGCGGCCCGCGCGGTCGCCGCGGCGGCCGCGGCCGGCGGGGTGCGGCGGATCGTGTACCTCGGCGGGCTGCAGCCCTCCGCGGCGGCCGGGAACTCGGCCCACCTGGGCTCGCGGCGCGAGGTCGGCGAGATCCTGCTGGGCGCTCCGGTGCCGGCGGCCGTGCTGCAGGCCGGGATCGTGGTCGGCCACGGGTCGGCGAGCTTCGAGATGATCCGCCACCTCGCCGAGACCGTCCTCGGCGGCCCGCCCGTGCTCCCGCTGCCCGACCAGGCGTGGAACCGCGTCCAGCCGATCGCGATCGACGACGTCCTGTACTGGCTGACCGCCTGCCTGCGGCTGCCGCCCGAGGTGAACCGGGCGTTCGACGTCGGTGGCCCGGACGCGCCCAGCTACGTCGAGCTGCTCCGCGGGTACGCCCGCGAGGCCGGCCTCACCCGCGCGCTCACCGTCCCGGTCCCGGTCGCGGCGCCGCGGCTCGGCGCCCGGGCGGTCGAGGCGCTGACCCCGGTCGACCGGGAGCTCGCGGGCCCGCTGCTGGAGTCGATGGCCTACGACCTCGTCTGCCGCGAGTCGGACCTGTCGGCCCTGGTCGGGGAGCCGCCGGGCGGTCCGACCCGCTACCGCGAGGCGGTGCGGCGGGCGCTGGCCGAGGAGGGGGCCGCGGGGTCGGCGGCGACCGACCCGGCGGGCTCCGGCCCGCCCGCCCTGAGCGGCCGGCACGTCGAGGAGGTCGACGCACCCCCCGAGGTCCTCTGGTCCGTCGTCGCGGGGCTCGGCGGCGACGAGGGCTGGCGCACCGTGCCCGGGGCGTGGGAGCTGCGGCAGCGGCTCGACGGGCTGATCGGCGGCGTCGGCCTGCGGCGCGGCCGCCCGGCCCGGCTCGAACCGGGCGCGCCCGTCGACTGGTGGCGCGTCGAGGAGATCGAGCGGGGGCGGCTGCTCGCGCTCCGGGCGGAGGCGCGGCTGCCGGGTGTCGCGCGGTTGCGGATGACGGTCGAGCCGGCCGGACGCGGCGCGAGCCGGTACACGCAGACGGTCACGTTCCGTCCGCGCGGGCTCGCGGGGCGCCTCTACTGGTACGCGCAGAAACCGGGACACGACCTGGTCTTCGGCGTGATGGCCCGGATGGTCGTGTTCGAGGCGGAGCGCCGGGCGGCGCAACCCGGACCGCCGAACGACGCAGCGCAACACCCGGAAAGGGTGTGATCGTCCGGGAGCGTCGCGCACCCGCCTGTCGTTACCGCTGCACGCGGTGAGATTTCCGGGGTTGACCGGGCCTGCTCGTCACCGAGAGCATTCGCCGCAGCCGTCCGCTCCCCGCAACGGCCACGCCCGGCCGGACCGGCCCCCGACGGTCCGCCGGGTCCGCCAGGAGCCGTCGCGGGCGGCGCCCACCGGCGCCGCTCGCGACGGCCGGCCGCTACCGCTCCCCGTACCGGGCGAAGGCCCGGGTGAAGGTGGCCGTCCCGGAGGTCATCGCCCGCAGGTCCACCGCGTAGCGCAGCAGCTCCTCGGACGGCACCTCGGCCCGCACCACGGTCCGCCCGGGCGTCTCCGCCGGGTCGGTACCCAGCACCCGGCCCCGGCGCGACGAGAGATCCCCGAGGACGACGCCCAGGTGGTCGTCGAGGATCCGGACCGCGACCTCGTCGACCTGCTCCAACAGCGTCACCCCGCACGCCTCGGCGGCCTCGCGCAGCGCGAGCGCGCCCGCGGTCTGGAACGCCGCGTCGGAGGAGTCCACGCTGTGCGCCTTGCCGTCCACCAGGGTCGCCCGGACGTCGACGACCGGGTGCGGCGGCGCGTCCGGCCCCTCCGACGGTGCGACCAGGCCCTTCTCGAGCTGGGCTCGGATGCCCTTCTCGACGCTCGGGACGTACTGCGTCGGCACCGCTCCGCCGACCACCGCCGACCGGAACTCGAAGCCGGACCCGCGGGGGAGCGGCTCGAACTCGACGTGGCAGATCGCGTACTGCCCGTGCCCGCCGGACTGCTTGACGTGCCGGCCGGTCACCTTCGCCTTGTGGTCGAGCGTGACCCGCATCGGCACCCGCACCGGCTCGGTGTCCACGTTCGCCCCGGCCTCGCGCAGCCGGGAGAGCACGACGTCCGCGTGCGCCTCGCCGGTGCACCACAGCACCGTCTGGTGGGTCTCCGGGTTGCGCTCCAGGATCAGCCCGGGGTCCGCCGCGACCAGCTTGCCGAGCGTGCGTGCCAGCGCGTCCTCGTCGCTGCGCTCCTTGGCCACCACCGCGACGGGCAGCAACGGTACCGGCAGGTCCCAGGCGCGCAGCAGCAGCGGGTGCTCGGCGGCGGAGACGGTGTCGCCGGTCTCCGCCCCGGACAGCTTGGTGAGCGCGCAGATGTCGCCGGCCACGCACGCCTCGGTCTCCTGCAGGGTGGAGCCGAGCGGGCTGTAGAGGTGGCTGAGCCGGTCGTCGGAGTCGTGCCCGGGCGGGAACCCGTCGGCGTCCTCCGGGCTCGAGCGGGGCGCGGGGACGTGCCCGCTGACGTGCACCGACGTGTCCGGCCGGAGCGTCCCGGAGAACACCCGCACCAGCGACACACGACCGACGTACGCGTCGGCCGAGGTCCGGACCACCTCCGCGGCCAGCGGGCCCTCGGGGTCGGCGGTGAGCGGGTCGTGCGGGCCGCCGTCGATCGTCGTGACGGCCGGCAGTGGTCGCTCCAGCGGCGAGGGGAACCCGCGGGACAGCACCTCGAGCAGGGCGTCGAGCCCCACCCCGCTGGCCGCGCAGACCGGCACGACGGGGTGGAAGGCCCCGCGCACGACGGCCGTCTCCAGGTCCTCGATCAGGGCCGCGGTGTCGATCTCCTCGCCGCCGAGGTAGCGGTCCATGAGCGTCTCGTCCTCGGACTGCTCGATGATCCCCTCGATCAGCCTGGCCCGGGCCTCCTCCGCCCCGGCCGGCGCCGCGCCCTCGGGGGTCTGGCTGAGCAGGCCGTACAAGCCGTCCTCGATGGGGAGGTAGAGCGGCGCGACCCCGCCGAACGCCTCCTGGCACGCGATCTGGGTCGCCTCGACGTCCGCCCGCGCCTGGTCGCACCGCGCGACGACGAGGGCCCGCGGCATCCCGACCGCGGCGCACTCCTCCCACAGCGCGATCGTCCCGGCGTCGATGCCCTCGCCGTCCGCGCCCGCGATGGCCGGCACCACGAAGAGTGCGGCGTCCGCGGCCCGCAGGCCGGCGCGCAGCTCCCCGACGAAGTCGCCGTACCCGGGCGTGTCGATGAGGTTGATCTTGTGTTCGCCGTGCCGCAGCGGGGCGACGGCGAGGGTGACCGAGCGGTGCTGGCGGACCGCGGCGGGGTCGTGGTCGCACACGGTCGTCCCGTCGAGCACGCTGCCCTGCCGGGGGATCACGCCGGTGTGCGCGAGCAACGCCTCCACCAGCGTCGTCTTCCCCGATCCGGACGGCCCGACGAGGGCGACGTTCCGGATGAGCGAGGGATCGGTGACCGGCGCCCCGATCCCGTCTGACGCTCCGCGCTGGCCGGCCTTGGGGTCCGATCTGACGGTCACTGCGACCACCTCCGCTGGGGTGCACTCCGATGTGCTGCGGGTCACAGGCGATTCCACTCCCCTCACCGCGCGGGCACAACCCCGCGCACAGGGTCCGCCTCAAGCCTTGCCCAATCCGGAGGCGAGCGATCGAGGTCGCGCGGAGGGCGCGAGTAGGGTCCGTGGCCGTGCCCATTCCCGGTCCCGGATACGCCATCACCGTCCGCGTCGAGGCCCCGGCCTCCGCCAGCGCCGCCGGAGATCTGGCCGTGGCGGTCGGCAACGTCGGCGGGGTCGTGACCGCCTTCGACGTCGTCGAAGCCCGGACGGCCACGATCGTCGTCGACATCTCGTGCAACGCCCTCAACTCCGAGCACGCCGACGAGATCACCGAGGCCCTCGGCGCGGTGTCCGGCGTGCACGTGCGCAAGGTGTCGGACCGGACGTTCCTGATCCACCTCGGCGGGAAGCTCGAGGTGCAGTCGAAGGTCGCGCTGCGCAACCGCGACGACCTCTCCCGTGCCTACACCCCCGGCGTCGCCCGCGTCTGCCAGGCGATCGCGGCCAACCCGTCCGACGCGCGCCGGCTCACGATCAAGCGCAACACCGTCGCCGTGGTCACCGACGGCTCGGCGGTGCTGGGGCTGGGCAACCTCGGCGCGGCCGCGGCGATGCCGGTCATGGAGGGCAAGGCGGCGTTGTTCAAGCGCTTCGCCGGGGTCGACGCCTGGCCGGTCGCGCTCGACACCCAGGACACCGAGGAGATCATCCGCACCGTGCAGGTGATCGCGCCGGCGTACGGCGGGATCAACCTGGAGGACATCGCCGCGCCGCGCTGCTTCGAGATCGAGCGCCGGCTGCGCGAGATGCTCGACATCCCGGTCTTCCACGACGACCAGCACGGCACCGCCGTCGTGGTGCTCGGCGCGCTGCGCAACGCCCTGCGCGTGGTCGGCAAGAAGATGACCGACTGCACGATCGTGGTGTGCGGGGTGGGCGCCGCGGGCTCGGCCATCATCCGGCTGCTGCAGTCGGAGAAGCCCGGCGACGTGCTCGCCGTCGACATCGACGGGATCGTCCACCCCGAGCGGCCCGGGCTCGACGAGAACCTGGCCTCGATCGCCGCGCAGACCAACCACCGGGGCAGGCGCGGCTCGCTGGCCGACGCGCTCGTGGGCGCGGACGTGTTCATCGGGGTCTCGGCGCCGAACCTGTTCGGGGCCGACGAGCTCGCGACGATGGCCGACGACGCGATCGTGTTCGCACTGGCCAACCCGGACCCGGAGATCGACCCGTCGGTCGCGATGCACCACGCGGCCGTCGTCGCCACGGGCCGCTCGGACTACCCGAACCAGATCAACAACGTGCTGGCCTTCCCCGGGGTGTTCCGCGGACTGCTCGACGCCCAGGCCCACGACATCACCGACCGGATGCTGCTGGCCGCCTCGGCCGCGATCGCGGACGTGGTGCACGAGCCCAATGCGTCGTTCATCGTGCCCAGCGTGTTCGACCCGTCCGTCGCCCCCGCGGTCGCCGAGGCGGTCCGGCACGCCGCCCAGGAGGCCGCCCGCGCGGGCGAGGTCGCCGCGGGCCGGTAGCCGCGAGTCGCGCTGTGGGCTTCCGCGAGTCGCGCTGTGAGCTTGCGCGAGTCGCGCTGTGGGCTTCCGCGAGTCGCGCTGTGAGCTTGCGCGAGTCGGGCTGTGGGCATCCGCGAGTCGGGCTGTGGGCTTCGGCGAGTCGCGCTGTGCGCTTGCGCGAGTCGGGGGTTCCGGCAGCGCGAGGGAGGTCGCCGTGAGTCGCGGCACCTCCGGGCCCGCTCCGCGGAGGTCCGGTGCGTCGGCGTCTACCCTGGTAGACGTGGTGATCGAGCAGTGACCGGAGCCTCCCCGACGATCGGCGTCCTGGCCCTCCAGGGCGACGTCCGCGAGCACACCGCCGCCCTCGAGGCGACCGGTGCGAAGGCCGTGCCGGTCCGCCGCCCCGCGGAGCTGGCCGCGGTCGACGGCCTGGTCATCCCGGGCGGCGAGTCGACCACGATGAGCCGGCTCCTCGAGGTCTTCGAGCTGCTCGACCCGCTGCGCGACCGCATCGCGGACGGCATGCCCGCCTACGGCTCCTGCGCCGGCATGATCCTGCTCGCCGGCCAGGTGCTCGACGGCCGGCCGGACCAGAAGCAGCTCGGGGGGCTCGACGTCGTGGTGCGCCGCAACGCCTTCGGCCGCCAGGTCGACTCCTTCGAGACCGACCTGGCGTTCACCGGCGTCGACGGCGGCCCGGTCCGGGCCGTCTTCATCCGGGCGCCCTGGGTCGAGAAGACCGGCGACGACGTCGAGGTGCTCGCCGCGGTCCCGGCCGTCACCAGCTTCGGCGAGGACCCCGGCGCCGCCGCGGGCCGCCCGGTCGCGGTCCGGCAGGGCGCGGTGATCGCCACCGCCTTCCACCCCGAGCTTACCGGCGACGGCCGGGTGCACGCGCTCTTCGCGGACCTCGTCCGGCAGAGCTGACCAGGCTGAACAGGCTGAACCGGGGCCCGGCGGACGCCGGCGGCACGTGGCGTGCCCGGCGTCAGCCGGCCGCCACCGGGTCCTGCTCCGCCGCCGCCCGGCCCGCGGCCAGGAAGGCCGCGAGCGCCTCGGCGTCCGGCAGTTCCGAGGCCGCCCGCAGGGCGCCGAACCGGGCGTTCCAGAACGGCCCCGTCCGCGGTTCCCAGGGCCCCACGTAGGCGTACGGGGCCGGGTGCGCCGCATCGCCGGGGGAGATCCCGTAGTTGATCCGGTCGACCGTCACCCCGAGATCGAAGTGCTCCGGCCAGAGCACGGGGTCGCCGAACCGACGCAGTGCGGCGTCCCCGCGCGCGAACCAGTCCGCCAGGTCCGCGGCGGCCGCCGGGTCGACGACGAACGCCTCGTCCGGGCCCACGCCGGCGCCGTCGGCGTAGACCCCCTCCGGCGGCCCGACCTGCACCCCGGCCGCATCGGCGAGCTGCCGGCACGTCCCGCTCAGGGGGACCCGGCCGTCCGCCCACACCAGGTCCGCCCCCTCGACCCGCAGGTCGGCGACGGCGCCGCCGAACCCGCCCGGGGTCACCCGCAGCCGGACCGTGCCCGCCGACCGGTACTGCGGCCCCGCGATCACCGACTCGGCGACCGCGTGCAGCGCCCGCCGGGTCGCCGTCCACCGCTCGGCCGTCCCGTCCATGCCGTCTCCCCACCCGTTCCGTCGACCGTGTAACGCCCGCCCGTCCGGCGGGCTCTGTGCTCTCACCTGTGTCGGACCGAGCCGGGAGCGTTACATGGACACGAACTTCCTGCCGATCATCCGTTGGGACGGGCTGGCCGAGGACGAGCCGGCACACGCCGAGGCGGACGGGATCGACCTCGTCGTCGTGCGGCGCGACGGCCGGGCGCACGTCTTCGAGGGCCGTTGCCCGCACCGCGGCGCCCTGCTCGCGGACGGGCGGGTCGAGGGCGCCAACCTGGTCTGCGGGGTGCACGGCTGGGACTACCGGCTGGACACCGGTGTCTCCGCCTACAACCCGGCCGAGCGGCTCTACACGTTCACCTGCCACGTCGTCGACGACGAGGTGCTGGTGGACAAGGCCGAGCTCGCGGACTACCGGGCGTTGCGGCCGGAGCGGCGGGTCGCCTCCACCTACGACCGGCTCTTCGACGACCCCCACCAGGACACCGCCGAGGAGCCCTACGTCACCGAGATCCACCGGCTCGCCGCCCACGGGCTGTCCGGGCCGCACGGGCAGGTGGCCGCGATGGGCGTGCCCCGCCCCGAGCTGCCCTCCTGGGACGACCTGCAGATCCTCACCGCGCAGCTGCACCGCTTCCCGCGGCTCGACCACGAGCCGGTGGACACCGCCGTCACCCTCGGTCCCGCCGCGGCGCGCCCGCTGCGGCTGGGGATCCCGGTCTTCGTGTCGGACATGAGCTTCGGCGCGCTCTCCGCGGAGGCGAAGACCGCCCTGGCCCGCGGTGCCGAGGGCGCCGGGACGGCCATCTGCTCCGGCGAGGGCGGGATGCTGCCCGAGGAGCAGGCCGAGTGCACGCGCTACCTCTACGAGCTGGCGTCGGGCCGATTCGGCTGGGCCGAGGCCTGCCTGGACCGGGTGCAGGCGCTGCACCTCAAGCTCGGCCAGGGGGCCAAGACCGGCACCGGCGGGCACCTCCCCGGGCACAAGGTCGTCGGCCGGATCGCGCAGGTCCGCGGCCTGCCGGAGGGCGCCGCCGCCGTGTCGCCGGCCCGGTTCACCGACTGGACGACCCTGCTCGACGCCCGCGCCGTCGTCGACCGGGTCCGCGAACGGTCGGGAGGGATCCCGGTCGGGGTCAAGATGTCCGCCCAGCACGTCGAGGCCGATCTCGACGCCGCCCTGGACCTGGGCGTGGACTACGTGATCCTCGACGGCCGCGGCGGCGGCACCGGCGCCGCACCGACGATCTTCCGCGACACGATCAGCGTCCCGACGATGGCCGCCCTCGCCCGGGCCCGCCGGCACCTGGACCTGGCCGGGGCCCGGGACGTCACGCTCGTCGCGACCGGCGGGTTCCGGCGCGCCCAGGACATGGTCAAGGCGCTCGCCCTGGGCGCCGACGCGATCGCGGTGTCGAACGTGGCGCTGCAGGCCATCGGCTGTGTGGGCATGCGCGCCTGCCACACGGACAACTGCCCGGTGGGGATCGCCACGCAGAAGCCGCACCTGCGGGCCCGGCTGCCTGTGCAGCGCGCGGCCGACCAGCTGACCCGCTACCTCGGCGCGCTGACGGAGCTGATGGTGGTGCTGGCGCGGGCGTGCGGGCACGACTCGCTCTCGCACTTCACCCCGAAGGACCTCACGAGCTGGAAACGCGACGTCGCCGAGCTGGTCGGCGTCCACTACGCGGGGGTGACCCGATGACCGCCTGGTACAAGCTCGACGCGCTGCCCGACGAGGGCCGGGTGCGCACCGCCGTCGTCGACGGCCGGACCCTCGCCCTGTCCCGTTGCGGCGGCCGGATCGGCGCGCTCGACAACCACTGCCCGCACCAGGGCGGGCCGCTGGGGGAGGGGTCGATCGAGAACGGCCTGCTCCGCTGCCCGTGGCACGGCTACGACTACGACCCGACGACCGGGCGGCCACCCGCAGGTTTCTCGGACGCGCCGACCGCCTATCCCGTGGAGGAGCGGGGCGACACGGTCTGGGTGCAGCTGCCCGACCCGGTCGAGCGGCCGCGCAGCGTCTCCGACGTGCTGGTGGAGACCCTCGTCGCATGGGGTGTCGACACCGTGTTCGGCATGGTCGGGCACTCGAACCTCGGGTTCGCCGAGGCGCTGCGCCGGGCCGAGGCCCGCGGCGAGCTGCGGTACGTCGGCATCCGCCACGAGGGCGCGGCCGCGTTCGCCGCCTCCGCCTACGGCAAGCTCACCGGCCGCCCGGCCGCCTGCCTGGCCATCGCCGGGCCCGGGTCGACTAACCTGCTCACCGGGCTCTACGACGCCAAGCTGGACGGCGCGCCGGTGCTCGCGATCTCCGGCCAGGTCCCGTCGTCGGTGCTCGGCCGCGGCGCCTTCCAGGACCTCGACCTGTCCGCGGCCTTCCGCGACGTGGCGGTCTCCACCGTCACCGTGCACGCCGGGTCCGACCACGCCGAGCTCGCCGCCACCGCCGTCAAGCACGCCGTCGACGGCCGCGGCGTGGCCCATCTCGTGCTGCCGGACGAAGTGCAGGACCTGCCGTCGGACGCCCCCGCCGGCGCCCCGGCCGGCCGCCGGGCCGACCTCGCCGTCGCGCCCCCCGAGGCGGCGCTCGCCGCGGCCGCCGCCCGTCTGCGAGGCGCCCGCCGGCCCGTGGTGATCGCCGGGCAGGGAGCCCGCGGCGCCGCCGCGGACCTGCTGGCCCTGGCCGAGCGGCTGGGCGCGCCGGTGCTCACGACCTTCCGGGCGAAGGGCCTGGTGCCGGACACCCACCCGCTCGGCGCCGGCGTGCTCGGCCGGTCCGGCACCCCGGTCGCCTCCTGGCTGATGAACGAGGCCGACCTGCTCGTGGTCGTCGGCGCGTCGTTCGCGAACCACACCGGGATCGCGCCCTACAAGCCCATCGTGCAGGTCGACGACAGCCCGTCGGCCATCGGCCGCTTCCACGGCGTGGAGATCGGGCTGCTCGGTGACGCCGCGGTCACGGTGCGGGCCCTGGCCCACCGGCTCGGCGAGCCCGCGGCCCGCGACCAGCGCCCGGACGTCGCCGCCCGGTGGGCGATCTGGCGGGCGGAGAAGGCCCGGCGCGCGGCCGACGACCGGGGCCGCGGGGTCGCCTCGGCGGCGGTGTTCGCGGCGCTGTCCGCGCACTGCCCGGCCGACGCCGTGATCACCGTCGACGTCGGCAACCACGCCTACAGCTTCGGGCGGTACTTCGAGAGCGCGGGCCAGCCGGTGCTGATGTCGGGCTACCTCGGCTCGATCGGCTTCGGCTACCCGGCCGCGCTCGGGGCCTGGGCCGCCACGCGGAGCCGCGGGCCGGCGGCCGAGGGTGCCCGCGCGGGCCGGCCGGTCGTGGCCGTGACCGGCGACGGCGGGTTCGGGCAGTACCTCGCCGAGCTGACCACGGCCGTCAGGTACGGCATCCCGGTCAAGCACGTCCTGCTCGACAACGGCGCGCTCGGCAAGATCAGCAAGGAGCAGCTCGCGGGCGACCTGCCCGTCTGGCAGACCGCGCTGGTCAACCCGGACTTCGCCGGGTTCGCGCGGCTGTGCGGGGCCACCGGGATCCCGGTGTTCCGGTCCGACGAGCTCGACGCGGGGATGAAGGAACTGTTCGCCGCCGAGGGACCGGCCCTGCTGCACGTGCACGCGGACGGCGAGCTGGTGTGAGGGCCGTGCGATGTCGGTGAACCTGGTGCTCGTGCTCGCCGTGGCGGCGGGTGTCCCGCTGCTGCTCGGCCTGGTCCCGGCCCTGCCGCTGCCCGGCCCGTTGCTGGAGATCGTCGCGGGGATCGTGCTGGGCCCGGCCGTGCTGGGCTGGATCGAACCCGACGCGACCGTGCGCGCGTTCGCCCTGTTCGGGCTCGCGTTCCTGCTGTTCCTCGCCGGCGCCGAGGTCGACCTGCGCCGCTTCCGCGGCAGTCCGGGCCGGCGCGTCGGCGTCTCGATGGGCCTGTCGGTCCTGGCCGCCGTCGCCGTGACCGGTGTGCTGCTGGCCGCCGGGGTCCGGGGCGCGCCGCTGGTCGGGGTCGCCCTGCTGGCGACCTCGCTCGGACTCGTCGTGCCCGTGCTCGGCGACGCGGGCGTGCGCGACCGGGCCGTCGGACGGCTGGCGATCGCCGGCGCCTCGGCCGGCGAGGTCACCGCGGTCGTGCTGCTGTCGGTCGGCCTGGCCGGCGGGGACGTCCCGCTCGGTGGGCGGCTGCTGCTCCTCGTCCTGCTGCTCTGCGGCCTCGGCGCGGTCGCCCTGGTCGTGGTCGGGGCGGAGCACTCGGCGCGAGTGTCCGCCCTCGTCGTGCGCCTGGCCGACACCAGCGCGCAACTGCGCATCCGGCTGACCGTGCTGCTGGTGGCCGGGCTCGCGCTGGCCGCCGAGGCGCTGGGCTTCGAGGCGATCCTCGGGGCGTTCCTCGCCGGGCTGCTCGTGCGCGCCCTCGACCCGGACCCGGAGGTGTCCCACCCGCGGTTCCCGGTGAAGCTGGAGGCGGTCGGGTTCGGGCTGCTCGTGCCGGTCTTCTTCGTGACGAGCGGGCTCACCCTGGACCTGCGCGGACTCGCCGCGCACCCGGCGGCCCTGGCGGCGGTGCCGCTGCTGCTGGCCGCGCTGCTGGTGGTGCGCGGCCTGCCCGTGCTCACGTTCCGCCGCGACCTCCCGCGCCGCGAGCTGGTGGCCGTCGGCCTGCTCCAGGCGACCTCGCTGCCGTTCCTGCTCGCGGCCGCCCAGATCGGCGAGGAGATGGGCCTGCTCGACCCCGCGACCGGAGCAGCGCTGGTCGCCGCCGGTCTGGTGTCCGTGCTCGTGCTGCCTGCGCTCGCGCTCGCGCTCCTGCCGCGGCCCGTTCCCGTTCCGGCGTGAGACGGTTACCGTGCCCCGGTGCCGGTCGCGGACCCGGAGCTGGTCGAGCGCCTGCGCGGGGGCGACGAGCAGGCCTTCGCGCAGCTCGTCCGGGCGTGGTCGCCGGCGATGCTGCGGGTGGCCCGGGGGCACGTCCGCACGCGCGCCTCGGCGGAGGAGGTCGTGCAGGAGGCCTGGCTGTCCGTCGTGCGCGGGCTCGACGGCTTCGCCGCCCGGTCCTCGCTGCGCACCTGGGTCTTCACGATCCTCGTGAACACCGCGCGCCGCCGGGGCCGGGCCGAGGCCGGCCATGTCCTCGAGCTCACCCGGCCGAGCGTGGACCCGGACCGGTTCCGCGGCGAGGACGACGAGTACCCGGGGCACTGGCGCGACCGGGCGGCGCCGGTGGAGTGGGGGCCCGAGCCCGAGGTGCTCGCCGCCGAGTTCCGTGGTCTCCTGGAGCGGGCGCTCGCGGAGCTGCCGGAGCGCCAGCGTGCCGTCGTCGAGCTGCGGGACGTGCACGGGTTCGACGCCGAGGAGGTGTGCGCGCTGCTCGATCTCACCCCGGCCAACCAGCGGGTGCTGCTGCACCGCGCCCGGTCCCGGCTGCGCGGGCTGCTCGAGGCGGCGATCGCGTGACCGACCCGCACGACCCCGGCGCCCCGACCGACGCGCTGCACGAGGCGGCCGTCCGGCTCGCCTGCGCCGAGCTCGTCGAGCTCCTCACGGACTACCTGGAGGGGGCGCTGCCGGCCCACGACGCCGCGGTAATCGAGGCGCACCTGGCCCTGTGCCCCGGCTGCGCGGCCTACCTGGCCCAGATGCGCGCGACGATCCGCGTGCTGGGCCACGTCCCCGTCGAGACCCTCTCTCCTGAGGCGACCTCGATTCTGCTGGCGGCCTTCCGCGAGCGGTCCGGCGGGTGAGGCCGACCACGGCTCAGGAGCCCGCGGCGTCGCGCAGCTGGCCGTCGATCCACGGGTCGAACGAGCGCTGTCGGCCCTGGTCGTCGACGTAGCCGCAGGCCCGGTTGGTGATCGTGTCCGGGTTCGCGGGGTCGCCGAACTCCGGCGGCGACTGCAGGTCGCAGGTGTAGAGCGGGGCCGGCGCCCCGGTGACGGTGACGGTCAGCGGGGTCTCGGCGGTCGCGGTGCCGGTGAGCAGCGTCGCGGCCGCGGTGCCCCCGGTCGCGACGAGCGCGGCACCCGCCGCGGCCCAGCCGAGCCGCGCCGCGGTCCGCCTCCGACCCTGCGTCCCCTGCTTCGCCATCCCGCGCCCCCTCACCGTGCTCTCGCCGGTGACATCGTGTGGACCGGCGCGAACGTGAACGCGCGGCCCGGACTTTCACCGATATCGGTGAGTTCCCCACCTCGTCCGTGCCGAACCGGGCCCGGGATGTGACGAAGCCGGGCCGCCGCGCGGGGTGTTCGTCCCGGTGACGGGCCCGTCGGTACCATCGAGGGGATCCGGCAGGTGCCCGCGGGGCCCTGCGTGCCCGCCTGTTCCGGCGTCGCGGGCACACGCGCGAGTTCGGGAGGGACGGGGCAGCCGATGAGTGGCCACTCCAAATGGGCGACGACCAAGCACAAGAAGGCCGTCATCGACGCCCGCCGGGGCAAGATGTTCGCCAAGCTGATCAAGAACATCGAGGTCGCGGCCCGGACCGGCGGCGGTGACCCCGACGGCAACCCCACGCTCTACGACGCCATCCAGAAGGCGAAGAAGAGCTCGGTGCCCAACGACAACATCGACCGCGCGGTCAAGCGCGGCTCGGGTGCCGACGCCGGCGGCGCGGACTACCAGACGATCACCTACGAGGGCTACGGGCCCAACGGCGTCGCGTTGCTGATCGAGTGCCTCACGGACAACCGCAACCGCGCGGCCACCGAGGTGCGCACCGCCATGACCCGCAACGGCGGCACCATGGCCGACCCGGGCTCCGTCGCGTACCTCTTCACCCGCAAGGGCGTCGTGGTGCTCCCGAAGGGCGAGCTGACCGAGGACGACGTGCTCATGGCCGTCCTCGAGGCCGGCGCCGAGGAGGTCAACGACCTGGGTGAGAGCTACGAGGTCGTCTCCGAGGCCTCCGACCTGGTGGCCGTGCGCACCGCGCTGCAGGAGGCGGGGATCGACTACGACTCCGCCGACCCGACCTTCCTGCCCTCCATGCAGGTGGAGCTCGACGCCGAGGCCGCCAGGAAGGTCTTCCGGCTGGTCGAGGCGCTCGAGGACTCCGACGACGTCCAGAACGTGTACGCGAACTTCGACGTGTCCGACGAGGTCATGGCCGAGGTCGGCTGACCCCGCCCGTGCGCGTCGACGGCGCCGTTCCCCGCCGGGGACGGCGCCGTCGGCGTTCCCGGGCGGACGGTGACGAGCGGTGCGGGACCGTCCGGGTCGTCGCGGCTGCGTGGGCCCGGAGGCAGGCCGGGAACCGTCGGTGCCCGGTCCTAGACTCGCCCCCGATGAGCCCCGCCACGAAGTCACCCGCCACACCGGCCGCCGGGAAGTCCGCCGCGAGCGCCGGGAGGACCGCCGCCCCCGAGGGCAGGCGCCTGCTGCTGCTCGACGGTCACTCCCTCGCGTACCGGGCGTTCTTCGCCCTGCCCGCGGAGAACTTCCGCACCGGCACCGGGCAGACCACGAACGCCGTCTACGGCTTCACGTCGATGCTCATCAACCAGCTGCGCGACGAGCAGCCGACCCACCTGGCCGTGGCGTTCGACGTCTCGCGCAAGACGTTCCGCGCGGAGCGCTACGCCGACTACAAGGCGAACCGCACCACCACGCCGGACGACTTCCGGGGTCAGGTCGATCTCATCAAGGAAGTCCTGCGCGCGCTGAACATCCCGGTGTTCGCGGTCGAGGGGTTCGAGGCGGACGACATCATCGCCACCCTGGCCACGCAGGCCGAGGCGCAGGGCTTCGAGGTGCTCATCACCACCGGGGACCGGGACGCGTTCCAGCTGGTCACCGACCACGTCACCGTGCTGTACCCGAAGCGCGGGGTGTCCGATCTCGGGCGGATCGACCCGGCGGAGGTCGACAAGCGCTACGGGCTCACCCCGGCCCAGTACCCGGACTTCGCGGCGCTGCGCGGCGACCCCAGCGACAACCTGCCGAACATCCCCGGCGTGGGGGAGAAGACGGCGGCCAAGTGGGTCCGCGAGTTCGGCTCGCTCGGCGAGCTCACCGACCGGGTGGACGAGGTGAAGGGCAAGGCGGGCGACGCGCTGCGCGCCAACCTGGCCAACGTCCTGATGAACCGGCAGCTCACCGAGCTGGTCCGGGACGTGCCGCTCGACGCCGCGCCCCCCGAGCTGGAGGTCCGGCCCTGGGACCGGGACGCGGTGCACCGGCTGTTCGACGAGCTGGAGTTCCGGGTCCTGCGCGAGCGGCTGTTCGCCACGCTGCAGAGCGCCGAGCCGGAGGCCGAGTCGGGCTTCGACGTGCAGGGCGGCGTCGTCGCGCCCGGCACCGTGCGCAGCTGGCTGGCCGAGCACGCCCGGGACGGGCGGCGGGTCGGTGTGGCGTTCTCCGGCGTCGCCGGCGGAATCACCGAGCGGGACTTCACCGGGATCGCGCTGGCCACCGGCGAGCCGACGCTGGAGGACCGGGCCGACGGCGCCCGGGCGGGCGTTCCGGTCGCCGGGTACATGGACGTGCGCCACCTCGAGCCGGACGACGAGGCGGCGCTGGGGGAGTGGCTCGCCGATCCCTCGGTGCCCAAGGCCTCGCACGACGTCAAGGCGGTGCTGCACGCGCTGCGCGCCCGGGGCTGGACGCTCGGCGGGCTCACCAGCGACACCGCGCTCGCGGCCTATCTCGCGCGGCCCGGCCAGCGCAGTTTCGACCTCGCCGACCTGGCGCTGCGCTACCTGCGCCGGGAGCTCGCGATGGAGGGCGGCGAGGAAGACGGCCAGCTGTCCCTGCTCGGCGGCGAGGAGGAGGCGGACGCGAAGCACGCCGAGACCGAGATGGTGGCGGCGTCGGCGGTGGCCGAGCTGGCCGACGCGCTGGGCACCGAGCTGGCCGAGAAGGAGCAGACCCGGCTGCTGCTCGAGCTGGAGCAGCCGCTGGCGTTCGTGCTCGCCGACCTCGAGGCCGCGGGCATCGCCGTGGACAGGGACCACCTGGAGTCGCTCGAGGCCGAGTTCGCGGCCCAGGTCAAGGACGCCGCGCAGGCCGCATACGAGGTCATCGGCAAGGAGATCAACCTCGGCTCGCCGAAGCAGCTGCAGGTCGTGCTGTTCGACGAGCTGAACATGCCGAAGACCAAGCGCACCAAGACCGGCTACACCACGGACGCGGATGCGCTGCAGACGCTGTACGAGCAGACCGAGCACCCGTTCCTGATGCACCTGCTGCGGCACCGGGACGCCATGCGGCTCAGGGTCACCGTCGAGGGCCTGCTCAAGTCGATCGCCGCCGACGGGCGGATCCACACCACCTACAGCCAGACGATCGCGGCGACCGGCCGGCTGTCGTCGACCGACCCGAACCTGCAGAACGTGCCGATCCGCACCGCGGCCGGGCGCCGGATCCGCGAGACGTTCGTGGTCGGCGCGGGCTACGGCGAGCTCATGACCGCCGACTACAGCCAGATCGAGATGCGGATCATGGCGCACCTGTCCGAGGACGCGGCGCTGATCGAGGCGTTCCACTCGCACCGCGACTTCCACTCCGAGACCGCGTCCAAGGTGTTCGGCGTCGGGCCGGACGAGGTCACCCCCGAGCAGCGCGCCAAGATCAAGGCGATGAACTACGGGCTGGCCTACGGGCTGTCGGCGTTCGGCCTCTCCGGGCAGCTGCGGATCTCCACCGAGGAGGCCCGCGGGCTGATGGAGGACTATTTCGAGACCTTCGGCGGGGTGCGGGACTACCTGCGTTCGGTGGTCGACGTGGCCCGCAAGGAGGGCTTCACCGCCACCATGCTCGGCCGCCGCCGCTACCTGCCCGACCTGACCAGTGACAACCGTCAGCGCCGCGAGATGGCCGAGCGGATGGCGCTCAACGCGCCGATCCAGGGCAGCGCGGCGGACATCATCAAGGTCGCGATGCTCAACGTGCACGAGGCGCTGGCCGCGGAGTCGCTGCGCAGCCGGATCCTGCTCCAGGTGCACGACGAGCTGGTGCTGGAGGTCGCCGAGGGCGAGCGCGAGGCGGTCGAGGAGCTCGTGCGACGACAGATGGGCGCCGCGGAGACGCTGTCGGTACCGCTGGAGGTGTCGGTCGGGTACGGGCGCAGCTGGGACGACGCGGCGCACTGAGCGGACAGCACGGTCGGAGACCGGGTGCGCGGCCGGCCCCGGCCGACCAGCACGCGTCGCGAGACCCGGCACCGCCTCGCCGGCCCGGTGGCGGCCCGCGCCCCCGCCGGCACCTGAACCGCGAGTCGCGCTGTCGGTTTCGGCGAGTCGCGCTGTGGGCTCCCGCGAGTCGGGGTGTGGGTTTCGGCGAGTCGCGTCCGGTCGTCAGGGCACCAGCACGCCCCGCCCGTGCATCCGGCCCTGCTCGAGGTCTGCGAACGCGTCGGCGAAGGCGTCGAGCGGGTAACGCCGCGTCCGCACCGTGACCGCGCCGGCCGCCGCGAGCGCGACGAGCTCACGGAGGTCGTCGAACGTCCCGACCGCGTTGCCGACCACGCTGATCTCGGGCAGGACGAGGGCGAAGGTCGGTACCCGGAGCTCGCCGCCGTAGCCGACGACGAAGTACGTGCCGCGCGGCCGCACCATCGCCAGCGCCGTCCCGACGGCGTCGCCCTCGCCCACGAAGTCGACCACGGCGTGGGCTCCGGCCCCGTCCGTGAGGTCGCGGACGCCGTCGACCTCCCGCCCGTCGACCGCGAGCACGTGATGGGCCCCGGACTCGGTGGCCAGCGCGCGGGCCTCGGGATCGGGGTCGACGGCGACGATCGTGGCTGCGGTGAGCACGCGCAGGCACTGGATACCGATGTGGCCGAGCCCCCCGGCGCCCACGACTGCGACCGTGGTCCCGGGCCCGAGCAGCGGCACCGCCTTGCGGGTGACGTGCATGGCGGTGAGGCCGGCGTCGGCGTGCGGTGCGAGGTCGACCGGGTCGAGGCCCTCGGGCACCGGGAGCACGCCGCGGTCGGTGGTGAGCAGCAGGTCGGCGAAGCCACCCGCCCGCGTGAGACCGGTGAAGGACAGGCCGCGCGCGCAGCGCATGTCGTCACCGATACGGCAGGCCGGGCACGTGCCGCAGCTCTGCTGGGGATGGCAGATCACGGTGTCGCCCTGCGTCACGGCCCGCACCTCCGGTCCGACCGCCTCGACCACACCGGTGTTCTCGTGACCCAGGGTGAGCGGGAGGTCGGTCGGCACGGCGGGCGCGAACCAGCCGTCGCGGATGTGCAGGTCGGTCCGGCAGAGGCCGGCCCCGACGATCCGCACCACCACGTCGTGCGGGCCGGTCGCCTCCGGTTCGGGCACCTGGTCGAGCTGGGGTGGCTTGTCGTAGGAGTGCAGCCGCACGGCCCGCATCGGAACCTCCCTGACGTCGATGTGTGCCGAGCGTCACACTCGTCGTCGGGCGGCGGTAGTACGCAGTTCGACGTACCTCAGCGTCGTGGGCGGGCGACGACGGCGGCAAGCCCGCCCGGCACGGTGAGCGTCGCGGCTCCCCGGTGCAGCACGCCGTCGGACAGGGGTTCGCAGCGCACACCGCCGCGGCCGCGGAGCGCTGTGAAGGCCCCGGGAGCCAGCACGACGTCCATCCAGCGGCAGGGGTGTGCCGCGCGGTGCGCGCGGAAGCGGACGGGACCCTCGCCGGAGTCGAGCGTGACCTCGGCTCCGGTACCGGCCAGGGCGTCGACCGCGGCCCCGCGCAGGACGACGGTCCGCCGCGCCAGGACGGGGTCGAAGCGCGGCACGCCGAGGTCGGTCGCGACGGCCTCGAGCGCCTCCGCCGACAGCAGGGTCACCGCGGCGCGCCGGTGCGCCGCGTGGTTGAAGTACCGGTCGCCGACGACGCCGAGCCCGCCCCGGACCTCGATCCGGTCCCGCCGCGGGTCCTCGGGATCCGGCCGTGGTCCGTCGCCCGGGCGGCCCTCGTACGCGTGCACGGGCGAGGCGACCAGCTCGACGATCTCGACGGGGATGCCCACCGACGCGTCGGTCGCGTCCTGCGCGGCGATCTCCTGCACGCCTCGATGATGCCCGCGGCGGGCCCGGGCTGGGACGATGGCGGCATGACCCGCGGCACGCCCCGGCCCGCGGTCGCGCACGTGCGGCGGGCGCGCGACCTGATCGACCGCGACTACGCCGAGCCGCTCGACCTCGACGCCATGGCCGCGGCCGCGGGATTCTCGCGCTTCCACTTCGCCCGCGCCTTCCGCGCGGCCTACGGCGAGACGCCCGCGACGTACCTGACCCGGCGGCGGGTCGAGCGAGCCAAGGACCTGCTGCGCTCGGCGAACCTCACCGTGACCGAGACCTGCCATGTCGTCGGGTTCACCAGCCTCGGCTCCTTCAGCAGCCGATTCACCGAGCTGGTGGGTCTGAGCCCGACCGCGTACCGGGACGAGCACGTTCGCCGAGGAGGTCCGCCCCCGATCCCCGGCTGCGTCCTCATGAGCTGGACGCGCCCGCCCGCGCCGCGCACGCCGGAGACCGCAAGTACGGAGAAGCCGCCGGACGCCGGGCGGTCCTACCGTTCCCACGACCGATCCACCGAGGAGGGAACGCCGTGATCGACCGCATGTCCCACACCACCATCTGGGTCCTGGACCAGGACTCCGCCAGGAGCTTCTACACCGACAAGCTCGGCTTCGAGGTGCGCACCGACGTCGTGATGGGCCCGGAGTCCGAGGGCGGGATCCGCTGGCTGACCGTCGGCCCGCCGGGCCGCCCCGACCAGGAGCTGATCCTCGCCGACCCGGCGATGGGCCACGACCCGTCGACGGCCGGCCAGATCCGCGAACTCGTCGCGAAGGGGGCGCTCGGCACGGGCGTGATGGCGACGGACGACTGCCACGCCACCCACGCCGAGCTCGTCGACCGCGGGGTCGAGTTCCTGCAGCCGCCCGCCGAGCGGCCGTACGGCATCGAGGCCGTGTTCGTCGACGACTCGGGCAACTGGTTCAGCCTCTGCCAGCGGCACGCGGGCTGAGTCCCGTCCCGTGGTGATCGTCTCGGCCGCGGGGCGGCGCGCCGCACACGGGGGCCGGCCGCCGCGCCGGTAGCGTGCGGCGCGGACCGGTGAGGGGAGCGCGCGTGCGGGTGCTCGGAGTCGACCCGGGGCTGACCCGGTGCGGCCTCGGCGTGGTCGACGGCGACGGCGGGCGCCAGGTGGCGTGCGTCGACGTCGGCGTCGTCCGCAGCGACGTCGACCTGCCGGTGGACCGGCGGCTCGTGGTGGTCGCCGACGAGGTGGAGCGGTGGATCGCGGGGCACCGGCCCGACGTCGTCGCGGTCGAGCGGGTGTTCAGCCAGCACAACGTGCGCACCGTGATGGGGACGGCCCAGGCTAGCGGCGTCGTCGCGCTGGTGGCCGCGCGGGCGGGGCTGCCGGTCGCCTTCCACACCCCGAGCGAGGTCAAGGCCGCCGTCACCGGGGCCGGACGGGCGGACAAGGCCCAGGTCACCGCCATGGTCACCCGCGTGCTCGGGCTGTCCGAGGCGCCGCGGCCCGCCGACGCCGCCGACGCGCTCGCCCTCGCCATCTGCCACTGCTGGCGCGGCCCGATGATGACGCGGATGGCGGAGGCGGAGCGCCGAGCGGCCGAGATCGCGAAGGCACACAAGGCCCGCCTCGCGGCGGCGCAGAAGGAACGCCAGAAGCAGGTGCAGAAGCAGCTGGAGAAGCAGCGGCTCGCGCAGTCCGCCGCCCGTCTCCGCCCCTGACCCTCGTCCCGCGAGATCGGATGTGCAACTCCGTCACCCGAGAGCGCGACTCGCGGAAGCTGACAGCGCGACTCGCGGAAGCCCAGAGCGCGACTCGCGGGAGCTCGGGGCGCGACTCGAGGGAGCCCGGAGCCCGACTCGCGGAAGCCCGGAGCCCGACTCGCGGAAGCCCAGAGCGCGACTCGCGGAAGCCCAGAGCGCGACTTGTGGGAGCTGGGGGTGCGACTCGCGGGACCTCGGGGCGCGACTTGCGGAAGCTGACAGCGCGACTCGCGGGAGCTTGGGGCGCGACTCGCGGGAACTGTGTGCGGGACACGCCGAGGGGCGGGGGAGCGGGCGGGGGTGTCGGAGGGTCCGGGTAGCCTGCGGCCTCGAACGACTGTTCGCAGGAGCGGGGGAGTGCCGTGATCGCGTCCGTGCGCGGACCCGTGCTGGAGATCGGGCTGGACCACGCCGTGGTCGAGGTCGGCGGCGTCGGGCTGGCGGTGTTCTGCACGCCGGCCACGCTCGCCGGACTGCGCCGCGGCACCGAGGCCCGGCTGTCCACCACGCTGATCGTGCGCGAGGAGTCGCTGACCCTGTTCGGCTTCGCCGACGCGGACGAGCGCGAGCTGTTCCTGCTGCTCCAGACCGTGAGTGGGATCGGGCCGCGGCTCGCCCTGGCCACCATCGCCGTGCTGGAGCCGGAGGTGCTGCGCCGCGCCCTGCACGACGGCGACCTGGCCACGCTGACCCGCATCCCGGGCGTCGGCAAGAAGAGCGCCGAGCGGCTCGTGGTGGAGCTGCGGGACAAGGTCGTGGTCGCGCCCGTGCCGGTCACCACGGCGGGCGCCGCCGTCCCGGCCGCGGCCGGCAACGGGGCCTCGCCGGTCCGCGACCAGGTCGTCGAGGCGCTCGTCGGCCTCGGCTTCACCCTCAGGCCCGCCGAGCAGGCGGTCGACGCCGTGCTCGCGGACAAGCCCGAGGCCGAGGCCTCGCAGCTGCTCCGAGCGGCGCTGGCGAGCCTGGGCCGGAGCAGGTGACCGAGCCGGTGACCGAGTACGAGCCAGGCGACCTGCGGGACGTCGACGCCGAGGCCGTCCCCGAGGACCTCGACGTCGAGAACTCGCTGCGCCCCCGCCGGCTCAGCGAGTTCATCGGGCAGCCCCGGGTGCGCGAGCAGCTGGAGCTGGTGCTGGAGGGCGCCCGCCGGCGCGGCGACCCGCCGGACCACATCCTGCTCTCCGGCCCACCCGGGCTCGGCAAGACGAGCCTG
The DNA here is from genome assembly GCF_047200735.1 of Pseudonocardia oceanicola. NCBI lineage: Bacteria > Bacillati > Actinomycetota > Actinomycetes > Pseudonocardiales > Pseudonocardiaceae > Pseudonocardia > Pseudonocardia oceanicola. The sequence goes on from NZ_JBJZON010000001.1 coordinate 752,308, forward strand.
TCGATGATCGTCGCGGCGGAGCTGGGTGCGGCGATCCGGCTGACCAGCGGACCCGCGCTGGAGCGCGCGGGGGACCTGGCGGCCATGCTGTCGAACCTCGTGCCCGGCGACGTGCTGTTCATCGACGAGATCCACCGCATCGCCCGCCCCGCCGAGGAGATGCTGTACCTCGCGATGGAGGACTTCCGGGTCGACGTCGTGGTCGGCAAGGGCCCGGGCGCCACCTCCATCCCGCTCGACATCGCGCCGTTCACGCTGGTGGGGGCCACCACCCGGGCCGGCGCGCTCACCGGCCCGCTGCGGGACCGGTTCGGCTTCACCGCGCACATGGAGTTCTACGAGCCCGAGGAGCTGGAGCTCGTGCTCACGCGGGCCGCCGTGATCCTCGACGTCGACCTGAAGCCGGACGGGGCCGCCGAGATCGCCCGCCGCTCCCGCGGCACGCCCCGCATCGCCAACCGGCTGCTGCGCCGGGTCCGGGACTTCGCCGAGGTCCGCGCGAACGGCGCCGTCACCCGGTCCGTCGCGCAGGACGCGCTCGCGGTCTACGACGTGGACGACCTCGGTCTCGACCGCCTCGACCGGGCCGTGTTGGGGGCCCTCGTACGGACGTTCGGGGGAGGCCCGGTGGGTGTGTCCACGCTGGCTGTGGCGGTGGGCGAGGAACCCGGTACCGTCGAGGAGGTCTGCGAGCCCTACCTGGTGCGGGCCGGGATGCTGGCCCGGACGCCGCGCGGCCGTGTCGCCACACCCGCGGCCTGGAGCCATCTCGGCCTGCGGCCGCCGGCGGAGTCCGACGGCGGGGGGCCGCCGGCGCTGTTCTGAACGCGGTCTCGATCGGGGGCGGAGCGGTACCGGGGCCGCATCCGGCGGGGCGCGCGGGGAAATCGCACGTCACGGGCCCGTCACGGAACCGGGTCGATGGACCGGGTGTCGGACCCGACTGGCAGACTCGCCGTCCGACGTGCCCGAGAAACGGAGAAACGCGACATCATGGACCTGAGCCTGCTGTTCCCGATCCTCATCCTGCTGCTCTTCATCCCGATCTTCCTGTCGGGCCGCAAGCAAAAGCGTCAGATGGCGCAGACCCAGGCGATGCAGAGCGCGCTCGCCGAGGGCGACGTCGTGACGACCACCTCGGGGCTGCGCGGCACGGTGGTCGACGCCTCCTACGAGGACACGATCGACCTGGAGATCGCCGACGGCGTCGTGACCACCTGGCTGCGCGCCGCGGTCCGCGAGAAGCTCCCGCAGGACACCCACGCCGAGCACGCCGACGAGACCGGCGGGGCCACGGCGGCGAGCTCCGCGACCACCACCGAGCTCCCGACGAGCGGATCCACCAGCGCGAACGGGACGACGAGCGCCAACGGCACGATCTCGGACGCGTCCGCGGACTCGACCGCCGAGGAGAAGAAGTAGGGCGTTGCCCCGAGGCGGGGCCGCCGTCCGCCCGGTGCGGCGGGTGGTGCAGCATCGTGCGGGAACACCGGGCCGCGGTCACGCCGCGGGACGGGACTGGACAGGCCGTCCGCCGACGCGTGACCGGGCCGTGACGCCGGGAGAGAAGAGAGAGTGGCAACGACCCCGGGGCGGATCCGCCCCTGGCGGTACCTCGCGTGTTTCGCGGGCATCGTCGTGGTGCTGTACGCGCTGGTGGCCTTCACCGGTGACCGGTCCTTCGCCCCGAAGCTGGGCATCGACCTCCAGGGCGGCACCCGGGTCACCCTGACCGCGCGCACCGAGTCGGGCGAGGTCCCGCCGCGGGACCAGCTGGTCCAGGCGCAGTCGATCATCGAGCAACGGGTGAACGGGCTCGGCGTGAGCGGCGCCGAGGTGGTGCTCGACGGCGACAACATCACCATCACGGTGCCCGGTGAGGAGGGCGAGCAGGCCCGCTCGCTCGGCCAGACCGCGCAGCTGCGCATCCGCCCCGTGATCGGGCAGCCGATCGCCGCCACGCCGGCCACGGCGCAGGACATCCCCGGGGTCCCCGCCGGCGACGGCGCGACCCCGTCCGGGGGCGCCGAGCCGCCGGGGGGCGCCGCGCCGTCCGGCACCGCCCCCGAACCTGCGGGCGGCGACGGCCAACCGCAGGGCATGGGCGCGGGCCCGGTCGTCGACGGCGCCGTCGCCCCCGTGGCCCACACGTCTCCCCTCGCGCCCGCCCAGCAGCCCGCCCCGCCACCGGACGACGGCGCCACGGACCCGGCCCAGGCCGCCGCGATCGCCGAGGCGAAGGCCACCCGGCAGAGCACGGACCCCGCCGTCCAGCAGCAGGCGCTGCTCGCGCTCGACTGCTCCGCCCCGGACCCGCTGCAGGGCTACGACGACCCGTCGCTGCCCCTGGTCACCTGCGACCAGGACGGCACGGCGAAGTACATCCTCGGGCCCACCGTGGTGGAGGGCACCGAGATCGCCTCGGCGCAGGCCACCCAGAACCCGCAGGGCGTGGGCTACGTCGTCGACCTGAGCTTCGAGTCCGCCGGCGCGCAGGCGTGGGGCGACTACACCTCCCAGCACATCGGCGAGATGGCCGCGTTCGTGCTCGACGGCGAGGTCGTGTCCGCCCCGACGATCCAGGGCGCGCTCTACGGCAACACGCAGGTCAGCGGCAACTTCAACCAGGAGCAGGCGCAGGACCTCGCCGGGATCCTCCGGTACGGCTCCCTGCCGCTGTCCTTCGAGTCGTCCGACGCGCAGACGGTGTCGGCCACGCTCGGGCTCGCCTCACTGGAGGCCGGCCTGATCGCCGGCGCGGTCGGCCTGGCCCTGGTGTTCGTCTACTGCCTGTTCTACTACCGCGTGCTCGGCCTGCTCACGATCCTGTCGCTGGTGCTCTCCGGCCTGGTGGTCTACGCCGTGCTGGTGCTGCTCGGGCGCTGGATCGGGTTCACCCTCGACCTGGCCGGCATCGCCGGGTTCATCGTGGCGATCGGCATCACCGCGGACTCGTTCGTGATCTTCTTCGAACGCCTGAAGGACGAGGTCCGCGAGGGCCGCTCGTTCCGCTCGGCGGTCCCGCGGGCCTGGGTGCGCGCCCGGCGCACGATCCTCACCGCCGACGCCGTGAGCTTCCTGGCGGCCGCGGTGCTCTACATCCTCGCCGTCGGGCAGGTGAAGGGCTTCGCGTTCACCCTCGGCATGTCGACCGTCCTCGACCTGCTCGTGGTCTTCCTCGTCACGCACCCCCTGGTCGCGCTGGCGTCGAACTCGAAGGTCTTCGGCAGCCCGGCGTTCTCCGGGCTCGGGGCCGTGGCGGAGATCGGGGCACGACGGCGGCGGCAACCGCGGGAGACCGCCGGCAGCGGGTCCGGCACGAGCAGGGGGGCCTGAGCGATGGTCGACGGAACGACCACGGCGGCGAACGGCGAGCGCAGGCGCGGCGTGTTCAGCCGGCTGTACACGGGCACCGGCGCCTTCGACATCGTCGGCAGGCGCACGACCTGGTACCTCGGCTTCGGCGTGCTGGTACTGATCTGCGTGCTGTCGATCGTCCTGCGCGGGTTCAACCTCAGCATCGACTTCACGGGTGGCTCGCAGTTCCAGATGCCGGCGACGGGCGCGAACGGCGCCATCACCGCCGAGCAGGTGGAGGAGGTCTTCCGCTCCTCGGTCGGCGAGGAGCCGGCGTCGACGCAGTCGGTGGGCACCGGCGGCTCGGCCACGGTCGTGCTGCGCTCGGAGGCGTTGGACCCGGCCCAGATCGCCGCGTTCAAGGACGCCGCCTTCCAACAGCTCCAGCCGCTCGACGCGAGCGGCCGGCCGTCCGAGCAGGTGATCAGCGACACCGCGGTGAGCGGGACCTGGGGCGGGGAGATCACCCGGCAGGCGCTCATCGCCCTCGCGGTGTTCCTCGTCCTGGTCACGATCTTCCTGGCCGTCTACTTCGAGCGGGCGATGGCGGTCGCGGCGCTGGTGGCGCTGGTGCACGACGTCGTGGTCACCGCCGGCATCTACTCGCTGGTCGGCTTCGAGGTCAGCCCCGCCACCGTGATCGGCCTGCTGACGATCCTCGGCTTCTCCCTCTACGACACGGTCGTGGTGTTCGACAAGGTCAAGGAGAACGCCCGCGGGCTGCTCAACCTGACCCGGCGCACCTATCCCGAGGTCGCCAACCTCGCGGTCAACCAGACGCTGATGCGCTCGATCAACACCTCGCTGATCGCCGTGCTGCCGGTGATCGGGCTGATGGTGATCGGCGTCGGCCTGCTGGGCGTGGGGACGCTGGCCGATCTGGCGCTGGTCCAGCTGGTCGGCATCATCGCGGGCTCACTGTCCTCGCTGCTGCTGGCCACGCCCATCCTGGTCGACCTCAAGATGCGCGACCCGCGGTTCCGCAAGCAGGCCGAGCGGGTCGCCGCCCGCCGCGCCCGGGCGGCCGCCGCGCAGTCCGGTGACCTCGCCGACGAGGGCCTCGACACCGCCGACGACGAGGCCCTCGCCCGGGAGCTGCGCCGCGAGCGGGCGCTGGCCGCGGCGGCCGGCGCCCCGGACCGGGTGCGCCCGGGTCGGCCGCAGGGCAAGGCCGGTCAGGGCCGCGCGGCCCGGGACCGGACGCCCGGCGGCCGGCCGAGCGGGAAGCGGCGCCGGTGAGCGCGGCCCACGACGCGATGGACGAGTCCGCCCTGGACCTCGAGAAGGTCCGGGAGCTGGTCCGCGCGGTGCCGGACTACCCCGGGCCCGGGGTGCTGTTCCGTGACCTCACGCCGGCGCTGGCCGACGCGGAGGCCTTCGCGATCCTCACCACGGAGCTGGCGGCCTCCGCCGGCGCGGCCGACCTGATCGCCGGTGTCGAGGCGCGCGGGTTCCTGATCGGCGCGGCGGTCGCCCTGGTGGCGGGCACCGGTGTCGTCCCGGTGCGCAAGGCCGGCAAGCTGCCGGCCGTGGCCGGCGTGCGGACCTACGAGCTCGAGTACGGCACGGCCACGCTGGAGCTGCCGGCGGGCACGGTCGAGCCCGGGGCGCGGGTCTTCGTCGTCGACGACGTGCTGGCCACCGGCGGCACCGCGGCCGCGGCCTGCGGGTTGCTGACGGACGCCGGGGCCGAGATCACCGGGTTCGGCGCCGTGGTCGAGCTGGCGGCGCTGCAGGGTCGGCAGAAGCTCGCCGGCATCGACGTGCACGCCCTGCTCACCTACTGAGGCGGGAATCCCGGACGGCTACCGGAGGGTTATCCTTCGGTAGGTGGTGACAGGAGCGGAGCAGGCCCGGTGACGGACGTCCAGCAGAACGCGCCCGCACCCGCGGAGGTGCGCCCCGGCGGCCCGTGGACCACCGCCCCGTCCCCGGCGCAGGACCCGGCGCGGCCCTCGGCCACCCGCCGCGTCCGGGCCCGGATCGCCCGGCGGATGACCCCGCAGCGGGTGGCGATCGTCAAGCCCGTCCTCGAGCCGCTGGCGAGCGTGCACCGGGCGCTGCACCCCAAGGCCGACCTGGTGCTGCTGCAGCGCGCGTACGACGTCGCGGAGCAGAAGCACGCCGGGCAGAAGCGCAAGTCCGGGGACCCGTACATCACCCACCCGCTGGCCGTTGCCACGATCCTCGCCGAGCTCGGCATGGACACCACCACGCTGGTGGCGGCGCTGCTGCACGACACGGTCGAGGACACCGACTACTCGCTCGAGCGGCTCAGCACGGACTTCGGCGAGGAGGTCGCCCACCTCGTCGACGGCGTCACCAAGCTGGACAAGGTCGAGTTCGGCACCGCAGCGGAGGCCGAGACCATCCGCAAGATGGTCGTCGCGATGGCCCGCGACCCCCGGGTCCTGGTGATCAAACTCTCGGACCGGCTGCACAACATGCGCACCATGCGCTTCCTGCCACCGGAGAAGCAGGCGAAGAAGGCGCGCGAGACCCTCGAGGTCATGGCCCCGCTGGCGCACCGCCTGGGCATGGCGACGATCAAGTGGGAGCTGGAGGACCTGTCCTTCGCGATCCTGCACCCGAAGAAGTACGAGGAGATCGTGCGGCTCGTCGCCACCCGCGCCCCGTCCCGGGACACCTACCTCAAGCAGGTCATCGACGAGGTGTCGCGGCAGCTGGAGGCGGCCCGGGTCAACGGCACGGTCGAGGGCAGGCCGAAGCACTACTACTCGATCTACCGCAAGATGATCGTCAAGGGCCGCGAGTTCGACGACATCCACGACCTGGTCGGCGTGCGCGTGCTGGTCGACGAGGTGCGGGACTGCTACGCGGCGATGGGCATGGTCCACGCGCTGTGGCAGCCGATGCCCGGGCGCTTCAAGGACTACATCGCCCAGCCGCGATTCGGCGTGTACCAGTCGCTGCACACCACGGTCATCGGGCCGGACGGCAAGCCGCTCGAGGTGCAGATCCGCACGCACGAGATGCACCGCACGGCCGAGTACGGCATCGCCGCGCACTGGCGCTACAAGGAGTCCCGAGGACAGCACGGCCAGAACGCCGCCGCCGGCACCGTCGAGATCGACGAGATGTCCTGGATGCGGCAGCTGCTCGACTGGCAGCGCGAGGCCGCGGACCCCGGGGACTTCCTGGAGTCGCTGCGCTACGACCTCGCGGCCAAGGAGCTTTTCGTCTTCACCCCGAAGGGCGACGTCGTCACCCTGCCGGTCGGGTCCACACCCGTCGACTTCGCCTACGCCGTGCACACCGAGGTCGGCAACCGCTGCATCGGCTCCCGGGTCAACGGCCGGCTGGTCGCGCTGGAGCGCACGCTGGAGTCCGGCGACGTCGTCGAGATCTTCACGTCGAAGGCCGAGGGCGCCGGGCCGAGCCGGGACTGGCTGGGCTTCGTCAAGTCGCCGCGCGCCAAGAACAAGATCAAGCAGTGGTTCGCCAAGGAGCGCCGCGAGGAGGCCATCGAGGAGGGCAAGGAGGCGATCACGCGGGAGGCCCGGCGCACGGGCATGCCGCTGCAGCGCCTCGTCTCCGCCGACGCGATGGCCGCCCTGTCCCGCGAGATGCACTACTCCGAGATCTCGGCGCTCTACGCCGCGATCGGGGAGGGGCAGGCCAGCGCCCGGCACGTCGTGCAGCGGCTGGTCGCGCTGCTCGGCGGGATGGAGGACGCCGAGGAGGAGCTCGCCGAGCGGGCCACCCCGTCGACCGTCCGGGTGCGGCGGCCCTCCGGCGACGCCGGCGTGGTGCTGACCGGGGAGGACGGCGTCGAGATGGGCGACGTCTACTGCAAGCTCGCGCGGTGCTGCACGCCCGTCCCCGGCGACGAGATCCTGGGGTTCGTCACCCGCGGCGGTGCGGTCTCGGTGCACCGCACGGACTGCACCAACGCCGCCGACCTGAAGGCCCGCAGCGAGCGGCTCGTCGACGTCGCGTGGTCGGTCTCGCCGGCGTCGGTGTTCCTGGTGGCGATCCAGGTCGAGGCACTCGACCGGCACCGGCTGCTGTCCGACGTCACGAAGGTGCTGGCGGACGAGAAGGTCAACATCCTCTCCGCCTCGGTCACCACCTCGCGGGACCGCGTGGCCGTCTCGCGCTTCTCCTTCGAGATGGGCGACCCGAAGCACCTCGGGCACGTGCTGCACGCCGTGCGCAACGTGGAGGGCGTCTACGACGTCTATCGCGTCACCAGCGCGAGCTGACCACACGGACGGGCCCCGCCGGAGATCCGGCGGGGCCCTCGGCGTCCCGTGCGGTCAGGCCGCGACCGTGGCGGTCTGGATGGTGACCGGGGTGTTCGGCGTGCCGTCGCCGGGGCCGTTGCCGTCGTCCGTGCCGCCCGCGGCGACCTTGTCGACGGTCGCGAGGCCGGCCTCGTCGATCGTGCCGAACACGGTGTAGTCCGGCGGGAGCGTCGAGTCGGCGTAGACCAGGAAGAACTGGCTGCCGCCGGAGTCGGGGGCCGAGGTCTTGGCCATCGCGATCGTGCCCCGCGGGTAGATCACGGCGCCGGACTGGCCGGCCGGGGCCAGGTTCGTCGGTGGCTCGTCCGCGATGGTGTAGCCGGGACCGCCGGTGCCCTGGCCGCTCGGGTCGCCGCACTGCAGCACCTTCAGCCCCTCGCTCGTGGTGAGCCGGTGGCAGGGGGTGTCGTCGAAGTACCCCTGGCTCACCAACGAGGTGAAGCTGTTCACGGTGCAGGGGGCCTGTGCGCGGTCGAGCGTGAGACCGATCGGTCCGGCCGACGTCGTCAGGGAGACCGGGACGGTGCCCTGGGCGCTGATCGCGTCCGTCGGCGGCGGGTCCGCGGGCTTCGCGGCGGCGCCGTCGGCCGGATACTCGCAGTTCACGGTGCCGGGCGGGGCGGCGGCCTGCGCGGCCGGCTGGGCCGGGTCGGACTTCCACGGGGCGGTCGTGAGCAGCACCACCGCGACGACCACGACCACCACGGCCGCGGCGGAGCTGATCACGGCGACCCGCTTCTGTCGGCGGGCCCGATCGGCCCGCCGCGCCTGCTGATGGGCCAGCTTGCGCTTGGCCGCCTCCCGCCGCATCTGGTTCGTGGCCACGGTGTGCGTCGTCCTCCCGGTCGAATCGATCGCGGGGCAGGGTATCGACCGTTCCTGAGAGGTCCGTGTGCAGGCACGTCTAGGCTGGTCGGGTGCTCGTCGCAGGATTCCCCGCCGGAGCGTTCCAGACCAACTGCTACGTCGTCGCCCGGGAGGCGGGCGAGGCGTGCGTGGTCGTCGATCCCGGGCAGGACGCCGTCGAACCGCTGGAGGCCGTGCTCGCCGAGCACCGGCTGACCCCGGTCGCGGTGTTGCTGACCCATGGCCACTTCGACCACACCTTCAGCGTGCAGCCGGTGTGCGAGGGCTCGGACATCCCGGCGTGGATCCATCCGGACGACCGGGAGCTGCTCGCCGACCCGATGAAGGGCATCTCGTCGGAGTCCGCGGCGTTCTTCGGCGGCCGGCTGGAGCTGAAGGAGCCGCGTGAGGTGCGCACGCTGACCGACCGCAGCGACCTGGAGCTCGCCGGGATGCGGCTGCGGGTCGACCACACCCCCGGCCACACCCCGGGATCGGTGGTGTTCACGACGGAGACGGAGGACGGGACCGAGGTGATCCTCGCGGGCGACACGCTCTTCGCGGGCTCGATCGGGCGGACGGACCTGCCCGGTGGCTCACACCGCCAGTTGCTGGAGAGCATCCGCGTCCGGCTGCTCGGCCGGCCGGACTCCGGCGTCGTCCTCCCCGGTCACGGCCCGACGACGACGGTGGGCCGGGAGCGGGTGGCCAACCCGTTCCTGCAGGGCCTCGGTGAGACCACCGGCGGTCCCGACGCGGGTTCCGCCGCCACGCCGGCCCCGGGGCGCTGGCTGTGAGCGCGGTGCAGGAGGGTGTCCGGCGCGCCACCGCCTTCGCGGCACCCAAGGGCATCCCGGAGTACTATCCGCCGGAATCCGCCGGTTTCGTGCACGTCCGGGACACGCTCTCGGCCGCGGCCGAGCGCGCCGGGTACGGGTACGTCGAGCTGCCGATCTTCGAGGACACCGGGCTGTTCGCGCGCGGGGTCGGCGAGTCGACGGATGTGGTCAGCAAGGAGATGTACACGTTCGCCGACCGGGGCGACCGGTCCGTCACGCTGCGGCCGGAGGGCACCGCGGGGGTGGTCCGTTCGGTGATCGAGCACAACCTCGACCGCGCCGGACTGCCGGTGAAGCTGCGCTACGCCGGCCCGTTCTTCCGCTACGAGCGGCCGCAGGCAGGTCGCTACCGGCAGCTGCAGCAGGTCGGCGTGGAGGCCATCGGGGTGGACGACCCGGCGCTCGACGCCGAGGTCATCGCCGTCGCCGACGAGGGGTTCAGGGCGCTCGGGCTCACCGGGTACCGGCTGGAGCTGACCTCGCTGGGCGACGCGGAGTGCCGGCCGGCCTACCGCGAGCGGCTGCAGGAGTTCCTGGCCGGGCTGGACCTCGACGAGCCGACGCGCGCCCGGGCGCGGATCAACCCGCTGCGGGTGCTCGACGACAAGCGACCCGAGGTGCGCCGGCAGCTCGAGGACGCGCCGCTGCTGCTCGACCACCTGTCGGCGGCCTCGGCCGAGCACCACGCCACCGTGCTGGCCCACCTCGACGACCTCGGCGTGGCCTACACCATCAACCCGCGGATGGTGCGCGGGCTGGACTACTACACCAAGACGACCTTCGAGTTCGTGCACGACGGCCTCGGCGCCCAGTCCGGGATCGGCGGCGGCGGGCGGTACGACGGCCTGATGGAGACCCTGGGCGGGCAGCCGCTGTCCGGCGTCGGGTTCGGCATCGGCGTGGACCGCACGCTGCTGGCCTGCCGCGCCGAGGGCGTGCAGCCCTGGTCGGAGGCCCGGGCCGAGGTGTTCGGCGTGCCACTGGGCGACGCCGCCAAGCGCCGCCTCGTCGTGATCGCGGCCGAGCTGCGCCGCGCCGGGATCCGGGTGGACCTGGCCTACGGCGGGCGCGGGCTGAAGGGTGCGATGAAGTCGGCGGACCGGTCGGGCGCGAGGTACGCGCTGGTGCTGGGGGAGCGGGACCTCGAGGCCGGCACGGTCGGGGTGAAGGACCTCGCCTCCGGCGACCAGCGTTCGGTGCCGCTCGACTCCGTCGTCGCGGAGCTGGCGGCGAAGCTCGCCTGATGCACGCACGAACGACGCTCTCGCTCACCAGGTGTGAGCGAGAGCGCCGTTCGCTCAGCGGGGGGTGGGGGTGAGCGAGGCGGACCGGGAGCGGTGGGACGTCCGGCACGCCGTGGTGGGGCCGGGTACGCCGATGCCACCGGACGGGTTGCGGGGCCGGCTCGAGCTGCTCCCGGGCGGTGCCTCGACCCCCGACCGCGGCGGGCTCCCCGCCGGCGGGCGGGCGCTCGACGTCGCCTGCGGGCGCGGTGCGGTGGCGGTGTGGCTGGCGCAGCGGGGGTTCGCGGTCGACGCCGTCGACGTCTCGGCGGCCGGTCTCGTGGCGGCGCGGGCGCTCGCGGCGTCGGAGGGGGTCGACGTGCGGTTCCTCGAGGCCGACCTCGACGCCGGGCTCCCTGTCGCGGGCCCCTACGACCTCGTGGTCTGCCAGCGCTACCGGGATCCCGCGCTCTATCCGGCGCTCGCGGCCGCGCTCGCGCCCGGCGGGCTGCTCGTGCTCACCGTGCTGTCCGAGGTGGGCGACGAGGGTGGCCGCTTCCGGGCGCCCGCGGGCGAGCTCGGCGGGGCGTTCCCACAGCTCGCGACGCTCGACCACCGCGAGGGCGGGGGCGAGGCGACGCTGCTGGCCCGCCGCCGCTGACGCCGTCAGCGGGCGCGGGCCGCCCGGCGACCGGACACCCGACCGGACACCCGACGGGGCTCCTCCCGGCTCGCGACCAGCGCGGCGAGACCGGTGGTGACCGGCACCGAGGCCACCAGCCCGATGCTGCCGACCAGCGTCCGGACGATCTCGGTCGCCACGTCCTGCGCGGTCAGCACCTCGCCCGGCCCACGGCCCGCCACCGTGAACAGCAGCATCAACGGCAGCGACGCGCCCGCGTACGCCAGCACCAGGGTGTTGACGGCCGACGACACGTGGTCGCGCCCGATCCGCATCCCGGCGGTGAACAGGGCGCGGGCGCCCAGGCCGGGATTCGCGGCCCGCAGCTCCCACACCGCGCTGGTCTGGGTGACCGTGACGTCGTCGAGCACGCCGAGCGCGCCGATCACGATGCCGGCGAGCAGCAGGCCCCGGGCGTCGACGGGAGTGCCGAGCGTGGCGATGAGGCTGGCGGTGGTGTCGTCGAGCCCGGTGAGCCGGGCGAGGGCCGAGAACGCCGCACTGAGCACCGCGATCAGCGCCAGGGAGGCCAGGGTGCCCAGTACCGCGGTCGAGGTCCGGGCCGAGAGGCCGTGGGTGAGGTAGAGGACCACGAACATGATCAGGCAGGCGCCGACCACCGCCACCCAGACGGGGCTCGCCCCGCCCAGGATCGCCGGCAGCACGAACAGCACCAGCACGACCAGGCTCATCCCGAGTGCGACCAGCGCGGCGAGCCCGCGCCACCGGCCCAGCAGCAGTACCGCCAGCGCGAACGCGACCGCCAGCGCGACCAGCGGGGCCGACCGCTGGAAGTCCACGACCTGGTAGGAGCCGGGGTCGGCCGCCGCGCCACCCGAGTAGGCCACCCGGACGCGGTCGCCGACGGCGAACCGCGGCGTCGACGGCTCGACGGGCACGATCTGCACGAGGTCGCGCCCGGGCAGCGGGCCGCCGTCCATCCGCAGCGTCAGGCCCGCGCACCCGCCGTCGCCGGAGCCGGGCGAGCAGTCGGCCGCCTGGGCCGCCACCACCTCGGCGTCGAAGACCTCCTGGCGTGGTTGGGTGCTGCCGGGCAGCGGCCCGCTCGGCCACAGCAGCACCAGCCCGACGAGGGTGGCCAGGGCACACGGCACCAGCAGGCCGGCGAGCAGCAGCCGGACGCGACGTCCCGCCGGGGCGGCCGGCCCGTGCCCGTGGCCGTGGCCCTGTCCGTGCCCCCGCTCCTGTCCGTGCCCCCGCTCCTGTCCGTGCCCCCGCTCCTGTCCGGGGTGCTCCTCCCGTCCCTGCCCCGCGTCCGGCTGCGTCTCGGGGGCCGTGGTCCCGCGGGTGGGAACGGTGCTCCGGGCGACCGGGGGCGCCGGCTCGCCGGAGGAGGTGACCGGCCGGTCCGGCACCGGCGGGAGCGGGGTGGTGCGCTCGGCGTCCGACTCCGGCGGGGCCGGGACCCGGACGGGGGCCCGCACGGGAGCACGGTGCCGCCCGCTGTCGGACGTCGGATCGCGGGGGGCCACCCCGGCATCCTCGCCCGAGCCCGCAGCCGCCCCGCAGCCGCCCCGCAGCCGCCCGGCGACCGAGGTCTCCTAGACGAACACCGAGATGAGCAGGACCAGCAGCAGGCCGACCACGGAGATGACCGTCTCCATCACCGACCAGCTCTTGATCGTCTGCCCGACCGTGAGCCCGAAGTACTCCTTGACCAGCCAGAATCCGGCGTCGTTGACGTGCGAGAAGAACAGCGACCCGGCGCCGACGGCGAGGGCCAGCAGCGCCACCGTCGCCGGCGGCAGCCCCGCGGCGAGGGGGGCGACGATCCCGGCGGCGGTGATCGTCGCGACGGTCGCCGAACCCGTCGCCACCCGGATCGCGACGGCCACCAGCCAGCCCAGGAGCAGCGGCGAGAGCGCCACGGCGCTCGCCCACTGCCCGATCAGGGTGCCCACCCCGGCGTCGACCAGGGTCTGCTTGAAGCCGCCGCCGGCGCCGACGATCAGCAGGATGCCGGCGATCGCGGGCAGCGCCCCGCCGACCGAGTCGGTGAGCCCCTGCCGTCCCATCCCGGACGGCAGGCCGAGGGTGACCATGGCGACCACGACGCCGAGGAGCAGGGCGATGATGGGCTCCCCGACGATCTCCAGCGCGCTGCGCAGGGGGTTCCCGTCCGGCAGTGCGATCTCCGCGATCGCGCGGATCAGCATCAGGACGACCGGGGTCAGCATCACGACCACGGCCGCGCCGACCCGCACACCGCTCCGGTCCCGGCCGGTGCGCTCGGCCGTGGCGACCCGGGCGGTCGCCCGGTCCGGCTCGGTGCCGGAGTCCGGGCGGGTGGCGTCGTCGTCCCGGGTCCCGCCGGCCTCGCCGGCGACGGCGGCGGCGCTCTCCGAGGGCGGCGGGAGCGGGACCCAGCGCGCGGCGAGCCGGCCGAACAGGGGACCCGCGACGATCACGGTCGGGATCGCGACCACGAGCCCGAACAGCAGGGTGAGCCCCAGGTCGGCGCCGAGGGCGTCGATGGCGACGAGCGGGCCCGGGTGCGGCGGGACGAGGCCGTGCAGGACCGAGAGCCCGGCCAGCGCCGGGATGCCGATGGCGATCACCGAGGACCGGGTCCGCGCGGCGACGAGCACCACGACCGGCACCAGCAGCACCACGCCGACCTCGAAGAACAGGGGCAGCCCGATGAGCGCGGCCACGCCCGCGAGGGCCCATGGCATGCCGCGCGGCCCGACCCGCCGGGTGACGGCCTCGACGACGCGGTCCGCACCGCCCGAGTCGCGCAGCAGCCCGCCGATCATGGCGCCGAGCGCGATCAGGACGCCGACGCTGCCCACCGTGGAGCCGACCCCGTCGGTGAAGCTCTCGATCGTCGAACCGGCGCCGAGCCCCCCGACGATCCCGAGCACGCCCGTGCCCGCGATCAGCGCCAGGAAGGGGTGCACGTGCAGCCACGTGATCAGCAGGACGATCGCCGCGATGCCGAGCAGGGCGGCGACGATCAGCTGCGTCCCCCCGGTCGCCGGGGCGGTCTCCTGCGCCTGGGCCAACACCTGCGCCGTGCTCATGCCACACCTCCGGCGGGGGCGAGTTCGGTGAGGACCTGGTCGACCGCGGTGCCGGGGTCGACCTCGCCGCTGACGGCGAGACCCGGTTCGTCGGGCTCCAGCGGCTCGAGGGTGTCGAGTTGGCTCTGCAGCAGCGACGCGGGCATGTAGTGGCCCCTCCGCGCGGCCAACCGGCTGGACAGCGCGTCGGGGGAGGCCTCGAGATGGACGAAGCGGACGGACGGGTGCCCGTCGGCGAGGACGTCCCGGTACGTGCGGCGCAGCGCCGAGCAGGTGACGACCGCGTTGCGGCCCGCCGCCTCCTGCTCGCCGATCCACGCGGCCACCCGGTGAAGCCACGGCCACCGGTCCTCGTCGGTCAACGGGTGGCCGCCGGCCATCTTCCGCCGGTTCTCCTCGGGGTGCAGGTCGTCGCCCTCGGCGAACGTCCAGCCCGTCCGCCGGACGAGCTCCCCGGCGACGGTCGACTTGCCGACCCCGGACACCCCCATCACCACCAGCGTCGTCGTCTTCGCCTGCATGGGATCAGCGTCGCCGAAACGGGCGGATCCTGCCGGACGAGGCGGTTGCGAGCCGTGCGAACATGTGTTCGAATCTGTCGGTGAGGTGGAGCGGGCAACGGGTGCGGGCGGACGGCGTAGGCGAGGCGGCCGCCCTGCCAGGGCTACGGGGCCTGCTGCGGTCGGTCCGCACACCGGAGTTCGCCGGGACCGTGTTCCACGAGGTGGAGGCGAAGTCCGCGCTGAACCGCGTGCCCGGGAGCTCGCCGATGCCCTTCCGCTGGACGGTGAACCCCTACCGCGGCTGCTCGCACGCGTGCGTCTACTGCTTCGCCCGCAACACCCACACCTACCTCGACCTCGACGCCGGGGCGGACTTCGACTCGCAGATCGTGGTGAAGGTGAACGTCGGGCGGGTGCTGGCCCGCGAGGTCGCACGCCCGCGCTGGAGCCGGGAGCCCGTGGCGATGGGCACCAACACCGATCCCTACCAGCGCGCCGAGGGCCGGTACCGGCTGATGCCGGGCGTCATCCGTGCGCTCGCCGGCTCGGGCACCCCGTTCTCCATCCTCACCAAGGGCACGGTGCTCGGCCGTGACCTGCCGGAGCTCGTGGCGGCGGCGCGGGAGGTCCCCGTCGGCCTCGGGGTGTCGCTGGCGCTGGCGGACCGTGAGCTGCAGGCCCGCCTCGAACCCGGCACGCCGTCGCCGCGGGCCCGGCTCGACCTGGTCGCGCGGATCGCCGATGCCGGGCTGGACTGCGGGGTGATGGTCGCGCCGGTGCTGCCGCTGCTCACCGACTCCGCCGAGGCGCTCGACGCGCTGCTGGGGCGCGTCCGGGCGGCGGGCGCGTCGGGGGTCGGTGTGCTGGCCCTGCACCTGAGGCCCGGCACGCGGGAGTGGTTCACGGCGTGGCTGGCGCGGGAGCACCCGGCCCTCGTCCCCGCCTACGAGCGGCTCTACCGCCGCGGCGCCCACGTCGACCCCGAGTACCGGCGGGCACTGGCCGAGCGGGTCCGCCCGCTGCTGCGCCGGCACGGGCTGGACCGCGGTTCGGGCGTGCGCCGCAGCGGTGGCGAGGAGGCCGGCCCGGGCCCGCAGGCGGGCTTCCCGGCGTCGGACGTGGCCCGGCGGGCGCCGCCCGGCGAACCGCCGGCCGCCCCGGTCGTCGAGCAGCTCACCCTGCTCTGACCCGCACGAACGGCACCCCCGGGCAGACCGACCGCACGAGTGCTCCGCGGGGGCGAGCACGGGGGAGCGTGGCGGAAACCTGGTGGAGGGGGGCCCGGTGTGGGCGGATAGCCTTGGCCACCGTGATGCGAACCCACCCCGTCGGCACCCTGCGTGCCGAGCACGCCGGCCAGACCGTGACCCTCGCCGGATGGGTGGCCCGACGCCGCGATCACGGCGGTGTCATCTTCGTCGACCTGCGGGACTCCTCGGGCACCGCCCAGATCGTGTTCCGCGAGGGCGAGATGGCCGAGCGCGCCCACCGGTTGCGCGCCGAGTTCTGCCTGCAGGTGACCGGCGAGGTCGTCACGCGCCCGGCCGGCAACGAGAACCCGGACCTGCCCACCGGGGCCATCGAGGTCACGGTGACCGACCTCGTCGTGCTGTCCGAGTCCGCGCCGCTGCCCTTCCCGATCGACGAGCACGGCGAGGTCGGTGAGGAGATCCGGCTCAAGTACCGCTACCTGGACCTGCGCCGCCCCGAGCCGGCGGCCGCGATCAGGCTGCGCAGCAAGGTCAACCGCGCCGCCCGCGTAGTCCTCGACGCGCACGACTTCGTGGAGATCGAGACCCCCACGCTGACCCGGTCCACGCCCGAGGGCGCCCGGGACTTCCTGGTGCCGGCGCGGCTCAAGCCCGGCTCCTGGTACGCGCTGCCGCAGAGCCCGCAGCTGTTCAAGCAGCTGCTGATGGTCGGCGGGATGGAGCGCTACTACCAGATCGCACGCTGCTACCGGGACGAGGACTTTCGCGCCGACCGGCAGCCCGAGTTCACCCAGCTCGACATCGAGATGAGCTTCGTCGAACAGGACGACGTCATCGCCCTGTCCGAGGAGATCCTCGCCGCCCTGTGGGGCCTGATCGACCACGAGATCCCGCGGCCGATCCGCCGGATCAGCTACGCCGAGGCCATGAGCCGCTACGGCTCGGACAAGCCGGACCTGCGCTTCGACATCGAGCTCACCGAGCTCACCGAGTACTTCGCCGCCACCGGCTTCCGGGTCTTCCAGAACCCGTACGTCGGCGCGGTCGTGATGCCCGGCGGGGCGAGCCAGCCCCGCAAGCAGCTCGACGCCTGGCAGGAGTGGGCCAAGCAGCGGGGCGCCCGCGGCCTGGCCTACGTCCTGGTCGACGAGGACGGGACCGTCTCCGAGAAGGGCCCGGTCGTCAAGAACCTGTCGGAGGAGGAGCGGGCCGGGCTGCCGGCCGCCGTCGGCGCGAACCCCGGCGACTGCATCTTCTTCGCCGCCGGCCGCCCGACCGAGGCGCGCGCGCTGCTCGGCGCGGCCCGCGGCGAGATCGCCCGCCGCATCGGGGCCATCGACGAGAACGCCTGGTCGTTCGTCTGGGTCGTGGACTTCCCGCTGTTCGAGGCCACCGAGGACACGACCGACGTGGCCGTCGGACACGGCAGGTGGACGGCCCTGCACCACGCCTTCACCTCGCCGACCCCGGACTGGATCGACAAGTTCGAGTCGGACCCGGGCAACGCGCTGGCCTACGCCTACGACATCGTGTGCAACGGCAACGAGATCGGCGGTGGCTCCATCCGTATCCACCGCGCGGACGTGCAGAAGCGGGTCTTCGAGATCATGGGCCTGTCCGAGGAGGAGGCGCAGGAGAAGTTCGGCTTCCTGCTCGACGCCTTCGCCTACGGCCCGCCCCCGCACGGCGGTATCGCGTTCGGCTGGGACCGGATCACCGCGCTGCTCGCCCGGGAGGACTCGATCCGCGAGGTCATCGCCTTCCCGAAGACCGGTGGGGGTCACGACCCGCTGACCGCGGCGCCCGCGCCGATCACGCCGGAGCAGCGCAAGGAGGCCGGCGTCGACGCCGTGCCGGCCGAGCCGGGCGCACGGGCGGGCGCCGGCGCGGCCGATGCGCAGGCTGCGGCGAAGGACGCCGAGGGCGGCGGGGCCTGACCGGTGCCCCGCCGGCCTGGCGGACCCGTCGGTGCTGCAGCCGGCGGTGAACCGGTCGGGATCGTGGTCGCGGCCGCCCGGTCGCTGCTCGCGGGGCGACGCACCCGGCGGTGCGGGGACCGCGGCCGGGCGCGCTCGGCGGGGTAAGGTCGACAGCGATGTCACGTGACCTGGCCGATTTCCCCAGGCCCGTGCTCACCGCGTTGGCCGCCGCGGAACGCCTGCTCACCCGGCGGGCCGGGGCAACCGTCGTCCTCGCCGATCCCGAGGACCTCGGCGGCAGCGAACGGTCGGTGGTGGCGCGCGCCCGGGTGGCGCGCAATCCCTTCTCGCTGCCGCGCACCCTGGTCGTCAAGCAGTACGTGGGGGAGCCCGGGGCGGGTCGGCCGGATCCCTACCACTTCGAGGTCGCGAGCTGCCAGCTGTTCACCGCGCTGCCGGCCGACACCCGGCCCAGCCCGGTGCTCATCGCCCACGACCCGGCGACCCGGCTGCTGGTGCTCGAGGACCTGGGCCGCAGCTCGACCCTCGCCGACATGCTCTTCGCGCCCGATCCCGCGGCGGCCCAACGCTGCCTGCTGAGCTGGGCCCGGGCGCTGGGCCGGATGCAGGCCGCCACCGCGGGCCGGGAGAACGACTTCGGTGCGCTGCTGCGCCGACTCGGCGAGAAGGCGCGGCGCGACCCGATCGCCGACGAGGCGCGGGCGGCGTTCGCCGGGGTGCCGGGGCTGGTCGCCGAGGTGCTGGACGTACCGGTCAGCGCCGCGGCCGAGACGGAGGCCCGGGAGACCGCGCGGCTGCTGGGCGGGACCCGGTACCGGGCGTTCAGCCCGTCGGACACCTGCCCGGACAACAACCTCGTGACCGGCCGCGGGGTGCGGTTCGTCGACTTCGAGTGGGGCTGCTTCCGCGACGTCGCGCTCGACGCGGCCTACTTCCGCGTCCCGTTCCCGGCCTGCGAGTCCAGCTTCGCGCTTCCCGACGGGATGGCCGACGCCATGCTCGAGGCCTGGCGCAACGAGATCGCGACCGTGTGGCCGGACCTCGACGACCCGGCCCTGCTGCGCGGGCGCCTGCTCGACGCCCAGCTGCTGTGGGTGTGGCTGTGCACGTGGTGGCTGCTGCCGCGGGCGGTGGCCGGCGAGACGCGGATCGGGGTCGATCCCGGCCGCTCGCCGCGGATCGGCGCGGCGCTGGCGGACTACTGGCGCCGGCTGGCGAGCGCCGCCGCGGAGGGCGGCCGGACCGCCACCGTCGAGCTGGCCGACCGGGTCTCGAGTGCCCTGCACCAGCGGTTCGAGAACCCCTCGGACAACGGCTCCGGCACGCTGCCGCTCTACCCGGCGTTCCGCGGCTTCGCCTGAATCTGAAGCGCGGCGCGGTCCAGCCTGCGGGGACGGAGTTCGCGGAGCCGTCGGCGCGACGTCATCGTGCGCACACCGCGGCGGAGCCTCGCCACCCGATCATGCGCTGGTGTCCGTGCAGAGCGTGCGACCCGCCCGTGCCCTCCCGACGACCACGCCCGCCCCGGCCGCCGCGCAGGCGGGCCGCGTCGTCACCACCCTGGCCACGCTGGGCGACTCGACGGCCGTCGGGCTGGGGGACCCGCTGCCCGGGGGCGGCTGGCGGGGCTTCCCCGTACTGCTCCGCGACGCCCTCGGTCCCGGGACCCGGCTGCTGAACCCCGCCCGCACCGGTGCCCGGATGGCCGACGTCCGCGGGACCCAGCTCGCCGCGGTCCTGCCCGCGCGGCCCGAGGCCGCCGTGATCTGCGCGGGCATGAACGACACCCTGCGGTCGGACTTCGACCCCGCCGGCATCCGCGCCGACCTCGCGGCGACGCTGGCCACCCTCGCGGCGGAGGGCACCTTCCCGGTGGTCCTGCGCTACCACGACCACACGCGGGTCTTCCGGCTGCCGGGACGCCTGCGGGCCGCCCTGCGGACCCGGGTGGTGGCCCTGAACGACGCCATCGACACCGCGATCGACGCGGCCGTCGAGGAGGTGGGCCCGGGCGTCGACGGGACCGGCGCGGGCGTGGGGGTGCTCGACCTGCATCTGCTGCCCGGCGGCTACGAGCGCGCCGCGTGGAGCGTCGACCGGCTGCACCCCTCGGAGCTGGGCCACCGGCTGCTGGCCCGCGCGGCGGGCGAGCTGCTCGCGAGCGCGGGCTTCGCGGTGCCCGCGCCGGTGCCGACCGCGTGCGGCGGCGGGCGCGAGATCACGGCCTTCCACCGGGCGGCGTGGATCGTGGTCCGCGGCACGCCGTGGCTGGTGCGCCGCGGCCGCGATCTCGGCCCGGTGATCCTGCACGGCCTGCTGGCGGGCGGGCGGGCCGGGGCCGCCTGATCGTGCGGGTCTACGCGGAGCGGGGGAGCGAGGCGGGGCGGACCGGCTGCCCCGCCTCGATCTCGAAGAGGTGGGCGCGGGTGCAGGGCCCGCACACCCAGCTGGTCACGCCATCGACGTGGTGGCTGCTCCAGGCCAGGCCGCGGACGTCGCTCGGGGTCCGCGGGCAGGCGCAGACCGTGCAGGAGTGGAGGGGGCGGGCGGTGACAGGTGCGCCGTCGTCCATGCCCCCGGAGCATGGACCGCCCGCATTGCCGTGCTGTGAACGCCACGCCGCGCAGTGTTGCGATCCGGCGAAGAGTGTGATCCCGGTTCGGCGGTATTACAGCGACCGGAGGAACCGGTCGATGCGCACCAACGCCTCCTCCAGCTGCGGCAGGGCGGTCGCGTAGGAGCACCGGATGTGCCCCTCGCCGGAGGGCCCGAAGACGTTGCCGGGCACCACGGCCACGCTCTCGGCCTTCAGCAGCCGCTCGGCGAAGGTCTCCGAGTCCAGCCCGGACGACCGGACGGACGGGAACGCGTAGAAGGCGCCACCCGGTTCCGGGCACTCCAGCCCGATCTCGCGCAGACCCTTCACGAACACCCGCCGCCGTCGGTCGTAGTCGGCGACCATCTCGCGGACGTCGCCGTCGGCCTCCTCGAGCGCCTCGACGGCGGCGACCTGCGAGACGTGCGGGGCACACAGCATCGTGTACTGGTGCACCCGCACGCACAGCTCGGCCACGGCCCGGGGCGCGCAGATCCAGCCGACCCGCCAGCCCGTCATCGCCTGGGCCTTGGAGAACCCGCCGAGCACCACGGTCCGTTCCCGCGCGCCCGGCACGGCGCCCAGGCAGACGTGGACGTCGTCGTAGGTCAGCCGGTCGTAGATCTCGTCGGAGATCAGGTACAGGTCGTGCTTCTCGGCCAGCCGCACCAGGCCCTCGAGGGCGGCCCGCGGCTGGACGGCGCCGGTCGGGTTGGCCGGCGAACCGATGAGGATCGCCTTGGTGCGCGGCGTGATCGCGGCCTCGACCGCGGCGGGGTCGATCGCGAAGTCCGCCTCCCACCGCGTGGCCACCTGCACGGGGGTACCGCCCGCGAACGCGACGCACGGCTCGTAGGCGACGTAGCAGGGCTCCGGGACGACCACCTCGTCGCCGGGGTTGAGCAGTACCCGCAGCGCCAGGTCGAGCCCCTCGGACACCCCGGTGGTGATCAGACACTCGGTGTCCCACGCGTACCGCGCGGAGTACCGCTGCTCCAGGCTCGCGCAGATCAACCGGCGCAGCTCGGGCAGCCCCGCGTTCGAGGTGTAGGTGGTGTAGCCGTGCTCGAGGGCGTAGATGCCGGCCTCGCGGATCCGCCACGGCGTGACGAAGTCCGGCTCGCCCACGCCGAGGGAGATCACGTCGTCCATCTCGGCGGCGATGTCGAAGAAGCGCCGGATGCCCGACGGCGGGCAGGCGGCGATGACGTCGTTGAGCGGCTTCACGGGCGGGTCCTCACGGGGTGACGCGGAGGCGGTGGTCGGGCTCCGGCTCGAAGAACGTGTCGCCGTCGCGCTTGTGGGTGTGCAGCACGAAGTGCGTGGCGGTGGCCGTGACCCGGTCGATGGTCGAGAGCTTGCGGCTCACGAAGTCGCTGACCGCGCGGATGTTCGACCCGACGACCGTGCACCGCAGGTCGTGCCCGCCGGAGACGAGGTAGCAGCTGCGGACCTCGTCGAAGCGGGAGATCCGCTCCGCGACGTCGTCGAACCCGACGCCGCGGGCCGGCGCGACCGCCACGTCGATGAACGCGGTGACCTCGGTGGCCTCGGAGCCGTCGACCTTCTCCCAGTCGACCACCGCCTTGTACCGGCGGATCACGCCCGCCTTCTCCCACGCCGCGATCTGGGCCGATACCTCCGCGACGGGCCGCCCGGTCATGGTCGCCAGGGTGTCGTGGCTCAGCGACGCGTCCCGCTCCAGCAGTTCCAGGATCTCGCGCACGGTCACCGACCCTACTCAGGAGTCCGGCCGGCGGGAGGCCCGGGCGAGTCGCCGGACGGCTTCGCGCAGCAGATCGGGCGGGTAGGTGGCGAAGCAGAGCCGCGCGGCCGAGCGGAGCGCCCCGCCGTCGACCGGCGCGTCGACGGAGAAGGCGCCCCCGGGCACGAACCCGACACCCTGCTCCAGGGCCCGCGGCAGCAGGGCCGCGGTGTCGGTGCCGTCGGCGAACTCCAGCCAGCAGAACATCCCGCCGGACGGGGTGGACCGGGTGACCGCGGGTCCGAACTCGGCGTCGACGGCGGCGGTGAGGGCCGCCGCGCGGCCGCGGTTCTCGCGCCGCACCCCGACGACGTGCCCGGCGAACCACTCCTCGTCGGCCAGCAGCTCGGCCGTGATCATCTGGGTGAGCGACGACCCGCAGAGATCCGTGGACTGCTTGAGCCGCTCGACGGCCGCGGCCAGCACCGGCGGCGCGACCAGCCAGCCGACCCGTAGGGACGGGGCCAGCACCTTCGACGCGCTGCCCAGCCGGACGACGTGGTCGCCGTGGGCGGCCACCGGGCGGGGCGGATCGCCGTCGAAGGCGAGCAGACCGTACGGGTCGTCCTCGACGACGAGGAAGCCGTACCGTTCGGCGAGTCCGGCCAGATCCCGGCGGCGCTCCTGGCCCAGGGTGACGCCGCGCGGGTTGTGGAAGCTGGACACGGTGTGCACGAGCCGGGGCCGGAACCCCGCGGCCAGGCGGGCGGCCAGGACGTCGACCCGCATCCCCTCGCCGTCGAGCGGGACCGGGTGCACGTCGGCACCCGCGGCCTGCAGGACCTGCAGCGCCCCGACGTAGACCGGGTCCTCGACGGCCACCGGGTCGCCCGGGTCGAGCAGGGCGCGCGCGAGCAGGTCCAGGGCCTGCTGCGACCCGCTCGTCACGACGACGTCGGCCGGGCCGACCGGCCGCCCCGTCCGGCCCGTCTCGTGCGCGGCCACGACCTCGCGCAGCCGGCCGAGCCCGGCCGTCTCGGAGTACTGCACGGCGGTGGGGGACGCCAGCGCCCGCTCGGCGGCCTCGGCGATCCGTTCGCGCGGCATGAGGTCCGCGGCGGGCAGGCCGCCGGCGAGGCTCAGCACGTCGTCGCGCGCGGTGAGGGTGAGCAGATCCCTGATGGCGGAGCCGCGGATCCCGGACAGCCGGGCGGCGAGCCTGATCGGAGGTGCTCCGCCGGCGGAGCGGGGACGGAGATCGGTACTGGTCACGTGGGCCTCGCGGAGAGGTGGGGCAGGGGCGGGGGCCGGCCGCCGCCGGGTGGTCACCGGGAGCGGCCGGGCCGTCCCGCGGGGTCCGCGGAGCAGCGAGCGCGCGATCGGGTGGACCGCCGCCCGTCCCGATGATGCGCCCTGTTCCTGGCATACGGAACCGGTTTCCCGCATCCTGGGAGGAGCGCCACGTTGCAACCCGATCACGGGACTTCCGGCCCGGTGACCGACGTGGACGAACCCTCTAGGTTGCCCGGTATGAGCACCCCGTCGGGCGACGACCGCCACCGACACGGCGAGCAGGGCGCCCCGCAGCCCGACTCGGCCCCGCCCCAGCAGGAGGCTGGGCAGGAACCGCCCGGCAGCCACCCCGCGCCCGGCCCGGGCCAGGACCACGGGCAGGCCGGAGCAGGGCAGCCCGGCCAGGCGCCTCCACCCGGGTACGGGCCCGGTCCCGACCAGTACGGGCAGGCTCCGGGCCAGGGCTACACGCCGCCGGCCGGCTACGGCCAGCAGGGATACGGCCAGCAGGGATACGGCCAGGGACAGCCGCCGGCCGGTTACGGGCAGCAGGGCTACCCGCCGCCGGCCGGCTACGGCCAGCAGGGCTACGGCCAGCAGGGCTACGGCCAGCAGGGTTACGAGCAGCAGGGTTACGGACAGCAGCCCTACGGCTACGGCCAGGGTCAGCCGGCGCAGTACGCCCAGCCCCCGGGTGGCCAGCACCCGGGTGGCCAGTACCCGGGGGCCCAGTACCAGGGGGCCCAGTACCCGGGCGGGGCGCCCGCGCCGCTCGCGGACCCGCTCGTCGCCGCCGACTTCTCCGACTGGTGGGCGAAGGTCCTCGCGGTGCTGAAGCGGAGCTGGCAGCCGTTGCTGCTGATCCAGCTCGCGACGGCGCTCCCGGCGCTGATCCTCGCGGCGATCCTGGGGGTCGTGCTGGCCGCGGGCGGAGGCGTGGTCGGGGTCGCCGTCGGCGGGGGGATCTTCGTGATCCTCGTCGTGGCGGCCTCGCTGCTCGCGCAGGGGGCGTCGGTCTACGTCGTCACCCGGCAGGCGGCCGAGCAGCCGGTCGGTGCGAGCGAGGCGTTGTCCTTCGCCGCCAGCCGCGCCCTGCCCCTGCTGGGCTGGGGGCTCCTCGCCGGGATCCTCGTGTTCATCGGGTTCCTGCTGCTCGTCCTCCCGGGCGTGTATCTCCTGGTGGTGTTCGCGGCCTCGCTGACCGGTGTGATCATGTACGAGCGGGCGGGGATCGGCCGGACCTTCGAGCTGGTGAACCGGCAGTTCTGGGGCACGTTCGGGCGGTTGATCACGTTCGCCATCGCCGCCGCCGTCTACAGCGGGATCATCAGCGCCATCGTCAGCACCTTCACCGCGCCGGACAGCGTCGCGCGCTCGTTGGTCGTCAACATCCTGACGCTGCCGGTGACCCTGGCGGCGGCGGGCGTCGCCGTCGTCACCTACGCCTCGCTACGCAACAAGGAGAACCCGCAGGTCGGGACGCCGACGCTCGTGCACGAGCTGCAGCGCTGACGTTCTCCCCGGTTCGTGCCGGGACCGTCGGTGCCGGGTGGCACCCTGGACGGCGATGAGTGCTGCATCCGACGGCCTGTTCGACATCGGCGAACCCCCCGGATCCGGGGAGACCGCCGCGGGGGAGGCGCGCCCGGTCCCCGGCGCGCCCCTCGCCGTGCGGATGCGGCCCCGCTCGGTCGACGAGGTCGTCGGCCAGCGGCACCTGCTCAAGCCCGGCGCCCCGCTGCGGCGCCTGCTGGAGGGCGGCGCCCCGGCGTCCGTGCTGCTCTACGGCCCGCCCGGCACCGGCAAGACCACGCTCGCCCGGCTGATGGCGCGGGCCGGCGAGCGGCACTTCGTCGCCCTGTCGGCGCTCTCGGCGGGGGTGAAGGAGCTGCGCGCCGTGATCGACGACGCCCGGCGCCGCCGGGACCACCACGGCGGTTCCACGGTGCTGTTCATCGACGAGGTGCACCGCTTCTCCAAGACCCAGCAGGACGCGCTGCTCGGCGCGGTCGAGGACCGGGTGGTGCTGCTGGTCGCCGCGACCACGGAGAACCCGTCCTTCTCGGTCGTCTCGCCGCTGCTGTCGCGCTCGCTGGTCCTGCAGCTGCAGTCGCTCGACGAGGACGAGGTCCGCGAGGTGCTCCGCCGGGCGATGAGTGCCGAACAGGGCCTGAACGGTGCCGTCACCCTCGCCCAGGACGGCGAGGCCGCCCTGGTCCGGCTCTCCGCCGGGGACGCGCGGCGCGCCCTCACGGCGCTCGAGGCGGCGGCCGACGGGGTGCTGGCCGACGGCACCGGGATCGTCGACCTGGCGGCGGTCGAGCGGGCGGTCACCGAGGTCGCGGTTCGCTACGACCGCGCCGGCGACCAGCACTACGACGTGATCAGCGCCTTCATCAAGTCCATCCGGGGTTCGGACCCCGACGCCGCGCTGCACTACCTGGCGCGGATGATCGTGGCAGGTGAGGACCCGCGGTTCATCGCGCGGCGGCTGATGGTGCACGCCAGCGAGGACATCGGGCTCGCGGACCCGACGGCGCTGCAGGCCGCGACCGCGGCGGCGCAGGTGGTCCAGCTCGTCGGCATGCCGGAGGCGAGGCTCGCCCTGGCCCAGGCGACCGTGCACCTCGCCACGGCACCCAAGTCCAATGCCGTGATCTCGGCGATCGACGCCGCGATGGCGGACGTGAAGGCCGGGGCGGTCGGGGCGGTGCCCCCGCACCTGCGGGACGGGCACTACGCGGGCGCGCCGAAGCTGGGCAACGCCGTGGGCTACCGCTACCCGCACAGCACGCCGGACGGGGTGCTGGCCCAGCAGTACCCGCCGGACGAGCTCGTGGGCAGGGACTACTACGAGCCCACCACGCACGGGGCCGAGCGGGTCCTCGCCGAGCGCCTGCCCAAGCTGCGTCGCGCGGTCCGCGGCCGTTGAGACGGAGTCGCCCACCCCACCCCACCGCACCCTGGAACCATGACGCGACTTCCCGAGCAGCTGGGTCGCGTTATGGAACCATGATGCGGCTCTTCGGCCTGCTGGGTGGCGGTATGGAACCATCATGAGAGTCCTGGCCCGGCTCCGGCGGTGCGCAGGGTCAGACCCAGCGAGCTCAGCGCCTGGTCGATCGGGGTGAAGTAGGCCGTGCAGCCGTCGCCGGCCCCGCTGTGCACGCCCTGCGCCTGACCGTCGGCCGTGATGTAGGGGCCGCCGGAGTCGCCCTGGGCGGTGCAGATCGAGGCGACCACCATGCCGCGCTGCTGCTCGCCGTCGAAGTTCACGGTGCGGTTGCGGGCCGTGACGGGGCCGCAGGTCTTGCCGCTGGTGCTGCCGTAGAGGCACACGGTCGAGCCGATCGGCGCGGGCTCGACCCCGCGGACGGCCTGCGAGGCCACCTCGGGCAGCGCCGGGGTGGCGGCGGTGACGGGTACGGCCCCGACGTCGACGCCGCGCCCCGCCGTCCGGGCGCCGTCCCCGATGACCTCGCCCTCGGAGTCGAGCCACTCGTCGGACTCGCGGGTGCAGTGCCCGGCGGTGATGATCCAGTCCTGCGCGCCCGAGCCGGCGGAGAACCCGAGGGTGCACCGGGTGGTGCCGCCGGTGATCCGCTGACCGCCGCGCAGGTCCTGGTGACGCGGCACCCCCGCCCCGGTCTCGATCCGCAGCAGCCCCGGGTCGATGCCCTCGAGCAGCGCGGTCGTCCCGGGGGAGGGGGCGCCGACCAACCGGACGTCGACGACGTCGCCGTCGATGCCGTAGTCCGCCAGCTCCGTGGGCATGCCGACGGCGGTCCGCGCGTCGAGCAGGGCCATCACGGCGGCGGGCCCGGCGAGCGGGGCCGCGGCCTTCGGTTCCTGCGGCGACGCCGCCGCCACCCCGGCCCCCGTGAGGGCCGCGGCGGCGGTCAGGACGAGGAGGGTGCGGAGCACGGTCCGGAACGCGGGGAGGCGCATGGCGGTGCGCTGTCCGTCGAGGGCGGCCACGTCCCGCCAACGAGGACGACGTTGCTCCCGGCGCGCGTGTCCACCCGCGCGTGCGTCACCCGTTCGGGCTAGTTACACACACGGTATTCGTGCCGGGTCGCCGGGTCGTGCGGTCAGGTCGGGTCACGCAGGATCGGGCAGCTCATGCACCGCGGCCCGCCGCGCCCGCGGCCGAGCTCGCTGCCGGGGACCTCGAGCACCTCGACGCCCTGCTTGCGCAGGTAGGCGTTGGTCGTGACGTTGCGCTCGTAGGTGACGACGACGCCGGGCGCCACGGCGAGCAGGTTGCAGCCGTCGTCCCACTGCTCGCGTTCGGCGGAGTGCACGTCCTGCTCGGCGGTGAGCACCCGGATCGAGTCCAGCCCGACCGCGGCGGCGATGGCGGCGTGCATGTCCTCCGGCTGGTGGTCGGTCATGACCATCTCCTTGTCGGAGGCGCCCGGGCGCACCGTGTAGGAGGGCAGCATGCCGAGCCCGGCGTACTTCACGAACGTCCCGCGGTCGATCATCGTCAGGACGGTGTCGAGGTGCATGAGGGCCCGGCCGTGCGGCATCCGCAGCGCGACGATCCGGTCCACCTCACCGCCGGCGAACAGCGACCGCGCCAGTCGCTCGACGCCCGCCGGCCGGGTGCGCTCGCTCATCCCGATCAGCACCGCACCGTCGCCGAGCACGAGGATGTCGCCGCCCTCGACCGTCGCGGGCCCGTTGACCGAGCCCGCCGACCACACGTCGAAGCCGGCCCCGGCGAACAGCGGGTGCCAGCGGTACACGGCCTCGTAGTGCACCGTCTCCCGCATCCGGGCCTGCTTGCGCATGCTGTTGATCGCCACGCCGCCGTGGATCCAGGCCGTCGTGTCGCGGGTGTAGAGGTGGTTCGGCAGCGGCTCGAGCACGAAGTCGTCCGGGCCGAGGACGTGGAAGGCGATCGACCGCGGCTCCTCGATCCGGTCGAGGACCTCGCGCTTGGTGATGCCGCCGATCATGTGCTCGGTCAGCGTGTCCACGTCCATCGCGTCGAACAGGTTGCGCAGGGCGTCGACGGCGAGCGGGCCGTACATCCGGTCGTCGAAGATCCGGTCGAGCGCGTACGCCTTGGCCTCGGGGAGCTCGAGGGTCTCGCGCAGCAGCCGGTCGAACAGGTGGACCTCGATCCCGCGCTCGTGCAGCAGCGCGGCGAAGCCGTCGTGCTCCTCCTGGGCGCGCTGGACCCACAGGACGTCGTCGAACAGCAACTGGTCCTTGTTGCCCGGGGTGAGCCGCTTGAGCTCCAGGCCCGGCCGGTGCAGCAGGACCCGCCGCAGCGTCCCGACCTCCGAGTCGACCCGGTGGACGATCGGGTCGGTCGGCGAGTCCGTGGGGTGCATGGGCGCCATCGTGACCGAAGATGGGCCCGTGCGCTGGGACCCGCTCGACGAGAAGATCGTGACGCTGCTGGTCGCGGACTCGCGCCGCAGCTTCGCGGAGCTGGGCGCGGAGATCGGGCTCTCGGCGTCCGCGGTCAAGCGCCGGGTGGACCGGCTGCGCGCCGACGGCGTCATCACCGCGTTCACGGTGCGGCTCGATCCCGCCGCGCTGGGCTGGAGCGTCGAGGGGTACGTCGAGTTGTACTGCCGGCCCTCGACGCCGCCGGCGGCGATCCGGCGGGCGTGCGAGGGGCTGGCGGAGGTCGTCGACGCGAGCACCGTGTCCGGCGACGCCGACGCCCTGGTCCGGATCCTCGCCGCCGACATGCGCCACTTCGAGCGCGTCCTGGAGCAGATCGGTGCCGAGGGCTTCGTCGAGCGGACCAAGTCCGTGCTGGTGCTCTCACCACTCGTTCGCAGGCCGCCGCCCACCATGCACTGAAACGCCGTTTCCGCGGTCCAACGTGCAACGATCGTGCGCCGATGGGCAACGACGGGCGATTGTCGCTGTGCCGCTCGGCTCCCTACCGTGGTCGGGAGTCCCGAGGACGTGACTCCCGGCGCGCCGAGGGAGGCTCCGTGACCAGCGTTCTCACCCGTTCCGACGCGGCACCTGCGCGCACCCCCACCCGGCGGCACTACCTGATGTGCCCACCGACCCACTTCGCCGTCGAGTACTCGATCAACCCGTGGATGCGGCCGGGGACCCCGGTCGACCGCGACCTGGCCCTCGCGCAGTGGGACGCCCTGCGCCGCACCTACCTCGAGCTGGGCCACGAGGTGAGCGTCGTGGAACCCGAGCCGGGGCTGCCGGACATGGTCTATGCCGCCAACGCCGCGACGGTCGTCGGCGGCCGGGTCTACGGCGCCCGCTTCCGGCACCCGCAGCGAGCCGCCGAGGCCGAGCTGTACCGCAAGGCGCTGGTCGAGGCCGGCCCCTACACCGAGCCGGCGTTCGTGAACGAGGGCGAGGGCGACTTCCTGGTGGCCGGGGACGTCGTGCTGGCCGGCACCGGCTTCCGGACCGAGCCGCGGGCGCACGCCGAGGCGGCCCGGGTGCTGCGCCGGCCCGTCCTCGGGCTCGAGCTCGTCGACCCCCGCTACTACCACCTCGACACCGCGCTCGCCGTGCTGTCCGGGCACGAGGTCGCCTACCTGCCCGAGGCCTTCTCGCCGCGCTCCCGCGGGGTGCTGGCCGGCCGCTACCCCGACGCGGTGCTCGCCTCGCCGGTCGACGCGGCGGTCCTCGGGCTCAACGCCGTGTCGGACGGCCGGCACGTCGTCCTCCCCGCCGCGGCCGTCGGGCTGGCCGCGGCCCTGCGCGACCGCGGGTACCAGCCCGTGGGCGTCGACCTGTCCGAGCTGCTCAAGGGCGGCGGCGGACCCAAGTGCTGCACGTTGGAGGTGCGCGCATGACGCTTCTGGACCAGCCCGGCACGGCCCTCTCGGCGACCACGCACCACGAGCGGATGCTCGCCGAGCACTCCGCGCACAACTACGCGCCGCTGCCGGTGGTGCTCTCCTCGGGCGAGGGTGCCTGGGTCACGGACGTCGAGGGCCGCCGCTACCTCGATTTCCTCGCCGGCTACTCCGCCCTGAACTTCGGCCACGGTCACCCCGCCCTGCGGGCCGCCGCCCACGCCCAGCTGGACCGGATGACGCTGACCAGCCGGGCCTTCGGCAACGACCAGCTCGGCCCGTTCTGCACCGAGCTCGCCGCGCTGCTCGGCAAGGACATGGTGCTGCCGATGAACACCGGCGCCGAGGCCGTCGAGTCGGGGCTCAAGGTCGCCCGCAAGTGGGGCTACGAGGTCAAGGGCGTGCCCACCGACCGGGCGCGCGTCGTGGTGGCGGCCCGTGCGTTCCACGGCCGCACGATCTCGATCGTGTCCTTCTCCACCGACCCCGAGGCGCGCGGCGGGTTCGGCCCGTTCACGCCGGGCTTCGACGTCGTCCCGTACGGCGACCCCGACGCCCTGCGGTCCGCGATCACCCCGGAGACGGTGGCGGTGCTGCTGGAGCCGGTGCAGGGCGAGGCCGGCGTGATCGTCCCGCCGGAGGGCTACCTGCGTGCGGTGCGGGAGATCTGCACCGAGACCGGGGTGCTCTGGATCTCCGACGAGGTGCAGTCCGGCCTGGGCCGCACCGGGCACGTCCTGGCGACCCGCGGGCTGGGCCGGGTCCAGGCGGACGTCTACCTGCTGGGCAAGGCGCTCGGCGGCGGCGTGGTGCCGGTGTCGGCCGTGGTGGCCGACACCGACGTCCTCGGCGTGCTCCGGCCCGGCCAGCACGGCTCGACCTTCGGCGGGAACCCGCTGGCCTGCGCGGTCGGCCGGGCGGTGATCGAGATCCTGCGCGACGACGCCCTGCTCGCCCGCACCAGGGCGCTCGGCGAGGTCCTGCAGGCGCGCCTGCGCGCGATGCCCGGCCTGACCGCCGTGCGCGGGGTGGGGCTCTGGGCGGGGATCGACGTCCACCCGGCACTCGGGACCGGTCGCGAGCTGGGCGAGCGGCTCGCGCGGGCCGGGGTGCTGACCAAGGACACCCACGGCCCGACGTTGCGCCTCTCGCCACCGCTCGTCGTCGAGGACCGGGACCTGCACCTCGCCCTGGACACCCTGGAGGGCGTGCTCAGCCGAGCGTGACGGTGAGGTGGGGGACGGTCGCCGTCTCCGCCGAGGCGAACCGCTTCCACGACAGCGGGTCGGCCTCGTCGGCCGCCTTGAGCACCACGGTGCCGGAGGTGGCGCCGGCCGCGGCCCACTCCGCCACGAGACCGGTGACGTCCACGCTGCTCCAGCCCGGCGCGCAGGCCGCGGCGTTGCCGCGGGTGTCGGTGCTGGTCGCGCGGAGGCGCTCGGGCCGCGGCTGGTTCGCCCAGCGCAGCTTCGGGCCGACCGTGGTGCCCGCCGGCAGCGTCCACACCTCCCACGCGCGCGGGCGGCAGGAGGCGGACCAGGTCTGGTACAGGTCCAGCGTCGCGGACCGTACGGTCGCGCCCCCGAGCGCACCCGCCTCGGTGAGGTCGAAGGTGAGGTAGCCCCGGGCCGCCGCCGTGCCGTCGTAGCTGCCGAGCCGCAGGTCGGGGTCGCCGGAGGTGTCGGTGTTCCGCACGGTCGTCTGCGTCGTGGTGTCGAACGGGACCGGCGCCTCCGCGGTGACCGGCGCGGCAGCGACGACGCGACTGACGGCGGACTCGGCCTCGGTCAGCGGCGTGGCCGCGTCCGGCCCCGCTTCGGCGTCACCGGTGAGGCGCAGCTCCGGAGCGGGGCCGGTCGCGGTCCCGTCCGTGCGCACCGAGGCGACGAAACCCGCGCGGGTCGCCTCGACCTCGAGGTCGTAGCCGGGCGCGACCTGCCGGTAGACGGCCGTCGAGCCGTCGAGCTCCGGGGTGGGCAGCTGCTCCGGCCACACGACCGCGGCCGAACCGCCCCGTGCGTACCGCACCGACGGTCCGGTCGGGGTCAGCCTGAGGTCGTGGGGCGCCGCGACGGGCCGGACGACGCCGTCGGGCCCGGGCTGCAGGGTGAGGTCGACCGGCAGCCACTCCGCGCCGCGCCGCACCCGCACCGGGCCGGAGTAGAGGGTGACGGTCCGCGTGCCGTCGGGCCGCACCGTGGCCTCGGAGGTGGCGCTGACGGTGCTGCCGGCCTCGGTGCCCGCGGTGCCGGGGCCCACGGGTGCCGCGGCGGCGGGCGCGGCCGCGAGGGCGGCGGACGTGCCGAGGGACAGTGCGACCGAGAGCAGGGTGGCGATGCGGGACACCGCGCGACGTTCCATGATCGGTACAGGTACGAGCCTCGTGTGGGGTACGGCAAGGGACGTGCCCGCAGCGGGGGACGCGATCCACCCGTTCGGGACCGTTCGTCGTGCCGAGACGGCCGCCCGTCCCGCACAAGCGGTCAGTGACCGCCGGCGAAGGGCCGCTCGTCCACACCGACGGCGCAGAGCAGCTCGGGCTTGAGCGTCCCGAAGAGCACGGTGAGTAACAGCTCGGCCGTCTGCTCCGGCGGTTCGTGCGGCCTGTTCACGGCCCGGACGAGCAGGGTGTCGACGACCACCCCGCTGATCTCGGCGGCCGGCGGGTAGCGGCGCAGCTGGCCGGAGGCCTGTCCGTCCCGCAGGAGCCCGAGGAGCGTGTCGGGTACCGGGGCGAGCGTGCGCGGATCACCCGGGTCACCCGGAACGTCCGGATCGGGCGGCCGGCCGACCCGGGTGGCCACGTAGTCCTGGGCGGCGTACCAGAACGCGCCGGTGAGCCCGCGGTGTCGCCAGCTCGTCCTGGCCAGGGCCTCGAGCTGGTCGCGCAGTGCGTCCACCACCGGCCGTCCGGCCCTGCGGTCCTGCTCCGCCTGCCCGACGAGGGACAGGACCAGCGGTCGGTAGACGTGGCCGATGAGGGCGTGTTTGCTCGGGAAGTGGTTGTAGGCGGTCGCCGGGCTCACGCCCGCCGTCGCCGCGACGTCCTCCATGCGCGTGCGGTTCCAGCCCCGGGCGCCGAAGTGGGCGTCCGCGGCATCCAGGAGGGCGCGGCGGGTGCGGTCTCGCTTCGTCTGTGCCGCCCTGGCTCGAGCGTCGCTCGAACGGCCGGTTCCGCCAGGGGTCACATCGACGGACGGTAGTCGAAACGCGCCGAGTTGGTCTTGACTCCATTTCGACAATCACCCAAGATGGTGACCACGTACTTGAATCTCGAACGGTCTCGCCGGGCAGGGCACGGCCCCGCGATCGCCGCCGGAGGACGGTACGGGCACCCGCCCGTCGGGGGTCGCCTCGTGCGGCCGGGTGGGTGTCGTACGGTCGCTCCGCCCGGAGCACGCGGCCACGGTCCGACGGGCACATCGGGCCCCGGTCGCTCGTACCGCGCACGGCGCGGAGGGGCGTCGTCCGGCTCGGGCCGGGCACGTCCCCTGCGTCGCAGGGGAGGGGAACCCATGCACGCCTTCGTCCGTCCTGCCACGGGGCCGGTCCGATGACCGCCGCGGCAGCCTTCGAGCCCCCGGATCCGTTCGGCGCCGCGTTCGCCGAGCCGGAGGGACCCGTCGCCGGCCCCGAGCCGGCCGGCGCCCAGGCACCGCACCTCACCGTCGTCGGTGAACCGACGGGCCGGCGGGCCCGGACGGTCCCCGCACCGTCGGTGCTCGAGAAGTACGTCGCCGCCGCGGTCGAGGGCGACGCGCGGGCCCGTGAACGGCTCCTCGAGGAGATCCGCCCGCTCGTGCTGCGGTACTGCCGCGCCCGGCTCGGCCGTCAGGAGACGGTGATCGGCTCGGCCGAGGACGTCGCGCAGGACGTCTGCGTCGCCGTCCTCGCCGCCCTGCCCGGCTACACGGTGAAGGGCCTCTCCTTCCGCGCCTTCGTGTACGGCATCGCCGCGCACAAGGTCACCGACACCTTCCGGGCCATCGGCCGCAACCGCTCCGAGCCGGTGGCCGACGTGCCGGACACCGGGGTGGTGCTCGACGGCCCGGAGCACCTGGCGTTGACCGCCGAGCTGAACCAGCGCCTCGGCGGGCTGCTCGGCGTGCTGACCGAGCGACAGCGCGAGGTCCTCGTGCTGCGCGTGGTCGTCGGGCTCAGCGCCGAGGAGACCGCGCAGACCGTCGGGTCCACCCCCGGCGCCGTGCGCGTGACCCAGCACCGCGCGCTCGCCCGGCTGCGCCAGCTCGTCACCGAAGCGCCGCCCCGCGAACCCGCCGACACGGGCGCCGACACCGGCGCCGACACGGACGAGGGCCCGGCCGTCACCAGCGGCTGATCCGCGCGTGATCCGGACGTGGGGACCGGTGGCCGGGGGAGTAGCCTGACCGCCGATCTCCACGCTCGTGGCGGTCGGAAGTCGAAGATCGCTGGAGGGGTCCGTGTCGGCTGGTCAGATCGCCGCGCTCATCGCGGCGATCGCGTTCGTGGTGCTCGTCGTGCTGCTCGCGATCCCGCTGTTGAAGCTCGGCCGCACGCTCGACGAGGCGACCGTCGCCATCCGCAAGGCCCATGAGGGCAGCGCCCCGCTGCTGGTCGACGCGCACACCACGCTGAACAGCGTCAACACGCAGCTCGAGCGCGTCGACGGGATCACCTCGAACGCCAAGACCGTCACCAGCAACGTGTCGGTACTGACCTCGCTGTTCACCGCGACCCTGGGCGGCCCGCTCGTGCGGGCCGCCGCCTTCTCCTACGGCCTCAACAAGGCGATCAAGGCCCGCCGCGCCGGCCGGGACGGTGGGGTGCACTCCCGTGGCCGCCGCCGGGGGAGGAAGAAGTGAAGCGGCTGTTCTGGATCGGCGTCGGCGCGGCCGCCGGCGCCTACGTCACCCGCCGGCTCACCGAGACCAGGCAGCGGCTGACCCCGCAGGGCATCGGCGCCGACCTGGCCGACGGGCTGCGCGAGCTCGGGGCGGGGCTCGGGGCCTTCGGTGCCGAGGTGCGCGCCGGCATGGCCACCCGCGAGCAGGAGCTCACCGACCTGGTCGAGCGGCGGACGGGCGGGCACGTCCCGTCCTACAGTGAGGCCGTGGCCGAGGACGAGCCGGCCCGCCCTCGGGGGCGAGCGCGCGGGGCAGGGGCCTGAGCGGTCCCTGCCGCACCGTGCCGTCGTCCCCCCGTATCCCTCGAGAGAGACACCCGTGCAGACCCACGAGATCGTCCGTCGTTTCACCGAGCACTTCGTCCAGGCCGGGCACACCTCCGTCCCGAGCGCGTCGCTGATCCTCGACGACCCCAACCTGCTGTTCGTCAACGCCGGGATGGTGCAGTTCAAGCCGTACTTCCTGGGTGACGTCCCGGCGCCGTACCCGCGCGCCACCTCGATCCAGAAGTGCGTGCGCACCGGCGACATCGACGAGGTCGGCCGCACCACCCGGCACAACACGTTCTTCCAGATGGCCGGGAACTTCAGCTTCGGCGACTACTTCAAGGCCGGGGCGATCGAGCACGCCTGGAACCTGGTGACCGGCGACCTCGCGTCGGGCGGGTTCGGCTTCGACCCCGACCGCATCTGGGTCACCGTCTACCAGGACGACGACGAGGCGATCGCGCTCTGGAAGAAGATCGCCGGGCTGCCCGAGGAGCGGATCCAGCGCCGCGGCGGCAAGGACAACTACTGGGACATGGGCGTGCCCGGTCCCGGCGGGCCGTGCTCGGAGATCTACTACGACCGCGGGCCGGAGTACGGCCGCGAGGGCGGCCCCGAGGCCGACGAGGACCGGTACCTCGAGATCTGGAACCTCGTCTTCATGCAGGACGAGCGCGGCGAGCTGAGCCCGAAGCTCGGCCACCCGCCGGTCGGGACGCTGCCGAGCAAGAACATCGACACCGGCATGGGCGTCGAGCGGGTCGCCTACCTGCTGCAGGGCGTGGCCAACGTCTACGAGACCGACCTGGTCCGACCGGTCATCGCGCAGGCCGAGGCGCTGTCCGGGCGCCGGTACGGCGTGAACCGGGAGGACGACACCCGCTTCCGCGTCATCGCCGACCACGCCCGGTCCGGCGTCATGATCATCGGCGACGGCGTCACGCCGTCGAACGAGGGTCGGGGCTACGTGCTGCGGCGGCTGCTGCGCCGGATCGTCCGTTCCGCCCGGCTGCTCGGCGTCACCCAGCCGGTGCTGCGGGCGTTCGCCGAGGTGGTCCGGGACGAGATGTCCCCGACCTACCCCGAGCTGGTCACCGACTTCGAGCGGATCTCGGCCGTCGTCGAGGCCGAGGAGGAGGCCTTCCTCGCCACGCTGACCGCCGGCTCGCGGATCTTCGACACCGCGGTGGCGGAGACGAGGAGGGCCGGCGGGCTCGTGCTGCCCGGGGACCGCGCCTTCCAGCTGCACGACACGTACGGGTTCCCGATCGACCTCACCCTCGAGATGGCCGCCGAGCAGGGGCTCGAGGTCGACCAGGACCGGTTCACCGCGCTCATGCAGGAGCAGCGCAGCCGGGCGAAGGCCGACGCGGCCTCCCGCAAGGTCGGGCACGGCGACGCGTCGGTCTACCGCGCGGTGCTGGACAACCACGGGATCACCGAGTTCCTCGGCTACACCGACCTGGCCGCCGAGGGCACGATCGTCGGGCTGCTCGTCGACGGCCGGCCGGTCCCGGCCGCGTCCGAGGGCACCTCGGTCGAGGTCGTGCTGGACCGTACGCCGTTCTACGCCGAGGCCGGTGGCCAGCAGGCCGACACCGGTGAGCTGCGCGCGGGCTCGTTCACCATCCGGGTCGACGACGTGCAGTCGCCGGTCGCGGGCCTGCGGGTGCACCGCGGCGTCGTCACGAACGGCACCGCGACGGTCGACTCCCCGGTCGTCGCCGAGATCGACGTCGCCCGCCGGGCCGCCGTCTCCCGCGCCCACACCGGTACGCACCTGGTGCACGCCGGCGTCCGCGGCGCGCTCGGCACCTCGGCGGCGCAGGCGGGCTCGCTCAACGGCCCGGGCCGGCTGCGGTTCGACTTCACGTCGCCCTCGGGCGCGGTCACGCCGGCCCAGCTCGCCGAGGTCGAGGGCGAGATCAACGCGGTGCTGCAGCAGAACCGCGAGGTCGAGGCCTACGAGACGTCGATGGACGAGGCCAAGCGGCTCGGCGCGATGATGCTCTTCGGCGAGAAGTACGGCGACCGCGTCCGCGTGGTCGACATGGGCGACTACTCCCGTGAGCTCTGTGGTGGCACGCACGTCGGGCGGACCGGCGAGATCGGCCTGATCAAGGTGCTGTCCGAGGGGTCGATCGGGTCCGGGGTCCGGCGCGTCGAGGCCCTCGTCGGGCTCGACGCGTTCGACCACATGTCCAAGGAGCACCTGCTGGTCAACCAGCTCGCCGAGCAGCTCAAGGCGAAGCCCGAGGATCTCCCGGAGCGGATCAACGGCCTGGTCGAGCGGCTGCGCGACGCCGAGCGGGACCTCGAGAAGCACCGTGCCGAGGCCGTGCTGGCCTCCGCCGGGACCCTCGCCGAGCAGGCCGAGGACCTGGACGGGGTGTCCGTGGTGGCGCTCGAGGCCCCGGCCGGGCTGGGCGGCAACGACCTGCGCAACCTGGCCTCGGACGTCCGCGGCCGGCTCGGGTCGAAGCCCGGTGTCGTGGCCCTGTTCTCGACGGACGGCGGGAAGGTCGCCTTCGTCGTCGCCACCACCGCCGCGGCCCGGGACAGGGGGCTGGCCGCCGGCACGCTGATCCCGGCCTTCGCACCGGCCGTCGGCGGGCGCGGCGGCGGCAAGCCGGACCTCGCCCAGGGCGGCGGCACGGACCCGTCGGGCGTGGCGGCCGCCATCCAGAAGCTGCGCGAGGCGGTCCGGGGTTGATCGCGGGATTCCCACGGTGATCGACCCCCGCGGCCGCCGGCTCGGCGTCGACGTCGGGTCGGTGCGCGTCGGGGTCGCCCTGTGCGACCCCGACGGCCTGGTCGCGACGCCGCTGGAGACGGTGCCGCGCGAGGGCGCCGCCCGCCGGGTCGCCGAACTGGTCGAGGAGCACCTCGTCGTCGAGGTCGTGCTCGGCCTCCCCCGGACGCTCGCCGGCCGGGAGGGGACGGCCGCCGAGGCCGCGCAGGCCTTCCGCGGGGAGCTGGAGGCGGTCCTCGCGGTGCCGGTCGTGCTGCACGACGAGCGGCTGACGACCGTCGTCGCCACCCAGCAGCTGCGGGGCCGGGTGAAGGGGCGCAAGCAGCGCGCCGTCATCGACCAGGCGGCCGCGGTCGCCATCCTGCAGGCGTATCTCGACGGGAAGGGTTCCCGGAACCGCCGCTGAGCCGGGTTCCTGCCGCGGCCACACCCGACTCGTGACGACCGACGGACCGCTCGCCCGAAACAGGTGACGCCCGTCCGGGGGGCCGGTCCTCGTTTCGCCGGATGACGATGTCGGTCGAGCCACCATCGGGCACCACCGGTCTGCGGAGGAACGGGGCGAGGCCCCGCGGTCCCGTCCTGCCCCGCGCGCTGGTCGTGCTGCTCGGTGCCGCAGCGGTCGTGGTCGTGCTGGCCGGCGTCCGCTCGGTCGCGTGGCTGATCGGGCCGATCTTCATGGCTCTGATCGTCGTCATCGCGGTGGCGCCGGTACAGAGCTGGCTGCGGCGCAAGGGGTGGCCCGGGTGGGCGACGACCCTGGTGCTGATCGTCCTGGTGTTCGCCGTCATGCTGGCGCTGGCCCTGGGGATCATCTTCTCGATGGCCCGCCTGGCGACCGAGCTGCCCCGGTACGCCCCGTCGGCCAACGACGTCGTCAACTCCGCCACCGCGGAGCTCGCGAGGTTCGGTGTGGGCCCGGAGCAGATCAGACAGGCCGCGGGATCGCTCGACCTGGGCAAGCTCGCCGGGCTCCTGGGCGCCCTGCTCAGCAGCGTCGCCGGCCTGGCGTCCAACCTCGTGTTCCTGCTCGCGCTGCTGTTGTTCCTCAGTGTCGAGGCGGGCGGGGTCGGCCACCGGATGGCCTCGATCGCCGCAGACCGGCCCGGCGTCACCGGGGCGCTGGGCCACTTCGCCTGGGGCACGCGGCAGTACCTGCTCGTGACCACGGTCTTCGGGTTCATCGTCGCGGTGCTGGACACGATCGCCCTGGCTCTGATGGGCATTCCGCTGGCCGTCACCTGGGGGCTGCTGGCGTTCGTCACCAACTACATTCCCAACGTCGGGTTCATCCTCGGGGTGATCCCGCCGGCCGTCCTGGGGTTGCTGATCGGGGGGCCGCAGCTGGCTCTGCTGGTGGTCGTCGTGTACTGCGTGCTGAACTTCGTGGTCCAGTCGATCATCCAGCCGCGTTTCATCGGTGACGCGGTGGGTCTGTCGGTCACGGTCACGTTCGTGGCGTTGGTCTTCTGGGCCTGGTTGCTCGGGCCGTTGGGGGCGATCCTCGCGATTCCGCTGACCCTGCTGGTGAAGGCGCTGCTGGTGGACGTCGACCCGAAAGCGGGCTGGGCGGACGCCTTCTTGCGGGCGACGCCGAAGGGCGCGGAGGCCGCGGCGGCCGACGACGCCGCCAAGGCCGCGCGCAAAGCCGCCCGCAAGGCCGAGCGGAAGTCCCGCCGGGCGAACGGCGACGGTGCACCGGTCGCCGTGGAGCCATCGGAGCCACCGGCGGGCACCGGCCCCACGGTCACACCGTGAGGTCGGGTACGCGCACGGCGCGCGCCGGGGGTCGGGCCGATCGTCGGGCAGGGTGGCCGGACACCCGACGGTGACGACCGGGCCCGCGCGGGTGTGCTCCGTGCCCCGCCGTTGCGGACACCCGTTACCCTCCGGAGCTGTGAACCGGACATGCCGCTGCACTCGGGACCGCCGCCGGGCGGGCCGCGCGGCGTGAACCGCCCCGCCGGTCCCTTCCTGACCCGTCGCGAGGAGCTCGCGGCGCGGCGGGCGGAGCTGCGCGAGATCGCGCGCAGGCGCCGCCGCCGCGGCCTGTTCGTGCTGCTCGCGGCGCTGGTCCTGCTCGGCGTCGTGTTCGGCGGGGGCGCCTACCTGGTCGGCTCCACCTTCTTCACGGACGACTTCGACGGCGAGGGCCAGGGCGACGTGGTGGTCCGGATCCTCGACGGGGACTCCACCCGGCAGATCGGGACGATGCTGGCCCGCCGCGGCGTCGTCGCGAGCCCGGAGGCGTTCACCGAGGCCGCGGCCGAGGAGGAGAAGGTCCTCGGGATCCAGCCGGGCTACTACCAGATGCGGCTGCAGATGTCCGGCGAGTCGGCGGTGGCCGCGATGATCGACCCTTCCTCCCGCGTGGGCCGGCTGGAGATCCGCGGCGGCACCCAGCTCGACGACACCCGCTCGCCGGACGGGACCGTCGCGCCCGGCGTGATCAGTCTGATCTCGCAGGCCAGCTGCGGCCGGATCGACGGCGAGCGCCGCTGCGTGAGTCCGGAGGAGCTGCGGAAGGTCATGGCGGCCGCGGACCCGGCCTCGCTCGGGGTGCCGCAGTGGGCGGTCGAGGACGTCGCCCGGGCCGAGCCGAACCGGCGCTTCGAGGGCCTGATCGTACCGGGGATCTACGACGTCGCCCCGGGCACCTCCGCCGCCGAGGTCTGGAAGTCCCTGCTCGCGGTGTCGGTCGCGCAGCTCGAGGCCAGCGGCCTCACCGCCGACGCCGGCCACGACGGCCTGACCGCCTACGAGCTGCTGGTGCTCGCCTCGCTGGCCGAGAAGGAGGCGATCACCCCGGACATGGGCAAGGTCGCGCGCGTGATCACCAACCGGCTCGACATCGACCAGCGGCTCGAGCTCGACTCCACCGTCAACTACCCGCTCGATCTGCAGGCCCTCCGCACGACCGCCGAGGCGCGCAGCACCGCCGGGCCGTACAACACCTACCGGGACACCGGCCTGCCGCCGACGCCGATCGCCGCGCCCGGGAAGGCGGCGATCGCGGCCGCGCTCGCGCCCGACGAGGGGCCGTGGACCTTCTTCGTGCGGTGCCAGAAGGACGGCACGTCGTGCTTCGCCACCTCGCTGGCCGAGCACCAGGACAACGTCGGCGAGGCGATCCGGAACGGCGCGTTCTAGGTGCGCGGGCCGGCGGGGCCCTCGCCGCTTCCCGGTGCTCGGCCGGCTCAGCGGCCGAAGAACCCGGGCGGCGGATTCGGCGAGGGGGTGGTGGACCGGTCGTGCCGCACGGCGGCGCCCTTCGCCAGCTCCGCCGCCGCCGGACCACCCAGCACCCGCGCCCGGAACGGGTCCCCCGCGGCCCGCCGGGTCAGCTCGGGGAGCGGCAGCGGACGGTCCGCGGCGACCACGACCAGGTTGCCGAAGCGGCGGCCCGACAACAGGTCCGGCGCGGCGATCACCGCGATCTCGGGGAACCGGGCCGCGACCGTCGCGAGCTGTCCGCGGGCGAACTCCAGCGGGCCCCCGTCGGCGACGTTCGCGACGTAGACCCCGCCCGGCGCGAGCACCCGCCGCACGTCCGCGACGAACTCGGCCGAGGTGAGGTGCGCGGGGGTCCGGGCGCCCGCGAACACGTCCAGGACCAGGAGGTCGGCGGAGGCGTCCGGGCGGGTGGCGAGGAGGGCCCGCGCGTCGCCGCCGGCCACCTCGATGCCGGTGCCGTCGGCGGGCAGGCGCGCGGCGACGAGGTCGATGAGCGCGGCGTCGAGCTCGACGACGAGCTGCGGCGAGCCGGGCCGGGTCGCCGCGACGTACCGGGCCAAGGTCCAGGCCCCTCCGCCGAGGTGGACCGCGCGCAGCGGAAGCGTCGGCGGCGCGATCGTGTCGACCACGTGCCCCATCCGCCGGACGTACTCGAACTCCAGGTGCTCGGGGTCGGCCAGGTCGACGTAAGACTGTGCGGTCCCGTCGACCAGCAACGTCCAGGCCAGCGGGCGGTCGGGGTCGCCGACCAGCTCGGCCCGGCCGTGGTCGATCTCCGCGCGGACGACGGCGGACGCGAGGGGCCGGTCGGGAGGGGCGGGATCTGGCACCCCACGATCCTTGCTCACCGCGCCTCCGCGGTGCCGCCGTTCGCACGGTGAGTCGCACTACCACGCCCGTCCGACGGGACAGGTCGATCGCCGGGGTCGCCGCCGCCGTGATCCACGGATCGGCGGACCTGTGCACAGCTCTCTCCGCCGGTCGCCGCGGGTCGCCGGGCCGGGTGAGCATCGGCGGCATGACGAGCGGAGTGACGACGACGGTCCTGCCTCTGGTGACGAGGGCGGCGTCGGCGGTGGTGCCGGCGGCCTTCCTGCCGCCCCCGAGGGTGGGCTGGGCCGTCCTGGGGTTCGGGCTCGGGATGCTGGCCGGGGCCGTGGGGCGGGTGGTGCTGGCTCGGCTGCGCCGGGGCGCCCGGGTCCCGCCGCCGTGGCTGGAACTGGCGGTCGGGGTGCCGTGGGCGGGCGTGGTCGGGGCGGCGGGGGCCGGGGTGCTGCCATGGCCGTGGACACCGCTGCTGCTCGGTGCCGCGTGGTTGACGGTGGTGGCCGGCGTGGTCGACGTGCGGCACCACCGCCTGCCCGACGCGCTCACCCTGCCGGCGCTGCCCGGCGCCCTGCTGCTCGCCATCCCGCTCGGGCCCGCGGCGGTCGGGCGGGCCGCAGCGGGAGCCGCGGTGCTCGCCGGCGCGTACCTGCTGGTCCACACGGTCTCGCCGGGCTCGTTGGGGCTGGGCGACGTCAAGCTCGCGGCACCCGTCGGAGCCCTGCTCACCGCCGCCTCGTGGCCGGCACTGCTCCTCGGCTGCGCGCTCACGGCGGTCGTGAGCGCGGCGGCGGCGGGGTTCGTGGTGGTGCGCCCGGGTCGGCGCGGTCCGGGGCAGGGCCCGCCACCGGCGGGATCGGCCGCTCGTCCGATCCCGCCGGCGGAACCAGGCCCTGCGGCAGGAGCGGAGCCGGCACCGGTACCGGCGTCGACACCGGTGCGGTGCGGCCGGTCGTCGGGGGCGTGGCGGCGGGGCGCGGTGCGGGGCTCGCCGGCCCACCTGCCCGCCGCGGAGCTGCCGCTCGGCCCACCGATGCTCGGCTCGGCGTGGCTGGTGGTCGTCGTGGCGGCCCTGGCCGGCGCCGTCGGCGGTGCCGTCGGCCCGGTGGGTGCGGGGTGAGAGAATCGCTCCGTGCTGCGTTGGATCACCGCCGGGGAGTCGCACGGTCCCGCGCTGGTCGCCGTGCTGGAGGGCATGGTCGCCGGTGTCGGGGTCACGACCAAGGAGCTGCAGGCCGAGCTCGGCCGCCGCAAGCTGGGCCACGGGCGCAGCCCGCGGATGGCGTTCGAGGCGGACGAGCTCGAGGTGATCGGCGGCATCCGGCACGGCCTGACCCAGGGCGGCCCGGTGGCCGTCCGGATCGGCAACACCGAGTGGCCCAAGTGGGAGACGGTCATGGCCGCCGATCCCGTCGACCCCGAGCTCATCGCGCACCGGGCTCGGAACGCGCCGCTCACCCGGCCGCGGCCCGGGCACGCCGACCTCGCCGGCATGACGAAGTTCGGCTTCGCCGAGGCCCGCCCGGTCCTGGAGCGCGCCAGCGCCCGGGAGACCGCGGCGAAGGTCGTGCTCGGCACGGTCGCCAAGGCCTTCCTGGCACAGGCGTTCGGGGTCTCCGTCGTGTCGCACGTCGTCGCGATCGGGTCGGTCGACGCCCCCGAGGACGACCCGGTGCCCGGCCCCTGCGACCTCGAGCGCGTCGACGCCAGTCCGGTCCGCGCGTTCTCGGAGGCCACGGCCGAGCGGATGATGGCCGAGATCGACGCGGCCCACGAGGACGGCGACACCCTCGGCGGGGTCATCGAGGTGATCGCCTACGGCATGCCCGTCGGCGTCGGCTCGTACGTCCAGTCGGACCGCCGGCTCGACGCCAAGCTGGCAGGCGCCCTCATGGGCATCCAGGCGATGAAGGGTGTGGAGATCGGCGACGGCTTCCGCACCGCGCACCGCCGGGGCTCGGCCGCGCACGACGAGATGATCCCGGGCGATCCGGTGAAGCGGCTGTCCAACCGTGCGGGCGGCATCGAGGGCGGCATGACCAA
The DNA here is from genome assembly GCF_047200735.1 of Pseudonocardia oceanicola. Lineage (NCBI taxonomy): Bacteria > Bacillati > Actinomycetota > Actinomycetes > Pseudonocardiales > Pseudonocardiaceae > Pseudonocardia > Pseudonocardia oceanicola. The sequence goes on from NZ_JBJZON010000001.1 coordinate 796,624, forward strand.
CGGCGAACCGGTCCGGGTGCGGGTGGCGATGAAGCCGATCTCGACGGTGCCACGGGCGCTGCGCACGATCGACACGACCACCGGGGACGAGGCCACCGCGATCCACCAGCGGTCCGACGCGTGTGCCGTCCCGCGTGCGGGGGTGGTCACGGAGTCGATGGTCGCACTGGTGCTGGCGGAGGCGGCGCTGGAGAAGTTCGGCGGCGACTCGCTGGACGAGACCCGGCGCAACGCTGCGGCGTACCGGGAGGACGTCGCGCGACGCTTCGCCCACTGACCGCGGACCCCGCCGTTGCCGGGCGGACGGGGCCGGCCGCTCGGCCCGGGCGGGTCCCGCGCAGCCGGACCGAGCGGACGGGGGCCGGGCGGTCGGTGGACGCCGGCCCGACGGCGGATACGATCGCGCCCGTGAGCGATTCGACGAGGCCCGTGCTGGTGCTGGTGGGTGCCCCCGGGGCGGGCAAGAGCACCGTCGGCCGGGTCCTCGGGCGCCGGCTGGGGGTGCCGTTCACGGACGTCGACAGCGAGATCGAGGCACGCGTCGGCACCACCATCGCGGAGATGTTCACCTCGCGCGGCGAGGAGGCCTTCCGCGCGGTGGAGCGCGAGGTCGTGGCCGAACTGCTGGCCACCGGCTGCGGTGTGCTCGCCCTCGGCGGCGGCTCGGTGCTGGCCGAGTCGACGCGGGCGCGGCTCGCCGGGCACCGCGTCGTCCACCTCAAGGTCGGGCTGGCCGACGGCATCCGCCGCACCGGCATGTCCACGGCGCGCCCGCTGCTCGCCGGGGTGAACCCGCGCGCCACCTTCCGCGCGCTGCTCGAGGCGCGGGCCCCGTTGTACGAGTCGGTCGCCACCGTCGAGATCGACACCGTCAAGCGCAGCGCGAACCAGGTCGCCTCGGCGGTGCTGACAGCCCTGGGGCTCGAGGGCGAGGCGGCCCCGGCCGCCGAGCCGCGCCCCGGCGACCCCGACGACGAGATCACCCCCTCGGCCGACGCCCCGCTCCCGGACCCCGTCTTCGGCCGCCCCGGCTCCTGACCGCCCCGGCTCCCCCCGCCGCCGACGCTCGGCGCACTGCGGACCGCGGACGCTCGGCGCACCGCGGCGACGTGAGTGCCGGCGTCCGAGGGTGTGCGAGCCGGACCGGGCGGGGGGCTCGACGGCGCTGCAGGTCGGGCGGGCGGAGGCCGTTAGGGTCGTCCCATGACCGAGCCCGGCCCCGCGGAGACGAGACCCACGACGAGCCCGGCCGCGGACACGTCCGCCGCACCGGACGCGGGCGGCCCCACCAGGATCCGCGTGGCGGCCGAGCGGCCCTACGACGTGATCGTCGGGCGCGGGGTGCGGACCGGGCTGCCGGCCGTCGTCGGGGAGCTGGGGTCGCGGACCGCCCTGCTGGTGCACCAGCCCGCCCTCGCCGAGGCGGCGGAGGCGGTGCGGCAGGAGCTCGAGGAGGCCGGTGTCGACGCGCACCGCGTGGAGGTGCCCGACGCGGAGGAGGGCAAGTCGCTCGCCGTCGCCGGCTTCTGCTGGGAGGTCTGCGGGCAGATCGGGCTGACCCGGCAGGACGTCGTGATCGGGTTCGGCGGGGGGGCGGCGACCGATCTGGCCGGCTTCGTCGCGGCGACCTGGATGCGTGGGGTGAAGGTCGTGCACGTGCCGACCACCCTGCTGGCGATGGTCGACGCGGCCGTCGGCGGCAAGACCGGCATCAACACCGCGGCCGGGAAGAACCTGGTCGGCGCGTTCTACGAGCCCTCCGCCGTGCTCGTGGACCTGGCGACGCTGGAGACGCTGCCCGAGCCCGAGCTCGTCGCCGGCGCGGCCGAGGTGATCAAGGCCGGGTTCATCGCCGACCCGGTGATCCTCGACCTCGTCGAGCGGGACCCGAAGGCCGCGCTCGACCCGGCGGGCGAGGTCCTGCCGGAGCTGGTGCGGCGGTCGATCCGGGTCAAGGCCGACGTCGTCGGCGCCGACCTGCGCGAGTCGCACCTGCGCGAGATCCTCAACTACGGCCACACCCTCGGCCACGCGATCGAGCGCCGCGAGGACTACACCTGGCGGCACGGCGCGGCGGTGAGCGTCGGCCTCGTGTTCGCCGCGGAACTGGCGCGCGCCGCCGGCCGGCTCGATGACGCCACCACCGAACGGCACCGCCGCGTCCTCGAGTCCGTCGGCCTGCCCACCCGGTACACGCCCGGCGTGCTGCCGGAGCTGGTCGAGACCATGAAGGGCGACAAGAAGTCCCGCGCCGGGATGCTGCGGTTCGTGGTGCTCGACGGGCTCGCGAGGCCCGGCCGCCTCGAGGGCCCGTCCCCGGAGCTGCTCGAGCGGGCCTATGCCACCGTGAGCGCATGACACGCGTGCTGGTCCTCAACGGCCCCAACCTCAACCGGCTCGGCCTGCGCGAGCCGGGCATCTACGGCCACACGACCTACGCCGACCTGGTCGCGCTGTGCGAGAAGACCGGCACCGAGCTGGGCCTGGAGGTCGAGGTCCGGCAGACCAACACCGAGGGCGAGCTGATCGGGTGGCTGCACGAGGCCGCCGACGCCGGCACCCCGGTCGTCCTCAACCCCGCCGCGTGGACCCACACCAGCGTGGCCGTGCGCGACGCCTGCGCGATGCTCACCGGCGGGCTGGTCGAGGTGCACATCAGCAACGTGCACCAGCGCGAGGAGTTCCGGCACCACAGCTACGTCAGCCCCGTCGCCACCGGCACCATCGTGGGTCTCGGCGTGCAGGGCTACGTGCTGGCGCTGCGCTACCTGGCCGGCCGCCCGGCCTGAGCCGCCGGAGCGGGCCGACGGACGCTAACCGAAGGCCAGCGCGAACTCCTCCGCCGACCGCGGCCGGAACACCACGTTGGAACGCCGGACGTCGAGCAGCGGGGAGTGCGGCTGCTCGGAGTAGCGGTGCCCCGGGTACACCACGGGATTGCCGGCGAGCGACCCGAGCCGCTGCAGGCTCCGGTACATCGCCTCGACGTCGCCGCCCGGGAAGTCCGTGCGGCCGCAGCCCTGCAGGAACAGGGTGTCGCCGGCGACCAGCCGCCCGTCGACCAGGAAGCACTGGCTGCCGGGGGTGTGCCCGGGGGTGTGCAGCAGCCGGATGGGGATGTCGCCGACCTGCACCACGTCGTCGTTCTCGTGGAGGGTGAGGTCGGTGGCGGAGATCCCGGTGACCTTGGAGACCCAGTCGGCCTCGGACTTCTGGACGTGCACCGGGACCGGCGTGCGCGCCAGCAGCCCGGTGAGCCCCTCGAGGTCGAAGCCCATCATGGTGCCGCCGACGTGGTCGGGATGGTGGTGCGTGGCGAGCACGCCGGTCAGCCGCATGCCGTCGGCCTCGAGCACGTCGAGCAGGTCGCCCGGCGCGTAGGCCGGGTCGACGACGACGGCCTCGCGGGACTCCTCGTCGCCGAGGAGATAGGCGAAGTTGACCATCTGCGTGGCGACGCGGTCCCCGACCGCGAAATCCCGCCCGGACAGCAGCTGCCTGAAGTACAGCCCCGACCCACTCATGGCGCCAGCCTAGGCTGAGGCCCATGACCGCTGCCGTGCCGACCAGCACCCGAGGCGGCGCCCGGCCCGAGGCCGCGCGCCGCGAGGCCGTCCGTGCGCGGGTGCGCGCCGCGGGCCTCGACGGGCTGCTGGTCACCGACCTCGTGAACGTCCGGTACCTGACCGGGTTCACCGGGTCCAACGGCGCCCTGCTGCTGGCCGCGACCGACGACGCGGGCAGCCGGTTCGGCACCGACGGCCGTTACACGACCCGGGCCGCCGCCGAGGTGCCGGACCTCCCCGCCGTCGTCGAGCGGGCGACCGCGCTCGCCCTGGCCTCGCGGGCGTCGGCCCTCGGGATCCGGCGGCTGGGCTTCGAGTCCGACGCCGTGACCGTCGACGCGCACGCCGCCCTCGCCGGGGCCGCGGAAGGGGCGACCCTGGAGCGGGCCCCCGGGCTGGTCGCACAGTTGCGCGTGGTCAAGGACGACACCGAGATCGAGGCCCTCCGCCGCGCGTGCACCCTCGCCGACACGGCGCTCACGGACCTGCTCGACGCGGGCGGGGTGCGGGCGGGCCGGACCGAGCGGGAGATCGCCCTGGACCTCGAGTTCCGGATGCGGGCGCTCGGGGCCGACGGGCCGTCGTTCGACTCCATCGTCGCTGCGGGCCCGAACTCCGCGATCCCGCACCACGCCCCGACCGACGCCGCGCTGCGCCCCGGCGACCTGCTCAAGCTCGACTTCGGCGCGCTCGTCGACGGCTACCACTCCGACATGACACGCACGGTGGTGCTCGGCCGCGCCGCCGACTGGCAGCGCGAGCTGTACGCCCTCGTGCAGGGGGCACAGGCCGCCGGCTGCGCGGCGCTCGGGGCGGGGGTGCCGGCCGCGAAGGTCGACGCCGCCTCCCGGGAACCGATCACCGCGGCCGGCCGGGGTGCGGAGTTCCTGCACGGGCTGGGCCACGGCGTCGGGCTGCAGATCCACGAGGCGCCGGCGCTGTCCGCCTCCTCGAAGGACGTGCTGGAGGCGGGCATGGTGGTCACCGTCGAACCCGGCGTCTACCTGGCCGGCCGCGGCGGCGTCCGGATCGAGGACGCGCTCGTCGTTCCCGGGTCCGGACCCGCCGAGGGGCTCACGGGCTTCACCAAGGATCTCGTCGAGGTCGGCTGAGCGGCGCCTGCGGGCGGGGGCACGCTCGCCCGCGCGGGCGCGGCGGTATCCTCGACGGCGGTTCGGCGGGGCACGGCCCGACGGGAGTCGGGCGCCGCCGGGAGTGACATCCGCCGCGTGCGGTCGTACCGGTCCCGCCCCTCGTCGTGGGCCCAGGTCGGCACGGCCGGCACGGTCGGCGCCCGCGCCCCACGCCGAGTACGACTGCCGTGTACGACGAGGAACCAGGAGAGACCCGCACGTGGCCACCACGAACGACCTGAAGAACGGCTTGGTGCTCAACCTGGAGGGCCAGCTGTGGTCGGTCCAGGCGTTCCAGCACGTCAAGCCCGGCAAGGGCGGCGCCTTCGTCCGCACCACGCTCAAGAACGTGATGACCGGGAAGGTCGTCGACAAGACCTTCAACGCCGGGACCAAGGTCGAGACCGCGACGGTGGACCGGCGCGACATGACGTACCTGTACCGGGACGGCGCGGACTTCGTCTTCATGGACGGCGACACCTTCGACCAGCTCCCGATCCCGGAGAACGTGGTCGGCGGCGCCGCCGACTACCTGCTGGAGAACCAGGTCGCGCAGATCAGCTTCCACGAGGACGCGCCGCTGTTCGTCGAGCTGCCCACCTCGGTCGAGCTGGTCATCGCGCACACCGACCCGGGCCTGCAGGGCGACCGCTCCACCGGCGGCACCAAGCCCGCGACCCTGGAGACGGGTGCGGAGATCCAGGTGCCGCTGTTCCTGGAGACCGGCACCAAGGTCAAGGTCGACACCCGCGACGGCCGGTACCTCGGCCGCGTCAGCAGCTGACGTGCGGGCCAGGACCAAGGCCCGCAAGCGTGCCCTCGACATCCTCTTCGAGTCCGAGGCGCGCGGCGTCGATCCGCTCGGGGTGCTGACCCAGCGTCGCGAGACGGACGACGCGCCGCCGGTCTCGGACTACGCCGCGCTGCTCGTGCGGGGCGTCGTGGAGAACCGGGAGCGGATCGACCAGCTCCTCGCCGAGCACGCCGAGGGCTGGACGGTCGCCCGGATGCCCGCCGTCGACCGCACGCTGCTGCGGATCGGCGTCTACGAGCTGCTCTGGGTCGACGAGATCGACGACCCGGTGGCGATCACCGAGGCCGTGGAGCTGGCCCGGACCCTGTCGACGGACGACTCGCCGCGCTTCCTCAACGGCGTCCTCGGCCGCATCGCGGACATCGCCGAGCACCTGCGCGCCACGCTCTGACCCGCGTTGTGGAACCATGATGCGGCTCTCGGCTCGTCGGGATCGCGTTATGGAACCATGATGCGGCTCTCGGGCCGTCCGGATCGCGTTGTGGAACCACGATGCGAGCGTGGACGGGGGCGAGCGGTGTGGAACACCGTCCTGCGCGCGGTCGGGAGTCAGCCGAAGCGGCGAGAGGCCCGGGCGAACAGGGCCGGGGCGGCGCCGTGCACGCGCGCCCCGAGCGCGAGCCACCGGGGCGTGACGACCTCGACCGCGTCGCGCCGGATCCCGCGGGCGATCTCCTCGGCCACCCGGTCGGCGCGGATCGGCCGCGGGAACCGGCGGTCGTACTCCCGCCCCCGCCGCCCGAAATAGGGCGTGTCGACCGCGCCGGGCAGCACCGTCGTCACGCCGATCTCGGGCGCCTCGATCCGCACCGCGTCGGCGAACCCGCGCAGCCCCGCCTTGGTCGCCGAGTACACCGCTTCGCCGGCCACCCCGAGGGCCGCGATCGAGGCCACGAACACCAGGTGCCCGCGCTCGGCCTGCAGGTCCGGCAACAGGGCCCGGGTCAGCTGGATCGGGGCCCGCAGGTTCAGGTCGATGAGCTCGTCGGCCCGGGCGGGGGCGAGCTCCGCCAGCGGTCCGGCCGCCCCGGCGCCCGCGCAGTGGACGACGAGTGCGGGCCGGGCGGGCAGCGCGTCCAGCAGGGTGCCGACCCCGGAGGCACCGTCCGCCACCAGGTCGGCGACGACCGCCTTCGCCCCGGTCCGCTCGGCGACCTGGTGCAGCCGCTCCGCATCCCGCCCGGTCACCACCAGCCGCGCTCCGTCGGCCGCGAGCCGCTCCGCCAGCGCGGCGCCGATCCCCGACGACGCCCCCGTCACCAGCGCGACCCGATCCGCGACCCTCATCGCACTCCTCGCACCATGGCTCCGTACTGCGCGACACGTCGGCAGGAATGCGCATCGTGGTTCCACGACGCGGAGAACGGGCGTCGCACACGGCGGCGTGGTTCCGGAGTGCGGCTCATCCCGGCGCGACGTCCGGTCGGCCACGGCCCGCCGCCGCGTGTTCGGCGTCGAGCTCGTGGAGCAGGTGCGTGCCGCGCAGCGTGATGAACGCGATCCCGGCGATCACCACGACCGCGGCGAGGCACTGCCCGGCGAGCAGCGCGGGGGAGGCGTCGAGCCGCTCGCCCAGCCACCACACGCCGATCAGCACCGCCACCACCGGGTCCACGCTCGTGATCACCGCGACCGCGGGCGAGACCAGCCGGCCCTGCTGGAAGGTGTTCTGGCTGAGCAGGAAGCCGATCGGGCCGATCACGCACACCGCGTACAGCGTGGCGTGCTGGAACGGCTCGAGCAGACCGATCCGTAGCTGCCCGGTGACGACCTTCATCAGCCCGGCCGTGACGCCGTACAGGATCCCGGTGGCCAGGGCCAGCGCCAGCACCCGCGAGGGGTGCTGCACCAGCGACGAGTACAGGATCGACCCGACCACCGCGACGGCCAGCGCGATCGCGAGCGGCAGCCCGCCCCAGACGTCGACGTGCTCGCTCTCCGCCGGCACCGGCCGTGCGAGCAGCAGGAACGCGGCGATCCCGGCGGCGCAGAGCAGCGCGCCGAGCAGGATCAGCGGGTCCGGGCGGCGCCGGGACATCAGCGAGGAGAACGCCGCGGCGAACACCACCCCGGTCACCAGGAGCGGCTGCACGACCGCGATCGCCCCGAAGGCCAGCGCGATGAGCTGCAGCAGCAGCGCGACGACCGTGGCCACCAGGCCGAGCAGCCACATCGGCCGGTGCAGCAGCGTGCTGATCAGGCGCGGGTTCAACGTCGGGGTGATCTCCACCTCGTGCGTGGCGCGCTGCTGCGCGGCAGTGGCGAGCCCGAACCCGGCGGCCCCGAGCACGGCGGCGGGGACCGCGATCAGGATGTCGCCGTCCATGTCCACCCCCTCTGTCCACGTCCCGCTCGGTGCCGACGTCCGCCTGCGAGCTCCGGCCGGCGTCGACGGTCGCTCCGCGAGCGTCGCTCAGCGCTGATCTTCGCTCAGCGAGCTCCGATCCGCACCGGTCCTCGCTCCGCACGTTCCGCTCAGTGTCGATGGTCGCTCCGCTTCGCGCCGATGTTCGCTCCGCTCAGTGCCGATGGTCGCTCCGCACGCTCCGCTCAGGTTTCGGGTAGCTGCATACTCCCCAACGACCGCCTCAGGCCAGCAGGTATTCCCTGGGTCACGGGAAGGACGGCGGGATCCGCGGTGATCCCGATGCAGGTGTACCTGCCCCAGTTCAGCGCTCCGACGGCCAGGCCGACGCTGTCGGCGAGCGGCAGCACGGGCTGCACGGTGCTGATCAACCCGCCCCGCAGGTGCAGCGGGCGGCGCGCACCGGGCATGACCGAGGCCAGCAGGTGGAAGAACCGGCGCCCGTAGACGAGCCGGACGAGCGGTCCCTGCACCCGGCCGGGCAGCAGGCCGAGCGCCGCCAGCACGGCCGCGGCTCCCTCGGGCTGGCCCGTCGCCGAGCCGGCGGCCAGCGCCGCGTCCACCCGGGCGACCCGCTCGGCAGGGCTCATCGGGCCGGTCGGCAGGTCCACCGACACCGCCGCCGTCCGGTTCCCGCCGGCCCGGCTGCGGACGCCCGCGCGCGTCCGGGTCGTCATCGGCACCATCGTGCGGATCCGTGGTGGCGCGTCGAGCTCCTCGTGCAGTGTCTGGGCGAGAGCGGCCAGGACCAGCACCGTGGTGCCGACGCCGTGGGCGCGGGCCGCCCGTCGGACCTCGGCGCCGTCGACGTCGACGGACAGCCGCCGCGGCCCGGGTCCGGACCGTCCGACCAGCGGCGAGCGACCGGGGGGACCGGCCGTGGCGAGGCTCGCGATCCCCCGGACGACCGTGAGGGCGTAGCGCAGCCGCGTCCACCGCGCAGCGCTGCCCGTGCCCGCCGCCGCAGCAGCCCGGGTGGCGGGGGCCTCGGCGTGTTCGTCCGCGAGCAGCCGGATCAGCCCGTCGGTGACCGCGAGCCCGTCGCCGAGGGCGTGGTGCACCCGGGCCAGCACGGCCGCCTCGCCCGTGTCGGCCTGCGCGGCCTGCAGCTCCCAACCGAGGCCCGGGTCGAGCGCGTCGGCGAAGAAGGCTGTCACGGCGTCGTCCCACGTGGGGTGGTCGCCGGTGGGGCCGATCCGCCAGACCTCGCGCCGGACGTGCTCCGCCGGGTCGGGCGCGGGATCGTGGACCCAGCGGAGCGGCAGGCCCGGCCGCGGTGGGGCGAGCCGCCGGGTGAGCAGGTCGAGGTGCGGTGCGCGGTCGCGGACCAGGCCGTCGAGGTGCACCACCCAGCCCTCCGCGGGCGCGCCCACGGCCGTGATCCGGGCCCCGACCTGCTGCGGGACCTCGGGCGTGGCGGCGTGCACGAACAGGGCGTCCTGCGGACGCAGGCGCGTCTGTCTCGGCGGGCCGTCCAGCCCGGCCAGGGCCGCGACGTCCCGGTCGAGATCGCGGGCCTCGAGGCGCCGCCGCAGGTCCTTGACGACGACGGCCCGCGCGCCCGGGTCCCACAGCTCGCCGACCGCCTCGGCGACGCCGGCCCGGCCGTGGCAGACCCGCGCCAGGCCGGCGGCGGCCAGCACGTCGGCGTTGGCCCGGCCGTGGCCGGGGATCGGGTCGGCGAGCAGCACCGGACGGGCGCAGGCCAGCGCCTCGAGCGCGGTGGCACCTCCGCCGTTGGTGATCACGACGTCGGCTCCGCGGGTGGCGGCCGCGGGGTCGTCGATCCAGTCGACGACGGTGAGCCGCGCACCGTGCGGGTGACGTCGGGCCAGCCGCTCCAGCCTCCGGCGCAGGGCGGGCAGGCGGCACGTGGTGACGAGGACGTCGGCGCCGGCGTCGAGCGCGCCCGCGCAGGTCGCGGCCACGTCGCCGAAGGCCAGCGATCCGCAGGAGACGAGCACCCGGGGCCGCTCCCGGGGGGCCTCCTCGGGCGGGGTGAACGCCGCGACCACCGGCAGCGCGGCCACCCGGACCCGCGCGCCCGGGGCGGCCGACCGGAGCCGGGCAGCGCCCTCCTCGGTGCTGACGAGGTGCAGGTCCAGGGCGGGCGAGGCCCACAACGGGTGCGGGGCGGGATCGTTCACGAGGGCGACCGTCGGCATCGGCAGCCGGCCGCGCCGGCGCAGCCACGCCAATCCCGTGATGCCCTCCGGGAAGGTCGCGACCACGAGGTCCGGGCGGTGCTCGCGGACCGCGGGCTCGAGGCCGCGGCCGCTCCAGCGCCCGATCACCGCGCGGGTGCCGGCCCGGAAGAAGGGCACGTGCCAGAGTAGGCGGAAGTACAGCTCGTAGAGCCAGGGCAGGTACCGGATGCAGCCGGCGTAGACGGTGCGGAACACCGGCCCGGCCCGGCGGCCCATGCCGTCGAGCGTCTCCGTCCAGGTCACCTCGACGCCCGGCCACAGTCGCCGGGCGCGTTCGTCGACGGCGCGGGCGGCCGCGTGGTGGCCCGCGCCCATGCTGCCGGTGACCAGCAGCAGCCGTTGCGGATCGGTCATCTCGTCCTTGCCGTCGGGGAGGAGGTTCGGGGAGCGGGGTCGGGGGTACCGTGTCCTGTATGGACGGTGAGGCGCCGCTCCGGGTCCTGGTGCTGTCGGCCCCGGTGGGCGAGGGGCACGTCGCCGCCGCGCGCGCCCTGGCGGCACGGATGCGGGAGCTCTGGCCCGCGGCCGAGGTGCACGAGGTGGAGAGCGCGAGCGGCGGCCGCCGCGGGGGCCTGCGGGACGCGGTCCTGCGCCGCTCCTACGCCGTGACCATGCGGTGGGCACCGGGCCTCTACGGCATCGGCTACGACCTGCTCGTCCGGCACCCGCGGTTCGCCGCGCTGTGCAAGCGGGTCGCGGCCGCACGGCTGGGCCGGTCGCTGGCGCCCCTGCTCCGCGAGGAGCACCCGGACCTGGTCGTCTCCACGTACCCGATGATCAGTGGCGGGCTCGCCTGGTTGCGCCGGCGCGGGCAGCTGCCCGGCCGGAGCGTCGCGGTGGTCACCGACGTCGCGGTGCACCCGTTCTGGGTGTGGGCGGGGGTCGACGAGACGTGGACGCTGCTCCCCGCCAGCCGCGCGCAGGCCGCGGCCCTGGTCCCGGAGGCCGAGGTGCGGGTGGCGCCCGCGGCGGTCGACACGCGTTTCCGCCCCGGCGACAGGGCGGCGACCCGGCGCGAGCTGGGCCTGCCGGAGGCCGCGTTCGTGGTCCTGGTGACGGGCGGTTCGCTGGCGTTCGGCGGCGTGGAAGGCGTGGTCGACGCCGTGCTCGCGGGCGGCATGGGGGACGGGCCGCCGGTCGAGGCCGTGGTCCTGTGCGGGCGCAACGAGCGGTTGCGGGCCCGGCTGGCGGCGCGCCGGGCGCCCGGGCTGACGGTGCTGGGCTGGACGGAGGAGGTGCCCGAGCTGGTCACCGCTTCGGACCTGGTGCTCACCACGGCGGGCGGGATGATCGCGAGCGAGTCGCTCGCCGTCGGGACGCCCGTGCTGTTCGCGAACCCCGTGCCCGGGCACGGCCGCGCCGGGGCCCGGATGACGGAGGAGGCGGGGTTGGCGCTGGTCTGCCCGGGGCCAGCCGACGTGACCGCCGCCGTACGCCGGCTGCGCGCCGAGCCGGAGGAGCGGGAGGAGCTGAGCCGGCGAGCCCGGGGGTTCTCCCGCCGCACCCTCGACGCGGAGCTCGAGGACCTCGCCCGCCGCCTCTGACGGGTCGGCGCCCGGGGTGGGGGGTGAGCTCAGCCCACGCGGAGCTTGGGCTGCGGGACCCCGATCCGCAGCCCGATGCCCTCGCCCGCCAGCGAGCGGTGGAACCACCACAGCGAGAGCGCGATGCCCACCGCGACCAGCGAGTACGAGCCGGCCGTGGAGACCATCAGGAAGTTCCCGACGGTCTGGGTGGCCAGCACGGCGAGCGTGGTCACGCCGTTGACCAGGAAGACCGCCGCCCACAGCAGCGAGACCTTCTTGAAGAAGCTCTTCATCTCGGGGTGCTGGGTGAGGGCGTCGGGGAAGGCGCAGAAGTCGTCCGCCAGCTTCGCCAGCAGCGGCCGGTCCAGCCCGATGGTGACCAGCAGCAGCCCGGCGAACACGAAGTTCTGCACGGTGGGCTGCAGGAAGTAGAGGAACGCGGACCCGGACCACAGGCCCACCGCGGTGCGGGCGACGAGCAGGACGGTGGTCAGCCACAGGATCGCCGGGACCTTGCGCCGCGTGACGACCCGCCGCCCGATCGCCAGGGCCGACCACGACAGCGCTCCGATGATCCCGGCGTCGAAGCCGGCGTGCGTGAACAGGATCCAGAACAACGCGAGCGGGACGAGCGTGGACTCCAGGAGCGGACGGCCGGCGTGGCGCAGCAGGGCTCCGATCGGGGGGAGGTGGATCAGAGTCGTCATCCGGTGCTCCGGCATGCAGGTCCTCGTCGGCTCGGGGGGCCAGTCCGCGCTCGTCGTCCAGCGCGTTCGCCGGAGTGTAGCGGGCCCGGTCACGGGGAGATAACGGGCCGGTTGCCCGTTGTGACCTCCCCGTGAGCTCGCGTCCCGTCACCGTGCCGAGCCGTCCGTCGACCTGCCCCTCGACCTGCTCCGCCGCTGGTGTGCTCAGGCGCCCGCGGCGGTGCGGATGGTGTCGCGCAGCGACCCCAGGGTGGCGAACACCGCGGAGGGCTCGTAGCCGCAGTGCGCCATGCAGTTGGCGCACCGCTCGTCCTTGCCGCGCCCGTACGCCTCCCAGTCGGTGTCCTCGATCAGCTCCTGGTAGGTCTTCACGTACCCGTCGTCGAGCAGGTAGCAGGGCTTCTGCCAGCCGAGCAGCGAGTACGACGGGATGGCCCACGCGGTGCACTCGAGGTCCCGGCGCCCCTCGAGGAAGTCCAGGAAGACCGACGAGTGGTTGAGCCGCCACTTCCGCCGCCGGCCGCCGTCGAAGGCCTTCTTGAACAGCTCCCGGGTCTGCTGCACGCCCAGGAAGTGCTCCTGGTCCGGGGCCTTCTCGTAGGCGTACCCCGGCGAGATCTGCATGTTGTCGATCTTCAGCTCGTCGTTGAGGTAGTCGAGCACGTCGATGACGTCCTGCGGGGTGTCGGTGTCGAAGAAGGTGGTGTTGGTGTTGACCCGGAAGCCGGCCTCCTGCGCCATCCGGATCGCGGCGACGGCCTGGTCGAACACACCCTCCTTGGCCACGGACTCGTCGTGCCGCTCGCGCAGCCCGTCGATGTGGACCATCCAGGCGAAGTTCTTGTGCGGGGTGAAGCGGTGCAGGTGCTTGGGCAGCAGCACCGCGTTGGTGCACAGGAAGACGATCTTGCCGAGGTCCAGCAGTCGCCGGACGATGACGTCGATCTCCTTGTGCATCAGCGGTTCCCCACCGGCGATGGAGACCATCGGGGCGCCGCTCTCCAGGACGGCGTTCACGGCCTGCTCGACCGGCATCCGCTGCTTGAGCAGGTGTGCGGGCTGTTGGATCTTGCCGCACCCGTTGCACTTGAGGTTGCAGGCGAACAGGGGCTCGAGCTCGACCAGGATCGGGAACTTCTCGGTGCCCTTGATCTTCTGCTTCAGCAGGTACGTACCGAGTCGGAGGGACTGGCGCAGAGGCATCGCCATGGGATCACTGTCCTTCGGTGGAGGCGCGATGGGTGGGGTGGGCCGGCGCGGACGGGTCGCTCACGTGCTCAGCTCACCTCCTTGGGCAGGGTGAAGACGACGTCCTCGGTCCCGGTCGTGGTCGTCGTGACCGCGACCGGACCGAGGCCGGACAGACAGGACACGACCTCGTCGACGAGCTCCGGGGGCGCCGACGCCCCCGCGCTGACCCCGATCCGTCGGACCCCGCGGAGCCAGGCCAGGTCGATCCCGCCGACGTCGTCGACGAGGTGGGCGGGGGTGGGTGGGTCGCCGACCCGGCCGGCCACCTCGGCCAGCCGGCGGGAGTTCGACGAGTTCCCGGAGCCGACGACGAGCACGAGGTCGGTCCCGGCGGCCACCGCGCGGATCGCGCGCTGGCGGTTCGTGGTGGCGTAGCAGATGTCGTCGCGGCGGGGGGCGGAGATGGCCGGGAACCGGCCGCGCAGGACCTCGGCGATCCGCTCGGCCTCGTCCACCGCGAGGGTGGTCTGCATCGCGTAGGCGACGCGGCCCGGATCGCGCGCGGTCACCGTGTGCGCCATGGCCTCGTCCTCGACCACGACGATGTCGGCCGGCGCCTCGCCGACGGTGCCCTCGACCTCCTCGTGGTCGGAATGGCCGATGAGGAAGACGGTCTCGCCGCGGCCGGTGTGCCGCTTGACCTCGGCGTGCACCTTGGCCACGAGCGGGCAGGTGGCGTCGATGACGGCGAGGTCGCGGGCCTCGGCCTGGGCGCGGACCTCGGGGGAGACGCCGTGCGCGGCGAGCACGCAGGTCGCGCCGCGCGGCACCTCCGCGACCTCCTGGACGAACACCGCACCACGCTCGGTGAGCCGTCGGACGACGTGGGCGTTGTGCACGATCTGGCGGCGCACGTAGACCGGGGCGCCGTAGCGGTCCAGCGCCCGGTCGACGATGTCGATCGCCCGTTCCACCCCGGCGCAGAAGCTGCGCGGTTCGGCGAGGACCACCTCGCGGGCCGCCGGCTCGTCCCAGACGGCCGCGAACCACTCCCGCAGCGCGGGCGCGGCGCGGCGCAGGGACCGCAGGGCGGTGAAGCCGCGCACCGGCGTGCCCGGCCGCACCAGCGGCGCCTCCGGGGTGTCGACGATCGCCCGCACCACCGCGAACGGCCCGCCCGCCGAGGCCTCGGCGAGCCAGCCGGACTCCATGTCGACGGCGAGGGCGCCCTCCCGGCCGAGCCCGGCCCGTCGAGCGCCCTCGACCACGGTCGGTGAGGAGACGATCGGGCCGAGGTGGACCCGCAGGCCGAGCCGGCGCAGCGCGGTGGCGAGCGGCGCGGCGGTCGGCACGGGCACGGGTGCGCGGAAGTCGGTGAACCGGATCTCGTCGGCGACGACGAGGTCACCGGCCCGCACGGCGGGGTCGAGCGCCCCCGCCACGCCCGTGACCAGCACGGGACGCGGACCGCCGGAGGCGATCCAGGCGGCCGAGGCCCGCGCGCGGGCCGGACCCATCCCGGTCCGGACGACGGCCGCGTCGCCCACCACGCCGCGCAGGGCGGCGCGTTCGACGCCCAGCGGGGCGCAGACGACCGGCGGCCCCAGGGCCGGAACCCGTCGCGGCGCGGTCATGCACCCACCTCCTCGCACCAGCGCCCGAGGGCGGAGACGGGGAACGTCATGCGGTAGAGCCGGTAGCGGATGTAGAAGGCGCCGGGGAAGCCGGTGCCCGTGTACATCTCCTCCTCCCAGCTCCCGTCGGGCAGCTGGGTGTCGGCGAGGAACCGGACGGCGCGCCGGGCCGCGTCCGAGCGCGCCCGACCGGCCGCGACCAGCGCGAGCAGCCCCCACGCGGTCTGCGAGGCCGTGGACTCGCCACGACCGATCCAGTCGGGGTCGTCGTAGGAGCGGATGTCCTCGCCCCAGCCGCCGTCGGCGTTCTGGTGGCGCTCCAGCCAGGCGACCGCGCGCCGGATCGCCGGGTCGGAGGCGGGGATCCCGGCCGCGACGAGCGCCGGGACGACGCCGCCGGTGCCGTAGACGTGGTTGGTGCCCCACCGGCCGAACCACGAGCCGTCGGACTCCTGGTGGTCGAGCAGCCAGCGCACGCCGCGCCGGCAGGCCTCCCCGTCGGCCAGGCCCTCGTGGGCGAGCATCTCGACCACGTGCGCGGTGACGTCGGCGGACGGCGGGTCGATCACCGCGCCGAAGTCGCAGAACGGCAGCTTGGTGACGAGCTCGCGGGTGTTGTCGGCGTCGAACGCGCCCCAGCCCCCGTCGGCGGACTGCATGCCGACGGTCCAGGCGACCCCGCGGTCGACCGCCGCCCGCAGCCGCGAGGGGTCCGGGTGCGCCACCCGCCGCAGGGCCAGCACGACCTCGGCGGTGTCGTCGGTGTCGGGATAGCCGTCGTTGTCGAACTCGAAGGCCCAGCCGCCGACCGGGAGGTCCGGGCGGCGGACCGCCCAGTCCCCGCGGACGCCCGAGATCTCCTCGTCGAGCATCCAGGTCGACGCCCGGACGACGGCCGGGTCGTCGGCGGGCACGCCGGCGTCGAGCAGGGCGGTGACGGCCAGGCAGGTGTCCCAGACGGGGGACTGGCAGGCCTCGAGCATGCGGATCGGGCCGTCCGGGGTCTCCCGGCGGACGAGGAACCGTTCGAAGCCCTCGATGCCGGCCCTCATCGCGGGATGGTCGAGCGGGTAGCCGAGCAGGTGCAGGGCGATCAGCGAGTACACCCACGGTGGCTGGATGCCGCCCCAGCCGCCGTCGGCCTCCTGGCGGGCCAGGATCCACTCCGCGCCGCGGCGCATCGCGAGCCGGCGCAGCGGGGCGATCGGTCGCCTCGCGTAGGCGTGCAGTCCGACGTCGAGCCGCTGGAAGGCACCGGACCAGGTCCACGGCGCGTCGAACGCCGCGGGCGCCGCCCCGGACCGCAGCTCGTCGACGCCGAAGGGCAGCGGCCGCGCGGGCCGCAACGTGGCGACGATCGTCAGCGGCACCACGGTCTGCCTGGCCCAGCACGACCAGTCGTAGACGTTCAGCGGGAACCACTTCGGCAGGAAGATCAGCTCGGGGGGCATGTTCGGCAGGTCGTCCCACGACCACAGCCCGAACAGCGCCAGCCAGATCCGGGTGAACACCCGTGAGCGCTCGATCCCGCCCTCGGCCAGACAGAACTTCTCGGCCGCGCGCATGTGCGGCTCGGCCGGGTCGTCCCCGGCGAGCCGCAGCGCGACCCAGGCCTCGATCGTCGTGGAGAGGTCGCCCGGCCCACCCGCGAAGGTGGCCCAGGTACCGTCCGAGCGCTGCTGGGAGCGAATCCAGCGCGCTGCCTCCTCGGTCTCCCGTGCGGTGCGGATGCCCAGGAACTCCCGCACGAGCAGGTCCTCGGCGTCCATGGTCACGTTGGTCTCGAGGTCGCCCTGCCACCAGCCGCGCTCGTGCTGGATCGACCTGAGGAACCCGACGGCGGCGTCGAGCGTCCGCCGGGCGTCACCCGCCTCGGTCGTGCTGGTCTCCGGTGCGGTGAGGGTCACCAGTTCTCCCTGTTCGAGGATCGGCGTCGGGATCCCGGGCGGGGGACCGACGCTGCGGATCGGTGTGGGACCGGAGCTGGGGGTCCGCCCCGGTTCGAGGGCCGTGTCAGAAGTCCCGGGTCGTGAGGTGCCGCCCGAGCGCGACGAGCTCCGACCGCGGACCCGCGGCGAGCCCGGCACCGGTGAGGGCCCGTTCCGCGAGGTCCCGCTGCCGACGGGCCTGCGCGGCGGCCCACTCCCGCCCCCCGGCCCGCTCGACGAGATCGGCGGCCGCCCGCAGCTCCTCCTCGGTCGGGTCGCCCGACCGGGCCAGCCACGCGGCCAGCTCCCGACCGGCGGCCCCACCGCGCTGCACGGCGAAGGTCACGGGCAGGGACTTCTTGCGCGAGCGCAGGTCCGAGAGCACCGGTTTGCCGGTGACGGCCGGGTCGCCCCAGATCCCCAGCAGGTCGTCGACCAGCTGGAAGGCCAGTCCGACGGCGGCGCCGTACTGCCGCAGGCCCGCGATCGCGGCCGCCGGTGCCCCGGCCAGCACCGCACCGATCGCGGCGCTCGTGGCGAGCAGCGAACCGGTCTTGCCGGCGGCCATGGACAGGCACTCGTCGACCCCGACGTCCGCGCGGTCCTCGAAGGCGACGTCCTCGGCCTGCCCGCGGATCAGCTCACGGGTCGTGGTGGCGATCAGCCGTGCGGCCTCGGCGGCGTGCGGTGAGCGGTCCTCGAGCAGCACCTCGGTGGCCAGCGCCAGCAGGGCGTCGCCGCAGAGGATCGCCGAGGCCGCGCCCCACCGGGCCCACACGGTCGGGCGGTGGCGGCGTTCGGTGTCGCCGTCCATGAGGTCGTCGTGCAGCAGGGAGAAGTTGTGGACCAGCTCCACGGCCACGGCCCCGGCGATCCCGGTCGCCGCGGGCGCACCGGCGGCCCGCGCCGAGAGCAGCGCCAGCGCGGGCCGTACGGCCTTGCCCCCGCCCCGGCCGGGCGAGCCGTCGAGCTCGACCCAGCCGAGGTGGTACTCGGCCTGTTCGCGGCTGGCGGTGTCGAGCCGGGCCACGGCGGCCCGCAGCGCGGGGGTGACGGTGTCGCGGCTGCCCGCGAGCAGGGCCAGCACGTCCGGCCCGGCGGCGGCGTCGGTGGTCCCGAGGACGGCGGTCATGCGGCCACCCCCACGGGCGCGGCGGCCCGGTCCGCGAGGAGGGCCTCGGCGGCGGACCCGCCGCTGCGCACGGCACCCTCCATGGTCGCGGGCCAGCCGGTGTCGGTCCAGGCGCCGGCGACGTAGAGCCCGGGCAGGGCGGTGCGGGGGCCGGGCCGCAGCGCGGCCTGCCCGGGGGCACCACGGAACGTCGCGTGCGGCTCCCGGGTCACGAACGAGTCGAGGACTACCGCGTCGCGGGCGGCCGGCAGCAGGGCCGCCAGCGCCGGGAGGAACCGCTCGCGCAGGGCGGCCGCCGGCACGCGGACGAGGTCGTCGGCGGCCGAGAGCGACACCGCCAGGTACTGGGCCCGCGGTCCGTACACGGCGGCGGCCCCGGACTGGGCCGTGCGGTCGAAGACCCACTGCACGGGTGTGTCGACACCCGCCGCGAACCCCTCCGCCAGCACCGGGCGGTCGTAGACGACGTGCACGTTGACGATCGGGGTGCTGCCCAGCCGGCCGGCCCAGCCCTCGGGCAGCGGGAGCGCCCCCGCGGGCAGCAGCCGCTCCGCCGGGCCCGGCGGCACGGCGCAGACGATGCGGTCGGTCACGAGCCCCTCCTCTCCGTCGGTCGTTCCCACGCGGACCCGCCACCGGCCGGGACGGGTCCGGTCCTGCAGGAGCGCCCGCGCCTTCGCGGACCGTCTCACCTCCACGCCGGCCGCCGCGAGGGCGCGGCGGGCGGCCTCGTCGTGGATCGCGCCGAGCGGCGCGGTCGCCCAGCCGATGTCGCCGGCGGCGGCGTCGGTGAGCAGGCCGAGCTGGAAGACCGTGGCGGCGAGGGCGAGCGAGGCGTCGCCGGCACGGGCGTTCAGGGTGGCGATGCCGACCAGGTCCCACAGCGCGTCGACGGCCCGCTCGCCCTGCCCGTGGGCGGCGAGCCAGTCGCCGAAGGACCGGGCGTCGGCGGCGGGGTCGGTGCGGTCGACCGCGCCCAGCGCGAGCGCGGCCCGGACCAGCCGGACCCGGTCGGCGACGGGCAGGTGCCGGTAGCGCAGCAGGGCGGCTCCCAGGTGCAGCGGGGCGGGCAGGACGGACAGCGCGGTGCGGCGCAGCCGGGCCGGAGCGGCACCGGGTGCCAGCACCGGGATGTCCAGCCGCTCCTGGAGCATGATCCTGTCTTCGGCGCCCAAGCGCACGACGAGATCGCGGTAGGCCGTGCAGCAGCGGAGGAAGACGTGCTGGCCGGTGTCGACCGCCAGCTCGCCGCCGCCGCACGAGCGGGTGAAGGAGCCGGCGACCCCGCCGAGCCGGGCACGCGACTCGAGCAGCGTGACGGCGAGCCCCGCGTCGGCGCAGCGGAGCGCGGCGGCGACGCCGGCGAGCCCCCCGCCGACGACCGCGACCCGCGCCGCGCCCGTCACGCCGTCCGCCCCGCCAGCGCCCGCAGGGCCACGCCGATCTTCTGTGCCCCGGTCAGCGACCTGCGCTGCGCGTACACCGAGCGCGGATCGGCCGCGATGTCCTCGAGCAGCCGCCGGTAGATGCCGGCCATGGCCCCGGCGCAGGCCGCGCTGCGCCGGTCGAGGAGCGGGAGCAGCTTCAGCCCCTCGGCGTACCAGCCGCGCGCCCGGTCCGCGGCGAAGCGGATGTAGGCGGCGAGGGCGTCGTCCGGGTCGGCCAGCGCGCCGGCCTCGTCGAGCCGCAGCTCCGCGCCGAACCGGGCGAGCTCGTCGGTCGGGAGGTAGACACGGCCGTTGCGCAGGTCCTCGCGGATGTCGCGGAGGATGTTCGTCTGCTGCAGCGCGATGCCCAGCCGGTCGGCGTACCCGGGGGCGCGCTCGTCGGGGCGGGACCCGAAGATACCCAGGCAGAGCCGGCCCACCGAACCCGCGACCTGCCGGCAGTAGACCGTCATGTCGTCGAAGGTGGTGTGCGGGCGAGCCGGTTCGCCGCCGAGCGCCGCGTCGTGGTCCATCCGCGCATCGGCCTCGACGCCGTCGACCAGCTCCTCGAACGCCCCGAGCGGGATCGGGTAGCGGCGTGCGGCGTCGGCGACACCGACCAGCACGGGGTCGGACGGGTCGGGGGCCTGCTCGCGCATGGCCCGGATCGAGGCGCGGACCTCGGCGAGGGCGGCGGTCTTGTCCTCGAAGGAGCCCGCCGAGGAGAGCCCGGTGGTGCCGCCGGGCGGGTCGAAGTCGCCGTCGCCGATGTCGTCGATCCGGCGGGCGAGGGCGTAGACGGCCGAGAGTGCGGCGCGCTTCGGGGCCGGCAGCAGGCGGATCCCGTAGGAGAAGTTGCGGGCCTCGCGGCGGGTGATCTCCTCGCAGGCGGCGTAGGCGGCGGGCAGATCGGCGCTGAAGTCGGTGCCGGGGCCGGTGCCGGGGCCGTGCTCGGTGTCGTGCTCGGTGTCGTGCTCGGTGGCGGAGCGGGTGCTCGGGTCGGGCGGGATCGTGGCGTGTCCGTTCGTGCGGCCGCCGCCGGGCGGGCCGGGGGAGTGCCCGGTCGTGGCGGCGGTGGTGGCGGTCGTCCGGGACGGGTCGGTCATCGGCAGCTCCGGGGGGTCGGGCGCGGGAGGTCCGGTCGGGACCGGGCCCGGCGCGCCGCGAGGACCGGCCGGCCGCTCGCCGCGATCGTCCGGCGCGGACGGCCGGACACCGTCGGGGCGGGGCGGGCCCGCAGGAGCAGCGTGGACAGGTGCCGCAGGACGTCCCGCCTGCGGCTGAGCGCGGCCTCGGCGGCGCGGCCGAGGACCTCGCCGTCCACGCGGTGCAGGGCGTCGGCCGCCGCGCGGCCACCGGCGACGTAGCCGGCCACGGCGATCCGCGCCCAGCCCCGCAAGGCACCGACGACCGGGGCGCCGGCGTCGAGCAGCTGCTCCGCGCGCT
This sequence comes from Pseudonocardia oceanicola, assembly GCF_047200735.1. Classification (NCBI taxonomy): domain Bacteria; kingdom Bacillati; phylum Actinomycetota; class Actinomycetes; order Pseudonocardiales; family Pseudonocardiaceae; genus Pseudonocardia; species Pseudonocardia oceanicola. The sequence goes on from NZ_JBJZON010000001.1 coordinate 817,700, forward strand.
CCGTCTCGTGCCGGACGAGCGCGCGCAGGGTGGGAGTGGCGGTCGGCCGGTCGAGGTCCGCCTCCACGACGCCGAACGCGGCGCGGTCCTCGGCGGGCAGGTAGATCCGGCCGCGGCCGCGGTCCTCCCGGACGTCCTGCAGGTGCTCGAGGATCTGCAGGGCCGTGCAGACGGCGTCGGAGGCGTGCTCGATCTCGCCGTCGGCGGGCACCTCGAACACCGCGAGCACGAGCCGCCCGATGGGGTCCGCCGACAACGCGCAATAGCCGAGCAGCTGGTCCCAGGTGTCGTAGGTCACGGTGTGCTGGTCGTGGACGTTGGCGTCGAGCAACCGGTCGAACGGGGCCACGGGCAGGTCCGGTGCGACCGCGGCGAGCCGGCGGACCGCGGGGATCGCCGGCGCGGCGGCGTGCAGGTCCGCGCGGAAGGCCTCGAGCGCGGCGGTCCGCTCGGCCGGGGTCCCGCCGCCCTCGTCGCCCAGGTCGTCGATCGTCCGCACGACGTCGTACACCGCCCGCAGCCTGCGGCGATGGCGTGCGGGCAGGACCCGGAGGGCGACCGGGAAGTTCTCGGCGGCCTCGGCCTCGCGCAGGCGCGCGGCGTCCACGGGGTCGGCAGGCCCGGCCGGGTGGGTGCCACCCGGGCCGGGCACGACCGGCCGCCCGCCCTCCGCCGAAGCGGCGCGTGCGGCCGCCGTCGACCCGGCGGACGTCCCGTTCCTCCGTCCCACGGCGCTGATCGTGTCGCAGTGCGGCTGCGCGTATCTCCTCAACGGGTGTTAATTCTTTCGGGCCAGAATTGTCACGTGGGCACAAAAGTGGTGCGTCCCTCGCCCCTTCGGGCGTACAACACCGGTGTGGACACATCGCCCGCCGGTACGGACGGCCTCGTCGAGGCCCTGCTGGCGCGGGTTCCGGCCGTGCTGGAGGAGGTCAGCGCGGCCTTGTTGTCCGAATGGCCGGATTATGCCCAGTTCATCGACGCGAATCGGGTCGAGGTGGCGGCGGCGGCGCACCACGCGCTGCACCGGCTGGTCGCCGCGGGCGACGAGGCCGGGACCGCTCCGGGGCCCACGGGCGAGTACCCGTCGGGTTTCGGCGAGCAGGAGCTGTTCGAGGAGATCGGCCGGACGCAGTGGCGGGAGGGCCGGGACGTCTCGACGCTGCTGTCGGCCTTCCAGCTCGGCGCGCGGGTGTTCTGGCGGCACGTCGCGCTCGTCGCGGTCGAGCTGCACCTGGAGCCGGCGGTGCTGGCCGGACTGGCCGAGGGGGTGTTCGCCTTCGTCGACCGGCTCTCGTCGGCCGCCGCACACGGCTTCGTGCTGGAGCAGTCGGAGGCCGCGGTCGCCCGCGAGCGGCTGCGCGAGGAGCTGGTGGAACTGCTGCTGTCCGACCGGGCGACCGAGGGGGCGGTGCAGGCCGCCGCCGCGCGCGCCGGCTGGCAGGTGCCACAGGAGGTGGCCGTCGTGCTGGTGCAGGAGGACAGCCTGCTCGGACAGGGGATGTTGTCCCGCTTCGACCCCGCTTCGCTGATGATCAACCGGGCGCGGCTGTCCGGCGCGATCGTGCCGGACCCGGCGCAGAGCGGGCGACGGCGGCGGTTGACCGCGATGCTGCGCGGCACCCGGGCCGTCGTCGGGCCCACGGTGCCGCCGGACCGGCTCCCGGCGAGCCTGCACATCGCCGAGGTGGCGGCCCGGCTGCAACGCACCGGAGTGCTGCCCGAGGACCCGGTCTTCGCCGAGGAGCACCTCGACGCGATCATCGTGCACCGCGACTCCCGGCTGCTCGAGGTGCTGCGGGCCCAGGTGCTGCGCCCGCTGGAGGCCTCGGCCCCGGCGTCGCGCGAGCGGCTGTGCGAGACCCTGTCCGCCTACCTGCGCCACCTGGGTGACCGACAGGCGATGGCGGCCGAGCTGCACGTCCACCCGCAGACGGTGCGCTATCGCCTGGCGCGGCTGCACGAGCTGTTCGGGTCGCAGCTGGACGACCCGGAGAATCGCGCCCGGCTCCTCCTGGCGCTCGCGTGGGGCGCCCCGAGGTCGTCGGAGGCCGAGGACGTCCGGTGAACCGTCGGTGACGGTCCGCTGCCCCGGCGTGATCGATGCCACGCTCGACTCGGTCTCACTCGCGTTGCCGGGTACCGCCGTCCGGAGCACGGTGGAGGGACCGACGTGGAGAGGACCCCCGACGTGCGATCCCACCGGCCCGGGAACTCGGATCATTCGGACCGGCCGCGCCCGTACCCGCGGGCGGGCACCGACCGGATCCCCCGGCGGCGGACGGACCGCGTCGAGTCGGCGGCCTCCTGGGTCCTCGGTGTCCTCGGCCTCGTGCTCGTCGTGGTGGCGGTCCTGACCGGCCTGCGCCTGCACGGCAACGGGCTCGAGCAGGCCCGTTCCGACGCCGTGAGCCGGATCTCCGTCGATGCCACCCTCCTCGCGCCGGTCGACGGCGCGATCGGGGTCGAAGCCGCCTGGGGAGCAGCGCAGGTCGCCGCCCCGGCCTCCTGGGTCGGGCCGGACGGCACCCCGCGCACCGGGACGGTGCCGGTGCTGGGCGCGCAGCCCGCCGGGTCCGTCGTCCGGGTCTGGGTGGACCGCACGAGCGGGGCGATCGCCCCGCCGCCGGTCGACGCGCTGCAGGCCGGGGTCACGGCCGTCGTCGGCGGGCTGCTGGTGCTGCTGGTCGGTGGGCTGGCGTTGCTGGGCCTGCGGGCGCTCGTCCGCGCCCGCTGCGCCGCGGCCAACCACGCCGCGTGGACCCGGGAGTGGGCGCTCTACGAGCCCCGGTGGTCCGGCCGCTGACCCTCACTCGCCGGTGAGGTAGAGCCAGACCCCGTCCTCACGCACGAAGCGGCTGCGCTCGGCCAGCACCCCGGCCCGGTGGTGCGCCCGGAACTCGACGATCCCGTCGGTGTCGAACGGGCCGCCCGCCACCCGGTCCACGATCTCCAGGTGCGTCCACTCCACGGTCGGGTCCGGTGCCGCGCGCCGCGGCCGGGTGGACCGGTGCCAGGTGCGCCGCAGGTACGCCTCGTCGCCCAGGGCGAAGGCCGTGAAGCGGCTGCGCATCAGCTGCTCGGCGGTCGCGGCGCGCTCCCCGGCGTGGAAGCGGCCGCAGCAGGCGCCGTAGACCTCGCCCGAGCCGCAGGGACAGGGGCTCATGCGCGCCCCGCGCCGTCGGCCGCCACCGCGTCGAACACGACCGGCGCGTCCCAGCCGCGTTCGGCGTAGGCGGCCGTGACGGCCCCGGCGACCCGGTCGCCGGACCCGGCGTCGACCAACGCGATCACGCAGCCGCCGAACCCGCCGCCGGTCATCCGGGCCCCGTGCGCCCCGGCCTCCTCGGCGACCGTCGCGGCCACGTCGACGTGCGGCACGGTGATCTCGAAGTCGTCCCGCATCGAGGCGTGCGAGGCCGAGAGCAGCGGCCCGGTCGCGCGCGGGTCCGCGCCCCCGCGCAGCAGCCCGACGACCTCCAGCACCCGCTCGTCCTCGGTGACCACGTGCCGGGCGCGCCGGCGCAGCCGCTCGTCGGCGAGGGTCTCGACGCCGGCGAGCGTCGCGTCCCGCAGCGCCGGCACCCCGAGCAGGTCCGCCGCCTTCGCACAGTCGGACCGTCGTTCGCCGTACTGGCCGTCCACGAGGCGGTGGGGCGCCCGGGTGTCGATCACGAGCAGCCGCAGGTCGTGCGCCGCGAGCGCGAAGGGGATCAGCTCGACGTGGTCGGTGCGGGTGTCGAGGAAGACGAGGCGATCCGCGACGCCGTGCATCGCGGCCATCTGGTCCATCCCGCCGGTGGGCGCGCCGACGAACTCGTTCTCCGCGCGCCGGGCGAGGTGGGCCACCTCCGTGAGGTCGAGGCCGACGTGCGCCAGCTCCGACAGCGCCACCGCCACGGCGCACTCCAGCGAGGCCGACGACGACAGCCCGGCGCCGACCGGGACGTCGCCCTCCACGAGGAGGTCGAGGTCGACGACGGGCAGCCCCGCCTCGCGGAACGCCCACAGCACGCCGGCGACATAGGCCGCCCAACCGGTCACGGCGCCCGGGACGACGGTCGCCGCGGTGAACGTGACGGGCTCGGCCTCCCGGGAGGAGCGCACGGTGGTCAGGCCCTCGGTCGGCGCCGCGGCCACGAGGGTCCGCCGGTCCAGGGCCAGGGGGAGGACGAAGCCGTCGTTGTAGTCGGTGTGCTCGCCGATGAGGTTGACCCGGCCCGGCGCCGCCCACACCCCGGCGGGCGGGCGGCGGTGGATCTCGGCGAACCGCGCGGCGACGCTCATGCGCCGGCCCCGGGGCCGCCGGACCCGCCGCCCAGCTCGCGCAGCCTCGCGGCGACGTCCTCGGGGGTGGTGTCGTTGATGAACACGCCCATCCCGGACTCCGACCCGGCCAGGTACTTCAGCTTGTTCGGCGCCCGCAGGATCGAGAACAGCTCCAGGTGTAGCCAGGCGAGGTCGCGGTCCGTGCGCACCGGCGCCTGGTGCCAGGCCGCGATGTAGGGCAGGGGGCGGCCGTGGAAGAGCTCCAGCCGGCCGAGCACGTCGAGCCAGATCGTGGCGAGGTCGGTGCGCTCGGCGTCGGTGAGCTCGGGGAGGTCCTTGGCGTCGCGGTGCGGGTAGAGGTGCACCTCGACGGGCCAGCGCGCGGCCTCGGGCACGAACGCGGTCCAGTGCTCGGTCTCGGTGACCAGCCGGACGGCCTCGGTCCGCTCCCGCTCGAGGATGTGCCCGTAGAGGTTGCCCCGGGTCCGCGTCCGGTACCGGCGGGCGGACTCGAGCTGCTGGCGGGTGCGCGGGGTGACGAACGGGTAGCCGTAGATCTGCCCGTGCGGGTGCGCGAGGGTGACCCCGATCTCGGGCCCGCGGTTCTCGAAGGGGAAGACCTGCTCGACGTCCGGGCGCGCGGACAGCTCGGCCGTGCGGTCGGCCAGGGTGTCGACGACCAGCCGGACGCGGTCCGGGGACAGCGCGCCGAACCGGCCGTCGTGGTCGCTGGTGAAGCAGACCACCTCCGCGCGCCCCACCCCGCCGGAGAAGGAGGGGAAGCGGTTCTCGAACACCACCGTCGCGTAGTCCGGGGTGGGCACCTCGGTGACCCGGCCGGGGATCGTCGGGCACAGCGGGCACTGGTCCGCCGTGCCCGCCGGCTGGAAGGTGCGGGTCTGCCGGTGGCTGGCGATGGCCACCCACTCGTCGAGCAGCTCGTCGTAGCGGATCTGCGAGACGGTGTGCACCTCGGGCAGGCCCCGCTCGTCCCTGCCGGGCACCCGCCCGGGCTCGGTGTCGTACCAGAGGATCTCCCGGCCGTCGGACAGCCGGCCACGGGTGCGGTGGACGGTCGCGCCGCCGACGACGGCGGGGGTCGATGCCTGCGTCACGGGAGGTGCTCCAACCTGGTCGTGCCGGTCCGTGTGGCGTGGGCAGCCGTCGGCACGCTACCCCGCTCGGGCGGGCAGGATGGTTCTCGTGGCTCTCCCGTCCCCCGAACCCGTGTCCGGCTTCCCGCCCGCTCCGCTCGCCAATCCGGTGCTCGCCGCCCTCACCGGGCCGCAGCGCGCCTTCGCCGACGTGCGCGGCCGTGCCGCGCGCTACCGGCCGGACGTCGCGCCCTTCGCGGGGCTGCCGCTCGACCCCACGGCGGGGGACTGGGCGGACCTGGCCGCGCTGAGCGGCCCCGGCGGCTCCGCCGTGCTGGCCGGACCGCGCCGGGAGGCCCCGGCGGGCTGGGAGACGGGCATGGACCTGCCCGGGGTGCAGATGACCGGCGACGCGCTGGAGGTCGCCCCGGACCCCGAGGCGGTGCGCCTCGGCCCCGCCGACGTGCCGGAGATGCTGGAGCTGGTCGCCCGGACCAAGCCGGGCCCGTTCCTGACCCGGACGATCGAGCTGGGCACCTACCTGGGCATCCGCCGCGACGGCGCACTGGTCGCGATGGCCGGGGAGCGCATGCGGCTGCCCGGTGCCACCGAGATCTCCGCGGTCTGCACGGCCCCGACCGCGCGGGGGCAGGGGCTGGCCGCCCGGCTCGTCCGCGCCGTGGGCGCGGTGATCCGGGAGCGCGGCGAGCGGCCCTTCCTGCACGCCGCCGCGTCGAACGCCGGCGCCGTCCGGCTCTACGAGCACCTCGGCTTCGTGGTGTCCCGCGAGCTGCAGTTCGTCGGCTACCGGGCACCGAGCATCCGCGCGGCGGTCAGTCCGGCGGGGTGAGGTCGTGCTGGGCCAGGACGTCGTCCACCGCCGAGGGGGACAGCACCCGGTCCAGCACGAGGATCGCGCAGCCGGTGACGCCACTGCGCCCGGCCAGCGCGCCCGGCTCGACCCGCAGCGTCTGCGTGGCGGTGGCGACCGACCGCTTGAAGACCGACTCGCGGATGCCCGCGACCAGCGGCTCGTAGGCGCCGACCAGGTCGCCGCCGACCGTGATGACCGCCGGGTTCAGCAGGTTCACCGCCGAGGCCAGCACCTCGCCGATCCGCCGGCCCGCGGTGCGGACCAGCCGGACGGCCTCGGCGTCGCCCGCACGCACGAGGTCGACGACACCGGACACCGTGTCGACGGTGCGCCCGCGGGCGGTGAGGTCCCGGATGAGCGCGCTGCCGCTGGCGAGGATCTCCAGGCAGTCGAGGTTGCCGCAGTGGCACGGCGTGCCCGGGCCGTCCGAGACCTGGGTGTGGCCGATCTCGCCGGCCGACCCGCGCGCACCGCGCTGGAGTGCGCCCCCGCTCACGACGGCGGCGCCGATGCCGGTGGAGACCTTCACCACGAGCAGGTCGTCGATGCCCGGGTGCGCGTGCTGCTCGGCGATCGCCATGACGTTCACGTCGTTGTCCACCCGGACCGGCACGGGGAACCGGTCGGTGAGCAGCGGCGGCAGCTTGACCTCGGCCCAGCCCGGCAGCACGGGGACACCGATGCTGCAGCCCGCGACCGAGTCCACCGTCCCCGGGACCGACAGCCCGACGCCGCGGACGTGCGCCGGATCGGCGCCGATCTGCGCGAGCAGCCGGGCGAGCCGCTCGCCGACCGCCTCCATCACGGCCTCGGGCCCGCTGCGCACCCGGATCCGCAGCGAGTCCTGGGCGAGCACGGTGCCCGCGAGGTCACAGACGGCCAGCGACGTCCGGCTCACGCCCACCGAGGCGGCGAGCACCGTGCCCCCCGCGGTGTGGAACGCGAGCCGGGCGGCGGGCCGGCCGCCGGTCGCCGCGCCGCCCTGCACCTCGGTGACGAGGCCCTCCTTCAGCAGCCGGTCCACCCGCGCGGCGACGGCGGTGCGCGAGAGCCCGGTGGCCCGCCCGATCTCGGTCCGGGTGGCGACGGCACCCTGGCGGATCAGCGCGAAGATCTCGCCGGCGGTGGCCGGGGCGGACGTGGGCCTGCGCCCACGGGCGGGTCCGATGCCGACTCCGGTCATGACGGGCCTCCTCACCTGCGTCGATACCGAAGATGCCACATTTTCGTCTTTCGGGTGCACAAGCGTGCCGTAGGGTGGGGGCCGGTGTGCCGGGAAGTCTGGTCGGCGTAGGTTCCGCCCTGCCCGAACGTCGAAAGGCCCCACCTCCGTGAACACTCCCGCCGGTAGCCCCCGACTGTTCCCCCGTGGCAGCTGGCCCGAGGCGCGGCGCATCGCCGACCTGCTCAGGACCGAGACGGTGGGCGGGTTGTTGCTGGTCGGGGCCGCCGTGATCGCGCTGGCCTGGGCGAACTCGCCGTGGCGCGAGGCGTACACGGCGCTCGGCGCGCTCACGGTCGGGCCCGCGTCCCTGCACCTGGACCTCAGCCTCGCGACCTGGGCGGCCGACGGGCTGCTGGCGATCTTCTTCTTCGTCGCCGGGTTGGAGCTCAAGCGCGAGTTCGTCGCGGGTGACCTGCGCGACCCGCGCCGGGCCGCGCTGCCGGTGGCCGCGGCGGTCGGGGGCATGATCGTCCCCGCGGTGATCTTCGTCGCGTTCAACGCCCCGGCCGGCACCGCCGTCGGGTGGGCGATCCCGACCGCGACCGACATCGCCTTCGCCCTCGCGGTGCTCGCGGTGATCTCCACGCACCTGCCCACGGCGCTGCGCACGTTCCTGCTCACCCTGGCGGTCGTCGACGACCTGCTGGCCATCACGATCATCGCGATCTTCTACACCGAGGAGCTGCACCCCGTGCCGCTGCTGCTGGCACTGGTCCCGCTCGCGCTGTTCACCGTCCTGGTCCAGCGCCGGATCCGGTCGTGGTGGTTGCTGCTGCCGCTCGCCGTGATCACCTGGGTGCTCGTGCACGAGTCCGGGGTGCACGCCACGGTCGCGGGCGTACTGCTCGGTTTCGCCGTGCCGGTCGTGCGGCGGGCGGAGGGCCCCGGCCCGGGGCTGGCCGAGCACTTCGAGCACCGGTTCCGGCCGATCTCCGCCGGGGTCGCCGTGCCCGTCTTCGCGTTCTTCGCCGCCGGGGTCTCGGTGGTCGACGCCGGGCTCGAGGCCTTCCTGCACCCGGTCGCGCTCGGCGCGATCCTGGGCCTCCTCGTCGGCAAGACCCTCGGCGTGCTCGGCGCGACCTGGGCGGTGCAGAAGTTCACCCGCGCGCAGCTCTCGGAGGGGCTGAGCTGGTGGGACGTCCTCGGGCTCTCCGTGCTCGCCGGGATCGGGTTCACCGTGTCGCTGCTGATCGGCGAGCTGGCCTACGGCACGGGCTCGGAGATCGACAGCGAGGTCAAGATCGGCGTGCTCGCCGGTTCGCTGCTGGCGGCGCTGGTGGCCAGCGTCATCCTGCGCGTCCGCAACGCGCACTACCGGCGGATGGAGCTGGCCGAGACGGTCGACATGGACGACGACGGGGTGCCGGACGCCTACCAGCGCCGCGAGGACGGGAGCTGAGGCCGGCCCGCACGGGGCGGACGGCGCGGTTCCGAGCCGGCGGGAGACGGCGCGCGCCGGTTCCGTCGCTCACGACCGCGTGAGTGCCGGGTTCCGCGCTGCAAGTATGGAAGCAGTGACCGCCACGCACGACACCGCGCGCCCCCGGCCCGCGCCCGCGCCGCCCCCCGCCGTCGCCCCCGCCCTGCTCGTCGCCGCGATCCTGCTGCTCGCGCTCAACCTGCGCGGCCCCATCGTCGCCGTCTCGCCGGTCACCGGGGCGATCCGCGCCGACCTGGGGATCGACGCCGGGACCGCCGGGCTGCTCACCAGCCTGCCGGTGTTGTGCTTCGGGCTTGCCACCCCGGCGGCGTCGGCGCTGCTGGCCCGCACCGGGCTCGGCCGCGGGGTGCTGGTCGCTCTCGGCGTGCTGCTGGCCGGGATGGTCGTGCGGTCCCTCGGCGGACTGCCGGCCGCGGTCGCCGGGACCCTGCTGATCGGTGCGGCGATCACCGTCGGCAACGTGGCGGTGCCCGTGGTCATCGGCCGCGACCTGCCGCGGCAGGCCGGTGCGGTGCTCGGGATGTACACGGCGGCGCTCAACGTCGGCTCGATGATCACGCTCTCGCTCACCGTGCCGATCGCCGGCGCCACCGACTGGCGGTTCGCCCTGGCGTCCTGGGGCGTGCTGGTGCTGGCCGCGGCCGGTGTCTGGTGGTGGGCGACCCGGTCCCTGCCCGAGGCGGGCCCGGCCGCCCGCTCGGCGGCGCCGGCACCGGCCGCACCCGGGCCGGTCTGGTGGCGCCGCCCGGTCGTCTGGGGCCTCACGATCGCCTTCGCCGGGCAGGCCTTCGCCTACTACGGCGTGACGGCGTGGCTGCCGCTGCTGCTCGGCGACGAGCTGGGGATGAGCGAGTCGGCCGCGGGCGCCGGCTCGTCGATCTTCCAGATCGCGGCGATCGTCGGCGCCTTCGGCGTGCCCGTGCTGTTGCGGGTCCTGCCCACCCCCCGGCTCGTCGTGGCCGTGGTCTGCGCGGCGTGGGCGGCGCTGCCCCTCGGCCTGCTGCTCGCCCCGCAGGGCTGGGCGGTCTGGTGCGCGCTGGGCGGCGCGGCGCAGGGTGGCGGCATCACCGTGATCTTCTCGCTCGTCGTGCGGCGCGCGCGGGACCTCACCGAGAACCGCCGGATGTCGGCGCTGGTCCAGGGCGGCGGCTACACCGTCGCGGCCTCCGGGCCGGCCGTCGTCGGTGCCGTCCACCAGGCCACCGGTACCTGGACGGCCCCGCTGCTGGTGGTGTTCGGCGCGGTGCTGGTGCTGTGCACGGCGGGCTGCGCGGCCTCCGGCCGGCGCACCGACTGACTTTCTCCCGGTCGCGCGTATCCGGCGCCCGTCCGGCCGCCTCTTCATCGGCGTGGGGGAGGGTGCCGCCGGGCCGGGGCCGAGGGGGTGGCGCAGGAGCGGGCCGTGGGTCCCGTGCCCGTGTCCGTCCCGGCCCGGCGGTCTCCCACGGCCGGATCGCCGGCGGGGGACCGGGGCGTTCCCCGGGAGGTCAACCTGCTGGACCAGGAGGCCCGGGCTGAATACCGTACGCAGAGTGACCGCGCCCGCCCGTCCGCCTCTGCTCGGACGAACGGACGAGCTGCGGGTCCTGGTCGAGCTGTTCGAGGCGGCCCGGGCGGGCACGCCGGGGGTCGCGCTCGTCTGCGGGGAGGCGGGCGTCGGGAAGTCCCGGCTGGTGGCGGAGCTGGTCACCCGGGCCGAACGGTCCGGGGCCGTCGTGCTGGCGGGCGCCGCCGTCGACGTGGGGGAGAGCCCGCCGCTGCTGCCACTCACGCTCGCCGTGCGCGCGCTGGCCCGCGAACCCGCCGGCCGCGCGATCGTCGAGCCCTGGCGGGGCGAGCTGGAGGCGCTCGGGCTGCTGCCGCCGTCGCCCGGTGGACCGGTGCAGAGCGTCCCGCACCACCTCGACGCGGCCGGGCGGGTCCTGCTCGGGCTCGCGGCCGACCGCCCGGTGCTGTTCGTGGTCGAGGACGTCCACTGGGCGGACCGCGCCACCCGCGACCTGCTGTCCTACCTCACGGCGATCATGCTCGACGCCCGGCTGCTCGTCGTCGTCACGCACCGCGAGGGTGGTGGCGCATCCGGGCTCGACGAGATCGGGCTCGGCGGGCTGCGCCGCCATCCGCGGGTGCACGGGCTCTCGCTCGGCCCGCTCGACCGGACCGCCATCGCGGCGCTGGTCGGGCGCGAGCCGCTGCCCGCCACGGAGGTCGACGACCCGGTCGAGCTGGTCTGGCAACGCTCCCGGGGCAACGCGTTCATCGCCGAGGAGACGGTCCGCGCGCTGCGCGACCACGACCCGATGGCCGTCTCGGGCACCCTGCGGGACCTCGTGCTCGGCAGGGTGCGGGCCCTGTCGGAGGACGCCCGGGCCGTCGTGCGGGCCCTGTCGGTCGCCGAGGGCCCCGTCTCGCACGAGCTCGCCCGGCTGGTCACCGCGCTGCCGCCGGACCGGCTGCTCACCGCCGTCCGGGAGGTCGTCGAGGAGGGCTCGGTCGTGCTCGACGGGCCCGGGGCCGAGGGTGGCGACGACGGCTACCGGCTGCGGCACGGGCTGGCCGTCGACGTCGTGGCCGCGGACCTGCTGCCCGCCGAGCGGCGGGACCTGCACCGCCGGTACGCCGCCGCGCTCGCGGAGCTGACCGCGGGCGGGGACCGGTCCGCCGTGGCCGCGCTGCTCGCGCACCACTGGGACCGGGCGGGCGACGACGCGCGGGCCCTCAGCGCCGCCGCCGACGCCGCGAGCGCGGCCGAACGGGTGCACGGCTACGCCGACGCCTATCGCCACTGGCGCCGGGTCGCCGACCTGGTCGCCGGGCGGGCCGTCGCGCCGCTCCCGCCCTCGCCGGAGCCGGCGGTGTCGGTCGGGCTGGACCGCCCGGCCAGCCTGGAACGCGCGGCCGAGGCCGCGCACCTGGCCGGCGAGCACGACGCCGCCGTGGGCGTGCTGCGCGAGCGGATCGGGCTCACCGACCCGGCCGACCCGCACCGGGCCACGCTCGTCACGCGGCTCGGCGACTACCTGCTGGCCGCGGGGCGGGGCGTCGAGGCCGAGGGCGCGTACCGGGAGGCGCTGCGGCTGGGTGGGGGGGCGCACGTCGCCCTGCTCGCCGGGCACGCCGAGGCCCTGCAGGCCGCGGGCCGGTTCGCCGACGCCCGCGCCGAGGCGACCCGGGCCCTCGAGGCCGCCCGGCGCACGGGCACGCTCGACGAACAGGCCCGGGTGCTCGTCACGCTCGGGTTCAGCCTGGCGTACCTGGAGGACACCCAGGCGGGCGCCGCCGCGCTCGCGGAAGGGCTGCGGGTGGCCGAGGCGAGCGGATCGCCCGCGGTGCTGGGCAACGCCTACCACCGGCGCGCCGAGCTCCTGTCCGGGCCGCTCAACGCCCTGTCCGAGGGGATCGACCTCGCGCTGACCGGGGCCGAGCGGCTCACCGGGCTGGGTCTGGGCCGCACGCACGGGGTCCGGCTGCTGGCGCTCGCCGCGAACGGCCAGTTCCGCTGCGGGCGCTGGGACGAGGCGGTCGAGGTGATCGACCAGGCCTTCCGGGCCCGGCCGTCGGGGAGCGAGGCGCTGGACATCCGGCTCTCCCGCGGCCGGATGCGGGTCGGGCGCGGCGACCTGGCCGGCGCCGCCGAGGACCTGGACGCCGTCGCGATGCTGGCGCACGACACGGTCGGCGCCCGCTACCGGGTCCCGCTGCTCACGCTGCGCGCCGGCCTGGACATGTTCCTCGGCCGGCCGGAACGGGCCGTGGAGCACACGGTGGCGGGGCTCGACGTGGTCGAGGGCGGGCACGACGACGTCTGGCTCGAGGCCCCGCTCGTCTGGCACGGCCTACGGGCGCACGCCGAGACGGTCCGGCTGGACCGTCCGCCGCCCGCCGACGACGTCGTGGCCCGGCTGCGGGAGTCGGGCGCGGGGCTGCACGACCGCGCCCGGCAGGCCGTGCCGATGGTCGCCGGGCTCGTCGGGGTGTTCGCGCGGATGTGCGACGCCGAGGTGACCCGCGCCGAGGGCGACTCCGATCCCGAGCTGTGGGACGAGGTCGCCGCGCAGTGGCGGCGCCGGGAGCAGCCCTACAACGTCGCCTACGGGCGGCTGCGCCGCGCGGAGGCGCTGCTCGCCCGGCGGACCCGCAGCAAGGCCGCCGCGGAGGCGCTCGCCGAGGCGCACGACATCGCCGGGCGGCTGGGCGCCCTGCCGTTCCTGGAGGAGGTTCGCGACCTGGGCCGACGGGCGCGGATCCGGTTGCCGGACCCGCCCGCCGAATCCGTGCCGACCGGTCCCGGGTCGGCGACCGGTCAGCCCGACGAGGTGCGGGAGGCCGGGCGCCCGCCCGCCCCGCGGACCGCCGCGTCGCGGTCGTCGCCCCGCCGGGACGCCCTCGCCTCGCTCACCCCGCGCGAGAACGAGGTGCTCGCCGAGATCGCGGCCGGGCACACCAACCGCGAGATCGCCCAGCGGCTGTTCATCAGCGAGAAGACGGTGGGCATCCACGTCACGCACCTGCTCGCCAAGCTCGGCGTGCGCAGCCGGGTGCAGGCGGGCGCGGTCTACGTCCGCGCCGCTCCCACCGAATCCCGCCCCACCCGCTGACCGTCGACCTGCCGCGAGTCGGTCTGTGAGCTTCCGCGAGTCGGGCCCTGAGCTTCCGCGAGTCGGGCCCTGAGCTTCCGCGACCGCGCGTGGGCACCGGAGCCTCCCGCGGGCCGCAGCCGAGCTCTCCCGCTCAGCCCGCCACGGTGCCGGCGGCGGGGGCGAGCCCCTGGACGACCGGGTGCGCAGCGCCCAGGCCGCGCTCGACCGCGAGCCGGCGGAGCTGGTCGAGGGCGCGGGCGCGGGTGGGGCCGATCGAGCCCGTGGGGATGCCGGTGACCCGGCTGATCCGTTCGTAGCTCCAGGTGTCCTCGCCGAAGAGCGCGCCGATGAGCAGTCGCCGGCGCCGGGGCAGGTCCGCCACCAGCGCACGCAGCTCCCGGGCGACGTCCGCGTCGACCGCCCGCTGCTCGGGCCCGGGGCCGGACTCCGGGACCGCGAGCCCCGCGTCCCCGACCGGGACACCGGCGTGCCCGGCGCGGTCGAGGATCCGCAGGCACTCGCGGCCGGCCACGGTGGAGAGCCAGCCCGGCAGCCGCTCGACGTCGTTGATCCGGTCGGCGTTCTGGGCGAGCCGCAGCCAGGTGGCGGCCACGGCGTCGTCGGCGTCGGCGGGCTGCAGCCGGAAGCCGCGGACCCGGGAGCGGACGAGCCGCTCGTACCGGGTCACGACCTCGCGCCACGCGCCCTGGTCGCCGGCGGCGAGCCTCGTCAGCAGATCGGTGCGGGGGATGTCGGCGGCCGCCGGGACGGGCGCGTCGGCGCCGGACGGGGACGGGACGGGCGTGCGCATGGATGCCTCCGAGGGGGTCCTGCACGGCCGGGGCACCGGCTCGCTGATGACCCCTCAGAGACTTCCGCCCGGGCGGCCTCCCGCGCGTCTGGACAACCCCCTAGGAGGGTCGCGGGGACCCCCCTATTTCCCTGGGGGACCACCCCCGCCTCCGGCGGGCGAGCCGCACCCCGGCCGGGGGACCGCCCCCGGCGGCGCGGCGCCACCCGTGGTCAACGCCGGGTGCGCACGTCCTCGGCCGGGGCCCGGCGGGCCGCGTGCTCCGCGGCGGCCGGGGAGTGCCCGCGCCGGGTCGGGTCCCACCCGCCGGTGTCCGCCGGCTCGGCGGCGGAGCGCTCCCGGGCCGGCGCACCGCACGGGTCGACGTGCAGGGCGGAGTGGACCCACGCGATGCCGCCGTCGGGCAGCACGCGGTCGATGTGGGCCAGGGTGGTGTAGCGCTCGCGAGCGGTGTCGATCGGCGCGTAGCACCGCTCGCACAGGTGGACCTTCAACTCGCCTCCCACGGGCTCGGGACGGGGCCCCGGGTCGGCGCTGAGACGAGGCGGGATCGGACGCTGAGCTGTCGGATTCTCGCATGCGGGAACAGTGGTCCGCAGGTCGCGGGGGGTGGCGTCGCGCACGTCCGGGATTGTCGGCGGGCGGTTGTACGCTCGGCGCAGCCCGAATCGCACGCGTGTAGTTCGCCCGTCTGGAGGTTACGGAGTGCGCCTGGTCCACGCCGCCGACCTGCACCTCGACAGCCCGTTGCTCGGGCTGTCCCGGCTGGAGGACTCCGACCTGGCGGACACGCTGCGCCGCGCCACCCGGCGGGCCTGCGAGAACCTCGTCGACCTCGCCGTCGCGGAGCGGGCCGACGCGCTGCTCCTCGCCGGCGACGTCTACGACGGGGACTGGCGGGACTACGCCACCGGCGCCTTCTTCGTCCGGCAGATGTCCCGGCTGCACGACGAGGGGATCCCGGTCTTCCTCATCAACGGCAACCACGACGCGGAGAGCGAGATCACCCGCTCGCTGCGCCTGCCCCCGAACGTGCACCGGCTCGCCACGGACCGGCCCGAGACCGTGGTGCTCGACGAGGTGGGACTGGCCGTGCACGGCCAGGGCTTCGCCACCCGCGCGGTGCTCGAGAACCTGGTCCCGGCCTATCCCGACCGGATCCCCGGCCTGGTCAACGTGGGTCTGCTGCACACCTCCGTGCTGGGGGCGGAGGGGCACGACTCCTATGCGCCCTGCAGCCCGGAGGATCTCGCGCGCTGCCGGTACGAGTACTTCGCCCTGGGGCACGTGCACGAGCGCCGCGTGGTCGACGACGGGGAGCACGTCGCCGCGTTCAGCGGCAACCTGCAGGGCCGGCACCCCCGCGAACCCGGGGCCAAGGGTGCCACCGTGGTCGAGGTCGGGCCGGGTGCCCGGGCGGAGCTGCGGCACGAGGTGTGCGACGTCGCCCGCTGGACCCACGTCCGGCTCGACGCGAGCTCCTGCGCCGATGCCGACGAGGTGCTCGAGGCGCTCGACGCGCGGCTGCGCGAGACCGGCCTGGCCGCGGGCTCCC
This sequence comes from Pseudonocardia oceanicola, assembly GCF_047200735.1. Taxonomy (NCBI): domain Bacteria; kingdom Bacillati; phylum Actinomycetota; class Actinomycetes; order Pseudonocardiales; family Pseudonocardiaceae; genus Pseudonocardia; species Pseudonocardia oceanicola. The sequence goes on from NZ_JBJZON010000001.1 coordinate 833,549, forward strand.
GGCCGGTCGCGGCGCGGGTCACGCTCGACGGGCCGACCCCGGCGGCGCCCGCCCTGCTCGACGCGGAGTGGCTGCGCGCGGAGATCGACGTCGTGGCGGAGAAGTCCGGCGCCGTCGTCGAGATGGTCCGCAACCGCACCCGGAGCCCGCGGGCCTCGGACGCGCCCGGCGAGGCCGTCGCCGCCGTGGACGAGGAGCTGGCGGGTGCGGTCACGGAGGCGGCGTCGCGCCTCGTCGCGGAACCGGAGCGGGCCGGGGAGCTCGTCGCCGTGCTCGAACGCGAGGCGGGCCGGCGGCTGCGCGGGGCGGGGCTGGACCTGCGCGACCCGGCCGGGCTGGCCGAGCTGGCCCGGCGGGCGGAGGAGGAGCTGCGGGCCCGGCTCGCCGGCGCCGACCCGGCCGGGCGCGGATCGGCGGCCTGACGGGTGCGGATCACCGGGCTGACCCTCGAGCGCTACGGCACGCACGAGGGCCGGGTGCTCGCGCTCGGCCGTCGCCTCACCCTGGTCACCGGCCCCAACGAGGCCGGCAAGTCGACGCTGCTCGACGCCGTGTCGGATCTGCTGTGGGGCTTCCCGCGCCCGGTCCGGCACGCCTACGCCGCCTCGCCGGCCCGGCTGGCGATCGCGGCCGAGGTCGCGCTGCCCGGTGGGCAGCTCGCCGTCCGGCGTACCACCCGTGGGCTGTTCGGGCCGGGCGAGGAGCCGCTGGACGCGCCCTGGGGCCCCGGCGGCGCGCAGGCCCGGCGCACCTGGCAGCAGAGCTTCGGGCTCGGGCACGCCGCGCTGCGCGAGGGCGGCGCGCGGCTCTGCGAGGGCGGCGGGGAGCTGGCGGAGCTGGTCTTCACCGCCCGCAGCGGGCGGGACGTCCGGGCGATCCTCGCGGAGCTCGACGAGGAGGCGGACCGCCTCTACAAGGAGCACCGCAACGCGCAGAAGGTCGAGCTGCGGCGTGCGCTGTCCGCGTACGAGCACGCCGACGCCGCGGCGGCGGAGCAGATGTCGCGGGCCGGCGACGTCGCCGCCCTCGCCGAGGAGATCGGCCGGCTCGAGCGCCGGGCGACCGCCCTGGCCCGGGACCGGGAGAGCGCGGCCCGCGCCGGCGCCGAGGCGCAGCAGCGGGTGCGGGCCTACCCGGCCGCGCGGGAGCTGGCGCGGTTGCGGGCGGACCTGGCCGACCTCGCGGAGTCCGGCGTGGTGCTCGACGCCACGCGGCTGGCCGAGTTCGACGCCGCCCGGGAGGCGCGGGACCAGGCCGAGGCGGCGCTCGCCGAGCTCGAGGACCGGCTCCGCGGGCTGCGCGCCGAACGGGCCGAGATCCGGGTGGACGCGGCGGTCACGGCCGATGCCGAGCAGATCCACCGGCTCGACGGCGAGCGCCAGGCCCGGCAGGCCGAGGCCGAGCGGCTGGGCACCCTGCGCGTCGACGCCGCCGACCGGGCGCGGCGCGCCGAGGAGTTGCTCGAGCGGATCGAGCCGGGCGTCGAGCCACGGGCCGTGCGCCGCCGGCTCGAGGCACTCACGGTGCCGGCGGACCGGGCCGCCGATCTCGACGCGCTGGCCGCCGAGGTCGAGCGGGTGGCCGCGGCCGAGGACCGCGCCGCCGAGCAGCACCGCGAGGCGCGGCGTACTGCCCGGGAGGCCGCGGAGGGCACGACGGGGCCGGACTCGGCCGCGGTCGCACGGGTGGCCGAGGCCCGCCGCTCGATCCTGGCCGAGGGCTCGGCGTGCGCCCTGCGCCGGGCCGCCCTGCGCGAGGCCGCCGACGCCGCGCTGCGGGCCCGCACGGCGCTGGAGGGCACGGGCCTGGGCCGGGCGGCGTCCGGAGAGACCAAGCCGGCCGGGGAGGGCGCGGGTGGCGCCCCGGCCGGGGCGCCACCCGATCCGACGAGCCCGGCCACGGATCTCCCGGCCGGCGCGCTCCCACCGGTCCCCGAGCCGCCCGCCGCCGCGCGCATCGCCGCGCACCGGACCGCGCTGCGGCAGGCCGCCGAGGCGGACGGGCAGGCGCGCCGCGAGGTCCACCGGGCCACCCACCGCCGCGACGCGGCCCGCGGGGCTCTCGACGCGCTCGTCGCCGCCGGCGCGCCGGCCGATCCCGAGTCCCTCGCCGCGGTCCGGCGGGAGCGCGACACCGCCGTCGACGCGCTGCTGGCCGCCGTTCGCGATCCCGCGACCACGGACCCGGCCGGGCTCGCCCGGGCCGCACTCGCCGTCGAGCGGGCCGTCCGGGAGGCCGACGCCCTGGCCGACGGCATGATCACCGCCGCGGACCGGATGGCCGAGCTGACCCGCGCCCGGGCGGACGCCGCTGCCGCCGACGAGGAGCACGCGGCCGCCGAGAGCGCCGCCCGGACCGCCGCCGACGAGCGTGCCCGGGCGCGCGAGCGGTGGATCGCCCTGTGGGGCGCCTGTCCGGCTCCGCACCCGGACGAGGCCGACACGGTCCGCAGCGGCCTGCTCGCCGCCCGGCAGGCCCTCGCCGAGCGCGACCACGCCGCCGCCCGGGCCGACGGCCTCGCGGCCGACGAGACCGCCCAGGCCACCACCCTCGCCGCCGCGCTCGGGGCCGCCGGCCGGCCCCGCCCCGGTGCCGACCTCGACGCGCTGCTGCGCGCCGCCGAGGACCTCGAGGCGGAGGCCGACGCCGCGCGCGACCGACGCACGGTCCTGCAGCGCCTGCAGGCCGACGCCGAACGCGCCGCCGCGGAGAGCGACGCCCGCCGGCACGACCTGGACCGGGCGTTCCTGCGCTGGCGGCACGCCCTGCGGGCCGCCGGCGGCCCGGCCGACGCCGGCCCGGCGGGCTGGCGCGTCCGCCAGGAGGTGCTCGCCGAGGCCGTCCGGGCCGAGTCCGACGCCCGCGCCCTGGCCGCGGAGGCCAAGCGGCTGGCGGGGCGGGTCTCGGCGCACGAGAAGGCCGTGGCCGCGCTCGCCGAGCGTCACCTCGGCCGCGCGCTGCCCCCGGCCGTCGCGCTGCCGGAGCTGGTCGAGCGGGTCCGGCAGGCGGCGGAGGCGGCCGTGTCGGCCCGGCACGTCGACGCCGCGGCCGAGCAGGCCGAGGCGGCGGCGCGTCGCGTCCGGCGGGAGGCCGCGGCGGCACGGCAGCGCCTCGACCGGCTCGCCGTGGAGCTGTGGCTCACCGCCGCGCCCGAGGAGGGCGGGCTGGAGGCGGCGGCCGAGCGGGGCCGCGAGGCCGTCCGGATCCGGGAGGAGGAGGCCACGGCGCTGGCCCTGCTCCGGACCGCGGCCCCCGATCTCGACGCCGACGAGCTGGTCGCGGCCTCGGAGTCGCTCGAGGAGAGCGCGCTCGCCGAGGAGCTGGAGCGGTCCCGCGCGGCCGCGGCCGAGCTCGCGCGGGAGCACGACGAGCTGCTGGAGCAGCTGGGCGGGCTGCGGGACCGCCGCCGGGTGCTCGAGGGGGCCGACGGCGCCGCCGTGCTGCACGCCGAGGCGCAGGGGCACCTCGCCCGGGCCGCCGAGGCCGCGGAGCGGTACGTGATCGTGCACCTGCAGCGCGAGACGCTGCGCCGCGAGCTGGAGAGCTACGAGCGCCGGCACTCCTCGCCACTGCTCGACGAGGCGGGCCGGCTGCTCGAGCGGCTCACCGGCGGGCGCTTCTCGGGGCTGCGCCCGGCGGGCGGCGAGGCCCGCACGCTCGTCGCCGCCCGCGCGGACGGGGAGGAGCTCGCCCCGGACCAGCTGTCCGAGGGCACCGCGGACCAGGTCTTCCTGGCGTTGCGGCTCGCCGGGATCCGCCAGCTGCAGGCGGAACGCCGGGCCGCCGGGCTGCCGGCCGTCCCCGTCGTGCTCGACGACGTCCTCATGACCTTCGACGACGCCCGCGCCGCCGCCGCCCTCGCCGTGCTCGGCGAGCTGGCCACGAACTGGCAGGTGCTGCTGTTCACCCACCACGAGCACCTGGCCGGCCTGGCCCACCGCGCGGTCGAGGAGGTCACGGTCCTCGACCTGGGCCCGCCCGCCCCCGTCGCCGTCCCGCTGGCCCACCCCGCCTGACCGGCCAACCGGACCGACGCCGCCCGTCGTGGTCGAGAAGCCCGCGTGCCCGCCCCGAGGCGACGAGACCGGCGACTGGACAGACACACGGCGCCGGACACGGCGGCGCCCACGCGCGGCGGCGCCCACCGCGGCGGCGCCCACCGCGGCGGCGCCCACCGCGGCGGCGACCGCCGGGACGCGGCAGAGGCCGACCAGGTCCGCCTCGAGCATGGGTGGTCCCTGCTCCTGGGTGGGTTCCAGGCGCCGGATGTGCAGACGCCGGAGGTTCCGGGCGATGTCCTCGGGAGTGTCGTCGATGCCCTCCGCGGCGAGATGGCCGTGCAGGAAGGTCGCGTCGAAGCGGCGTAGCTCGGATACGACCGCGTCCGCCTCGTCGACGTCCTCGACGCCGCCGATGACCCGTACCGGAAGCTCGAGCCTGCAGGAGAAGTTGCGGAAGGTCGCGGCGGTGGAGAGGACTGCGGAGGACACCCGCGGCGCACCTGCTCCGCGTTCTCGGTGGGACCCGCTTGTTCGCCATCGTCTACCCCCACCTGGGCCCCGGGCTCGACACGTGGCTCGCCCGCCGCACGGCCGGACGGTTCGCCCCGCGGGTGTACGGCACCCCGGGACTGATCCTGCACACCACGGGTGCACGGACCGGCCGGGAGCGGATCACCCCGTTGATCTACCCGGGAGTGGCCGCCTGCCGGCGACGCAGCGGCGGCCGGGTCCCCCGCATCTTCCTGCTCCACCCCGACAGCCGAGCCGTGCCCGCCGTGGAGGCGCCCGGTCCATCGCGGCCGGTCTGCTGATCCCACCGACGCCGTCGTGAGGGCGCCCCGTGCGGGAGTGGTGCCGGGCCCCGCGGTCCACCCCGGACCCGGCAGGATGGCGTCCGTGATGGATCCGAGCGGCGAGCACTTCGTGATCGCGTCCGGCGCGGCGCGGGCGGCGGTGAACGAGGTCGGGGCGGGCCTGCGCTCCTTCTCCGTGGCCGGCGTCGACTACACCGAGCCCCAGCCCGAGGGTGTCCGCCCGCCCCGCGGGTCGGGATCGCTGCTGGCGCCCTGGCCCAACCGCGTCGCCGGCGGCCGATGGACCTGGCAGGGGCGGGTGCAGCAGCTCGCCCTCACCGAGCCCGGCGCCGGCAACGCGATCCACGGCCTGCTCCGCTACGCCTTCTGGCGCCCCACGGACCGCACGGACTCCGCGATCACGCTCGAGGCCGTCGCCCCGCCGCAGAACGGCTGGCCGCAGCCGGTCCGCGTCGCCGTCACCTACGCGGTCGGGGAGCAGGGCCTCACCGTCACCACCACCGCCACCAACCTCGGGTCCGACGACGTCCCGTTCGGCCTCGGCTTCCATCCCTACCTGCGCGTCGGCGACACCCCGACGGACGACTGCACCCTCGTCCTCGCCGCCCGCGCCGCGCTCCCGCTCACCGACCAGCTGCCCGGGGGCCCGCTCCAGCCGCTCGCCGCCGACGACCCGCTGCGCGCGGGGGTCCGGTTGAAGGGCCTGGAGCTGGACTCCGCCTTCGGCGACTGCGCCCCGGCGGAGGGCGACGACCTGGTCCGGCACCGCCTCGTCGCGCCGGACGGCGCCGGCGTCGAGCTGTGGGCCGAGCCGGTGTTCCGGTGGGTGCAGGTCTTCACCCCGCCCGACATGCCCGGGCACGGCCGGGGTGTCGCCGTCGAGCCGATGACCTGTCCGCCCGACGCGCTGAACTCCGGTACCGACCTCGCGGTGCTGGCCCCGGGGGAGGAGTGGGCCGCGGGCTGGGGAATCCGGCCGCTCACGGCGTGAGCGGCTAGGGTCGTCCCGGTCACGGTCGACGCGCAGGAGGGGGCAGCGATGCAGACTCTGGCCGGGGGCAGGGTGCCGGAGATCGACGGGGTGGAGGTGCCGCGCTACGACCGGTCGGCGGTCACCGTGGGCATCGTGCACTTCGGCGTGGGCGGGTTCCACCGTGCGCACCAGGCGATGTACGTCGACGCCCTGATGAACGAGGGCGAGGCGCTCGACTGGGGCATCTGCGGCGTGGGTGTGCTGCCGGGGGACCGGCGCATGCAGGAGGTGCTCACCGAGCAGGAGGGCCTGTACACGCTCGTCGTGAAGCAGCCCGACGGCTCGCTCGCGCCCCGGGTGATCGGCTCGATCACCGAGTACCTGTTCGCCCCGGACTCGCCCGAGGCCGTGATCGAGAAGATGGCCGCCGAGAGCACCCGCGTGGTCTCGCTGACGATCACCGAGGGCGGCTACAACATCGACCAGGTGACCGGCGAGTTCGCCGAGGACACCCCGGAGATCCGCGCCGACCTGCAGCCGGGTGCCGCACCGACCACCGTGTTCGGCCTGGTCATCGAGGCGCTCGCCCGGCGCCGCGAGCGCGGGCTGCCCGCCTTCACGATCATGAGCTGCGACAACATCCAGGGCAACGGCGACACCGCCGCCCGCACCTTCGCCGCCTTCGCCCGGCTGCGGGACCCGGAGCTCGGCACCTGGGTCGAGGAGCACGTCGGGTTCCCGAACTCGATGGTCGACCGGATCACCCCGGCCACCGGCGCCGAGGACGCGGCGCGCCTCGCGGACGAGTTCGGCCTGGCGGACGGCTGGCCGGTCGTGTGCGAGCCCTTCACCCAATGGGTGCTCGAGGACCACTTCTCGGCGGGCCGCCCGCCCTTCGAGGACGTCGGCGTCCAGCTCGTCGAGGACGTCGTGCCCTACGAGCTGATGAAGCTGCGCCTGCTCAACGCCAGCCACCAGGCGCTGGGCTACTTCGGGTTCCTCGCCGGCCACACCTATGTGCACGAGGTCGCCGGCGACCCGCTGTTCGCGCGGTTCCTGCGCGCCTACATGGACCGCGAGGGCACCCCGACCCTGTTCGACGTCCCCGGGGTCGACCTCGACGCCTACAAGACCACCCTGATCGAGCGCTTCGCCAACCCCGGTGTCGCCGACACCCTGGCCCGGATCAACTTCGGCAGCTCCGACCGCATCTCGCTGTGGGTGCTGCCGGTGATCCGCCACCAGCTGGAACACGGCGGCGAGATGGAGCGGGCGACGGCCGTGGTCGCCAGCTGGGCGCGCTACGCCGAGGGCGTCGACGAGAAGGGTTCGCCGATCGACGTCCAGGACCGGCTGGCCGACACCCTGGTCCCGCTGGCCCGCAGCCAGCGCGAGCACCCGGAGGCGTTCATCCGCAACACCGCGGTGTTCGGCGACCTCGCGGACAACGAGCGCTTCCGCGAGGCCTACCGCTGGGCGCTGGACTCGCTGCACCGCGACGGCGCCCGGGCGACCGTGGAGAAGCTGGTCGAGCGGGGCTGACGCCGGCCACCGGCCCACCGGGCGCCGGGGTCCCGGTCGGCGCTCCCCTCAGTGCTCCTCGTGCGCCAGCAACGCCGCCCCGATGATCCCGGCGTCGTTGAGCAGCTCCGCCGGGACGATCGGCGTGCGCGTCTGCACATACGGCTGCCAGCGGGAGAACTTCTTGCTCACCCCGCCGCCGACCACGATGAGATCGGGCCACAGCAGGTTCTCCACGTGCTGGAAGTAGCGGGTCAGCCGGCCGCCCCACTCCTCCCACGAGAGGTCCTCGCGCTCGCGGGCGGAGTCGGCGGCCCGGGTCTCGGCGTCGTACCCGTCGAGTTCCAGGTGCCCGAGCTCGGTGTTGGGGAACAGGTGCCCGCGCAGGATCAGCGCGGACCCGATGCCGGTGCCGAGGGTGGACACGAGCACGGCGCCGCGGTGGCCCCTGGCCGCCCCGAACTCGACCTCGGCGATCCCGGCCGCGTCGGCGTCGTTGACCACGAGCGCCTTGCGGCCGGTCTTCGCGCGCATCAGCCCCTGGGCGTCGCAGCCGATCCAGGACGGGTCGACGTTGGCGGCCGTCCGAGTGACCCCGTGCTGGACGACGGCCGGGAACGTGCAGCCGAAGGGGCCGTCCCAGTCGAAGTGGTCGAGGATCTGCCCGACGACCTCGGCGACCGCCTCCGGGGTCGACGGCTGCGGCGTGGGGATGCGGAGCCGCTCGTCGGCGAACCTGCCCTTGTCCAGGTCGACCGGCGCGCCCTTGATCCCCGAACCGCCGATGTCGATGCCCAGGCCGTGGTGGTGGCCGTGGTGCTTCTTCTTCGTCATCCGCCCAACGCTCCCGTCACGACCTGCTGCGCCTCCTCCTGGACCCGGGCCAGGTGCTCGGGACCCCGGAAGCTCTCCGCGTACACCTTGTAGACGTCCTCGGTGCCGGAGGGCCGGGCGGCGAACCACCCGTTCTCCGTCACGACCTTGAGCCCGCCGAGCGCCTCCCCGTTGCCGGGCGCGGTGGTGAGGCGCGCGGTGATGGGCTCGCCCGCCAGCTCGGTCGCGGCGACGTCGTCGGCGGCCAGCCGGCCCAGCTTCGCCTTGTCCTCCCGGGAGCAGGCGACGTCGGTCCGCGCGTAGGCGGGGTCGCCGAACCGCGAGGTCAGCTCGGCGTACCGCTGCGAGGGGGTCTGCCCGGTCACCGCGGTGATCTCGCTCGCGAGGAGGCACAGGATGATGCCGTCCTTGTCGGTCGACCACGGGCGGCCGTCCGTGCGGAGGAAGGAGGCGCCCGCGCTCTCCTCGCCGCCGAAGGCGATGCTGCCGTCGCGCAGGCCCGGCACGAACCACTTGAACCCGACGGGCACCTCGAGCAGCTCCCGGCCGAGGTCCGCGGCCACCCGGTCGATCATGGACGAGCTCACCGCCGTCTTGCCGACGGCCGCGCCGCCCGGCCAGCCGGGCCGGTGCGCGTACAGGTAGCCGATGGCGACGGCGAGGTAGTGGTTCGGGTTCATCAGCCCGGCGTCCCGGGTGACGATGCCGTGCCGGTCGGCGTCGGCGTCGTTGCCGGTGGCGATGGTGAACTCGTCCTTGCGGCCGACCAGCGAGGCCATCGCGTACGGCGACGAGCAGTCCATCCGGATCTTGCCGTCCCAGTCCAGCGTCATGAAGCCGAAGGCCGGGTCGACGTCCGGGTTGACCACCGTGAGGTCCAGCTTGTAGCGCTCGGCGATCGCGCCCCAGTAGTGCACCGCGGCCCCACCGAGCGGGTCCGCGGCCAGCACCACGCCGGCGCTGCGGACCGCGTCGAGGTCGACGACGGACCCCAGGTCGCTGACATAGGCGTCGAGGAAGTCGTGGGTCCCGCGCTCGGCCCGGTCGAGCGGCACCCGTTGCACCCCCTGGAGCTTCGCCTCGAGCAGCTCGTTCGCGCGGTTCGCGATCCAGCTCGTGGCCGAGGTGCCCGCGGGGCCGCCGTCCGGCGGGTTGTACTTGAACCCGCCGTCGCGCGGCGGGTTGTGCGACGGCGTGACGACGACCCCGTCGGCCAGGCCGTCGGTCCGGCCCTCGTTGTGGGTCAGGATCGCGTGCGAGACCGCCGGGGTCGGGGTCCAGCCGCCGCGGGCGTCGACGAGCACCCGCACCCCGTTGGCCGCGAACACCTCGACCGCGGTCTCCCACGCCGGGTCGGACAGCGCGTGGGTGTCCTTGCCGAGGAACAGCGGGCCGTCCGTGCCCTGCTGCGCCCGGTACTCGCAGATCGCCTGGCTGGTGGCGGCGATGTGGTCCTCGTTGAAGGTCGCCGAGAAGGCCGACCCGCGATGCCCGGAGGTGCCGAACGCGACCCGCTGCTCCGCGACCGAGGGGTCGGGATGCCGCTCGGAGTACGCGGCCAGCAGCGCCGGTACGTCGACGAGGTCCTCGGGGCGGGCCGGGGTGCCGGCCCGCGGGTGGATGGCCATGGTCGTCCTCCGCATCGTCCGCGTGCCGCCGGGCGGTCCTCCGGCGCGGTGCCCCCGTAGCCTGCCGCATCCGGTCCGCGCGGTCATCCGGACGCGTCGCCGACGCGCGCGGGGTTACCCTCCGCGCCATGCGGATCGCCTCGTTGTTGCCGGCCGCCACGCAGATCGTCGGGGCGCTGGGCCTCGGCGGTGCGCTCGTCGCCCGCACCTTCGAGTGCGGCCTCCCCTCGGGTGCGCCCGAGGGGGTGCCCGTCGTGGTCGACACCGCGATCCCGCCGGGGCTGGAGCCGAAGGAGATCGACGACTGGGTCGCCGAGCGCGCCGCCGCCGGTCTGCCGATGTACGAGCTGGACCGCGCGGCGCTCGCCGCGGCCCGGCCGGACCTGATCCTCACCCAGGACCTCTGCCGGGTCTGCGCACTGCCCGCCGGGACCGTGGCCGACGCGCTGGTGGACATCGGCACGGACGCCGCGGTGGTCTCCGTCGACCCGCACACGCTCGACGAGGTGCTGGCGGCGATCCTCGCCGTCGGGGAGGCCGCGGGCGCCGCCGACGCCGCGGAACGCCTGGTCGGCGGCCTGCGCGGGCGGCTGGCGGCCGTCGGGGCGGCGGTCGCGGAGCGTTCCGTGCCGCGGGTGCTGCTGCTGGAGTGGACCGACCCGCCCTACGTCGCGGGGCACTGGGTGCCGGAGCTCGTGCGGCGGGCCGGCGGGGAGCCGCTCGCGGCGGTGGAGGGCGGCCGCAGCGTGGCGGCGGAGTGGGGCGAGCTCGCGGCCCTGCGCCCGGACGTCGCCGTCGTCGCCCCGTGCGGGTTCGGGCTGGCCGAGGCCGAGCGGCGGGCCGGCGAGGTGGCTGCGCACCTGCCCGGGGTCGCGCTGGTCGCGATGGACTCGGCCGCCTACGTGGTACAGGCCGGCCCCGGGCTGGTCGACGGCGTGGAGGCGCTCGCGTGGGCGCTGCACCCCGACGCCGTGCCCGCACCGCCGGCGGGCCGGGTCAGTCGGCGCTGAGCGGGGCGACCCCGACCGGCGCTGCGCAACCCGGGCCCGCGCAGCGTCGGCCGGCTACCGCCGGCCCACGAGGCGGGCCAGGAACGGCGCGACCAGCAGCATGAGGATCACCCGCAGCACCTGGACGGCCACGACGAAGGTGACGTCCCCGCCCGACGAGATCGCCGTGGCCAGCACGGCGTAGATCCCGCCCGGGGTGGTGGCCAGGTACCCGTCGAGCAGGCTCGCGCCGGTGGCGGCGGAGAGCACGAGGCCGAGCCCGGCGCACGCCGCGACGATGGCGAGGATCAGTCCCGCGGCCAGCGGGAGCACCCGCAGCACCGTCCGCAGCGCGGGCCGGGTGAACCGTAGCCCGGCCTGCCAGCCGATCACCGCGTAGGCGAGGTCGACCAGCAGGGCCGGCGGCGAGGCGTCGAACGTCAGCCCGGACAGGCTGAGCACCAGGGCGATCACCATGGGGCCCAGCAGGGCACCCGCGGGCACGTGCAGCCGGTTCGCGAGGGGGACCCCGACGAGCGCGCAGACCGCGACCAGCGCCACACCGAGGTACCACGGGCCCGTGGCCGGGCCGGTGCCGCTGCCGACGCCGAGGTGGACGGCCCCGAAGACCGCCGTCGCGACGATCGGCATGGTCGCCGTGACCATGCCCACGCGCAGGTACTGGATCACGGAGACGACCCGCTCGTCGCCGCCGAGCTCGCGGGTGATCGCGACCAGCCCCGACGCCCCGCCCGCCGTGAGCGCGAGCATCCCGGTGAGCGGGGAGATTCCGCGGTGGACACCGAGCAGCAGGCCGGCGGACATGCTCACGGCCAACGTCCCGAGGCTGACCAGCAGCACCGGCAGCCAGGCCGCGGCCACCGCGGTGAGCGTGTCCGGCCGGGCCAGCACGCCGATGACGACGCCGATCACCGCCTGCGCCGCCGACGTCGCCGGGCGTGCCACCCGGGCGGGCCCGACACCGGCCAGGGCCAGCACGGTCGCCACGGCGAGCCCGGCGAAGAGCGCGGGGGAGGGGACGCCGAGGGCCTGCAGCAGCACCGTGAGGGCGACCGTCAGCGCGACGAGCAGCACCCACCGTCCCCAGGGGGAGGCGCGGGCCCAGCGCGCGATCCCGGTCCGCTCCTCCGCCACCCCGCGACCCTGTCACGGCGCCAAGGGCATCGCGCGAGGGGGACGCACGTGGCAGGTGCCGGTCAGCCCGGACGAACGGCGGCCCGGCGGCGGGGTCCAGCGACGCGAGCACGGGCCGGCCCACGTGTTCTGGTGGGACGGGCCGCTGCCCCGCACCGCCACCGGGAAGCTGCTCGAACAGGAGCTCCGCGAGCGCTCGCCCGACCTACTCCTCGTCCTCCTCGAGCTCGGCGAGGCGTTCCTCGGCGCGGGAGAGCGCAGTCCGGGCATCCCGGGCGGCGCGGCCGGCCTCCCGCTCGGCCCGGGCGGCGTCCTTCACCCCCTCGGCGGCGGCGCTGCGGGCCTGCCTGGCGCGGTCCAGCTCGGCGGTGAGCTCCTCGACCCGGGCCGTCGCGTCGTCGCGGTCGGACTCGGCGTCGCGGAGTGCCGTGGCCGCGTCCTCGTGGGCGTCCTCGGCGGCGTCGGCGGAACGGCGGGCCTCGTCCAGGGCCTCGCGGGCCTCGGCCCGCTCGCGCTCACGGCGCTCGCGCTCCTCCCGCTCGGCGCGCTCCTCGGCCTCGGCGCCGCCCTCGGTGCCCGCCTCGGTTCCGGCGGCCGTGCCGGTGTCGGCCGGGCGCCCGGTCCCGGGCCGCCGGGCCGGGCGGCCGGCGGGTCGGCGGCGCCGCGCACCGTCCGGGTCGCGTTCCCGGGGTCTGCGGGCCCCCGAGCCCACGGTCGTCTCGCCGCCGAAGCCGAACCCCGACCAGCTGACCGTGCGGGTCAGCCGCCCCGACCGCACCTCGTCGGCGACGTCCTCGTCGGCCAGCGCCGCCTCGAGGATGCCGCGCAGGTCCTTCTCCACGGACTCGGTGACCCGGTGCCCGTCGGCCGCGGCCAGCCGCCGGGCCTCCCGTGCCATGGCCCCGACCAGCTTCGAGCGCTGCGCGGACAGCTGGCGCAGCTGGGCGCCGTCGAGGCTCCGCTGGGCGGAGGACAGCTCCCCGGCCAGGTCGAGCAGGGCGTCGAGCTGCTCGCCGCGTTCGCGGGCGAGCAGATTGGCCAGCCAGGCCGCCTGGGTGGGGCGGCGGAACCGCCCGATGGCCCTGGCCGCCTCCTTGTCGCCGACCTGCTTGGCCTCGGCGACCAGCTCGTCGCGCACCGGCACGAAGTCGTCCGGGGGCACGCCGTAGAGTTCGTCGGCGGCCGCCTCCACCCGTTCGCCCGTGTCCTTGGGCTCCGGGTCGGTCGGCCCGTCGTCGGGATCGCGCGGCGGACGTTCGGGGGTGTCCGCGTCGGTGCCCGGAGCAGAGCGGTTCATGCTCACTCGATTCAGTGTGGCAGCAGTCACAGATCAATCCGGCGCTCACCGATTGTGGCAGGTCCACGTTGGGCACCCGGCAGCCATGAGCAGCACCACAGTCATCGTAGTGATCGTCGTGGTGGTGATCGCCCTGCTGGCACTCGCCGCGTTCGCGTGGTCGACGGCCGGGCGACGACGGAGCCGGCGCCTCCGGGAGCGCTTCGGCCCCGAGTACGACCGCCATCTGTCGGAGACCAACGACCCGGCCGAGACCGAGCGGGTCCTGGCGGAGCGGGAGAAGCGACACCGCGGGCTGAGCCTGCGCACGCTCGACGACCGGGAGCGCGAGACCTTCGAGCGGCGCTGGACCGAGGTGCAGAGCGAGTTCGTCGACGACCCCGACCGGGCCGTGGACCGGGCCGACGCGCTGGTGGACGAGGTCATGACCGCCCGCGGCTACCCCGTGGACGACTTCGAGCAGCGCGCGGCGGACATCTCCGTCGAGCACCCGGTGGTCGTGCAGCGCTACCGCGAGGCCCGGCGGATCGCCCGGGCCAACCGCGAGCACCGCGCGGACACCGAGGAGCTGCGCGGCGCGGTGACCTCCTACCGCGAGCTGGTGCAGGCGCTCCTCGGCGACGAGCGGCACGACGGGCACCGCGACGGCCGCACCGGCGGCCACGACACCGGCCGGCACTCTGGTGAGGCCACCGGGCAGGACGACCGTCGGAAGGAGACGAGCGCATGAGCGAGCAGACCGGCCACGAGCGGCACCCCGATCGGCACCCCGACGAGACGCGAGGTGAGCGGCTGACGGACCGGCTCGACCCCCGGACCGACGGCGGCACCGCCCACGGGGACCGGACCGACGACCGCAGCTTCCTGGACAAGGTGCTGGGGCGGGACCCGGGACACGGCGGCCCCGAGGGGCCCACAGGCGAGGGGCACGGCGCCACAGGCGAGGGGCACGGGGGCGCACGCGAGGAGCGGGGCGGGGTCGACACCCGGGAGCGCCACTACGACACCGGTGAGGGCGGCGGGCACCGCGACCTCCGCCGCGACGAGGGCGTGCGCACGGTCGACCTGCGCGGCGGGCAGGAGGGCGCCACCGGCGTCGCGGATCCGGACACGACCCGGGACCCGGCACGCGACAGCGGGTACGACACCGCGCACGAATCGAGGCGCGACACGAGGCGGGACACGGTGCGCGACACCGGGCAGGACACGGGCCACGACGTGCGGACGCACGGGTCCGGCGTCCCGGACGAGCGGATGCCCGGCGACGAGGGCGGCTCGGGCCTGCGCGAGGCGCGCGACCGCCACGACGCGCCCGGCGACTCCCACCGCGACACCCGGCCCGGGGACTCCGGCCGCTCCCGCGCCGACGCGATGGCCGCGCCCACCACCCAGGAGACCGACTCCTCGGGCCACGCGACCCTCATCCCGCAGGACCGCTCGGCGGACTACCTGCGCCGGTGGGAGTCGCTGAAGGCCGGCTTCGTGGACGAGCCCCGCGGTGCCGTCCGGGACGCGAACGTCCTGGTCGGCGAGGTGCTCGACGAGCTGGAGCAGCTGTTCCAGCGGCAGCGCAGCGAGCTGGAGCGCGACCTGAACAACGAGTCCGCCTCCACCGAGGACCTCCGGCTGGCCCTGGGCCGCTACCGGAGCTTCTTCGACCGGCTGCTCACCATCTGACGAGCGCCACCACCACGACGAGGGGCCGCGGATCGTTTCCCGCGGCCCCTCCGCCGTGTGCAGCCGGACCGTGCCGCGACGTGGCGGCCCGGACGAGCGCGCTACGCGGCGGCGGGGTGGCGCTTCAGGAAGTCCACGAGCGCCGCCGCCGCGGCCGCGGGCTGTTCCATCTGCAGGAAGTGGGTGGCGTCGGTCAGCACCGCGTCCTCCATCCGGTAGAGCCACGAGCGCAGCAGGTCCCGCCCCTCGCGGATCACCGGCAAGGTGTCGGACCCGAGCACGTAGCGCACGGGTTGCCTGAGGGTCGCCGCCTGCTCGGCGTCGAACCGCCACGCTCCGATCGAGGGCAGGTCCGACTCGAACAGCGTGGCCGCGTCCTTCTCGGCCTGGGCGGCGCCGCCCGGGACGGTGCGGTCGACGTTGCTGCGCCAGTCCGCGCCGGCCACGGTGGTCATGAATGCGTTCACGGCCGCGACCCGCTCGCCCCGCTCGTACAGCTGGAAGATCGGCGCGACCTGCTCGAAGAAGCTCGGGCCGCTCGGGACGGCCAGCAGGCCCGGTTCGAACACGGTGAGGGTCGTGACGACGTCGGGCGCGTCGACGGCGAGCTGCAGCGCGACCGCGCCGCCGTAGGAGTGCCCGACCACGTGGGCCTGCCGTATCCCTAGCTGGTCCAGCAAGGCTCGGCAGTCGTCCGCGTGCTCGGCGACGGTCATGATGCCCTGCACCGGACTGCTCCCCCCGTACCCCCGGCGCCGGTACCGGACGGTGCGGTAGTGGTCGCGCACGATCGGGTCGGTCGCGACGGGGAGGTAGGAGTCCGCGATGGCGGCCCCGTGCACGAAGACGACGGTCTCGCCCGAGCCCTCGACGGCGACCTCCAGCTCGGCTCCGTTCACGGACACGCGCTCCATCGCTGTGCTCATGACGACCTCCTCGCCGCGATCGGTGCGCGGCACCCGACGCGGGTGCTCGCGCGCGGAGGCCACCGGACGGTACTCCCCGCCCCCGAGCCGGCCCACCACCGAACGGCCGCCCCTCGGTGCCGCGCGGCGCCGCGCGGCGGCGCCGGGCCGCCATCGACACGAGGACGGAGGGCCGCGGATCGCCCGGTCCGCGGCCCTCGGTCGTCACGTCCTCACAGGGTCAGCGCGAACGCCGCGTCGGGCTCGACCACCTGGAAGGTGAAGCTCTCCTCGATGTAGAGGGTCACCGAGTCGGCGTCGTGGTGGGAGTAGCCGATCGCGAGGTCCTGCCCGACGTCGAGCGCGAAGTCCCCGCCCCGCTCGCTCACCAGCACCGCGCCGTCGACCCCCGCCGCCCAGATCACCGATCCGCCGAGGATCCGCTTGAGGTGGTCGAAGAGCAGGTAGCCGCCGTACTCCGTGGTCTCGACGATCTTGGTGTAGAGGTCCGGTCCGACCGCCAGCACGAACGGCCCGCCGATGCCGTTGCGGCGCAGGGTGTCCACCCCGCGCGCGACCACGCCCGGCCACTTCAGGCAGTCCCGTCCCAGGGCGAGGGACTTGTAGGGCGCGGCCTGGGCGATGCCCTGGACGTGCGCGGCCGGCCAACCGTGGAACACCGTGCGGTTCTCGATCTCGGCCGCCACCCGGGCGGCCCGGTCGAGGTCGTCGAACTCGGGGTCGGGAGCGCCGCGCTGGACGTCGTCGATCTCCGCGCGGGACACCGTGAAGGGCACCCGGACCTCGGCGAGCGGGAGCACCCGGCGGACGCGGGCGCTGACCCCGGCGCCGCCCGTGACCCCGGGCGGCGGACCCGCCAGCCCGGTCGTGCGGCCCAGGCTGCGTGCCGAGTGCTGCCAGCCGCCGCTGCCGACGAAGTCGACCACCGTGCGGGCGGCGAGCAGCGGGGTGAGCCGCTCGCGGGCCTCGTCGTCGATCGCCTTCCAGGCCTCGGTCGGGATGGGCGCGTTCGCCCTGAGCAGATGATCGGAGGGTGCGCTCACGTGTGCTCCTTGCGGTGGTGGGGAGGCGACGGGGGAGGTCGGTCAGCGGTCGCGGAGCCCGCCGATGCCGAGCGAGACGTCGCCGGAGAAGTCCGACGGCGGGTGGATCTCCCGCTCGATGGTCTCCACGTACTCCTCGGGGTCCTTGTCGGTGATCTCGATGCCTCGTCCGCCCGGGTGCTGCTCCTTGAACTCGGTGAACTGCCGGCCGAGGGCGTCGCGCAGGCCGGACGTGGCGTTGAGGCGGAAGTCGGGCAGGCCCTCGTTCTCCTCCTCGCCCATGTGCTCGTCGTTGGCCTCGCGCGCGCGGTCGACGCCGGCCCACCAGCCTGCGCTGCCGACGGGGTTGCGGTCGGCCTCGCGCACGCCGTCGCGGATGTCGTTGTGGTCCCCGATGGCGTCGAGCGTCTCCTCCGCAGGGTCGTTCTCGCCCTTGCGGAGCAGCTGCGGGTAGAAGATGCGTTCCTCCGCCTCCGCGTGGACGTCGAGCAGGTCGGCCAGCGGGCGCCAGACGGCGCGGAGCGCGGTGGGCTCGGCACCCTCCGCGCGCAGGTCGTCGAGCTCGGCGAAGCGGCGGCGGAACCACTCGTGGTCGTCGAGGATGAGCGCAGTGATGTCGGGCACGGCGGGACCGTACTGCGCAACGGCCCCGCCGCGCCCGTTCTAAGTGCGGTCAGCCGCTGTTCTCGTGGGTCGCGACCAGGCTCGCACGCGCGACGGCGTGGCTGAAGAGGTTGAAGCCGAGGAAGGCCGGCGTGGCGCCCTCGGGCAGCCCGAGGCTCTCCACGTCGACGGCGTGCACCACGAACATGTAGCGGTGCGGGCCGTGCCCGGGTGGCGGCGCGGCACCGACGAACCGCTTCATCCCGGCGTCGTTGGCCAGCACGACGGCGCCCTCCGGCAGCGCGGAGGAGCCCTCGTCGCCGGCACCCGCGGGCAGCTCGGTGACCGAGGCGGGGATGTCCGCGACCGCCCAGTGCCAGAAGCCCGACGCGGTCGGCGCGTCCGGGTCGTAGCAGGTCACGGCGAACGACTTGGTGCCCTCGGGGAAGCCGCTCCACGACAGGTGCGGTGACCGGTCCTCGCCACCCGCGCCCATCAGGCCCGACAGGTGCGGCGTGTCGAGGGTGCCCCCGTGGGTCACGTCGTCGCTGGTGAGCGTGAAGGTCGGGAGGTCGGGCAGGTCGCTGTAGGGGTCGTGGCTCATGGTCCCGGATGATGGCACCGATCGGGCTGGGAAGCTTCCCGGGTGGAGAACCTGCTGCTCATCGTGGGCCTGATGCTCGGCGCGGTGCTGCTGGTGGGGGTCGGGGACCGGCTGCGGCTGCCGTGGCCCGCGCTGATGGTGGTGCTCGGTGCCCTCGTCGCGCTCACGCCGGGCCTGCCGGACTCCTTCGAGCTGGACCCCGAGCTGATCCTCCCCCTGTTCCTCCCGCCGTTGCTGTTCGCCACGGCCCAGCGGACCTCGTGGTCGCTGTTCCGGGCCCGCTGGCGCTCCATCGCGCTGCTGGCGATCGCGCTGGTGGTGGTCACGACCGTGCTCGTGAGCGGGCTCGCGGTGCCGCTCGTCCCGGGCATCACGCTCACCGCCGCGGTCGCGCTCGGCGCCATGGTCGCGCCGCCGGACCCGGTCGCCGTCGAGGCCGTCGCCGGGCCGGTGCGGATCCCGCGCCGGCTGCTCGCCGTGCTGCAGAGCGAGGGCCTGTTCAACGACGCCACGGCGCTGGTCGTGTTCCAGGCCGCGGTGCTGGCCACCGTGCGGGGCGACGAGCTGTCCGTCGGCGGGCTGGCGCTGTCCTTCCTGCTCGGCGCGGCCGCCGCGGTGCTCATCGGGCTCGTCGTCGCGTGGCTGGCGCGGGTGGTCCTCGCCCGGGTCACCGACACGATCGGGCGCAGCGCGCTGACCCTGGTGCTGCCCTTCGCGGTCTACCTCGCGGCCGAGGAGGTGCACGCCTCGGGCGTGGTGGCGGTCGTCGTGGTCGCGCTGCAGCTGCGCCGGCTCGGCGACGCCGACGAGGCCGCGGAGCGCCTGGTCCAGCGCTCGTTCTGGGACGTCGTCGAGCTGCTGGTCACCGGCGTCGCGTTCGGGCTGATCGGGCTGGACCTGCGCGGGGTGGTCGAGGAGGCGGGCTCGGACCTGCCGCGGATGGTCGGCCACGCGGGGCTGGTCTGCCTGGCGGTCGTCGGGATCCGGGCGCTGTGGATGACGGCGGCGTGGCTGACCGTGCGCCGCTCCTCCGACCCGTCCGCCGCGCCCCGCACCGGCCGGGAGGCCGTGGTGCTGACCTGGTGCGGCATGCGGGGGCTCGCGACCCTGGCGCTGGCGCTCTCGCTGCCCGCGACCGTGGCGTCGGGAACGCCGTTCCCGGCCCGCGCGGAACTCACCCTGATCGCGGTGTCGGTGCTGCTGGTGACCCTGCTGCTGCCGGGCTTCACGCTCCCGTCGCTGGTCCGGCTGCTCGGGGTGGCCGAGCGGGCCGACGCCGAGGAACGCGCCGAGAAGCTGATCACCCGCCGGGCGCAGCGGGCCGCGCTGAACCGGATGGCCGCGCGGATCGGCGAGGCCGACCGGGCCGACGAGCTGCCCGAGGAGGTCGAGGCCGCGATCCGGCAGCGGATGAGCCGGCTCGACGCCGTGCTGTCCGGCGAGTCGCTGTCCGAGGACGAGCGCCAGCGGCTGCAGGCCATCCGGGACCGCCGCGGCACCTTCCGGACGATCGAGGCCGACGCGCTCGCCGCCGCCCGGGCCGAGGTCCTCGCGGCCCGGCGCGAGCCGGGCATCGATCCGGAGGCCGCCGACCGGGTGCTGCGCCGGCTCGACCTCCGGACCGTCCTGCTCGACTGATTGCCCGGGGGAGCCCTGTGTCGGGCCGCGGGTCACGACGACGAGGCCGGCCCGGGTGCGGGGAGCCGGACGCGGTGCCGCGTCGGCGGGCGCTCCGCGTTCGGTGCGCCCCGCCGGCGTGCCGTGGAGCTCAGCCGAACCGCGCCCCGCCGATGCCGAAGACGGAGAGCTCGCCCACCGAGCCCGGTCCCTCCGGGAACGCGAAGGCCCGGACCGGGACGCCGGGCACCGGGGCCGGCAGCACCGCCAGCGGCTCGGCCTCCTCGCGGGCGGCGCTGACGCGGAACACCTCGGACCCGGCCAGCCCCGCGAGCACGCGGCGGTCCCCGACCAGGGGCAGCGGCACCGTGGTGACGCCGCGGCCGTAGGTCGGTGCGAGGCAGGCCGGTTCGCCTCCGGGCGGGATGCGCAGGCACACCCGGCCGTCGCGGACCTCAGCGGTCACCGTGAAGGCGCCACCACCGCCCTGGTAGGCGGCGACGACGCCCTCCCCGGCGGCCTCGCCGGCGTCGATCTCGAGCGTGCGGACCATGCGGTCGAGCACCGCGGCCTCGCGCGGATGAGCGGCGCGGTCGAGGCCGACCGCGTCGACACGCAGGACGCCGGGCCCGTCGTCCACTCCCACGGCGAGATCGACGAGATAGGACGTGATCGGCGTGCCGTCGGGGTAGAGGCCCTCGCCGGTGGTCACCCGCTCGGTGCGGACGGCCTGCCGACCGTCGATCACGGTCGCCGCCCGGCCCCGCTCCGCCGGGGCGGGTGTCGCGGCTCGGCCGAACGGCACGGACTCGACCGAGGCCGCGAGGGGTGCGGGCCGCACGTCGCTGTCCTCCGGCACGTCGAACGGGGCCGGCGCGAAGAAGCTGCAGGGCGGCGCGGCGTCACCCGGGTTCGCCGCCCAGCCCTCCGGATAGGACAGGGCGAACCCGGCGGGGTTGCGGCAGTCCTGGGTGAGCCGGATCGGCCGGTCGGTCGAACCCGTCAGGACGTCGACGACGACGCGTTGCGGATCGGACAGCCGGGCGACGGCGAACGGCTGCTCACCGCTCACCCCGGCCCAGAGCGTCCGCGAGCCCTCGAAGAGCGGTCCGCGGACGATCTCGGTCAGGACCCGGGTGTCGGCCGGTCGCAGCACCTCCGGGCCCGTCCACGGTTCCACGCCGGCCGGTGCGTCCCCGGGCAGTGCGATCCCCGTCAGCTCCAGCTGCAGGGTCGCCGGTCCGGCGACGTCGACCGGTTTCCCGGAGCCGGGGGAACGCGGCCGGTCGACGTACCCGATCCGCCATCCGGCCCGACCGGGGCCGGCGAGGTCGACGACGATCCGGTCGAAGCCCTGGTGGGCGCCGAACCGCACGTCCGTGACCGTGACCGGCGGCCCGCTCGCCTCGGCCGTCTCGGTGGCGGTGCCGCCGGGCCCGACGGGTCGGAGCGGGTCGCCGGGCGCTCCGGAGCCCCCATCGGAGGGGTCGGAACCCGTGGTCGGTGTGCCCGGACCCGGCGAGGCGGTCGCGCTCGCGCTGGCCGGTCCCTCGCCGGTCGGGTCGCCTGCGCCGCTGCCCGGCGGCATCGGCTCGCTCGGATCGGGTGGCCGGCCGCAGGCCGCGGCCACGAGGGTGGCCGCGAACGCGCCCGCGAGCACGGTCGCGCCGGTGCGCCACCGCCCGCCGGTTCGGCCGGTTCGCTCCGGTGTCGTGGGGCGCATGGTCCCTCCCGTTCGGATCGCTCGATCTGGGCGGTCCTCTGCGGGCCTGGTCCTGCGCAGGGGCCGCCGCGCGGCGCGTACCCCGGCTCGGGGGCGGAGGCACCGGTGCGCCGCGACCGCAAGGTCGTCGTCAGGTCCGCCCCGCGGCGCACCTGGCGAGGTCCTTACGGTCGCGCCGTCCGCGCTCGGGACCATGCCCGCGGGGTAGGCGCCCGGAGCGACGACACGACACCGGCGACGACACGACACCGGCGACGACACGACACCGGCGACGACACGAACACAGGAGGAGACACCATGTCCACCGCCCCCGGTACGACCACCGCCCGAGGGTCCGGCCCTCGGCCCTCCGGCGCCGCAGTCGGTCCCGGGCGCGGCCTGCTGCGCATCACCGCGGCCGGGCTCGCGCTGGCCGACGGCATGATCCACGCCGCCGTCCTGGGCGAGCACTTCGAGAAGGCCCTCTACATGGGCATCCTGTTCGGCTTCGCGATCGTCTT
The DNA here is from genome assembly GCF_047200735.1 of Pseudonocardia oceanicola. Lineage (NCBI taxonomy): Bacteria > Bacillati > Actinomycetota > Actinomycetes > Pseudonocardiales > Pseudonocardiaceae > Pseudonocardia > Pseudonocardia oceanicola. The sequence continues at coordinate 855,455 of NZ_JBJZON010000001.1, forward strand.
CCTGGGCATGCTCGCGATCGCCCTCGTCCGGCCGCCCTGGGACGGGCCGGGCTCGGGACCGGGCATGCTGACGTGGGCCGGCGGTCTGCTGCTGATGGCAGGCCTGATCGCCGGCTACTTCGTGACCCGCACCATCGGGTTGCCGGGCTTCTCGGGAGGCTGGAACGACGTGGGCCTGACCACCGTGGCGATGGAGGTGCTGATCGCCGTGCTCCTGCTGGCCGACGTCCCGGGCCGCGCGCAGCGGCCCGGTTGACCGACCGGGCGTCCGGGCCCGCGCCCACCGCGGCCGCACGGTCGTCGTCGGGTGGGCGCGGCGGTCGGCGGTCAGCGCGGTCCGTAGACCACCACGGTGTTGCCCCACGGGTCCCGCGCGACGGCCCGAACCTCGTGCGGGCCCTGCTCGGGCTCGCGGACCACCGTCCCGCCGCCCTGCACCAGGGCGGCGAGGGCCGCGGCCACCTCGGGGACCTTGAACGACGCCGCCGGCACCCCGCCGGTGACGTCCTCGGCCGGGCCGGCCAGGGCCAGCGTGGTGCCGCCGGCGTCGAGGGCGGCGTAGCGGTCGCCGTCGACGAACTTCGTGGGCAGGCCGAACGTGTCGGCGTAGAAGCGGACGGCGGCCTCGACGTCGGTCACGGGGTGCAGGACGTTGCCGATCCTCACGGGGGCCGCGGGCTCGTTCACGGGTTCGTTCACGCCGGTGACCGTAGCCCGTCAGGTGATCGTGATGCCGCCGTCGACGGCGATGGTCTGGCCGGTCACGTAGCCGCCCGCGGGGCCGGCGAGGAAGATCAGCGCGGCCGCCAGCTCCTCCGGGTCGCCCTTCCTGCCCAGCGGCACCCGGGCCATCATCTGGTCCATGTAGCCGGGCTGGTACTGGTCGGTCATCTCGGACTCGAAGAAGCCGGGGGCCAGCGCGTTGACCCGGATGCCCTTGCGCCCGCCCCACTGCTGGGCGAGGTCCCGGGTCAGCCCGATCAGGCCCGCCTTGCTGGCCGCGTAGGCCGCCTGCGGCAGGTTCGCGGTGGTCAGTCCGAGGACGCTGGAGATGTTCACGATGCTGCTGCCCGCCTGCATGACGCGCCCGCACGCCTGCGCCATCCAGTAGCAGCCGTTCAGGTTCACGTCGACGACCCGCGTGAACTCCTCGACCGTCTCCCGGGTGGCCGGGACCGCCGTGCCGATGCCGGCGTTGTTGACCAGCACGTCGACCCGGCCGAACTCGGCCATCGCGGTGTCGACGAGGTTCTGGCAGTCCGGCTGCCGCGCCACGTCGGTGGTCACCGCGATCGCCCGCCGGTCGAGCTCCTCGACCATCGTCTTCGTGCCCTCGAGGCGGTCGGCGCGCCGCGCGCCGAGCACGACGTCGGCACCCGCCTCCGCCAGCGCCTTCGCGAACGCGACGCCGAGCCCGGACGACGCGCCCGTCACGATGGCCACCCTGCCCTCGAGCGAGAACCGCTGCAGTACCGTCATGGGCGGGACCTTAATGCAGTCGCACCAAGCCGCGGAGGGTGCGCGGACGTGGCACGGGCGACAGCGGGTTGCGCCGCGCCGGGACCCCGGTGCGAGGATCGGCGCGAAACGATCGGTCGTTCACGGCCGGTGCGAGTCGAGCGAGCTCGAAGGAGACGAGGACATGGCGGAGTCCCAGCAGCGCGTCGCGATCGTGACGGGAGCGGCGCGGGGGATCGGTGCGGCCACCGCACAGCGGCTGGCGCAGGACGGGTTGGCGGTCGCGGTGATCGACCTGGAGGAGTCGGCCGCGAAGACCACGGTCGACGCCATCGTCTCCGCGGGCGGGACGGCGATCGCCGTGGGAGCCGACGTGTCCGACGCCGCGGCCGTGGAGGCCGCGGTGGCGCGGGTCGCCGAGGAGCTCGGCGCGCCCACCGTACTGATCAACAACGCCGGCATCACCCGGGACAACCTGCTGTTCAAGATGAGCGAGCAGGACTGGGACTCGGTGATGGACGTGCACCTCAAGGGCTCGTTCCTGATGACCAGGGCCGTGCAGGAGCACATGGTCGACGCCGGCTGGGGCCGCATCGTCAACCTGTCCTCGACCTCGGCGCTGGGCAACCGCGGCCAGGCGAACTACGCCACCGCGAAGGCCGGCCTGCAGGGCTTCACCAAGACCCTCGCGATCGAGCTGGGCAAGTTCGGCGTCACGGCCAACTGCATCGCGCCCGGGTTCATCGCCAGCGAGATGACCAAGGCCACCGCCGAGCGGCTCGGCGTGGACTGGGAGGAGTTCAAGGCGGCGCGCGCCAAGGAGATCCCGGTGCAGCGCGCGGGGGCCCCGGACGACATCGCGCAGGCCGTGTCCTACTTCGTCGACGAGCGTTCCGGCTTCGTCTCCGGCCAGGTCATCTACGTCGCCGGCGGTCCGAAGGTCTGACGGGCCCACCGGGCCGACGGCGGCCGGGCGGTGACCACCGACCGGCTCCGCGGACGCGGCTGCGGCCCCCTCGAGCCGCGGCCGCGGCCCCGCGCTCACGGCCGGGGCGTGTCCCGGAGCCCGATGGCGTAGGGCGCCAGCGGTTCCTGCCCCTCGACGGGTACCTCCTGGTCGGAGACGTTCACGAGGAGCGCGGAGCCGTCGGGCGCCCGGAAGGCGATCAGTGGGGCGTCCTGCGCGGCGCCGAGTTCCACGGTCCCCGCCGCGAGCCGGGGGACGAGCCACCCCCACGCCCGGGTCAGCGGGGTCGGCTGCCCGCCGCCCGCCTCGGTGGCGTCCGTCCAGAGCGCGGAGTACTCCAGCGAGCTGCCCTGCGGGCCCCACAGCAGCGCGACCGAGGCCCCGGACCGGGCGAACGCCGCCACGGAAGCGAGGGTCGAGGCGGCGCTGGCCTGGCTGTCCGCGGCACCGGTCGTGTCCTCCGGGACCTCGGAGTAGAACTCGGTCCACCAGATCGGGAGCGTCGTCCTGGTGCGCAGGAAGCGGGTGACGTCCGAGAACTTCACCGCGGCGTCGTCGAGCCGGCCGCTGATCGTCCCGCCGCGCTGCGCCGTCCCGCCGTCCACGGCGAGGAAGTCGGCGCCGAGCTTGTTCGCGTCCCAGTACTCGAGGGCGTCGAGGATCCGCTGGTCGATCGCGCCCCAACTGCCGGTGAGGGTGGTCGAGGCGTTCGGGTCGTCCGGCGGCAGGCTGATCATCACCGGGTACGGGCCGCCGACCGCGACGTCCGGGCGGACCGCCTTCACCGCGGTGTACACGGCGTTGTAGAGCGCCGTGTAGCCCTCGTGGTCCCAGCGGTTCTTCCTCAGGTCGAAGAAGCCCTTGAGCTCGTTCCACACGACGACCCGCTCGATCTGCGGGTAGCGCTGCACGGTCTGCGCGACGAGGTCGGCGTAGGCCTGGAAGTCCTGCGGCAGCGGGGCGACCTCGAGCCTCGTCCAGTCGGTCTGCCCGGCGACGCCACCCTTCATCCAGTCCGGTGCGCAGCAGGCGGTGAGGACGGTGCGGGCGCCGGTGCGCTGCACCAGCGCCATGCGCTCGTCGAGGGTCGACCAGTCGTACTGCCCGGGCGCCGGCTCGGGGCTGAGCGTGCCGAAGCCCATGAGGTGCACGTTCTGCCACACGGCGGACTCGCGCAGGACGGCCTCGCCCCGGGCGTTGGCCTCGGCGGGGTCGTGACCGTCGAGGCTGCTCTGGGTGTGCGTCACCCCGAGGTCGAGCGGGGCGCCCTGGGGCGTCCAGGTCCAGCCCTCCCCGAGATCGAGCCCGGAGGCGGACCGGTCGGCGGTCTCGCCGGTCGCGGGCGGGATGGTCGACGAGCAGCCGGTGAGCGCGAGCAGGCCGGCCGCGAGGGCGGCGAGGACGGGAAGGGATCGGCGGGATCGCACGGCCGGGAGAGTGTCAGTGCTCCGCTGTGGACCGGCTGAGAGGGCGCGCGCCGGCGCGCGCGAGCCGACCCCCGCCGGCGCGCAGCCCGTCCGGGGTGCCGTGCTCGGCGACCCGCCCCTCGCGGACGACGTGGACGTGGTCCATCCGGTCCAGCCCGGCGAGATCGTGGGTGATCAGCAGGGTGGCGCGGCCCGCGGCGGCGTCGAGCAGGTCGTCCAGGACGGCGTCGCGCGTGGCCGGGTCGAGGTGCGCGGTCGGTTCGTCGAGCACGAGGAGCACGGGGTCGGTGAGCAGCGCGCGGGCCAGCGCGAGCCGCTGCCGCATGCCGCCGGAGAGCCGGCTGCCCCAGATCCCCACGGGCTCGTCGAGGTCGAGGTCGAGGCGCACGCGCGCGAGAACGGCGCGCAGCTCGTCGTCGGTCGCGTGCGGGCGGGCCAGGCGCAGGTTCTCCCGCACGGTGCTGTCGAAGACGTGCGGGTCCTGCGGAACGCCGCTCACCACCGCGCGCACGGCGTCGGGGGAGCGGCCCAGCAGCTCGGTCCCGCCGAGCAGCACCGAGCCGCCCTCGGCGTCCTGGAAGCGGAACAGGACCGCGGCGAGCGTGCTCTTGCCCGACCCGCTCGGCCCGACGACCGCGACGTGCGCCCCGGCCGGGACGTCGAGGTCCAGCCCCCGGAGGACGTGCGGGCCGTCGTAGCGCGCGGTGAGACCGCGGATGCGCAGGTCGGCGGGCCCCGTCGGCACGGGCTCGTCGGACGCCGGACGGACCTGCGGCGGGGTGTCGAGCACCCCGAAGAGCCGCTCGCCGCTCGCCCGCACCGCGCCGAGCCGGGCGGCCGCCGCGGGCAGCGGCGCCACGATCTCGAACGCGGCGAGCGCGGTCAGCACCAGCACGGCCAGCGGGATCGGGCTCAGCCGGCCCGCCGACACCGCGGCGACCCCGAGCAGCAGCGAGCCCCACAGCGTGAGCCCGGCCAGCAGGGCGGTGGCCCCCGCGCCGAGGCCGAGCAGCCGCGCGTCGCGCCGCGCGGTGCGGGTGAGGTCGGCGTCGGCCGCGGCCACCCGGGCGACGGCCCGGTCCATCGCCCCGTAGGCCACCAGGTCCGCCGCCCCCTGCAGGGCGTCGACCAGGGCCGTCGAGAGCTCGGCGCGGGCCGCGGTGGCCCGGCGGCCGGGCCCGCGCCCGGCCCGTGCGGCCAGCAGTGGCACCGCCACGCCGGCGAGGACCAGCCCGGCCGCGAGCAGCGCGCCGCCCTCGGTGAGCAGCGCGGTCGACAGCGCGACGGCCCCGCCGCCCACGAGCAGCGCCGACAGCGGTGGGGTGAGCCCCCGGACCAGCAGGTCCTGCGTCGCGTCGGTGTCGCTGACCAGCCGCGAGACGAGGTCGCCGGACCGGAACCGGCGGACCGGCTCCGTGGCCGCGAGCCGGGCGTAGACGCGGTCCCGGGCGTCGGTCAGCGTGCGCAGCGCGGCGTCGTGGGTGACCAGGCGTTCGAGGTAGCGGGCGACCCCGCGGGTCACACCGAGCGCCCGGGTCAGCACCACCGCGACGCCCAGGGCCGTGACCGGGGGGTGGGTCGCGGCCGTCGCGATCAGCCAGGCGGCGAGCGCGAGCAGCCCGACGCCCGACGCGGTCGCCACCGCCCCGAGCAGCACGCCCAGGGCGAACCGGCCGCGGCGGGGCCGCGCGAGTCCCAGCATCCGCACGACCCCGTGAGTGCGGATGTTCGCTCGGGCACTCATCGCCACTCACGCCTCCTGACGTGCGAGAACGGGAAGGACGGGCGGCGCCGGGGCCGTCAGGTGGAGCGCGCGGGCGTCGCCGGGCAACTCGTCGGCCCACGCCGGGTCGTGCGTCACGATCACCGCGGTGCGGCCCGCCACCAGCCGGCCGACCGCCCGCCGGACCGAGGCCGCATTGTCCGGGTCGAGGTGGGCGGTCGGCTCGTCGAGCAGGACCAGCGGCGGGACGGGGGAGCGTTCGGCCCGGAGGAAGGCCCGGGCCAGGGCGACCCGCTGGCGTTGCCCCGCCGACAGCCGGGCTCCCCGTTCGCCGAGCCGGGTGGCGAACCCGGCCGGCAGCCCGGCCACGACCTCGTCGAGCTCGGCGAGGGTGGCGGCGCGGCGCACGGCCGCCATGGGGGCGTCGGGCTCACCGAGGCGGATGTTGCCGGCGAGCGTGTCGTCGAACAGGTGGGGGTCCTGCGGGACCCACGCGACCGCCCGGCGCCAGCGGTCCGGGTCGGTCGCGGCCAGGTCCATGCCCCCCACGGTGATCCGCCCGGTCGTCGGGTCGACGAACCGCAGCAGCAGCCCGAGCAGCGTGGACTTGCCGGCCCCGCTCGGGCCGGTGACCAGGGTCGTCCGCCCGGCGGGCAGTACGACGTCGAGGTCCTCGAGCGCGGGCCGCTCCCGGCCGGGGTACCGGACCACGACGCCGTGCAGGCGGAGGTCGCCGGCCGGTGCCGGCCCCGTGCCCGTCACGACGGCCCCGGTCCGGTCGTCGAGCACCGCGAAGACCTGCTCGGCCGCGGCGATGCCCTCCATGCTGGCGTGGAACCGGGCCCCGACCTCCCGCAGCGGCAGGTAGGCCTCGGGCGCGAGGATCAGCACGAGCAGCGCGGTCTGGAGGTCGAGCCCGCCGTACATCAGCCGGAAGCCGACTTCGACGGCGACCAGGGCCACGGCCAACGTGGCCAACACCTCGAGCACGAAGGCGGACAGGAAGGCCACCTTCAGGGTGCCCATGGTGGCCTCGCGGTGCCGGTCGGTCACCCGGCGGACCAGCGCGGCCTCGGCCTTGGCCCGGCGGAACAGGGCGAGGGTGGGCAGCCCCTCGACGACGTCGAGGAAGTGCCCGCCGAGCCGGTTCAGCAGCGCCCACTGCCGGTTCGTCCGGGCCTGGGTGTGCATCCCGACCAGCGCCATGAACAGCGGGATCAGCGGCACGGTGAGCGCGACGACGATCGCCGACACCCAGTCCGCGCCCGCGATCACCACGAGCACGGCGAGCGGGACCATCGCGGCCAGCACGAGCTGGGGGAGGTAGCGGGCGAAGTAGTCGTCGAGGGCGTCGAGCCCACGGGTGGCGAGGGTGACCAGCTCGCCGGCGTCGCGGTCCCGCGGCACTCCCGCGGTGACGTGCCGGACGACCCGCATCCGCAGCTGCGACTTGGCCCTCGCCGCGCTGCGGAGCGCGGCGACCTCCGCGCCGTGGGCGAGCCCGGCCCTGGCGATCGCGACCGCGGCGACGGCCGCGATCACCAGGGCGAGCTGCTCGAGCCCGGCACCGTCGGTCGCGCGGGAGACGGTGCGGGACACGAGCCACGCCTGCAGCAGGATCAGCCCGGTGAGGGCCGCGCCGCACCCGGTCGCGACGACCAGGTGGGTGCGGACGGCACTCGCCGTGCGCAGCAGGCGGGGATCCAGGGGTTTCACGGTGTGTCCCGGGAGGTTGGTCGGCCGCCGGAGCCGCCGACGCGCGGTGGTCAGTGGGCCGGGGTGATGTGGGCGCGGGTGACCCGCTTGCGGAACACCCAGTAGCTCCAGGCCTGGTAGGCCAGGACGAGCGGCAGGAAGACCGCCGCGACCCAGGTCATCACGGTGAGTGTGTAGGGGGCCGACGCGGCGTTGTCGACGGTGAGCGAGTGGGCGGGATCCGTGGTCGAGGGCAGGACCTCCGGGAACAGCGACCCGAAGACCAGTACCGCGAGCATCCCGACCGACACGGCGGTCGCGGTGAAGGCCCAGCCCTCGCGGCCGCGCCGGACCAGCCCCGCGCCGAGGGCGAGGGCCACCACCGAGGCGATCGCGACCGGGAGGGTCCACGGTTCGCCGCTGCGGGCCTGGGTCCAGCCGGTGAACGTGACCAGCAGCGGCAGCACCACCAGCGCCGCCCAGACGGCGAACGACCGGGCCCGCAGCCGGACCGGCCCGTCCGTCTTGAGGCTGAGGAACACCGCGCCGTGCAGCAGGAACAGGCCCAGGGTGAGCAGCCCGCCGAGCAGCGCGTAGCCGTCGAACAGCCCGGCGACGCTCGTGGTGACGACGTGGTCGGGGCCCATCGCGAGCCCGCGGACCAGGTTGGCGAACAGCAGGCCCCACAGGAAGGCCGGGAGTGCGCTGCCGGCGACGATGACCGCATCCCAGCGCCGGCGCCAGGCCACCGAGTCGACCTTGCCGCGGTACTCGAACGCCACGCCGCGACCGATCAGCGCGAGCAGGATCAGCAGCACGGGCAGGTAGAACCCGCTGAGCATCGAGGCGTACCAGGCCGGGAAGGCGGCGAAGGTGGCGCCGATCGCGGTGATCAGCCACACCTCGTTGCCGTCCCAGACCGGGCCGATCGAGTTGATCATCACGCGGCGGTCGGTGTCGTCGCGCGACAGCACCGGCAGCAGCGCGCCGACGCCGAAGTCGAAGCCCTCCAGGACCAGGTAGCCGGTCCAGAGGACGGCGATGGCGACGAACCAGAGCAGGGGGAGGTCCATCGTGTGCTCCTTCGATGGTCGGACGCCGACGAGCAGGTCCGTCGTCAGTAGACGAATGCGGGGACGCGGTCGTCGGTCTTCTCGGGCTCGGCGGCGTCGTCCTCGGGGTAGGGCATGACGGCGGCGGTGCCGGCCTTCACGTACCGGAACAGCAGCCCGAACTCGACCACCGCCAGCACGGCGTAGATCAGCGTGAAGGCGCTCAGCGAGATCGCGACCTCGGTGAGGCTCACGCCGGGGCTCACGCTGTGCGCCGTGAGCAGCTCGCCCACGACCGTCCACGGCTGGCGGCCCATCTCGGTGAGGATCCAGCCGAAGATGTTGGCCAGCAGGGCCGCCGGGAGCGCGGCGACGACCAGCCCGTACTGCCAGCGGTAGGGGAAGAGCCGCCCCTTGCGCGTCAGCCAGAGGCCCACGACCGAGATCGCGACGCCCGCCAGGCCGAGGCCCATCATCATCCGGAACGCCCAGTAGAGGAGGCCGACGTTGGGGATGTAGGTGCCGGGCCCGAAGACCTGCTCGTAGCGGGCCTGGATGTCGTTGATGCCCTGGACGTCGCCCCCGGGGTCACCGGTGGCGAGGAAGGCCAGCACGCCGGGGACCTGCACGTTGACGTGGTTGCGGCCGTCCTGGACGTCGCCGACGGCGAAGATCGAGAATCCGGCGCCGGGCTCGTCGTCCCACAGGGCCTCGGCGCCGGCGAGCTTCATCGGCTCGTACTGCGCCATGAGCTTGGCCTGGTGGTCGCCGCTCAGGGTGACGACGACGCCCGCCACCGCGGTCACCACGAACCCGGCCCGCATGCTCTTGCGGAACAGCTCGTGCTCGCGCGGGTCCTTCTTCTTCATCAGCTTGTAGGCGCTGACCGCCGCGACGAACAAGCCCGCCGCGATGAACGCGGCCGAGACGACGTGCAGGTACGTCGACCAGGCCTGGTCGTTGCTCAGCACGGCCCAGATGCTGGTCAGCCGGGCCTGGCCGGTGGCCGGGTCGATCGCGAAGCCGACGGGGTGCCGCATCCAGGCGTTGGCCGCGAGGATGAAGTAGGCGCTCAGGTTCGTGCCGATCGCGGCCGCCCAGATGCAGGCCAGGTGGACACGGCGGGGGAGCTTGTCCCAGCCGAAGATCCACAGCCCGATGAACGTCGACTCGAGGAAGAAGGCGAGCAGCGCCTCCATGGCCAGCGGCGCGCCGAAGACGTCCCCGACGAAGGTCGAGTAGTCGCTCCAGTTCATCCCGAACTGGAACTCCTGGACGATCCCGGTGACCACGCCCATCGCGAAGTTGATCAGGAAGAGCTTGCCGAAGAACTTCGTCGCGCGCAGGTACTCGGTCCGCCCCGTGCGGTGCCACGCGGTCTGCAGGGACGCCACGACCACCGACAGCCCGATCGTCAGCGGGACGAACAGGAAGTGGTAGATCGTCGTGATCCCGAACTGCCAACGGGCCAGGTCGAGCGCCATCGCGGAGGCTCCTCCCGAACTTCTACGATCTGTAGAGATTCGACTCAGTTCTACACCGGGTAGAAGTTGGCGTCACGGCGCCGGGCAGGTGTGTCCGATCACCGGCGAGGGCCGCCCGACGGGCTCCGCTACCGTCGGACCATGATCGGCTCTCGGCCCCGGGTCGGGGTGTTCCTGCCGGCACCGGGCTTCCCCGGCCGCTCGGCGAGCGAGGTGCTGGAGGGGACGGTCGCCGCGGCCGTCGCCGCCGAGGACGCCGGGTTCGACGCGGTGTGGCTCGCCGAGCACCACTTCATGACCTACGGGCTCTGCCCCTCGGCCGTCACACTGGCCGGCTACGTGCTCGGCGCGACCTCCCGGATCACCGTGGGGACCGCCGTCAGCGTGCTGTCGGTGCAGCACCCGGTGGCGCTCGCCGAGCAGGCACTGCTACTCGACCAGGTGTCCGGCGGGCGGTTCCGGCTCGGGGTCGGGCGCGGCGGGCCGTGGGTGGACCTGGAGGTGTTCGGCACCGGACCGGAGCGGCTCGAGGCCGGGTTCGCGGAGTCCCTGGACCTGCTGCTCGCCGCCCTGGCCGGGCCCGAGGTCCGCGCCGACGGGCCGGTCTTCCGGTTCCGTCCGGTCCAGGTCGTGCCGGGTCCGTGGGCCGGGGTCGACCCGCTGCTCGCCGTCACCTCGCAGACCGGGATCGGGCTCGCCGCCGAGCGGGGGCTGCCGATGCTGCTCGGCCTGCACGCCGACGACGGCGAGAAGGCCCGGTTCGTCCGCGCCTACCGCGAGCGGGGCGGGCCGGAGGTCGCGCACGTCAGCACGCACCTCGCGCACGTCGCCGACACGGCGGCGGCCGCGCAGGCCGAGGTGCGTGAGTCGCTGCCGCGCTGGCTACGGCCGGGGCTCGCGGGCTACACCCGCTACGACGGCGCGCCCCGCGTCCCGCGCGACGCCGACGAGTACACCGATCTCCTCTGTCGGCTGCACCCGGTCGGCGACCCCGCGCTCTGCCGCGCCCGCCTCGGGCGGACGCTGCGCCGCACCGGCGCCCGTGCCCTCGCGCTGATGGTCGAGACCACCGGGGAGACCGCCCGGACCTGCGAGAACGTGACCCGCCTCGGCGCGGAGGTCGTGGCGGCCCTGGCCCTCCCGCCCGCGTGCCCCGCGGGGCCCCGCACGGCAGGCGAGGTCGGCGCGACCCGGTGAGCGGCGGCCCGGTGAGCGGCCGGCCGTCCTCACGCGGACATCGTGGCGTACCGGTGCCCCGTGGTGTTCTCCACGACCACCTCCGCGACCTGGGCGGCGGGGATATCGGCGCTGCCGTCGAGGTGGACGCCACCCTCCTCGCCCCGCGGCGGGACCACCCACCCGCCCGCGACCTCCCGGGAGCCGTCCTTCGCGAGCACGACCAGGCGGCAGTGCTCGCCCGCGGGAACGCCCTTCACGTCCGCCGTGAGCCGCACCCAGCCGTTGGCGGGGGTCACGGTGACCGCGGCGGTGACCGCACCCCGGGTCGTCTCCATGGTCCGGGCGCCCGCGGCGATCGTCGTGGCGGGGGCGGTCGGAGCCAGCGCCCGGCCCGCGACGATCCCGCCGCCGACCAGCGCCGCGGCCGCCACCACCGCCGCCACGGCACGGGTCAGCAGCCGGCGGCGCCCCTGCGAGGCGCGCTCGTCGCGGATGTCGCGCAGCGCCCGGTGCAGCACCAGGTCGCTGTCGGGCGGGCCCTCCAGCAGGGCCTCGTCGGGCAGCTCGTCCAGCGTCCGGGTCATCGCGCGCAGGTCCTCCCACTCGGTGCGGCACGGCGCGCACCCCTCCAGATGAGCCTCGACCGCGGACGTCTCCTCGGCGGTCAGCAACCCCAGGACGTGAGCGGACAGCTCGCCGCCGTCGATCCCGCAGGTCGTCATCCCGGCACTCCCTCCACGGTCGGGCCGAGCGCGGTGCGCAGTGCGCGCAGGGCGTAGTACGAGCGGGACTTCACCGTGCCCGGCGGCACGCCGAGCACGGCGGCCGCCTCCGGCAGCGTCCGGCCGCGGAAGTACACCTCGGCCAGGACGTCGCGGTGGTCGGGCGAGAGCCGTTCCAGGGCCGGCAGGACGGTCAGGGCGTCGACCACCCGGTCGGCGTGGTCGCCGGTCTGCACCGGCGGAGCGGCGTCCTCCTCGACCTCCGACGGCCGCGCCCGCTGTGCCCGCACCCGGTCGGTCACCAGGTTGCGGGCGACGGTCAGCAGCCAGCTGCGGACCGAGCCGCGACCGTTGGTCAGCACGTCGGAGTGCTGCCACGCCCGGACCAGGACCTCCTGGACCACGTCCTCGGCCGCCGCCCGGTCGCCGAGCAGCCGGGTGGTGAACGCCAGCAGGGCCCGGCCGTGCTCGGCGTAGACGGCGCGGATCAGCGCCTCGTCCGGGTCCCGCGGACCCGTGCGTCGTCGGGCGCCCCGCGCCCGGTGACCCGACCCGACCATGCACGCTCCCGGAGAGACGACGGACGACACCGCGGGCGACCACCACCGGGCGGACCGGCGGTCCCGTGCCCCTGCGGAGCGCGGTGAGGGTAGCGAAGTCCACGTCGACGACACGGACGGGCGGAGCCGACGGTTCACCGCAACTTTCTCCCCGGACCGGTGAACCACCTCGCCCCCACGCCCGTGTCCCCTCGTGAACGCTCCCCCGTGAACGAGGTGAACCGATGAGGACACGCGGCCCGTTGCTGACGCTGCTCGCCGTGCTGGCGGTCGGCGTGGCGGTCTTCGCCGTGAACACGGTCGTGGCCGGCGCACCGGCGGACGAGCCCGCGGTGGCCACGACCGCGCCGTCTGGCTCGGCGGGCTCCGACGGGTACGGAGCCCCCGCCGAGGCCCCCGCCGCGCAGGCACCCCGGGCCGCTCCCCGGGCCCAGGCCGCCCCCGAGGCCGCGGCCCCCCAGCAGGCCCCCCAGCAGGCCCCCCAGCAAGCCCCGGAGCAGGCGGCCCCCACGGTCTCCGACGCCACCTTCGCCGGCCGGTCCGCCGGCAACGAGGTGACCGTCGCGATGGGCGTCGACGGGGACAAGGTCGTCGCGTACGTCTGCGACGGCGAGCAGCTCGAGTCCTGGTTCGAGGGCACCGTGACCGGCGGAAAGCTCCAGCTCAGCGGGGTCGACGGCGACCTGACCGCCGACGTCACCGACCGGGCCGTGTTCGGCACCGTCGCCGTCGGCGGCAGGAGCTGGCCCTTCTCGGCGCAGCCCGCGGACGCACCCACCGGATCGGCCACCGACCGGACCGTCCTGAAGACGCTCGGCACCGCCTGATCCCGATCCCCCGGAGGACCCTGTGAGCCGCTCCCCGCGCACCGGTGCCACCGACCTCGGGTACGACCCCGAGACCGGCACCCACCCCGACGCCGCCGGCACCGGCTACCGGCCGGAGTACGACCCGGGCCGGTTCGACCCGCCGACCCTGCCGGACCTCCCGACCGTCCGGGCGCACCCCGACACCGGGATGCAGGAGGCCACCACCTCGATCTTCGCCGCCGTGCCCGCCCGGGACGAGAGCGCCGACCCCACCCGGGCCGACCCCACCCGGGGCCACCGCTCCTGGGACCGCCCCGACCCCGACGACGAGTCCGTCCGGGACGAGAGCGCCGCACCCGCCTGGGCCGACCCCACCTGGGCCGACCCCACCTGGGGCCACCGCTCCTGGGACCGCCCCGACCCCGACGACGAGTCCGACCTGGCCTACCGGGCCGGCAGCGCCGCCGGCCGGGCCGACGACCTCGACGACCTGGGCCGCTTCGGCGGGTTCGGCGGGTTCGACGCCCCCGCTCATGATCCCGCGGGGGAGAGCCTCCGCGCCGCGGCGGACGTCGTCGAGACCCCGGGCCGACCGGGGAGCCGCCTCGGCGCCCTCCTGGTCCCGGTCGTCGTCGGCGTGGCGATCTCCGTCGGGCTCGGCGTGTACGCCCGTGTCCACGAGGGCACCGGCACCGCGATCAACCTGGCCGGCTTCTCCAGCGGGCTCGCGGCCAAGAGCTGGCTGACCGCGGCCGCGTTCGTGCTGGTCCTGGTGCAGCTGTGGACGTCGATGCGGATGTACGGGCGGATCGGGCGTCGCCCCGCCGGCCGCGGGACCGCGACGGTCCACCGCTGGTCCGGGCGGCTGGCCGTGCTGCTGACCATCCCGGTCGCGGTGCACTGCCTCTACGCGCTCGGCTACTCCGACGCGAACCTCCGCGTGCTCCTGCACTCGCTGCTGGGCTGCTTCTTCTACGGCGCCTTCGCCGCCAAGATGCTCGTCCTCCCGAAGCGCGACGCCCCGCGCTGGGCCCTGCCCGTCCTGGGCGGCCTGGTGTTCGTCGTGCTCACCGGCCTGTTCCTCACGTCCTCGGTGTGGTTCTTCACCACCACGGGCCTGACCTTCTGACCACGGAGACCCCACGATGAGCTCGCGCCGCTCCCTCCTCACCACCGCCGCCCTGCTGAACCGCCGGACCGTCCTCGCCGGCACCTGCGCCGCCGGGTGCGCCGCACTCGCCGGCTGCGCCACCTACTCGGCGGCCCCGGAGCCCGAACCCGCCCCGCAGGCGGGCGGCACGGCCGCGCCGCAGCCCGCCGGCGCCGCGGCCGCCCCGCTCGTGAAGGCCGCCGAGGTCCCGGTCGGCGGCGGGGTGATCCTGGCCGCGCAGCAGGTCGTCGTGACCCAGCCGGCCCCCGGGCTCTTCAAGGCCTTCTCGACGACGTGCACGCACCAGGGCTGTGAGGTGACCTCCGTCGCCGACGGCCGGATCGTGTGCCCCTGCCACGGCAGCCACTTCTCCGTGACCGACGGCGCGCCGACCGAGGGACCTGCGAAGAAGCCGCTCCCCGAGAAGGCGGTCACCGTCTCGGGCGACACCGTGACCCTGGCCTGAGCAGCGGCGATCAGAGTCCGAGATCACGGCCGGTCACGGCTGACCGTGCCTGTGGACGGTCACTAGACTCCGCACGACCCCGCGTAGCGACGACGCACCACGGCGTGTGCGCTCGCCGGGGTGGGTGAGGAGAGTGTGCGCGGATGACATCAGGCAGGGCACCGCAGGACGCCCCGACCGACCAGGTGGACGAGGAGGAGCTCGGCGAGAACGCCCCTGGGCCGCCGGAGCACCTGGTGCTCGCGGCCGAGTTCACCGACGCCACCCGTGACCAGTGGGCGGCGGCGGTCGACGGCGTCGTCCGGAAGTCCGGGCGCATCGGCGAGGACGCGCCGCTCGGCGCGGGCGTCGAGAAGCTCGCCTGGGACACCGCCGACGGCATCCGCGTGCGGCCGCTCTACACGGCCGAGGACGTCGCGGACCTGCCCGCGACCGGCGTCCCGGGGGCGCTGCCCTTCGTCCGTGGCTCCCGTGCCGGCGGGCACGTGCCGGCGGGGTGGGACGTCCGCCAGCACCACGCCGCGCCCTCCGCGGCGGCGGTGCACGACGCCGTGCTGGCCGATCTCGAGAACGGCGTCTCGTCGATCTGGCTCGCCGTGGGCGCCGGCGGGATCCCCGTGGCCGAGCTGGGCGCGGCGCTCGACGGCGTCGAGCTCGACCTCGCCCCGGTGGTGCTCGACGCGGGGGAGTCGGCCGCGGAGGCCGCCGAGGCCTTCCTGACGCTGGCCGAGGAGCGCGGCGTCGCGAAGGACGCCCTGCTCGGCACCCTCGGGCTCGACCCCGTCGGCCTGCGCGCCCGCGCCGGGTCGGGACCGGCGGTCGACTCCGTGGTTCCGCTCGCCACCCGCATCGCGGGGGAGTATCCGCAGGTGCGGGCCGTGGTCGTCGACGCCACCCCGCTCCAGGAGGCCGGCGGGTCCGAGGCGCAGGAGCTCGGCTTCTCGCTCGCCGCCGGCGTGGCGTACCTGCGCGCGCTCACCGGCGCCGGGCTCGCGGTGTCCGACGCCGCCCGCGTGCTCGAGTTCCGCTACTCGGCCACCGCCGAGCAGTTCCCGACCATCGCCAAGCTCCGCGCCGCCCGCCGGCTGTGGAGCCGGGTCCTCGAGGCGTCCGGTGCGGACGGCCCGGGCCAGGCCCAGCACGCCGTCGTCTCGCCGACGCTGTTCAGCAGGCGGGACCCGTGGGTGAACATGCTGCGCGGCACGGTCGCGGGGTTCGCGGCCGGCGTCGGCGGTGCCGACGCCGTGACCGTCCCGCCGTTCGACATCGCGATCGGCGAGGCCGAGCCCTTCTCCCGGCGCGTCGCGCGCAACACCCAGGCGCTGCTGATCGAGGAGTCGCACCTGGCCCGGGTGATCGACCCGGGCGGCGGCTCCTGGTACGTCGAGCACCTCACGGACGACCTCGCCCGCGCCGGCTGGGCCTTCTTCCAGGAGCTCGAGGCGGCGGGCGGCGCCGTGGCCGCGCTCGACTCCGGGCTGCTCGCGGAGAAGATCGGCGAGGTCCGGGCGAAGCGCGAGAAGGGCGTCGCGACCCGCCGCACCCCGTTGACCGGCGTGAGCGAGTTCCCGGACCTCGACGAGAAGCCGGTCGAGCGCACGCCGCTCCCGGAGCCGGTGGCCCGCGGCGGCCTCCCGCTCTACCGGCCCGCGGAGGCCTACGAGGCCCACCGGGACCGGTCGGACGAGATCCTCGCCGAGACCGGCGCGCGCCCGGCCGCCTTCCTGGCCACCCTCGGCCCGCTCGCGGCGTACACCGCCCGCGCCGGGTTCGCGCGCAACCTGCTGCAGGCGGGCGGGATCGCCGGGCCCGAGGCCGGCCCGACCGAGACACCGGAGGAGGTGGCCGAGGCCTTCCGCAAGGCGGGTTCCCCGGTCGCGGTCCTCTGCTCCACGGACGCGCTGTACGGCGAGCGCGCCGAGGCCACCGCCGCCGCGCTGCGCGAGGCCGGTGCCGCACGCATCCTGCTGGCGGGCAAGCCCTCCTCGTCCGGGGGCTCCTACGAGGGCGTCGACGGGTACCTGTTCGCCGGGTGCGACGCCCTGGCCGTCATCGACGAGGTCTACGCCGCTCTGGAGGTCGAGAAGTGAGTATCCCCGACTTCACCAAGGTCGACCTGACCTCCGACGTGGCGCCCCCCGCCGACTGGGCCGGCGGCCCGGAGGCCTGGGAGGCCCCCGAGGGCATCGCGGTCAAGCCGTTCTACGGCGCGGCGGACACCGAGGGCCTGGACTTCCTGCACACCTACCCGGGCATCACGCCGTACCTGCGCGGGCCGTACCCGACCATGTACGCGAGCCAGCCCTGGACGATCCGCCAGTACGCGGGCTTCTCCACGGCCACCGAGTCCAACGCCTTCTACCGCCGCAACCTCGCGGCCGGCCAGAAGGGCCTGTCGATCGCCTTCGACCTGGCCACGCACCGCGGCTACGACTCCGACCACCCGCGGGTGGGCGGCGACGTCGGCATGGCCGGCGTCGCGATCGACTCGATCTACGACATGCGGCAGCTGTTCGACGGGATCCCGCTGGACAAGATGTCCGTGTCCATGACGATGAACGGCGCGGTGCTCCCGGTGCTCGCCCTCTACATCGTCGCGGCGGAGGAGCAGGGGGTGAAGCCGGAGCAGCTCGCGGGGACCATCCAGAACGACATCCTCAAGGAGTTCATGGTCCGCAACACCTACATCTACCCGCCGCAGCCGAGCATGCGGATCATCTCGGACATCTTCGGCTACACCAGCCAGAAGATGCCGAAGTTCAACTCGATCTCGATCTCCGGGTACCACATCCAGGAGGCCGGGGCGACGAACGACCTCGAGCTCGCCTACACCCTGGCCGACGGCGTGGAGTACCTGCGGGCGGGCATCGACGCCGGTCTGGACGTCGACACGTTCGCCCCGCGGCTGAGCTTCTTCTGGGCCATCGGCATGAACTTCTTCATGGAGGTCGCCAAGATGCGGGCCGCGCGCCTGCTCTGGTCGAAGCTCGTGAACCAGTTCTCGCCGAAGAACCCGAAGTCGCTGTCGCTGCGCACGCACTCGCAGACGTCGGGCTGGTCGCTGGCGGCGCAGGACGTCTACAACAACGTGGTCCGCACCTGCGTCGAGGCGATGGCGGCGACGCAGGGTCACACCCAGTCGTTGCACACGAACTCGCTCGACGAGGCGCTCGCGCTGCCCACCGACTTCTCGGCGCGGATCGCCCGCAACACCCAGCTGCTGCTGCAGCAGGAGTCCGGCACCACGAAGGTCATCGACCCGTGGGGCGGCTCGTACTACGTCGAGAAGCTCACCTACGACCTGGCCCGGCGGGCGTGGGGGCACATCGCCGAGGTCGAGAAGGCCGGCGGCATGGCCCGGGCGATCGACGCCGGCATCCCGAAGCTGCGCGTCGAGGAGGCCGCGGCCCGCACCCAGGCCCGCATCGACTCCGGCCGCCAGCCGGTGATCGGCGTGAACAAGTACGTGGTCGACTCCGACGAGGTCGTCGAGGTCCTCAAGGTCGACAACGCGCAGGTGCGCCGCGAGCAGATCGAGAAGCTCGAGCGGCTGCGCGCCGAGCGGGACTCCCGTGCCGTGGACGCGGCGCTGCGGGCCCTGACCGACTCGGCCGCGGCGATCGCGGACGGGACCGACCGCGGCTTCGACCAGAACCTGCTGGCCCTGGCCGTCGACGCCGCCCGCGCGAAGGCCACCGTCGGCGAGATCTCCGACGCACTGGAGAAGGTGTTCGGGCGGCACTCCGGGCAGATCAGGATCATCTCCGGCGTGTACTCCGAGGAGGCCGGGGCCAGCCCGGCGATCACCCGTGCCCGCGAGCTCGTCGCCGGGTTCGCCGAGGAGGAGGGCCGCCAGCCCCGCATCCTCGTCGCCAAGATGGGCCAGGACGGGCACGACCGCGGCCAGAAGGTGATCGCCACGGCGTTCGCCGACCTGGGCTTCGACGTCGACGTGGGCCCGCTGTTCCAGACCCCGGCCGAGGTGGCGCGGCAGGCCGTCGAGGCCGACGTCCACGTCGTCGGGGCCAGCTCGCTCGCGGCCGGGCACCTCACGCTGGTGCCGGAGCTGAAGGAGGAGCTGGCGAAGTTGGGCCGCGAGGACATCATGATCGTCGTGGGTGGCGTGATCCCGCCGGCCGACGTACCGCAGCTGATCGACATGGGCGCCGCGGCGGTGTTCCCGCCCGGCACCGTGATCGCGGAATCGGCCGTCGAGCTGCTGGGCAAGCTGTCCGCCGCCCTCGGGCACGGGGAGCACGGGCATGGGGAGCACGGGCATGGGGAGCACGGGCATGGGGAGCACGCGGAGGCCGGGTCGGAGCACGGCGACTGATGCCCCCGAAGCCGCCGGACGTCCCGGCGCTCGCCAAGGGCGTGCTCGACGGCAACCGCACGGTCCTGGCCCGGGCGATCACCCTCGTCGAGTCGAACCGCGCCGACCACCGGCAGGCGGCCCAGCAGCTGCTCCTGGAGCTGCAGCCGCACGCCGGCGGCGCGACGCGGGTGGGGATCTCCGGCGTGCCGGGGGTCGGTAAGTCGACCTTCATCGAGGCGCTCGGAACCCGGTTGACGGGGGAGGGGCACAAGGTCGCGGTCCTGGCCGTCGACCCGTCGTCCACCCGGACGAAGGGGTCGATCCTGGGCGACAAGACCCGCATGGCCGCCCTCGCCGTCGACGACAACGCCTTCATCCGGCCCTCGCCGAGCGCCGGCACGCTCGGCGGGGTCGCCCGGCGCACCCGCGAGACGATGGTGCTGATGGAGGCCGCCGGCTACGACGTCGTGCTGGTCGAGACGGTCGGCGTCGGCCAGTCCGAGGTCACCGTGGCCGGGATGGTCGACACCTTCCTGTTCCTCACCATCGCCCGCACCGGCGACCAGCTGCAGGGGATCAAGAAGGGGATCCTGGAGCTGGCCGACGTGGTCGCGGTGAACAAGGCCGACGGCCCGCACGAGCGGGAGGCGAAGGCCGCGGCCCGGGATCTCGCCGGGGCGCTGCACATGATGGCCCCGGCGAGCGAGCACTGGCGGCCGAAGGTGCTGTCCTGCAGCGCGCAGACCGGGAAGGGCCTGGACAAGGTCTGGGGCACGGTCCTCGAGCACCGGGCGGCCCTGGAGAAGGCCGGCGAGCTCGCGACGCGCCGGGCGGACCAGCAGGTCGACTGGATGTGGGCGATGGTCCGCGACCAGCTCATGGACCGGCTCACCAGCGACCCCGGGGTGAAGAAGCGCCTGCCCGCGCTCACCGACGAGGTCCGCAGCGGGGACCTGACGCCCACGCTCGCGGCGCAGGAGATCCTCGACCTGCTCGGGTGATCCGCCCCCGTCCGGACCGCGCCTGTACCGGCCCGGTCCCGGACGAGACAGATGCCACGGGTCGGCGCATGCTGGGGGACGTGGCGGACGTGGTGGGGCGGGCCCGGGAGCGCGCGCAGGCGCAGCCCGGCGGCGCCGCGCACCCGGCGCCCGCGGCCGGTCCGGCGTCCACCGGTGGTCCGGCCCCCCGGGAATCGCCCCCCGCGGTCCATCGCGCCCCGTCGGACGAGCGGGCTCCGTCGGACGAGCGGGCTCCGTCGGACGAGCGGGCTCCGTCGGACGAGCGGGCTCCGTCGGACGAGCGGACTCCGTCGGACGAGCGCGCTCCGACCCGGCCGTCGGACCCCGCGGGGCCGCACGGCGGCTCGACCGCGCGGCTCACGGCGGCCGGCGAACCGCGGCCGTACGGGCGGCGCGGCGCCTGGCTGCTGGTCAAACGGACCGTCGTCCGGGCGTGGGACGACAACATCTTCAGCGAGGCGGCGGCCGCCGCGTTCTGGCAGACCCTGTCGCTGCCGCCGCTGCTGCTGGGCCTGCTGGGCAGCCTCGGCTACATCGGCGGATGGTTCGGCCCCGACACGATCGACCTCGCCGAGGCCCAGATCGTCCGCGGGGCGTCGACCGTGTTCAGCCCCAACGTCGTCGACGAGATCATCGCCCCGACCGTCTCGACCATCCTCACCACGGGCCGCAGCGAGCTGGTGTCGTTGGGCTTCGTGATCTCGCTCTGGTCGGGGTCGTCGGCCATGTCGTCGTTCGTCGACGCCATCACCCGCGCCCACGACCAGTACGGCGTGCGCAACCCCGTCTGGCAGCGGATGCTGGCGCTGCTGATGTACGTGGTCGCGCTGATCGGCGGGATCGTCTCGTTGCCGCTGCTGGCCCTCGGACCGGACCGGCTGCCGAAGCTGCTGCCCGCCTCCTGGCAGGACACCGCCGTCACGCTGATCGGCTGGCTGTACTACCCGGTCCTCGGGTTCGTGCTGGTCCTGGCGCTGACCACGCTCTACAAGCTGGCACTGCCGGCCAAGCCGCCCTGGCACCGCGGTCTGCCGGGCGCGCTGCTCGCCGCCGTCGTCTTCCTGGCCGGGGTCACGGGGCTGCGGGTCTACATCAGCTGGCTGACCACCACCGGGTACACCTACGGCGCCCTCGCCGCGCCGATCGCCTTCCTGCTCGCGGCGTTCTTCATCGGGCTCGCGATCGTGCTGGGTGCGCACTTCAACGCGGCGATCCAGCACTACTGGCCCAAGCGGCTCAGGGACCGCCGCAACGCGGTGACCCAGCAGCACCTGTCGTAACGTCCGGGAGATCCGCTCCGAACGCCCCCCGGTCGACAGCGACCAGGAGGTGTTCCGCGCGTGCTGACCCCGGGCGAGACCAAGGACCTGATGCGGCGCTTCGAGAGCGCCATGAACGAACGACGGCTCGACGACCTCGACGCCCTGATCGCGCCCGACGTCGTCCGGCACTGCGAAGCCACCCCCGCGGTCGTCGTCACCGACCTCGACGAGCTCAAGGACTTCCTGCGGTTCACCTGGGACAACATGGCGATCCTCCGCCGGCTCGGCCACCTGCAGGGCTGATCACGCCGCGTCCGGGCCCCGCTCACGGCCGGAGCGCGGCGAGGGCCGATCCGACCGCGGCCTGCAGCAGCCCGGACTCGGCCGGCATCGTGAGCCAGGTGAAGCCCAGCTCCCGGAAGGTCGGTGCCCAGGCCGGGTCGCCGCAGTAGACCCCGACCGGCATCCCCGCCCCGCGGCACGCCTCGGTGACCGTACGCAACAGGTCGCGGTAGCCCTCGTCGTCGAGCGGGGGGATCGCGGCCCGGCCGGAGCTCAACGAGAGGTCGGACGGGCCGACGAAGATCGCGTCGACGCCGTCGAGCCGCAGGATCGCCGGCAGGTCCGCGACCGCCGACACGGTCTCGACCATGATCACGCAGCGGCCGCGGGCCAGGACGTCGGCGCCGGACCAGCCGACCCGGGTGGGGCCGAAGCTGCGGACCCCGGCCGGGGGATAGGCGCAGGCGGCGACGGCCGCGGCGGCCTCGGCGGCGGAGTCGACCAGCGGGACGATCACGCCGTCGGCGCCCCGGTCCAGTGCCCGGGCGATCGGGTCCGGGGCGTTGTGCGGCACGCGGACCAGGGTGGGGACGCCCCGCAGCGCCTGCAGGCAGGCGAGCACGGAGTCGTCGCCGAGGAGGCCGTGCTGGGCGTCGAGGCACAGGAGGTCCACACCGGAGGAGCCGACGATCTCGGCCGCGGCGGGGGAGGGGAGCTGGCACCAGCCGGCGACGGCGCCGTCGAAGGAGAGGGTCATGCACCCAGACCCTGCCCCTCGGCGCGCCTCGCGGGAAGGCGCGCCCGGCCACCGTAGGGTCACGCGGTGCTCGGGGTCAGTCACGCCACGTCCGGAGCGGCCCTCGGGCTCGCCGTCGCGGGGCTCGCCCCACAGGCGGTGGGCATCGCCCCGACCGCGGGCACGATCCTCACCTTCGCCGGCGTCACCGCGGGCGCGGCGCTGCTGCCCGATCTCGACCACCCGTCGTCGACGGCCAGCCGTCGGTTCTCCTGGGCGTCCTGGCTGGCCGGGCACGCGGTCCGGCCGCTGTCGGCGCTGGTCTTCCGGCTCACCAAGGGCCCGCGGGACTCCGGCCGGGGGACGCACCGCGGACTCACCCACACACTCGCCGGAGCGCTCCTGCTCGCCGGCGGCCTCGGCGTCGCGAGCGCGCGGTGGGGCACGCCCGTCACCGCCGGTGTGCTGTTCGTCTGCCTGGCCCTGGCGATCAAGGGACTCGACGGTCTGGTCCCCGGCCCGCCCTCGCTGGTGATCGCCGCCGGGCTGACGTGGGCGGCCGAGGAGCGGCTCCCCGGCGGGACGGCGGGGACGGCGGGGTGGCTGGGTCTCGCGGTCGGGCTCGGGATGCTGGTGCACTCGCTCGGCGACGCCGTCACCGAGTCGGGCGCGCCGCTGCTGTGGCCGCTGCCGATCCGCGGCCGGCACTGGTACCCGGTCGGCAGTCCGCGACCGCTGCGGTTCCGCGCCGGCGGGCGGGTGGAGGCGCTGCTGGTCGCACCCCTGTTGACCCTCGGCACGCTGGCGCTGGCCGTCTACGTGGTGCCCGGTGCGCTCGACGTCCTGCTGGACCTGCGCGCCCGGCTCGTCGCGGGCGGATGATGGTCGGCGTGAGCGACCGGAACCTGCTTGCCCGCCCCGTGATCGGGATCCTGCACCCGGGGGCCATGGGCGCCGCCCTCGGCTCGGCGTTGAAGGCGCGTGCCGGCGCCGTGATCTGGGCGGCCGCCGGCCGCTCGCAGGCCACGTCGAAGCGGGCCGAGCTGGCCGACCTGGTCGCGGTGCCGGACGTCCGGGAGCTGGCCCGGCGCGCGCACGTCGTGCTCTCGATCTGTCCGCCCGGTGCGGCCCACGAGGTGGCCGCCGAGGTCGCCGAGGCCGTCGCCGGGCAGGAACGGACGCCGCTGTACGTCGACGCGAACGCGGTCTCGCCCGCCACGGTCGGCGCCATCGGCGAGCTGTTCCCGGACGGCACCGTGGTCGACGGGGCCGTGATCGGCCCCCCGGCGTGGGAGGCGGGCAGCACGGTCCTGTGGCTCTCGGGGCCGCACGCGGTGCTCGTCGAGGCGCTGTTCGCCGGGACGCCCTTCACCGCGCGCACCCTCGGCCCGGAGCTGGGTACCGCCAGCGCGCTCAAGGCCTGCTTCGCGCTGCAGAGCAAGGCCCTGCCGGCGATCTGGCTGGCGCTCGACGAGGCCGCCCGCAGCCTCGGCGTCGACGGGGCGCTCCGCGAGGAGCTGGCGCGCACCGGCGTCGACTACCCCGCCGAGCTGGCGGCGGTGGCGGGTCGGGCGAAGGAGAAGGGCCGGCGATGGGTCGCGGAGATGGAGGAGGCCGCCGATGCCCTCGCCGCCGCCGGGGTCCCCGACGGCTTCTCCCGCGCCGCGGCCGAGATGTACCGGCGCGCCTGACCTGCCGACTCGCGGGGGCGGAAGGCGCGACTCGCGGGGGCGAGGTCAGCTCGAGGGGCCGAACCGCTCCACCCGGATCCGGTCCGTGTCGACGCCCAGCCCGAGGAGCAGGTCGGTCGCGGTGTCGCAGAAGGGCGGCGTGCCGCACACGAAGACGGTCTGGTCCGGGAGCAGCAGCGGCTCGAGATCGGCCGCCACGAGCCGGGCCGGCGGGCGCGGGTACCCGGGCGGCACCTGGCGGGTGTAGACGATCGTCGTCTCCGGCCCGGGCAGCTCGTCGCCGTAGTAGAGGTCCGCCGGCCGGCGCGCGGAGACGAGGAGCCGGAACAGCCCCGACCCCGCGATCCGCGCCGACCGCAGCATCGCCATCAGCGGCACCACCCCGGACCCGCCCGCGACCCCCAACGCCGGGGTGCGGCCGGGCCAGGCGAACCAGCCGCCGATCGGGCCCCGGACCTCCAGCTCGTCGCCGGGCTGCACGACCTCGTGCAGGAACTCCGACACCTCCCCGCCGGGCAGGAGCTCGACGGTCAGGTCGATCTCGTCCGTGCCCGGGACGGAGGCGACGGAGTAGTCGCGCTGGGCGGTGTAGCCGTCCTCGGCGGTCAGCCGCAGCACGTAGTACTGCCCGGCGACGTGCCCGGACGGTCCCGGGAGCTTGAGCCGGAAGGTCTTCGCCGAGGGCGTCTCGCGCCGGACGTCGAGGACCGTCGCCGTCTGCCAGGCCGCCATCAGTCCCCCTGGTACCGCTGCTCGAGCCAGGGGTCGCCGCGGTCGTGGTAGCCGTTGCGCTCCCAGAAGCCCTGCTCGTCCTCCGCCGTGACCCGCAGGCCGGAGACCCACTTCGCGCTCTTCCAGAAGTACAGGTGCGGCACGAGCAGCCGCGCCGGGCCGCCGTGCTCGACGGTGAGCGGTCGCCCGTCCGCCCGCCAGACCACCCAGGCCTTCCCGTCGGTCACGTCGGCCAGCGGCAGGTTCGTGGTGTAGCCGGTGTGGGCCGTGGCCGTCACGAACTTCGCCTCCGGCTGCACCCCCACGGCCTCGAGCAGGGTGTCGACCGAGACGCCGTCGAACGTCACGCCCAGCTTCGACCACGTGGTGACGCAGTGGATGTCGCCGGAGTACCGGGAGCCGGGCAGGGCGTGGATCTCGTCCCAGGTCCAGCTGCGGGGACGGTCGACGAGCCCCTCGATCGTGAAGGTCCACCGGTCGGTGCCGATCCGTGGTGTGGCCTCGGCGTTGAGCACCGGCCAGTCGTCCTTGGCGTCGTACTGGCCCGGGGGCAGCCGCGGGTCGCGCGCCGCCCGGCCGCGTCCGGTGAATCCTCGGGTGATCGCCATGCCCGTCCCCTTCGCTCGGCCCCGCGGTCCTCGCCGGACACAGCATGGCGGACGGGTGGGACGTTCCCGTGAACGGGAGCCGCGTGGGGAGACCTCGCCCGTCCGCTGCCGGCCCGCACCGTCGTCCGGGCGGGGTCAGCCGGCCGAGAGTCCCGGCAGCCTGCGGTCCAGCGCGAGCGCCCCGAACCCGAGCCCGAGGAACAACAGCGCCACGACCAGGCAGTTGATCGCGACCCGGACGTAGCCGTGCGCCACGACGTCGACGAACGGGTACGGGTACCAGTCGGTCAGCGCTCCGCGGACGAGCGTGAACGCGAGCCAGACGAGCGGGTAGAGGGCCGCGAGCAGGACGACGTCCCGGTCCACCAGCCCGCGCGGGCCGAACAGCAGCCACCCGACGACGGCGAACAGCGGCGTGATCATGTGGCAGAGCACGTCGGCGACCCGGTGCAGGCCGTGTGGGTTCGCGATCTGCGCCAGCACCAGGTTGTAGACGATGCCGGTGACGGCGATGGCCACCACGGCGTCGAGCAGGAGCACCCGCATCACCCGCGAGTCCCGCTCGGGGTCGATCGCCAGCAGCACGTGGACGACGCCGACGAGCAGGTTGCTCAGGATCGTGAAGAAGGCGAACACGTTGGCCACGCGCGCCCCCGTGCTGGTGAAGATCGAGTACGGGGCCGGGTCCACCGCCGTCGCCACCACCTGCAGCACCACTCCGAGCAGGGCGAACGCCGCCACGAGCCCGAACCACGGACGGGCGAGGGGGAGGTAGCGGACCACCGGGGGACTCTAGCCGCGAATCCGCGCGACGAGGGCCGGCCGAACGGCACCACGGTCACGACGCCGACGGTGATGCGTCCTGGTCGCCACCTTCCGGGCGGTGCGCCCGGTCGCGCCGGTCACGCTGGGCTGCACCCGCCTCACCCGTTCGCCGGAGAAGAACCACGGAGAGCGATCGTCATGACCGTGGAACGTCGGTGTCACGGCTGCGTAACACGTGGTCGAGACGGTGCGAGCGCTCCACGCTCCGGTCCTCCGATCAAGGAGACGCATGACGCCCGCCGACGACTTCGACATCGGCCGCACCGGCGCACGCTTCGGCGGTGCGCCCCGCAAGCGGCGGCGCAAGAAGGGCGAGGAGCCCGCGGGCCCCGCGCTGCCCGACCGGCGGACCGCGGACGAGGCGGACACGGTGGCCATCCCGGTGGTCGGCGAAGCGACCCCGGCCTTCGCCGTGGGCTCCACCGTGGTGGTTCCGGACCCCGTTCCGGCCGGCGACACCGCGCCGCGCCCGAGCGCGCCCACCGGGTTCCCCGAAGCCCCGTCCGTCGGCTCCACCGGCGCCCGGTTCGGGGGGTCCGCCCGGCGCCGGCGCGACCGCGAGGACCATCCGGAGCCGGCCCCGGAGCCGACCGAGCCGGCCCACATGTCCCCGCCCGCCGGCGGCCCGCTCGACATCGCCGACGCGGTCGACGGGGTCGACGGGGCCGACGGGGTCGACGGGGCCGACGGGGCCGACCCGGAGTACGTGCACGACGAGCGCGGCCGCTCGCTGGCGGTGCGGCCGTACTTCTACACCAAGGGCCGCACCCGGTCGCGCTACGAGCTCGCCATCGAGACGCTGGTCTCGACCCCTCCCGCGGCCCTGCGCCGCGCCGAGCTCGCCGAACACGCCGCGATCCTCGAGCTGTGCCGCGCGCCGCGGTCCATCGCCGAGGTCGGCGCGATCATGGGGATGCCGCTCGGCGTCGCCCGGGTCGTGGTCGGGGACCTCGCGGTGACGGGCGGGCTCGAGGTGCACCGGGCCGTCACGGCCGAAGGGCCGGACCTGGCCCTGATGGAGCGGGTCCTCAGCGGACTGCGTCGGCTCTGACACCGCCCCTCCCGACCGGCCCCGCACCCGTCGCCCCGCACCGCCCTCCCCGACGCGGCGGTTCCGACCGCCCCGCCCGGTCGGGCCCCTGCCTCCGGCCGATCGGGCGGGCGCGTCGGGCCGAGGTGTGGCACGACTCCTCCATGCGCGACTTCCTGGCCCCGCCCGTCCCGGTCGTCCCTGCCCCGTTCCACACCCCCGAGCGGGAGAAGCTGCAGGAGCGGGCGCGCGCCTTCGCCGCCGAGCGCGTCCTGCCCGTGGCCGACGAGCTGGACAAGGTCAAGGGCGAGATCCCGCGCTCGCTG
This sequence comes from Pseudonocardia oceanicola, assembly GCF_047200735.1. NCBI lineage: Bacteria > Bacillati > Actinomycetota > Actinomycetes > Pseudonocardiales > Pseudonocardiaceae > Pseudonocardia > Pseudonocardia oceanicola. The sequence goes on from NZ_JBJZON010000001.1 coordinate 882,976, forward strand.
CTCGACGAGATGGCCGAGCTCGGCTACTTCGGCATCACGGTAGGAGCGGGACGCCTTCCCCGAGGGGCTCACCGGCCGCCCCATCGACAAGATCGGCTACCACGGTTTCGTCACGTGGGACCTGGAGTTCGACGGCCTGCGGGTGCCTGCCCGCCCGGCTGAGCAGCGTTATGGAACCATAATGCGCACATCGGGGCCGTGAGATCGCATTATGGTTCCATAACGCGTCAGTCAGCGCCATCAGATCGCATTATGGTTCCATGGTGGGCCTGGTTCCGGAGTCGCCGAAGCCGGTGACCCACACGACCGCCTCGCCCGCCTCGTCCGACGCGGCGAGGTCGACCTCGGCGGTGATGGCCCAGTCGTGGTCGTCCTCGGGGTCGTCGATCACCTGACGGACGAGCCAGCGCTCCGGCTCCTCGACGATGTCGATCATCTTGGGGCCGCGCGCGTCCGGACCGATGCCGATGCCGCCGAAGCCGTGCAGGTCGAAGAAGGGCTGGAAGGCCTCGCGCCAGCGGTCCGCCGTCCAGCCGGACTCCTTGTCGAGGTCGCCGAGCAGGTCCCACCGGTTGAGCGAGGCGAGCTCGACCCGGCGGAACAGCGCGTTGCGCACCAGGACGCGGAAGGCGCGGGCGTTGCGGGTGACGCCCGCGGGGCCCTGGTCGAGGGACGGGGGAGCGGACTCGTCCTCGACCCCGCCGCCGGCGGCGAGCTTCTCCCACTCGTCGAGCAGGCTGGAGTCGACCTGGCGCACCAGCTCGCCGAGCCACTCGATGAGGTCGGTCAGCTCGTCGGTCCGCGCGTGCTCGGGCACGGTCTGCCGCAGCGCCCGGTAGCAGTCCGCGAGGTAGCGCAGCACCAACCCCTCGGAGCGGGCCAGCTGGTAGAAGGCCACGTACTCGTGGAAGGTCATGGCCCGCTCGGACATGTCCCGGACCACGGACTTGGGCGAGAGCCGGGCGTCCTCGACCCACGGCGCCCCGCGCCGGTAGGTCTCCAGCGCCCCGACCAGCAACTCCTCGAGCGGCTTGGGGTGGGAGACGTCCTCGAGGAGCGTCATCCGCTCCTCGTACTCGATGCCCTCGGCCTTCATCGAGGCGACGGCCTCGCCCTTGGCCTTGTTCTCCTGCGCGTAGAGCACGGGGCGGGGGTCGTCGAGGGTGGCCTCCACGACCGAGACCACGTCGTGCGCGTACGCCGGTGACTCGCGGTCGAGCAGCTCGAAGGCGGCCAGGGCGAACGGCGACAGCGGCTGGTTGAGCGCGAAGTCCAGCTGCAGGTCGCCGACCACGCGGACGGTGCGGCCCTCGGCGTCGGGCCGGTCGAGCTTCTCCACCACGCCCGCGGCGAGCAGCGCCCGGTAGATCGCGATCGCGCGCAGGATGTGCTTGCGCTGCCGGGGGCGCGGCTCGTGGTTGTCCTCGAGCAGGTGCCGCATCGCGGCGAACGCGTCCCCGGGCCGGGAGATCACGTTCAGCAGCATCGCATGCGACACGTGGAAGTGGCTGGTCAGCGGCTCGGGCTGGGCGGCCTGGAGCTTCTCGAAGGAGGTCTGCGACCAGCCGACGAACCCCTCCGGCGGCTGCTTGCGCACCACGCGGCGCCGCTTCTTGGGGTCGTCGCCGGCCTTCTGCAGCGCCTTGTGGTTCTCGATCTCGTGCTCGGGGGCCTCGGCGACGACCGTGCCGACGGTGTCGTAGCCCGCCCGGCCGGCCCGCCCGGCGATCTGGTGGAACTCACGGGCCTTGAGCGGCCGGGTGCGCCGCCCGTCGTACTTCGACAGCCCGGTGAACAGCACGGTCCGGATGGGCACGTTGATCCCGACGCCGAGGGTGTCGGTCCCGCAGATGACCTTGAGCAGCCCGGCCTGGGCGAGGGTCTCCACCAGCCGGCGGTACCGGGGGAGCATGCCGGCGTGGTGCACGCCGATCCCGTGCCGGACCAGCCGGGACAGGGTCTTGCCGAACCCGGCGGTGAACCGGAAGTCGCCGATCAGCTCGGCGATCGCCGCCTTCTCCTCCTTCGCGGTGACGTTGACGCTCATCAGCGCCTGCGCCCGCTCGACGGCCGACTGCTGGGTGAAGTGCACGACGTAGACCGGCGCCTCGTGCGTCTCGAGCAGCTCGGCGATCGTCTCGTGCAGCGGGGTGAGCACGTAGCGGAAGTGCAGCGGCACCGGCCGTTCGACGGAGGTGATCTCGCGGGTGGCCCGGCCGGTGCGCCGGGTCAGGTCGTCGGAGAAGAACGACGTGTCGCCCAGCGTGGCGCTCATCAGCAGGAACTGGGCCTGGGGCAGCTCGACGAGCGGCACCTGCCAGGCCCAGCCGCGGTCCGGGTCGGCGTAGAAGTGGAACTCGTCCATCACCACGGAGCCCACGTCGGCCCGCGCGCCCTGGCGCAGCGCGATGTTGGCCAGGATCTCGGCCGTGCAGCAGATGATCTCGGCGCCCTCGTTCACGGCGGCGTCGCCGGTCAGCATGCCGACCTTGTCCGCGCCGAAGACCCCGATGAGGTCGAAGAACTTCTCACTGACCAACGCCTTGATCGGCGCGGTGTAGAAGGTGCGGGCGCCGCGGGACAGCGCGGCGGCGTGCGCGGCGATCGCGACCAGCGACTTCCCGGACCCGGTGGGGGTGGAGAGGATGACGTTGCCGCCGGTGGCGATCTCCAGCAGCGCCTCCTCCTGCGCGGGGTAGAGCGACAGGCCCCGCTCCTCGAAGGCCCAGTCCGCGAACACCTCGACCAGGGTGTCCGGGTCGTCCCCGGTGGGGAGGCGGTCGGTGAGCAGCGCGGCGGAGGTGGCGGTCATGATGCCCCGATTGTCCACGAGTCCGGCCGGCCGGGGCGACCTGCTCGGTCCACCGCCCCGCCGGGCGCCATCCGCCGCAGATCGCGGCTCCCTGGGCGCGCTGCCGGCGCCGTACGGCCGATCAGGTGACACGGCACCGGTACGGCCGTTTACGGTGAGGACCGTGACTGGGCGGGTTGCGGGCGGTGGCATGCCCGACGTCGTCCCGCCGATGCTCCCTGCGCAGGGCGACCTGGCCGACGGCGAGCGGGGCGGCGACTGGGCGGTCGAGTTCGCGTGGGCGGGCTTCCGCTGCGTCGCCTACGTCCGGCCCGGCCACGTCCGGCTGCTCTCCTCGACCGCGCGCAGCGTGACCCGCAGCTTCCCCGAGCTCGCCGTGCTCGGCGAGCGCGTGCGCGGCTCCGGCATGGTGCTCGACGGCGTGGTCGTCGCCATGGGCGACTCGGGCCGGCCCAGCCGCGGCCCGCTGATGCGCCGCACCTCGACCGTGACGCCCTCGGAGTCGCTGCGCGCGCGGGTGCCCGTCGGGTTCGTCGTCACCGACCTGCTGTGGCTGGACGGCCGGTCCCTGCTGCGCAGGCCCTACGCCGAGCGCAGGCGGCTGCTGGAGGGGCTCGGCATCGCCGGGCCGCCGGTGCTGGTCCCGCCCTCGCACCCCGCGGCGGAGGCGGGTTTCGTGATGGAGGCCGCCGAGCGCTACGGCCTCGACGGGCTCCACCTCAAGCGGGTCGACGCCGCGTACAAGGCCGGCCGGCGCACCCGGGACTGGCTGCGGGTGCCGCTGCGCCGCGCACGTCCGGTCGTCGTCGGGGGGTGGATGCCGGCCGACCGGAACCGGCCTGGGCGGATCGGCGCGCTGCTGTTGGGGATCCCGGAGCACCCGCCCGCGCCGGGCGGGTCCCTCGGCCCGCTGCGCTACGTCGGGCGCGTCGGGATCGGGGCGGGTGCCGCGCGGCGTGAGATCGGCGAGGTGCTGCGGACCCTCGGCGCGCGGGTGCCGCCGTTCCCGACGGACGGTCCCGGCGCGGTGCCCGAGGCGGTGGCGGGCGACGCCCGCTGGCTCGTGCCGCGGATCGTCGGGCAGGCCGAGTACCAGGGCTGGACCCGCGGCGCCCACCTGCGGCTGCCGGTGTGGCGCGGGATCCTGCGACCCGACGAGGTCGCGGCCGAGGACTGGGCGGGCACACCCTGGGCGCGGGAGGCCGACCCGGCCGAGCGTGCCGCGCCGGACGGCGCGGAGGTCTGGGGCCCGCCCGGCCGCGGGGAGCGGGTCGCCACCGCGCACCGGTCCGGACCGGCACCGAGCACCGCGCCGACCGCGCCGACCGTGCCCCCGGCTCCGGCGACGCCACCGACGCCCGGGGTCCCCGCCGAGCCCGACCGGACCGAGGAACCCGCGGTGCCGGCCGGCACGCCGGCCGCCCGGGCGCCGGACGCGCCCGCGATCCCGCCGCCGTCAGCGGCGAGCTCGCTCAACCGCAGCCTCGAACAGCACTTCGTCTACAACGCCTTCAACACCATCGCCGCGCTGATGCGCACCGATCCCGGACGGGCCCGGGAGCTGCTGCTCGGCTTCGCCGACCTCAGCCGGACGGCCGACCGCGCCGGCAGCCCGGCGATCCCGCTGGCCGACGAGTTGGCGGCGGTGCGCGCCTACCTCGCGATCGAGCAGGCCCGGTTCGGCCGGCGCCTGGAGACCGCGGTGGCGGTCGCCGACGGACTGGACGACGTGACCGTCGTGCCGCTGCAGGTACTGGTCCTCGTCCGTGACGTCGTGCAGCGGCGGATCGAGCCCCGCCCGGAGGGCGGTGCGGTCCTCGTCGAGGCCGCCCCGGACGGCGCCGGTGGGGCCGAGGTCGTGGTGGGCGACCGGGGGCACGGCGAGACCCGGCTGCGGGTGCCCGGGGCGACCGCGGCCGCCTGCTGAACCGGTCCTGCTCCGTCCCCTCGTGTGAACGGGACGTGACAACGGGCACGGCAAGCGTGTGACGTGACGGCGCCGCCCTGCGAGGGCGATCATCGGGACGCTACGGTTCCGCCCATGCTCGGACTCCCCGACGGCGCCCGCGCCTGCCTGTTCGACCTCGACGGTGTCCTCACCGACACCGCGAGCGTGCACGCCGCCTCGTGGAAGACGATGTTCGACGAGTTCCTCGAGAAGCGCGACGGCCCCGGCTACCGGCCCTTCGACGTCGCCGCCGACTACGGGCCGTACGTGGACGGCAAGCCGCGCCTCGAGGGCACCCGCAGCTTCCTCGCCTCGCGCGGGATCACCCTGCCCGAGGGCAGCCCGCAGGACCCCCCGGACGCGGTGACCCTCTGGGGGCTCTCCACCCGTAAGAACGACCTCGTCCAGGTCGTGCTGCGGCAGAGCGGGGTGGACGTCTACCCCGCCTCGCGCCCCTACCTGGAGGCGGTCCGGGCGGCGGGGATGAAGGTCGCCGTGGTGTCGTCGTCCGCCAACGCCGCGCAGGTGCTCGAGGTGGGCGGGCTGACGGACCTGATCGACCACCGGGTCGACGGGGTGGTGGCGCGCGAGCGGCACCTGCCGGGCAAGCCGGAGCCGGACACGTTCCTCGCGGCGGCGCAGGACCTGGGCGTGCCGCCGGAGGCGGCCGTCGTGTACGAGGACGCCCTGGCCGGCGTCGCGGCCGGCCGGGCCGGAGGGTTCGCCCGGGTGGTCGGCGTCGACCGGCTCGGGCAGGCCGACGCGCTGCGCGAGCACGGCGCGGACGTCGTGGTGGCCGACCTCGCCGAGCTGTTGGAGGACCAGTGGTGAAGCCGGACGCGGGCCGCACGTTCGCGGTCGAGCCCTGGGTCGTGCGGGAGCCGACCCTCGACATCGCCGCGATGGGCCAGACGGAGTCGGTCTTCGCCCTGTCGAACGGCCACATCGGGCTGCGCGGGAACCTGGACGAGGGCGATCCGCACCACCTGCCCGGGACCTACCTGAACTCGTTCTACGAGGTCCGGCCGCTGCCGTACGCCGAGGGCGGCTACGGCTACCCGGAGTCCGGGCAGACGATCATCAACGTCACCAACGGAAAGCTGATCCGGCTGTTGGTCGACGACGAGCCGTTCGACCTGCGCTACGGCAAGCTCCGCCGGCACGAGCGGGTGCTCGACCTGAAGGCCGGCACGCTGTCCCGCGAGGTCGAGTGGGAGTCCCCGGCCGGGCGCGTGGTGCGGGTGCACAGCACGCGGCTGGTCTCGCTGACCCAGCGCGCGATCGCCGCCATCTGCTACGAGGTCGAGGTGCTCGACGAGCCGGCCCTGCTCGTGGTGCAGTCCGAGCTGGTGGCCAACGAGCAGCTGCCGACCCGCGGCGCGGACGACCCGCGCCTGGAGGCCGCGCTCACCAACGCGCTCGAGTCCGAGATGCACCGGGCCGACGAGGCGGGGGCCACGCTCGTGCACAGCACCCGCAAGTCCGGGCTGCGCGTCGCCGCGGCGATGGACCACGAGGTGCACGGGCCCGAGGGGATCAAGATCACCTCGGACGCCACCGAGGACACCGGCAGCACCACGATCATCGGCCGGGTCAAGCCCGGCGAGACGCTGAAGATCGTCAAGTTCCTGTCCTACGGCTGGTCCTCGCAGCGCAGCCTGCCCGCCGTCTACGACCAGGTGCGGGCCGCGCTGGCCGCCGCCCGGTACACGAGCTGGGAGGGCCTGCTCCGCGAACAGGCCGAGTACCTCGAGGACTTCTGGGAGACCGCGGACGTCGAGATCGACGGCGACGCGGAGCTGCAGCAGGCGGTCCGGCTGGCCACGTTCCACGTGTTGCAGGCCGGTGCCCGCGCCGAGCGCCGCTGCGTCTCGGCCAAGGGGCTGACCGCCGACGGCTACGACGGCCACACCTTCTGGGACACCGAGACCTTCTGCCTGCAGGTGCTGTCCTTCCTGGCGCCCGACGCCGCGGCGGACGCGCTGCGCTGGCGGCAGTCGATCCTGCCGAAGGCGTTCGAGCGCGCCCAACAGCTCGGTCTCGACGGCGCGGCCTTCCCGTGGCGCACGATCCGGGGCGAGGAATGTTCCGGCTACTGGCCCGCCGGGACCGCGGCCTTCCACATCAACGCCGACATCGCCGACGCGGTCCGCCGCCACGTCGCGGCCACCGGTGACACCCAGTTCGAGCTGGAGGTCGGCCTGGAGATCCTGGTCGCCACCGCGCGACTGTGGCGGTCGCTGGGCCACCACGACTCGGCCGGCGAGTTCCGGATCGACGGTGTGACGGGCCCGGACGAGTACTCCGCGATCGTGGACAACAACGTCTACACGAACCTCATGGCGCAGCTGAACCTGCGCTACGCCGCCGAGGTCGCCGCGAAGCACCCGCGCAGCGCGGCCAGACTGGGGGTGAACTCCGAGGAGATGGCCAGCTGGCGGGACGCGGCGGCCTCCATGCGGATCCCGTACGACGACGAGCTGCGCGTGCACCCGCAGTCCGAGGGCTTCACCAAGCACAAGGTGTGGGACTTCGAGAACACCCCGGCCGACACCTACCCGCTGCTGCTGCACTACCCGTACTTCGACCTGTACCGCAAGCAGGTGATCAAGCAGGCCGACCTGGTCCTGGCGATGCAGCTGCGGCCGGACGCCTTCACCCCCGAGCAGATGCGCCGCAACTTCGCCTACTACGAGGCGATCACCGTGCGGGACTCCTCGTTGTCGGCGTGCACGCAGTCGATGGTCGCGGCCCGCACGGGCCACCTGGACCTGGCCTACGACTACCTGGCCGAGGCCGCGCTCATCGACCTCAACAACCTGGCCGGCAACACCGACCACGGGATGCACATCGCGTCCATGGCCGGCACCTGGGTGGCGATCACCACCGGGCTCGGCGGGATGACCTGCGACGCGACCGGGCTGGCCTTCGCGCCGGTGCTGCCGGCCGCGCTGACCCGGATCTCGTTCGGGCTGCGCTGGCAGGGGCGGCACATCCGGGTCACGATCACGCAGGACGAGGTGGAGTACCGGCTGGTCAGCGGGCCGCCGATGCGGCTGCGCCACCACGGCGAGCCGGTCGCACTCGCCGAGGACCCGCAGGTGCGGCCGATGCCCTCGCCGCCCACGGTCGACCCGGTGGAGCAGCCGTACGGGCGAAGCCCGCGGCAGCGGCACCACGGCGGCTGACCCGGACCGACGCGCCCGCACCGGTCACCCGGTGGATTGCCCGCGGGCGGCCGGGGTATCACCGCGGCGTGACGGCAGCAGCAGTCGATCCCCCCGCCGGGCTCGTCCGCTCCGACCCCTCCGGGCCGGGGCTCTGTCGGCGCCGGTCCGGCCGGGGCTGGGTCTTCCTCGGGCCGGACGGCGAGCGCATCGACGACCGGGCGGAGATCGCGCGGATCAAGGACCTCGTCATCCCGCCGGCGTGGCGGGACGTCTGGATCTCGCCCGATCCCCGCGGCCACATCCAGGCCGTCGGCACCGACGACGCCGGCCGCCGCCAGTACCGCTACCACGACGACTGGCGTCGGGCACGTGACCAGGAGAAGCACGACCGCGTGCTGTCCCTGGGCCGCAAGCTCTCCGAGGTCCGCGGGGAGATCACCACGCGGCTGGGGACCAGCGGGCTGCACCGCGAGCGGGTGCTCGCCGGGGCGGTGCGGATGCTCGACATCGGGGTGTTCCGGGCCGGCGGCGAGCAGTACGCCCCGAGCTGCGGGGACGACGGCTCGGACGACTGTTCCGGCGGAACCGGCTCCACCGGTCGTGGGCACGACGGAACCGGCTCCACCGGCTGCGGGCACGACGGCGACGACCACGACGACACCGGCACCTTCGGCCTGGCCACGCTGCGCCGCGAGCACGTCACGCTGCGCCGCGGCCTGATCCACTTCGACTACCCGGCCAAGGGCGGGGTGCCGCGCCGGCTCGACCTGCGCGACCCGTTGCTGCACCGGCTGGTCAACGGGCTGCTGCGGCGCAAGGGCGGCGGCGAGGACCTGCTGGCCTACCGGACCGGCCGCACCGGCTGGCACGACGTGCGCTCCGAGGACCTGAACATCGCGGTGAAGGAGCTGGCCGGGGACCGGTTCACCTGCAAGGACCTGCGCACCTGGAACGCCACCGTGCTCGCCGCCGTCACGCTCGCCGGGGCGGTGGCCGAGGAGGGCCGGGTCCCGTCGGCGAAGCGGGCGCGGACCCGGATGGTCCGGCACGCCGTCACCACGGTGTCCGACCACCTCGGCAACACCCCGACCGTGGCGAGGAACTCCTACGTCGACCCGCGGGTGGTCGAGCGGTTCGAGGAGGGCCGTACGGTGCTGGTGGCGCTCCGGCGGCTGGAGACCCCCGACCTCACCGACGACCGCAGCCGCGCCGCGGTGGAACGTGCGGTCGTGCGCCTGATCACGGGCTGACCCCCCGGCCGTCTCCTGCTGGTTCGTCTCCTGCTGGGCCGCCTACTCCTCGCTCATCCGCCTCCGCAGCTGGGCCAGCGTGCGGGCCAGCAGGCGGGAGACGTGCATCTGCGAGATCCCGACGTGGTCGGCGATCTGCGTCTGCGTCCTGTTGCCGAAGAACCGCAGCACCAGGATGGTGCGCTCGCGCTCCGGGAGCTCGTCGAGCAGCGGCGCGAGGGTCTGCCGGTACTCGACCTTGTCCAGCTCCGCGTCGGCCTCGCCGAGGGTGTCCGCGAGCGGGGAGTCGGCCCCGGCCACCAGCTCGTCGAGCGACGGGCCGCGATAGGCCTGCTGGGCGTCGAGCCCCTCGAGCACCTCCTCGGTCGAGATGCCGAGCCGCTCGGCGATCTCGGACGGCCTGGGCGCACGCCCCAGCTCCTGGGACAGCGGCCCGACGGCCCCGTTGATCGAGCTCTGCATCTCCTTGAGCCGCCGTGGCACCCGCATCGCCCAGGTGCGGTCCCGGAAGTGCCGGCGCACCTCGCCGGTGATGGTCGGGATCGCGTAGGAGAGGAAGTCGACGCCGCGGTCCGGCTCGAACCGGTCCACCGCGTTGATCAGCCCGACGGTGCCGGCCTGCTCCAGGTCGTCGACCGGCTCGCCGCGGTTGGCGAAGCGCCGGGCGATGTGTTGCACGACCGGCAGGTGGCCGGTGACCAGCTCGGCCCGCAGTGCGTCGCGGTCGGGATGGTCGGCGGGGAGCGCCACGAACTTCTCGAACAGCGGGGCGAGGTGCGCGTACTCGGAGTCCGACCCCCGGCTCTCCCGCTCGGGGGTCTGGCCGGGGTCCTGGGCGGGGTCGCGGTCAGTCACGACGCCCCGGGGAGGGTCTGGTGTTGTCCGACGCCACGTACGGACCTACCCGACCGATCGGCTCAGGAAACGCGGGCCCCGGACGGGGACGAGCACCGAATCCGGGCGGAACCCGCCGGAGATCGCTGGTAGGTTGGACTGCCGCGCCGTCGGGCGACGAGGGACGACGAGGACGTCGGCCGCGCCGCCGGCGGGCCAGATGCCGACAGATCGCGCGGACGACCGGGCCGACCGGCCGCTCCGTCCCTCCCGTGAAGGACGTCCCCGCAGGTGCCGACCCCCGAACCCGCCACGGGCGAGACGCCGCTCGAGCACGAGCGCGCCTACGTCGCGATGCTCTACGAGCGGCTCGACGAGCGCCGCCGGGAGACCGCCCGCCGCCTCGCCGACGTGCTGCACGGCGAGACCGTCGGCACCCCCCAGGCCCTCACCGAGCGCGACGCCGCGGCCGCCATGTACACCGACCGGCTCGCCGCCCTGCGCGCCGCGGAGCACGGGCTGGCCTTCGGCCGGCTCGACGCGGAGACGGGCGAGGTCCGCTACGTCGGCCGGCTCGGCCTGCTCGACGAGGAGCACGACTACGAGCCGCTGCTCATGGACTGGCGTGCCCCGGCGGCGCAGCCCTTCTACACCGCCACGGCCGCCAACCCCGAGGGCATGCGCCGGCGCCGGCACCTGCGTACGCGCGGGCGCACGGTCGTCGCCGTCGACGACGAGGTGCTCGACCTCGCCGACGCCGCCGCCGAGGGCAGCGGATCCGGCCTGACCAGCGAGGCCGCCCTGATGGGTGCCCTGGTCGAGCCCCGTACCGGCCGCATGAGTGACATCGTGGCCACGATCCAGGCAGAGCAGGACCGGATCATCCGGTCGAAGCCGTCGGGCGTGCTGGTGGTGCAGGGCGGGCCCGGCACCGGCAAGACGGCGGTCGCGCTGCACCGCGCCGCCTACCTGCTCTACACCCACCGGGACCGGCTGGCCCGCCGCGGCGTGCTGGTGATCGGCCCGAACCCGACCTTCCTGCGCTACATCGGCCAGGTCCTGCCGTCGCTGGGCGAGACCTCGGTCGTGCTCGCCACCCCGGCGGAGCTGTACCCGGGCCTGCACGCGCGCCGGCCCGAGGACGCCCGCACGGCCGCGGTGAAGGGCCGCGCCGACATGGCCGCCGTGGTCGCCGCGGCGGTCCGCGACCGTCAGCAGCTGCCGCGTCGGCCGATCGAGCTCGTGGTGGAGCAGCAGCCGGTCCGGATCGACCGGGACGTGGTGAACCAGGCCCGCTCGCGGGCCCGGCGCTCGCGCAAGCCGCACAACGAGGCCAAGCGGACCTTCCGTGCCGAGGCGTTGCGGCTGCTCGCCCAGCAGGTGGCCCAGCACCTCGGCGGGCGGAACCTGCTGGGCAGGCTCGACGTCGAGGACATCCGCGAGGAGCTGGCGGACGACCCCGCGGTCGCCCGCGAGCTCGACGCGCTGTGGCCCACGCTCACCCCCGAGCAGCTGCTCACCGACCTGTTCGCCGACCGGCGCAGGCTCAACTCGATCGCGCGGCGGATCCCCGCCGGGGACCGGGCGCTGCTGGAGCGGCCGGCGCCCGCCGCCGACGTGCCGGCCGACCTGCGCTGGACGCCCGCGGACGTCCCGTTGCTGGACGAGGCCGCCGAGCTCCTGGGCGACGACGGGTCCGCGGCCCGGGCCGCCGAGCAGGCCGCGCTGCGCGAGGAGGTGGAGTACGCCCAGGGGGTGCTCGACGTGCTGGACCTCGAGGAGGAGCTGGACCCGGAGCTGCTGCGGGCCACGGACATCGTCGACGCGGACCGGTTGGCCGAACGCATGCAGGTGCGGACCTACGAGTCGACCGCCGACCGGGCCGCCGCGGACCGCGAGTGGACCTACGGGCACGTGATCGTCGACGAGGCGCAGGAGCTGTCGGCGATGGCGTGGCGGCTCGTGATGCGCCGCGTGCCGAGCCGCTCGATGACGGTCGTGGGCGACGTGGCGCAGACCGGCGACATCGCCGGGGCGTCGACCTGGGCCGAGGTGCTCTCGCCGTTCGTGGCGAACCGGTGGCGGCTCGAGCAGCTCACCGTGAACTACCGCACGCCGGCCGAGATCGCCGACGTCGCCGACGACGTGCTGGCCGCCATCGACCCGGGCCTCACCCCGCCGACGTCCGTGCGCAGCACCGGGGTGCCGCCGCGGGCGGTGCCGGTGGCCGCGGGCTCCCTGGAGGGCTCCGACGGGGTGCTCGCCGAGATCGTCGCGGAGGAGCGGGGGGCCGTGGGCGAGGGGCGGACCGCGGTGCTGGTGCCGGCCGCGCGGGTCGCCGCCGTGCGCGAGGCGGTGCTCGGCGAGGCCGCGCCCGAGGACCCGGAGGACCTCGAGGCCCCGGTGGTCGTGTTGCCGGTCGGTGCGTCGAAGGGGCTGGAGTTCGACGCCGTCGTGCTCGTCGAGCCGGCCGAGGTGCTGGCCGAGAGCCCGCGGGGGATGAACGACCTCTACGTGGCCCTGACCCGCGCCACGCAGCGGCTCACCGTGGCCCACGCCGCGGACCTGCCCGAACCCCTCAAGCGGCTGCGCCGGGCCTGAGCCGCGGCGCCCGCTCGCCCACCACCGGCAGCGTCGCTTCGACCACCGGACGGGCCTTGTCGGACAGCATGGCTGCTCCCTTCACGGGTCGAGGACCTGCGTTCCCGGGCCGCAGCGGTCGACACGGCCTCAGGCCGGGTCGAGGTCGAGTCCGTCCGCGGCGTTGTGTCGCCACTGGTCGACGGTGCGGATGTAGCGGAAGAGCTCCTGCGAGCCTGGCGCCCAGCGGCCCTGGGTGGCGATGTCGAGCAGGGAGGCCCCCGCCCGGTAGGACTCCGTGGCGAAGCCGGCCCGCAGGGAGTGGCAGGTGACCGGGTAGGGCAGTCCGGCGCGTTCGCCGGCCCGCGCGATCACGGCCGTGACGGCGTCGGGGGACAGCGGCTCGTCGCGGACGGTGTCGTGCCGGTCGATGCGCCGGAAGGCGGGGCCGCCGGTGTGCCCGCTCGCGCGCAGCCACGCCAGCCAGGCCGACCGTGGGCAGAGCAGCGGATGGCGCCGACGGGGCAGCGCGGTGCGCCCGGTCGTCTTGCCGACGCGGACGTCGAGGACGATGCCGTTGTGCTCCACGGTGACGTCGGAGGTGAGCAGGTGGGCCTGGTCGCTGGCCCGGGTGGCGCCGTAGAAGCCGAGGGTCACCATGGCGCGGTCGCGCAGCCCGCGGTGGGTGTCCGGGCAGGCGCGGGACATGGCGAGCACGGCCGGCAGGTCCACGGCATGGGCCTGCCCGCGGCCGCGCCGCACACCCTCGGTCGACAGGCGCCTGCGGTAGATCGTCAGTGCCTCGCGGGCCGCGGCCGGACCGCGCGGGTCGACGTCGGCGCCGAACTTCCGCAGCCCGTGCAGCGCGCCGGCGAGCTTGCGCCGGATGGTGGCCGGCGCCGCCGGTTCGCCCGGCTCCCGGCCGATCCGCGGTGCGCCCTGCTCGAGCCAGAGCACGAACCCGACGAGGGCACCGCGGCCGCCGGAGAGCAGCGGGATGCCCGCCCAGCTGGTGTAGTCCTCCCAGGCCGCCCAGTCCCGGGCGTAGGCCTCACGGGTGCTGGCGACCCGTTCGGCGTCGAGGTAGTGGTCCGCGGCCGCGTCGAGCGCCTCGACCCGCAGGGCCGCGTCGGACACCGGGTCGCCGGGCAGGGGCCGGCGTCGCGGCGCCGACCGCGCGCGCCGGGTGAGGGCGGCGTCCGTCACCGGTACAGGGCTCGGTCGTGCATGTGCTGCAGGGTAGGAGCCGGCCGCTCCGGGTCGCCCGCGACGCGCCCGGTCGGCCCCGGGTGGCGACGGTCGCTGCGGCGGCCGCCGCCCCCTCGGGACCGGGGAGTCGCCCTCAGCTCACAGGTCGAGGACCAGCCGCGCCGAGCAGGAGCGGGAGACGCAGATCATCATCGCGTCGTTCGCGGCCTGCTCGTCGGGGGCGAGCACCGAGTCGCGGTGGTCCGGCACGCCCTCGAGGACGCCGGTCTCGCAGGTGCCGCAGGTGCCCTCCCGGCAGGACGAGAGGATTCCGACGCCCGCCTCCTCCACGACGTCGAGGACGGACCGGTCGGCGGGGACGGTGAGCGTGGTGCCGCTCTGGGCGAGCTCGACCTCGAACGCCTCCCGAGGCCCGTCGTCCGCGCCGGCCTTGGGCGCGAACCGCTCGAGGTGCAGGGCACCCTCCGGCCACGCCGCGCACCGCTGCTCGACGGCCGCCAGCAGCGGCTCCGGGCCGCAACAGTAGACCGCGGTGCCCGCGGCCGGCTCGCCGAGCAGGGCGGCCAGGTCCAGCAGGCCCGTCTCGTCCTGCGGGCGGACCTCGACCCGGTCCGGGTGCCGGTCCTCCAGGCGGTCCCGGAAGGCCATCGACGCGCGGGTGCGGCCCCCGTAGACCAGCCGCCAGTCCGCGCCGGCCGCCTCCGCCGCCGCGATCATGGGCAGGATCGGCGTGATGCCGATGCCGCCGGCGAGGAACAGGTAGCGCGGCGCGTCGACCAGCGCGAAGTGGTTGCGCGGCCCCCGCACCCGCACGATGTCGCCCTCGGCCAGCACGTCGTGGACGTGTGCCGAGCCGCCGCGCCCGGCCTGCTCGCGCAGCACGGCGACCTGCAGCACCGAGCGCTCCGCGGGATCGCCGCAGAGCGAGTACTGCCGGGTCAGGTCGCCGGTGAGCGCGAGGTCGACGTGCGCCCCGGGCTCCCAGGCGGGCAGGTCCGCGCCGGCCGGGTCGCGCAGGGTCAGCTGCACGACGCCCTCGGCCAGGGTCTCCTTCTTGTCGAGCACCAGATCCAGTTCGTGCTCGAGGTGCGGCTCGGTCGCCATCTCCTCGTTCCTCCTCGGTACGGGCCGTCGCGTCAGGCCGACGCGGGGGCCGGTTCGCGGGTGGGCGCCGGGCCGGCGCCGGTGTCGGTGGGTTCGTGGCCGTCCGGGTGGGCGAGCAGCCACTCCCACAGCTCCACCGGGTCCTCGAAGATCCGCTCGCTGCCGCAGTGGCAGACCGCGCGGAGCCGGTCGGTGCCGAGGACCCAGTGGATGCGGTAGACGCGGTCGCCGCCCAGGACGGGCGGGGCCTCCGGGATGCCGGCGCTCATCGGACGGGGGCCGCCGGGGCGTTGCGCGGGGCCTGCCCGACCATCCGGGCGAGCATCCGCCGCGCGGCCAGCCCGCCGGTGTCGATGTTGATCGAAAGCTCCTGGTAGCCCTCCGGCTCGCCCTGGATCACCTGCTCGAGGACGTCGAGCGCCTCGACGTCCTGCAGCACGACGGTCCGGTTGTTCTCGGCGAGGAAGGCCGAGACCTCGGCGTCGTCGAGCGCGAAGTCGCGGGCGACCATCCAGAAGTCGTGCGTGGAGTGCTCGGTCTCCGGGGTGATCGCGTAGACGACCTCGACGTGGAAGGCGTCCGGATCGGTGCCGTCGGGGTTCGGGACGGAGCCGACGGGTGCGATCCGGCTGTGCAGCTTGTACAGGCACGGCGGGGCGTACTCGATGTCCTGCCAGCGGGCGATCCGCCCCTGCAGGCCGGTGGACCGCGAGTAGAAGGGCGGGCACTCGGCGTCGTCCATGTGCCGGGAGACGTAGACGATGCCGGCCTCGTCGTCGACCTCGGTGGAGATCGGGGTCGAGGCGACCTCGGGGGTGCCGATGTAGCCGCCGTGCAGGTAGGTCTCGTGCGACAGGTCGAGCAAGTTGTCGACCAGCAGCGAGAAGCGGGCGGCCAGCGGCTCCCTCCCGCGGACCGTCGTGAAGCCCGGTGAGGCCAGGTAGGGGGCGCGCGGGATGCGGGTGGGGTCGGCCAGCTCGGGGTCGCCGATCCAGATCCAGACCAGCGAGTCGAGCTCGACGACCGGGTACGGGGTGAGCCGGGCGGTGCGCGGCACCCGGGTCTGGCCGGGCACGGCGACGCACTTGCCGTCCGAGCCGTAGGTGAAGCCGTGGTAGCCGCAGACGACCGTGTCGTCGACCAGCCGGGACGGGGCCTGCGACAGCGGGAAGCGGCGGTGCACGCAGCGGTCGGAGTTCGCGACGACCTCACCGGACTCGGTGCGCCAGAACAGGATCGGCTCGTCGCAGAGGGTGCGGGAGAACAGCTCGTGGCGGATCTCGGAGCCGTAGGCGGCGACGTACCACTGGTCGCGGGGGATCGTGCTCATGAGGAGGCTCCCTCGGCTCGAAGGGTGGTGGGCTCGGCGGCGGGCGAGGCGGTGTTCGTGGTCGAGGCCGCGTCGTTCGAGGCCGCCCCGGTCTTCCGGGCGGGGCCGCGGAGGCGGAGGAGGAAGAGCAGGGCGGCGGTCAGGACGAAGACCGCGCCGAAGGCGATGTAGAGCTGCGCGGGCGTCCAACCGCCGTCGAGCAGCGTGCCGGCCAGCGTCGGGGCGAGGATCGCGCCGGCGCGGCCGATGGCCAGGCCGGTGCCCACACCCGTGGTCCGGACCTCCGGGTCGTAGACCGTGGGGGTGAGGGCGTAGAGCCCGGCGACGCAGCCGTTGACGAACACGCCGAGCACGGCGGCGATCACGAAGGCCAGCGTGAGCGACGACGAGGCGCCGATGAAGACCGCCAGCAGCACACCGGTGGCGACCAGGTACGACGCGAGGACGGTGCGCAGGGCGAACTTCGCGGCCAGCAGCCCGAGCAGCGCGGCGCCGAAGATCCCGCCGACGTTGAGCAGGGTGCCGCCGGCGATCCCGGCCGTGGGGGAGAGGCCGGCCTCGGTGAGCAGGGTCGGCGTCCAACTCGTCACGAAGTAGAAGCCGGCCATGATGCAGAAGAAGACGACCCAGAGCACCAGCGTGGTCCGGCGCAGGCGCGGGGTCAGCAGCTCCTGGTAGCCGGCGCCGACGCCCTTCGGTGCGGCGGTCCGCTCGGGCAGTTCCCCGAGTGCCGCGTGGCCCATGCGGGCGAGCAGGGCGTTGACCCGCTCGAGGGCGCGCACCGGGCGGCGGGCGAGCAGGAAGTCCAGCGACTCGGGCAGCCGCCACCACACCAGCGGGATGGACGCGAGGGTGGCGAGGCCGCCGACGAGGAACACCGACCGCCAGCCGAGCTGGCCGATGAGCACGGCCGCGAGCAGGCCGCCGACGGTGGCGCCCAGCGCGTAGCCGGTGGAGTTCAGGCTCACGGCGAGACCGCGCCAGCGCCTCGACGCGTACTCGGCCGCGATGACGTTGCTGGTGGCCAGGATGCCGCCGATGCCGAGGCCGGTCACCGCGCGGAGCACACCGAGCTGGACCGGGGACCGGCTGGCCGCGGAGAGCAGCATCGCGGCGGCGGCCACGGCCAGGCAGCCGAGCACGATCGGGCGGCGGCCGAGGCGGTCGGCCCAGGGGGCCACGACCATCGACCCGACGGCCATGCCGATCAGACCGGCCGAGAGCAGCAGGCCCAGCTGGGCGCCGGAGAGGCCCCAGTCGGCGGAGACGGACTTGCCGGTGAAGGCCATGACCAGCACGTCGAAGCCGTCGAGCATGTTCAGCAGCACGCACACGACGACGGCGCCCCACTGGAAGCGGGACATCGGCCGGTCGTCGATCAGGTCCCGGACGGTGGCGCTCATGCGCGCCGGCCCTCGGGTGCGGATGGGGTGGGAGAAGGCATGGCAGCACTCCGTCGTCGACTGCGTCTTCGGCCCGCACCGGACCGCGCCGTGCGGTGGTGGTGGGAGCGGGCGCCGCCCGGGTCCCCGCGGCGGTGTCGAGAGCATGCGTGCGCCGTCCGGCGCGACCGAACCCGACTTCCGGGAAATGGAAGTGTTTGTGCGCGGCCGCCGGATCGCGTCCCGTCGCGGCGCGCCGGGTGGTTCGATACGGGACGGGCCGGGTACCACCTCGCGCGTCGTCGGCGTCCCGGCCGCGGGGGAGGTCGGGATGACGGAGATGTGGGACGTCGCCGTGGTCGGCGCGGGCCCGGCGGGCGCGGCCGCCGCCCTCCGGGTGCTCCGGCTCGACCCGGCGGCCCGTGTGCTGCTGGTCGACGCCGCCACCTTCCCCCGGGACAAGACCTGCGGCGACGGGATCGCCGCCGGCGTCTTCGACCTCCTCGCCGCCCTCGGCCTGCCCGACCTCGCCCGGCTGGGCGCCGCCGTACCCCGCCTGCACGTGCGCTCGCCGTGGGGCGCCGTGGTCGACCGGAGCTGCGCGCGGCCGAACCGGGTCGTGCCCCGCGCCGTCCTGGACCACGCGCTGGTCTCCGCCTGCCTCGAGCGGGGGGCACGGGTGCGGCGGCAGCGGGTGCGGCGGATCGAGGTGCGTCGCGACCACGTGGTGCTCGACGGCGACACCGCCGCACGCACGGTCGTCGGGGCCGACGGCGCGAACTCGGTGGTCCGCCGCAGCCTGGGCGTCCCGTCCCGGCCGCGGAGCACGGCCGTGGCCGTCCGCGGCTACACCACACAGGACCCGGTGGTGCCCGACGCCCTCCACATCGCGTTCGCCGAGGGTCGCCGGCCGGCCTACGCCTGGTCGTTCCCACTGGCCGGCGGAGGGGCCAACGTCGGCTACGGGATTTTCGACGGCACCGCCCCGACCAGCCGTGACGAGCTCCTCGCCGGGCTCGCCACGCACCTGCCGGGGCAGGACCTCGATCCGGCGACGGTGCGCGGCCACCGCCTCCCGCTGTCCACCGGGGCCCGCGCCCAGCCGGACGGGCGGGTGCTGCTCGCGGGCGACGCCGCCGCGCTCGTCAACCCGCTCACCGGCGAGGGCATCTTCGACGCCGTGGCCTCGGGGGTGCTCGCCGGGCAGGCCGCGCTCTGCGGGGCGGCGGCGGGGGCGGTGCACCGCGCGGCCCTGCGCCGCTGCTTCGGTCGCCACCACCGGCACACCGCCGCGTTGTCCCGCCTGATGCGCAGCCCGCGCTTCGTCCACGCCGCGGTGCTCGCCGCCGCCCGGGACCAGCGCGTGTTCGACACCGTCGTCGAGGTCGGCCTGGAGCGCGGCACCGCCGCACCCCGCGTCCTCGCGGCGATCGGCGCCGCGTTCGTGGGGCCGGCCCGGGGTGTGGCACCCCGCCCGCGCAGGCACCGTCCGCTCGAACCGGCGACGACCTGATCCGTCCGGCGCGGGCGGGGTGACCCGGTCAGGAGCCGCGGTACCGGTCGGCGAGGGCCCGGCTGATCGCCCGGGCGCTGGTCCGGACCAGCGGGCTCAACGCGTGCGGTGAGGCCGTGCCGTGCCGGACCACGAGCGAGACGGCCGCGACGACCTGGCCGCGCTCGTCCTGGACCGGCGCGCCGACCGAGAGCGCGTCCGTGGTCACCTGGCGGTCGCTGATGGAGAACCCGTTCACGCGGACGTCGGCGAGCATGCGGCGCAACCGGTCGGGGTCGGTGACCGTGTACCGGGTGAAGCGCTCGATCCGGCCGGACAGCACGTCCTCCTGCACGTCGGCGGGGGCGTGCGCGAGCAGCACGAGACCGACACCGGTCGCGGTGAGGGCGAACCGGCCGCCCACCCGGGTGAGCACCGGCACGGCGACGGACCCGCCGATCCGCTCGACGAACACCACCTCGGTGCCCTCGCGGACGGCGAGCTGGACGTTCTCCCGGGTGATCTGGGAGAGGTCCTCCAGGAACGGCAGCGCGCGTTCCCGCAGGCCCTGCCCCCGCGGGGCGAGCGCACCGAGTTCCCAGAGCCGCAGCCCGACCCGGTAGGACCCGGTGTCGTCGCGCTCCAGGGCGCCCCAGTCCACGAGCTCCGCGAGAAGGCGGTGCGCGGTCGACAGCGGCATCCCCGTGTGCCGCGCCAGCTGGCTGAGCGTCAGCGCCGGGCGGGTCGGGCCGAACGCGCCGAGCAGCGCCAGCCCGCGGGTCAGCACCGGGCCCGTCGGACCCGCCGGCCGCCCTCGCGCCACCGCCCCGCTCCCTGCTCGCCCCGGCCGTGTCACCGGGGTCCCAGTGTGGCAGCCGCCCGCGCCGGGAACGGCGTACCCGGGCCCCGCTCCGCTGACGAGGGCGCCGAGGTGTCGATGATCGCCGATCGTGGACGTGGCTGATCGGTATCCGACCCCTTCCGTCCCGGACGGGTGATCGCGGCCCCGGGCCGGCCGAGGCCGGGCTCAGGTGGTGGAGCCGTCGGAGGGGCCTCGCAGGACGACGACCGAGCGCGGCCGCACGGTCACGGCGTCGCCCGCGGCGGGCTTGCCGTGGACCTCCACCTCGGCCGGCGCGAAGGTGTCGATCTCGGCCTGCCAGGCCTGGTCCGGACGCAGGTCGGGCACGGTGAAGCGCACGGGCTCCGACCAGGCGTTGACCAGGACGAGGAAGTCGTCGTCGAGCTGCAGGCCGCCGGCGGCGTCGCGGTCCGGCGCGTCCCGGCCGTCGAGGTAGATGGCGACGCTGCGCGCGCCCGGATCGGCCCACTCGGCGCCCGTGACGATCGTGCCCGCGGGGGTGTACCAGCGCAGGTTCCGCCAGTCGACGCCCGAGAGGAAACGCCGCCGCCGGAACACCGGATGCGTGCGCCGCAGCGTGATCAGCCTGCGGGTGAACGCGAGCAGCTCCTCGTCGACGTGCGCCCAGTCGAACCAGGTCAGCTCGTCGTCGTGGCAGTAGGCGTTGTTGTTGCCGCGCTGGGTGCGGCCGAGCTCGTCGCCGCCGAGCAGCATCGGGACGCCGAACGAGAGCAGCAGCGTGGTCAGCAGGGCGCGCTGCTGGCGGCCCCGGAGCGCGAGCACCTCCGGGTCGTCGGTCGGTCCCTCCCACCCGCAGTTCCAGGAGCGGTTGTCGTCGCCGCCGTCGCGGTTGCCGTCGCCGTTGGCCTCGTTGTGCTTGCCGTCGTAGGCCACGAGGTCGGCCAGGGTGAACCCGTCGTGCGCGGTGACGAAGTTGACCGAGGCGGTGGGTCGGCGTCCGCGACCGCCGTAGAGGTCGGCTGATCCCGCGAACCGGGTCGCGAACTCGCCGAGCAGGCCGTCGTGGCTGCGCCAGAAGTCGCGGACGCTGTCGCGGTAGCGGCCGTTCCACTCCCGCCACAGCGGCGGGAACCGGCCGAGGTCGTAGCTGTCCGGCCGCCCGACGTCCCACGGCTCGGCGATCAGCTTCGCCCGCGACACCACCGGGTCCTGCGAGACCAGGTCGAAGAACGCCGCGAGACGGTCGAACCCGCCGTCGTCGCGGGCGAGCGTGGGGGCCAGGTCGAACCGGAACCCGTCGACGCCCAGCACGCCGAGCCAGTAGCGCAGCGAGTCCATGATCAGCTGCAACGTGAACGGGTCCGCCGTGTTCAGCGAGTTGCCGCAGCCGGTGGTGTCGAGGTAGCGGCGCGGCTCGGCCGGGTCGAGCCGGTAGTAGCCGGCGTTGTCGAGGCCGCGGTGGCACAGGGTCGGGCCCTCCGGGCCGCCCTCCCCGGTGTGGTTGAAGACGACGTCGAGCACGACCTCCAGACCCGCCCGGTGCAGCGCCGCGACCATCTCCCGGAACTCCGCGACCTCGCCGCCCGGGCGCCCGGCGCGGACCTCGGCGGAGTACCCGGGGTGCGGGGCGAGGTAGCCGATCGAGTTATAGCCCCAGTAGTTGGTGAGGCCGCGGCCGGGCAGGAACGCCTCGGACACGTGGTGGTGCACCGGGAGCAGCTCGACGGTGGTGACGCCCAGTCCGACGAGGTGGGCCACGGCGGCGTCGTGCCCCAGACCGGCGTAGGTGCCGCGCAGCTCGGGCGGGACGCCGGGATGGGTCGCGGTGAACCCCTTGACGTGGACCTCGTAGATCACGGTGTCGGCGTAGGTGTACCGCGGTGCCGGCCCGGCGGTGGTCGCGGACGGGCCCACGACCAGACCGCGCGGGACGTGCGCCGCCGAGTCCAGCCGGCTCGGCCGGTCCGGGTCGTCCGGATCGTGGCCGAGCACCTCGGGGCCGAAGCGGACCTCGCCCCGGACCGCCCGCGCATAGGGGTCGAGCAGCAGCTTGGCGGGGTTGTAGCGCAGCCCCCGGGCGGGGTCGTAGGGGCCGTGGGCGCGGTAGCCGTAGGCCTGCCCGGGGCCGGCACCCGGCACGAAACCGTGCCAGACGCCGGCGTCGTACTCGGTCAGGGCGTGCCGCTGCTCGTCGGTCCCGTCGAACAGGCAGAGCTCGATCGCGTCCGCGCGCGAGGCCACCGCGAAGTTGGTGCCGCCGTCGCGCACTGTCGCGCCGAGCGGGGCGATCGCGCCGGGCAGCACGGCGCGGTCGGGCGCGCTCACCGGCCCGTGCCTTCGTCCCGCAGCCTGCGCAACACGTCCCCGGCCGAGCCGACCGCGCCGTGCCGGCGGCGGATCACGTCCGCGACCAGGCCGGTCCAGCCGGTCTGGTGCGACGCGCCCAGCCCCGCGCCGTCGTCGCCGTGGAAGTACTCGGAGAACACCAGGTTGTCCTTCCACCGCGGGTCGCGCTGCAGCCGCTCGACACCGCCGAAGCAGGGCCGGCGGCCGTCCTCGTCGGCGAGGAAGAGCGAGACCAGACGTTCCCAGAGGTCCCCGACGACCTCGTCGAGGCGCATCCGCTTCCCCGACCCGGTGGGGTACTCGACGGTGTAGTCGTCGCCGAAGAAGCGGTGGTAGCGCTCCAGCGAGGTGACCACGAGGTGGTTGACGGGGAACCAGACGGGGCCGCGCCAGTTGGAGTTCCCGCCGAACATCGGGATGGTCGACTCGGCCGGCTCGTAGTCGATCCGGGCGTGCAGGCCGGGCGCGTCGAGCACGTACGGGTGCTCCCGGTGGTACGCGGAGACGGAGCGCAGGCCGTGCGGGGAGAGGAACTCGGCGGGATCGAACAGCTGGGCGAACAGGCTCTCGAGCCGGTCGACGCCGACCACCCCGAGCAGCATCTGCCGGTTCCCCGGTTCGCCGCGCAGCAGCCCGCGCTCGGCGAGCTCCTGCTGGTCGTTGAGGCCCTCCCGGTCCAGGAAGTCGGCGAAGTGCTTACCGGCGGTCGCCGCGCGCCGCAGGATCGGCTCGTCGGCGACCCCGGCGGCGAGCATCGGGATCACGCCGACCATGGACCGCACCGCCACGGGCACGGTGGTGCCGTCCGGGGTCAGGAGCCGGTCGGCGAACAGACCCGTCTGCGGGTCCCACAGGCCCTCGGCCTCGACGGCGCCGCGGATGGCGGCGAGGTGCTCGAGGAACTTGCGGACCAGGTCGTCGGCCGGGCGCTGCCCGGAGTGCCGCAGCACGGTCGCGATGACCCCCATGGCCAACGCGTAGGACGCCATCCAGCCGGTCGCGTCGGACTGCTCGAGCACGTAGCCGGGTGGCAGGTGCGAGCGGTCGATCGGGCCGATGTTGTCCAGGCCCAGGAAGCCGCCCTCGAAGACGTTCGAGCCGTCGGAGTCCTCCAGGTTGACCCACCAGGTGAAGTTGAGCAGGAGCTTGTCGAAGACCCGGGAGAGGAAGTCGATGTCGCGCGCGCCGTCGATGGCGAACACCTCGACCGCGGCCCAGGCCTGCACCGGCGGGTTCACGTCGCCGAAGTCCCACTCGTAGGCGGGCAGGGCGCCGTTCGGGTGCTGGAACCACTCGCGGCACACCAGGAGCAGCTGGTACTTGGCGAAGGCCGGGTCGACATGGGCCAGCGCGACGCAGTGGAAGGCCAGGTCCCAGGACGCGAACCAGGGGTACTCCCACTTGTCCGGCATCGACATGATGTCGAAGGAGTTGAAGGTCCGCCATCGGGCGTTGCGTCCCCGGTGCCGGGAGTCCGGCGGCGCGGGCTGGCCGGCGTCGCCGTCGAGCCAGCGCGCGACGTCGTAGTGGTAGAGCTGCTTGCTCCACAGCAGCCCGGCGAAGGCCTGGCGCATCACGTTCGCCTCGTCGGCGGAGGCCGCCGCGGGCGTCAGCTCGGCGTAGAACTCGTCCGCCTCCGCGCGCCGCAGGTCGCGGACCCGTGCGAACTCCTCGCCCAGGTCGGCGGGCCGGTCCTCGGGGCGCAGCCGCAGACGCAGTTCCGCGGTCGCACCCGGGTCGACCGCCACCCGGTGGTGCACCGCGCACTTGGTCCCGGTGCGGTCCGGGTTCACCGTGGTCGCGCCGTGCACGACGTGGTCGTTGATCCCGTCCTTCGGGTACCGCGGTCCCGGGCGACCGTAGAGGCGCTGCAGGTTGGTCTCGTTGTCGCAGAACAGCAGGTCGGGTGCGGTCCCGTCGGGGCCGGGGCCCGCGGTCAGCTCCAGGCCCCCGAGGAAGGGGTGCGGCACCGCGACGGACGCCGGGCCGGTCGCGCGCATCGCCGGTGCCGTCGCGGCGGGGCCCCAGGACCAGGTGTTGCGGAACCAGATGCTCGGCAGGACGTGCACCTCGGCCCGCTCGGGCCCGGCATTGGTGATCTCGACGGTCACCAGCAGGTCGTCCGGGTCGGCCTTCGCGTAGTGCACCTCGACCACCCAGTAGCGGTCGTCGTCGAAGGCGCCGGTGTCGAGCAGCTCGTACTCGGGATCCCGGCGGCCGCGCGACCCGTTCGTCGCCACCAGGTCCTCGTAGGGGAAGGCGCGCTGGGGGTAGTGGTAGCGCCAGCGGTTCCAGGCGTGGCTCGGGACGGCGTCGAGGTACCACCAGTACTCCTTGGCGTCCTCGCCGTGGTTCCCCTCGGGTCCGGTGAGCCCGAAGATCCGCTCCTTGAGGATCGGGTCCCGCCCGTTCCACAGGGCCAGGCCGAGGCAGAGCCGCTGTTCGACGTCGGAGAAGCCGGCCAGGCCGTCCTCGCCCCACCGGTAGGCCTGGGACCTGGCCCGGTCGTGCGGCAGGTAGGACCAGGCCTCGCCGTCGGGGCTGTAGTCCTCGCGAACCGTCCCCCACTGCCGCTCGCTGAGGTAGGGCCCCCAGCGGTACCACGGATCACCCGTCCGCAGCCCCTCGTCGAGGCTCTCGAACCCCCGCACCCGCTCGGTCTCCACGCCCATCCGTGCCTCCCGGTCCCGTCGCCCGGCGCGGAGTCTCCGGCCCACGTGCATCCCGGGGGCTCACCCGGGGAAGGCGAACCGCGCCCTCGCACGGTGCCGTCCACGCCCCGCCGGCAGAGTGCCTCGGCCGAAGCACCCTGCGCGGGGGCGGTGCCGCCGCTAGCCTGGATCGGCCGTCGCCGGGCCGGTCGAGTGAGCGAGGCGGCCCGGGCCCTTGCTGCTCACCGGGGAGGATGCGGAGATGGCACACCGCTCGGCGCCGGGGTGCACGGGCCAGGAGGAACGGACCGGGTCGTCCGACCGGGTCCGGGCGATCCGGCGACGGATGGCGGTGCTCAGCGAACCGTTCCGCGCGTCCTACCTCGACTGGTTCCGGGCGATGCGCACGGCCGGTCTCGCCGACGAGGACGTGCCCTCGATCGTGGACGCCGCGGTCGCCGAGATCGAGACCCTGGAGGCCGCGCACCGCTCCGGCCGGATCGGCCAGGCCGGGCTCGCCTACGGGCGCGAGCAGATCCGCGGGCTGCTGGAGCGGGTCGTCGCCCAGGGTGCGGTGTCCGCGGCCAGCACGAACCGGGTCCGGCACCTGATCACGGACCGCTTCCAGCCGAAGCTGCTGGACGGGCCGGGGCGCTACACGCAGGACTGGTTCTCCTACCACGAGACGCACTGGCTCGAGCACTTCGGGCAGCTGGCCGGGCGGCCGGGGCTGCAGGCCGTCGAGATCGGCTCCTACGAGGGGCGGTCGGCGTGCTGGATCGCGACGCACCTGCTCAGCGGGCCCGGCAGTCGGCTGCTCTGCGTCGAGCCGTTCGGCGAGTACGAGGGGCAGGAGCGCAACTTCGACCACAACGTCCGCGTCGCGGGGTGCGCGGACCGGATCGTCACGGTGCGGGGTCTCTCCCACCAGGTCCTTCCGCTCCTGCCCGAGGGCGCCTTCGACTTCGTCTACGTCGACGGTTCCCACCGGAACCTGGACGTGCTGCAGGACGCGGCGATGTCCTGGCGGCTGCTGCGTCCCGGCGGCATCGTCGTCTTCGACGACTGCGAGCACACCCTCTTCCCCGACTCGTTCGGCATGTCGGCCGGGCCCGCGGTCACGGCGTTCCGCTCGCTGCTCCACGGGCAGTACGACCTGCTGTTCGAGGACTGGCAGGTGGCTCTGCGCAAGCGGGACCCGTGCGCTCGGAGCCCGCACCCGGGCAGCAGCTGCTGACCGCCGTCGATTCCCTAGGCGAGCAGGGAGCGGGCGGTGTCCCACATCTCCTGCACGATGGTGCCGGCGGGCGCGCGGCGCGCGAGCGCCGCGCCCTGTCCGGCCCACTGGTTGACGGCGTCCACCCCGGCCGCGCCACCCCGCCGCCACCGCCCGACCAGCCGCCGCTGATCGGGGTAGGGCGCCGGCGCGGGCGCGTCGGGACGGCTCCATGCGGTCACGAAGGGCGTCGGCACGGCCCGACCGAGCCGCCCGGAGTAGGCCCGGGTGGGCACCGTCCGCTCCGGAGGCAGCTCGGCCAACGCCGAGGTCCAGGCGTCGTCGAGCCCGGCCTCCGGTGACCGCAGGAGGGCCGTGCCCACCTGGACGGCACTGGCGCCGAGTGCCAGCGCCGCCGCCACGCCCCGGCCGTCGCCGATCCCGCCGGCGGCGACGACCGGGACGCGCAGCCGATCGACGAGGTGGGGGAGCAGGGCGACGAGCCCGACGTCGGTGTGCTCGGCCGCGGCGGGCTCGAACGTGCCGCGGTGCCCGCCCGCCTCCATACCCTGCGCGACGACCGCGTCGGCCCCGGCCTCCTGCGCGACCAGGGCGTCGGCCAGCGTGGTGGCGCAGGCGAACCAGGCAATGCCGCGGGCGTGCATCCGCTCGACGTAGTCCGGTTCGAACACGCCCATGATGGAGGAGATGACGGTCGGCGCGGCCTCGAGCATGGCCTCGCACTGCTCGGCGAAGTCGGGCGCGGCCGGTCCCGGGTCGCCCGGGTCGCCGAAACCCGCGAGGTACTCCTCGGCGGCGCGCCGGCGGTCGGGGTCGTCGACCGGCGGGTCCGGGATCCAGATGTTGAGCTGGAGCGGCCCGTCCGTGCCCGCCCGGAACCGCTCGACCCACGCCGCGATGCGCTCGGGGGGATCGAGGAGGACGCCGTCGGCCCCCATGCCGCCCGCCTCCGCCACCGCGATCGCCAACTCCGGCGGGCACGCCCCTGCCATCGGGGCCTCGAGGATCGGCAGTCGCAGGCCGAACCGTTCGCAGAACTCCGTCACGCGTCGTTGCACGCCCGTCATCCGACCACAGCCGGGGGAGGCGTCGCTGCAGGGTCGGCGCCCGGGCGGGCCGCCGGCTCGCGTCGACAGCGGGTCGGGAGAACTGCCCGCCGGGCCGGGGGCGGTCCGCCCTTGCGGACCGGGCGCAGCAGCTCCACCCCGTCCTGGTCATCCAGGGGGCGTCTAGCGGGTGCCCCCGCCGCGCATCCGATCCAGCACCTCGTCGAGGTAGCGCCGCACGTGCTCGTCGACGTCCTCGTCAGCGGGTTCCACGAAGTCGCGGATGACGAGCAGGAGGGTCATCCGTCGGCGCGCCTGCTCGAGGTCGACGTCCGAGGCCTCGGCCGGCACCTCGAGCATGCGGGCCAGCTCCGCCACCGCCGCGAGCGCATCGTCACGACGGGACGCTCCGGCGCCCGCGGGCCCCGCGCCCGCACGGGGCTCGTGGATGACGAGCTGCTCGATGAGCCCGTACAGATCGACAGCCCCGAGATCCACGTGTCGGTCCCCGCCCATGGGCCACCTCCTCGCTCCGAGATGCGTCTACTCGGTCCGGGCTACCCGGCCCTGTCTTGTGCACCCGGCCCGGACGTCGAGTCCTGATCCTCCTGTTTCCCGCTTCTGAGCCCAACCCCCCACGGCCCCAGCGGGAAGGTGCTCCGAGGACCGGCGAGACGAGCTGGACCCGGGGGAAGGGGGCGTGCCCCGCCACCGCTGCGCGGACTGCCCGGCCATGGACTTCCTCCCCGGACGACGAGCGCGGGGTGCGTGCGGCAACCCTGCGGTCGTCGCGTACCCCGCGCGCCCGCCGACCAGGCCGTGGCGCCCCTCCGCGGGTTTCGCGGCGGCCGTCGCGGGCAACCGGGCCGCGCACCCGGACGGGCACCGACCGGGACGGGTGCCGACCGGGACGGGGGTCGAGAGATGAAGGTGCTCGAGCGGCGGACGCTCATCGAGGTGACGGGTGGCGACGGCGGGAGCGAGGCCGCGTCGGACCTCGCCTTCGCGCGCTACCGGCACGACTACGACGACGCGAGCCTGGACACCGTCCTCGACCGCGCGCGGGAGATCCGTGCGGAGACCGCGACGACGGGTGAGCGGCACCTGGGTCTCGACCACCTGCGCCGGGTCCAGGAGCTGGTGCCCGAGGTGGGGCGGATCGTGCACGACCGGGACCGGCTGGAGCGGCTGAGCGAGCTCGCCGGGGTGGAGCTGGAGCCCTACCCGATCCCGACGTCGTGCTCGGGCGTGAACTTCTACCGGCCGGGACGACCGCCGATCGCGCCGCACCGCGACGGCCCCGCGTTCGTGGAGCTGGTCCCGCTGCACGCCGACGGCAACCAGGAGGGCGGGAGCACGCTCGTCTACCGGGGCCCGGCCGACGTCGGGGCGGTGCGGGCGGCGCGGGGCGACCTGCCCGCGTCGGAGCTGGAGGCGGTGCCGCAGCGGGTGGGGTCGGCGGTGCTGCTGCAGGGCCGGATGCTGCTGCACACCGCGGAGCTGCTCACCGACGGGCACCGGGTCACGCTCGTGCTCTCCCTGCGGTCGCGGGCCGAGCCGTGGAAGGACACCAACACGCTCGGCCGGCTGCTGCGCGACGACCGGCCCGAGGACGTCGCGGCGGCCTGGGCGCACGACGTCGAGACCCGGCAGCTGCCGGCACTCCGCCGCCGCCTGCCGGGGTGACGGCGGAGCCTCCCGGCGTGTCGGTCGGAGGCGCTTCCGAGGACGGGCCGACCGGCCCATGGCACGCCCGTCGCCCACGGCAGGCGCGGCCGTGCGATCCCGGAGAGCCGCGCCGTTGAGGCTCGGCGGGGACACGGCCGCGCCCCGGCGGGTTCCGACGAAGGGTGAGGACCCGCACCCCGCGAGTTCCCGGCGGCGCCACCACCCCGAACGCCGTGTACAGGTTCGGCCTGTACAGGTTCGGAGGTCCCGAGCCCAGGTTTCGCTCGCGGATCGCCGTCGCGCCCGGGGCTCGCGCGGGCCGCCGAGGTGCGCACCAGCCGGACACGAACGGTGCACGACCTTGTCGCCGGCGGTACTCGCAGTGCTGCGGCACGGCGGCGCGGTCCGCCCGGTCTCCGTCGGCGCCGGCCCGGGTGGTCTTCCGGCGGCGGGATCGGCTCGAGGGCCGAGCGTCCACCGTGATCGACCGATCTTCGTCCCACTCCAACCTATAGCGCCCAGGGGGGCTTGCCACAAGACCCGGTGGGTGCCGCACACTCTGCGGCCGTCACCGGGATACGCGCTGCGTGGACGGTGGCCGCAGCCGATGACGACGGGGGGAAGCCGTGGTGGGTGGCGGCAACGGGGCGGTGACGGGCGTCGCGCCCGGTCGTCCCGTGCTGGGGTTCGAGCAGATCGACGGCGCCCGGATCGGGCTGGTCGGCGGGAAGGGCGCGCACCTGGGGGAGCTCTCGCGGATCGAGGGCGTCGACGTGCCGCCCGGGTTCTGCGTGACGACGGAGGCGTTCCGGCGGGTGACGGCGGGGGTGCCGGCGTTCGAGGACCGGCTCGACCGGCTGTCGCGCCTGGACCCGCACGACCGGGACGCCGTCGCGGCGCTGAGCACCGAGATCCGCGAGGTCGTCGTGGCCCTTCCCGTCCCCGAGGACCTGGCGGCCGCCATCACCGGCCCGCTCCGCGACACGACCGCCTACGCCGTCCGGTCCAGCGCGACCGCCGAGGACCTCCCGACGGTCTCCTTCGCCGGCCAGCAGGACACGTACCTGAACGTCGTGGGCGCCGCAGCCGTCCTCGACCACGTCCGGCGGTGCTGGGCCTCGCTGTTCACCGAGCGTGCGGTGGCCTACCGTCTGCGCGCCGGCGTGGGGCACCGGCAGGTCCGGATGGCCGTCGTCGTGCAGGAGATGATCGTCCCGGACGCGTCGGGCGTGCTGTTCACGGCCGACCCCGTGACGTCGAACCGGCGGGTCACCAGTGTGGAGGCCGTTCTCGGGCTCGGCGAGCCCCTGGTCTCCGGCCTGGTGAACGCCGACCGCTTCACGGTGCGTGACGGCGCCGTCGTCGACCGGACGATCGCCACGAAGGACCGGGCGCTCCGGGCCACGGCCGGCGGCGGGACCCGGCCGCAGGAGGTCGCGCCGGGGCTCCGGCAGGAGCCGGCGCTCACCGAGGCCCAGGTGCTGCGCCTCGCGGACCTGGGCCGCCGCGTCGAGGCGTACTTCGGGCGCCCGCAGGACGTCGAGTGGTGCCTGGCCGGCGACGACGTCCGGATCGTGCAGAGCCGCCCGATCACCACGCTGTTCCCCGTCCCTCCGGCCGACGACGGGGGCGACCACGTCTACCTGTCCGTCGGGCACCAGCAGATGATGACCGACGCGATGGCGCCGCTCGGGCTCTCGTTCTGGCAGATGACGACACCGCGGCCGATGGCCGAGGCCGGCGGGCGGCTGTTCGTCGACGCCACCCCGATGCTGGCCTCGGCGGCCGGCCGGCAGAACCTGCTCGAGGCCATGGACCGGTCCGACCCGCTCATGGCGGACGCGCTGCGGACGGTTCTGGCCGGCGGCCTCCTCGGGGAGCCCTCGGCGGAGTCGGACGGCGAACCACGTGCCGTCCCACGGACGGACCCGGTCGACCCCGACCCGGCCGTCGTCGACGAGCTGATCGGACGGACCCGGGCGTCGCTGGCCGTCCTCGACCGCGAGATCCGCGCCCGCCGGGGAACGGACCTGCTCGACTTCATCCGCGAGGACCTCCAGGAGCTGCGGCGGCTGCTGTTCGACCCGTTCAGCCACCGCGTGTTCATGACGGCGATGAACGCGGCGTGGTGGCTCGAGGAGCACCTGCGCGAGTGGCTGGGGGAGGAGGGCGCGGCCGACACGCTCACCCGGGCGGTCCCGAACAGCGTCACCTCGGAGATGGGGCTCGCGCTCCTCGACGTCGCCGATGTCGTCCGCGCACACCCGGCGGTGGTGGAGTTCCTGCGCGGCGTCACGGACGACGACTTCCTCGACGAGCTGCCCCGGGTCGCGGGCGGCCGCGAGACGCGGGACGCGATCCGCGCCTACCTCGACACCTACGGCATGCGCTGCGCCGGCGAGATCGACATCACGAGGCCCCGATGGAGCGAGCAGCCCGGCGTCCTGGTGCCCGTGCTGCTCGGTCACGTCGAGCACGCCGAGCCCGGGGAGAGCCGGCGGCGCGTCGAGCAGGGGCGGCAGGAGGCGTGGGAGAAGGAGCAGGAGCTGCTCGCCCGGCTGCGGGCCCTGCCCGACGGGGACCGGCGGGCGGCCGAGACGAAGACCATGATCGACCGGCTGCGGACCTACATCGGGTACCGCGAGTACCCCAAGTTCGGCATGGTCAGCCGCTACTCCCGCTATCGGCAGGCCCTGCTGCGGGAGGCCGACCGCCTCGTGCGCGACGGCGTCGTGGCCGACCGCGAGGACATCTACCACCTGCGGTTCGACGAGCTGTGCGAGGTCGTCCGCGACGGGCGTGCCGACCGGGGGCTCATCAGCCGCCGCAAGGAGGAGTACCGCGGGTACCAGGCGCTCACGCCGCCGCGGGTGCTCACGTCGGACGGCGAGGCCCGCTCCGGGTCCTACCGGCGCGACGACGTCCCCGCGGCTGCGCTGGCCGGGCTGGCCGTGTCGGCCGGGACCGTCGAGGGGCGCGCCCGCGTCGTCCTGGACATGGCGCAGGTCGACCTCGACACCGACGACATCCTGGTCACCACCCACACCGATCCCAGCTGGTCGCCCGTGTTCGTCACGATCAGGGCGCTCGTGACCGAGGTGGGCGGTCAGATGACCCACGGTGCGGTGGTCGCCCGGGAGTACGGCCTGCCCGCCGTGGTGGGGGTGCAGCGGGCCACCCGGCTGATCCGGGACGGTCAGCGGATCAGGGTGAACGGGACGACCGGGTACGTCGAGCTCCTGAGCTGATCGTGACGTACGGGCCTCGTCACGCCGGGGTGGTCCGCCGGCCGTCGAGCCCGAGCATCGCCAGCAGCTCCGCGCAGTCCTCGGCATCGACCGCCATGCCGGCGACCACCCGTGCAGCCCGCTTGCTCTGGGCCGCACAGCTGATCTCGTAGGCGGCCTGGGCTGCCGCCTGGCGGCCCTCGTCGGCCTTGCCGAATCCGGGTCCAGCTCGGCTCATCGCTTCTCCTCCGGCAGGCCGCACGGCCGCGGACGGCGTACGGCGCGAACGCCGAGCGGCAACCTGCGCGGCATGGGCCGTCCACAGGGGGTGACGATGCCCGCCCAACCTGGCCTCGTCACCGTACGCCTGATCCGGGCCCTGTCGCCTGATCCGGGCCCTGTCGCCTGATCCGGGCCCTGTCGCCTGATCCGGGCCCCTGCGGCGACGGAGCGGCGCGGGCGGGACCGACCGGTGCCACCCGAGCCCACGGCCCCGACCGACCGCCGGCGGCGGCGCTCGTCGCGGCCGCAGCGCTAGCCTGTGTGTTCGGGGTGGCGGTGGCGGCGGAAGCGAAAGGGGCCGATGTCCTCTCGGTGCGTCCCGTCCCGAGCGCGATCCCTCGGTGTCGGAGTTCGCAGAGCACGACGCCGGCAGACGCCGACGTGCCGAAGGAACTCCGTGTCGTGAGCGCACGCCGTACGAGCGGTGACGGATCGCTGAACCGAGTGGTTCGGAGCCACGGCCACGGCCGGGAGACGAGCGAGCCGGGACGAGCCGGGTTGCACAGGGAGGCACCGATGACCGATGCGAGTCTCAGCGAGCAGGCCCGGGAGGCCGTCCTCGAGGCGATCGTCAAAGCCGCGCCGAAGGTGGGGAACAGTCCTTCAGGCGTCCGTGATCTCGCGGAGGCGTACGCCCTCCTCGAGCGCAACCTCGTGCCCGTCGCCGGCGTGGTTCGGAACAAGACCTGAACGCTCCCGACCGGCTCCCGGCCCGGACGGGCGCCGAACGAGCCGGGTCCTGTCGGCTGCGCTACCGGGAGTCGTTGTCCGGGTCGAGCTCGCGCAGGACCGCGTCGTTCTCGCCCTCGGTGAGCAGAGCGGCCTCGCCGTCCTGCCGGTCGGACGGCGTGAGACATCCCGGACACACGGCCGTCCCGTCACCGTAGGTCTGCCAGTCGACGTAGTCGGCCGACGCGGAGTCCACGACCCGACCGCATCGACTGCACTGCTCGGTAGGGGACATCGAGGTGTGCACCCTCCCCTCGTTCGGAGTGAGCAGACGGCTCGGTACGCCCCAGCCTGACGGCGGCCGACCCGGGGCGCAATCGCCGCCCGGGAACTTCTCGGGCACCCCGCACGTTGGGCGAGGAGGTCGTTCGGTTTTCGAGATTCGTGTCCTGCACGCTCGCGAGAACACGCGGTGGATCGACGGGACGGCGGCACGAGGACGCCGGAGGTTGCTCCACCAGGGTCGGCCGGGCACCGCACGTCGCGGACGAGCCCAGGACCAGCGAGGAGCAGACATGGCACAGGGAACCGTGAAGTGGTTCAACGGTGAGAAGGGCTTCGGCTTCATCCAGCAGGACGGTGGCGGCGCCGACGTCTTCGTCCACTACTCGGCGATCGACGGCGGCGGCTTCCGCAGCCTCGACGAGGGCCAGCGGGTGGAGTTCGAGATCGGCCAGGGCCAGAAGGGCCCGCAGGCGAACGGCGTCCGCGTCATCTGAGCGGACGCACGTCCCACCATTCGGCAGGGGCCCGCTTCCCGTCGGGGAGGCGGGCCGTGCCCACCGTCGCGGTCGCCGGGACCCGGCGCGGCGAGTGGTGGCGCGCCGACCGCAGGGGGAGACCCGACTCCGGTCGTTCCGCCGCACCCCTCCTGCGGAACGACGGACCCGCGCGGCGTTGTCGGGCTGGTCGCGCCCGAGCGGAACCACGACCCGCGGTACCCCGGCGGCCGCGGCCTTGATCACGGTGCCGTGTCCGCCATGGCCGATGATCGCGGCACACCGCGGGAGGACCTCGCCGTCCGGAGCGGAGGCGACGACCCGCACGCGGTCGGTTCCCGGCACCCCGGCGGGATCGATCTCGGGGCCGGTGGTGAGGAGCCCCCGGACCGGCAGCGAGTCGAGCGCGGCGACCACCCGGTGCAGCAGGTCGCCCTGGTCCATGACGGTGGACGACTTCCCCACCAGCACGAGCGGCGCGTCGCCGGGCGGCAGTTCGACGGGCTCGACCCACACCGGGTCGTCGAGCTGCGGGCCCACGTAGCGCACAGTGGGCGGCAGCTCTGCCGGGACGTCGAACGCCGCGGAGGTCAGGACGAGGACCCGCACGGCCCGGCTGTGCCGGTCGAACACGTGGGCGAGTGGGGTAAGTCCGAGGTCGTTGCGGGTGGCGTTGAGTCGCCTCCGCGGCGACCATCCCGCCGAGCGGCGGAGTGACGTCCACAGGTAGACGTCCGTGGCCGCGAACAGCGCGTGGCGGTGGACCGGCGGGCGCGCGTGCCGCCCGGCAGATCGGCTGCGAAGGTCTCCTCGATCCAGGCGCGATGGTTCTCGCGGCCCATACGGGAAACCTCGGCGAGGGCGGGGAAGCGCTCCTCGAGGGCCACGACCCGGATGACGAGGTCGCCCATCATCTCGAACTGGCGCAGCACCACCCGTACCGCGGAGCGCGGGTCGCCCACACGTGCGGTGGCACGCAGGGCGGCGATCTCGCGGGCGTAGTCGGTCGCTCCCGCACCGTTGCCGCCCCACGGCGCCCGGCCACGTCCCTGGACGGGGTCAGCTTCGGCCGGCAGGACACCCCAGCTCGATCGGCCCGTCCGGCTCCACCTCCCCGTCTGACCCAGGAGAAGAAGGTTTCTCCCTGGTTGGCCGGGTGTCACCTTCCGGAATTACCGCTTCTCAATTAGAGTTTTAATTGCATATCTCGTGAAGCTGGTGCACAGTAGGCGTGGGAGCACCGGTATCCGCTGGTCAGCAACCCCGAGCGCCGCGCGGCAGTGGCCGCACCCTCGGCGCCGTATACGTCCTCGCGGCGTTCCCGACCTGCACCCGGGCGGCCCGGTGGTGCCGGCCATCGCCGCCGAGTTCGCCCAGCGTTATGACAACTCTCGCCGCGCCGACCCGCCCGGTGGGGCAGGCCGACCTCCATGTCTGCATTTGGACGGCTCCCGCGCGGACGACGCGCTGGCACCACAGCGGTGGTCGATCACACGAGCCCATGCGACGGCCCCGCCCGGGCTGGTGGTGGCGGCTCTGGCACCCGGCCGACCAGCCGGTGGCGCCGCTGTCCTGCGGGGAACACTGACCGGCGATCTCGGCGAAGCAGCTGCGACGGGTCGGCCGAGGCGTCGCGGGCGGCGGCGGGACGCGAGGATGCCTTCTGTGCTGACGGTGCCCCGGGACTGGTCCGAGCTGACGCCGAGCTGGATGAGCACGGCCCTGGACCGACACGTCACCGGAATCCGGGTCACCGACGTCGTCGCCGGTACGAACTCACGTGCGGTCGTCGAGCTGGACTACACCGGGACGGTCGGGCCGTCGCGGGTGTTCGTCAAGCGGGAGGGCCGGCTGCTCAACCGGATGGCCCTGACCGCACTCGGCGCGCGCGAGGCCGAGGCGAACCTCGTGCGGCACGGCCCGGCCCTGCCACTGGAGCACCCGACGTTCCACGCCGCCGCGACCGACCGTCGTCGTCTCGCCGCCGTGGTCGTCATGGAGGACGTCACGCTCCGCGGTGGTCGCGCGAACAGCGCCCGCGCGCCGCTGAGCGTCGAGCAGGTCGCCGCCGGTCTCGGGGAGCTGGCTCGCCTGCACGCGAGATTCTGGACCGCTCCGCTGCCGCCGTTCGTGCGTCCGTGGCGGCTCGGTCCCGCCTGGGCGCCGGTCGCCCGCGCCGGCTTCGTCCATGCGCTGCGGACGCTGCGGCGAGCCGGACACCCCCTCGACATCGGCGCCGGGGAGATCGAGCGGGGGTTCCGCGGATGGGCCCGGGTCGCCGCCACCGGGCCACAGACCTTGTTGCACGGCGACCCCCACCCCGGCAACACCTACGCGATCGGGCGCACCGTGGGATTCTTCGACTGGCAGCTGGTCCGGTCCGGCACCTGGGCCCACGACGTCGGCTACTTCCTCGTGTCCAGCCTGTCCGTCGCCGACCGGCGGGAACACGAGCGCGCGCTGCTGGCCGGCTACCTCGACGCCCTCGGCCGCCGGCCGGCCGACGCCTGGCGGCTGTACCGGCGGACACCGGTGTTCGGGCTCGGGTCCTGGCTGCAGACCTGGGCGGCGGGCACGTTCCAGCCACGCGACGTCTGCCTCGCGACGATCGAGCGCTTCGCCGCCGCCCATGTCGACGCCCGACGGGCCCCCGACTGACGGCCGGCCGGACCGATCCCGGACCCGGTGCTCACCTTCCGGCAACCGAACATCATCCAGCTCGAGCTCGTCCACGTTCCGGGTCGACGCCCGAGCCGGCTCCGGTCCCCGGCTGACTACCCTGCGAACCACACATCTGTGGTTCGCGGAGCCAGGGGATCCACGGATCTCCGGGAGGAGAGTCGGTGGACGACGCCCAGGGCGTGGCGGTGCGACCTGCGGAAACCGGACCGGCGGTGGGGGAGCCGCGGCGGTGCGCGTTCCGCCGCTGCCGCGAGCCGCTTCCGGTGCTCGTGGGGCGGGGGAACCGGCCGCGCTACTGCCAGGACGGCCGGACCTGGGGGAGCAAGGGCCTGAGCTGCAAGGACGCCGAGGCGGCGTTCGTCGCGGTGGAGTCGCTGCGGGAGGAGGGGGACACCGCGGGCGCGGTCACCGCGGTCGACGACCTCGGGTCCCGGCTGGCCGCTGCCGCGGGCCCGCTGGCCGCGGTGCTCGACGGTGTCGAGGTCCTGCGCACGCAGCTCGACGAGGAGGTGCGCGAGGCGTTGGCGGCCCGCGACGCCGCGCTCGCCCGAGGGGCGGAGGACCACGGGGCCCGGCTCGCGGCGGAGGAGCGCGCGGCGCGGGCCGAGGCGGAGGCGGGCGCGGCCGCCGCGCGAGCCACGGAGGCCCTGGAACTGCGCGGCGAGGCCGAGCGGGCGCGCACGCGTGCGGAGCAGGCGGCGGCCGCCGCGGTGCGTGAGCAGCTGCGGGCCGAGGGCCGCTCCGTCGCCCTGGAGGACCGGGCCGTCCGCGCCGAGGAGCTGGCCGAGGCCGCGGCGACACAGACGGCGCAGCTGCGCGACGAGCTCGCGGCCCTGAAGGCCACCCTGAGCGCCCGCGACGCCGAGCTCGACGCAGAGCGGCGCCGGTCCCGCGAGGCTGCGGACGCCCACCGGGGCGAGCTGGCGGCCGAGCGGGAACGGGCCCGGGAGGCGGCCGTCGTCCACCGCTCCGAGCTGGAGACCGCGCTGGCCGGCCTGCGCGAGGAGCACGCGGCCCGGCTCGAGGCCGCGCAGGCCGTCGCGGCGGACGAGCGGGACCGGGCCGCCGCCCGGCACCGGGAGGAGGTGGACCGGCTGCGCGAGGAACACTCCGCGGCGCAGGAGCGGCGGGCCGCCGAGCACGCGCGCGAGGCGGCGGACCTGCACCGGCGCCTCGGCGCGGCCGAGCACCAGGTGGAGCTGCTCCGCGCCGGCCGCCGCGACGGGGAGGGCACCGGCGAGAGCCCGGCCCCTGCGCCGTGATCCGCGCCGTCGCCTCGACGCGGTCGGCGGCCGGTCGATCGCGCGCCCGTCCGCCGCGGGGCCCTCGGAGGCGCGTCCACGCCGCGACGGTCGCGCTCGACCTGGGCAGAAGCCCGCGCTACCGCTCCAGGCCGCCGGTCCGCAGCCCCGCCCGCAGCGCCTTCTTGTCGATCTTGCCGACGGCCGTGGTCGGCAGGGCGTCGACCAGGTGCACGGACTTGGGTGCCTGCACCGCGCCCTTGAGCCTGC
Organism: Pseudonocardia oceanicola; assembly: GCF_047200735.1. Classification (NCBI taxonomy): domain Bacteria; kingdom Bacillati; phylum Actinomycetota; class Actinomycetes; order Pseudonocardiales; family Pseudonocardiaceae; genus Pseudonocardia; species Pseudonocardia oceanicola. The sequence continues at coordinate 921,008 of NZ_JBJZON010000001.1, forward strand.
GCACGTGGGCGGTGAGCTCCTCGGCGGTGATCTGCGCCCCGGGTCGCAGCACGACCGCCGCGGTCACCGCCTCGCCCCACTTCTCGTCCGGCAGCCCGAAGACCGCGGCCATGGCAACGGCGTCGTGGCTGGTGAGCGCGTCCTCGACCTCCCGCGGGAACACGTTGAAGCCCCCGCTGATGATCATGTCCTTGGTCCGGTCGACGATCGTGAGATAGCCACGGTCGTCGCGCCGGGCGACGTCGCCGGTGTGCAGCCAGCCGTGGGCGAACGCCTGCTCGGTCAGCTCCGGTCTGCGCCAGTACTCCTCCATGGTCCCCGGGCCGCGCACACAGATCTCACCGGGATCGCCCGGCTCGACCGGGTTGCCGTCCGGGTCGAGGAGGGTCACGTCGACGGTGCTGATCGGCACCCCGCACGAACCCTCGAGGGTCGGGTCGGCGTGTTCGGCACGGCGCAGGACGCTGATCGGGTAGCACTCGGTCTGCCCGTAGAGCTGCGAGAACACCGGTCCGATCCGCTGCAGCCCCTCCGCCAGCCGGGTCGGCGACATCGGGGAGGCGCCGTAGAGCAGCAGCTCCAACGAGCCCAGGTCGGTCCGGTCGAGGGCGGGATGGTCGAGCAGGGCGTAGATCATCGTCGGCACGGCGAGCGTCATCGTGATCCGCTCCCGCGCGACGGTCTCCAGGAACCGGCCGGGCTCGAAGCCGTCCTGCAGGTGCACGGTCCCGCCGCGCTGCAGGACCGGCACGACCTTCGTGCCGGCCACATGGGTGATCGGCGCGACGGCCAGGTACCGGGCGTCGAACGGGATCTCGAAGTCGGTCAGGGTGCCGATCGACATGATGTGCGTGACGGCGGGGTGCCGGCGCATCACGCCCTTCGGCCGCCCCGTCGTGCCGCCGGTGTAGTTGACCAGGGCGAGGTCCTCGACGTGCGCGACGTCCCGGGCCGCCGCGGCGCCGACCGCCGCTGCCTCGGCGAGCAGGTCCGGGCCGAACTCCGACGGGCCGAGGCCGAGCACCGGGACGTCGCCGGAGCCGGCGGCGAGCGCCGCGCCGCGGGCGCCGTGCCGGCGCGCGTCGACGAGGCAGGCCGCCGCGTCGAGGTCGGCCAGCTGGTAGAGCTGGTCCTCCACCGAACCCAGCGGGTGCAGCCACGAGGTCGCCATGCCCGAGGCCTGCACCGCGATCCCCGTGCACCATGCCTCGGCGCTGTTGCCCGCCAGTAGACCGATCCGGTCGCCCCGGCGGAACCCGCGGTCGGCCAGTACCCGCTGGATCCGCCCGATCAGCTCGGTGGCGGCGGCGTAGGTGAGGTTCCCGGTGCTGCCGTCGGAGGCGAAGGCGATCCGGTCCGGGTACCGGCGCAGGGCGCGGAGCACCAGCGTCCCCACGGTCGTCCCCGCCCACAGCGGGCCCTGCGGCGACGAACCGGTGCGGACGGTGGGGCGGGTCTCGGTGGTCATGCGTGCTCCCTCGGTGCAGCGGTGGACGTCGGGGACGGGTCAGGGCCGGTGGGACGTGCGGTCGGGATCGCCGGTCGCGGCCCGGTACTCGTGCGCGAGGCGTTCGACGAGCTCGGCGGCCGTCGGGATCTCCCGGACCGCGGAGACGGAGTGCCCGGCGCTCCAGACCTCCGCCCACCGGCGCGGGCCGAGACCGTCGTGGCCGTAGAGGGCGTCGGCGTCGGCCGGGGTGACGGTCTCGTCGAGCGCGCCGGGATCGAGCCCGGCCGCCCGGATGGCGGGGGCGAGCATGCTGCTGGGCAGGCCGGTGAACGCCCTGGTCAGAACGACGTCGTCGAGCGTGCTGTCGACGCACATCCGTTTGTAGCCCGGCGCGGCCATGCTCTCCTGCGTGGCCAGGAACGCGGTGCCCAGGTAGCCGAGGTCGGCGCCGAGCGTGCCGGCGGCGGCGAGCGCGGTCCCGTCGCCGATCCCGCCGGCGAGCACGAGCGGCCCGCCGAAGAAGCCGCGCACGGCCCGCACGAACGCGAACGGGTTCATCCAGCCGGTCTGCCCGCCCGCGCCCGCCGTGAGCAGCACCAGCCCGTCCGCCCCCGCCGCCGCGGCCCGCTCGGCATGGCGCAGGGTGGCGACGTCGGCGAGCACCAGCGCACCCGCCTCGTGCAGCGGCCCGAGGACCGGCTTCGGCGACCCCACGCTCGCGATCACCAGCTCGACCCGGTGCCGTACGAGCACCGCCAGGTCCTCGGCCAGCCGCGGTGACCGCATGATCAGGTTCGGCGCCCAGGGCGCGGCCGCCGGGCCCGTCCGCGCCTCGATCTCGCCCAGCCACCGGTCCAGCTCCTCGGCGCTGCGGGCGTTGGCGGTGGGGAAGCCGCCCACGACGCCCGCCTCGCACGCCGCCACCACCAGGTCGGGGCCGGAGACCCGCAGCATCGGCGCGGCGATCGCCGGCAGGCGCAGGCGCTCCGTGATCCGCCGGGGCAGGCCGGTCCGGTCCGGCACGCGTCCTCCCGGGGTGTCGACGACGGGGCCGCCCGCGATTATCGATCATTCGGCGGGCGGGGCCGAGGGGCCGACGGGGTGATGCAGGGCGGCGGGGCGGGGAGGGGAGGGCGTCCGGTCGGGCCGGGGCCGACCGCTCGTGGGACTCAGGAGCCCCAGTCGTCGTCGGGGTGGTCGGGCTCCGGGGGCTCCTCCGGCGCCCGGTTCTCGTCGGGGGCCGGTGCCGCGGGCGGTCCCACCGTCGGCTCGTCGCCCGCGACGGCGGCCAGCACGCCCGCCCCGTACTTGGCGAGCTTGTTCTCGCCGACCCCACTGACGGTGCCGAGTGCGGCGGCCGAGGACGGCGCGAGCGTGGCGATCGCGCGGAGCGTGGCGTCGTGGAAGATCACGTAGGCGGGAACGCCCTGCTCCCTGGCGGTTGCGGCACGCCAGGCCCGGAGCCGCTCGAACACCGGGGCCGCCGCGGCCGGGAGATCCGCCGCGGGCGCCGTGGAACGGGAGGACCGGCGGGTGCGGGTGCGCTCGGGGTCCTTGCGCAGCATGACCTTCCGGTCGCCCCTGAGCACCGCCGAGCTGCCGTCCGTGAGCTGCAGGGTGTGGTAGGCGCCGCCGACCTCGACGAGCCCGCGGGCGAGCAGCTGCCGGACGACGCCGCGCCACTCCTGCTCGGACAGCTCGGTGCCGATCCCGAAGGTGGAGAGCTGGTCGTGCCGCGACTGCTCGACCTTGGTCGTGCGCTTGCCGACCAGGATGTCCACGACCTGTCCGGCGCCGAAGCTCTGGTTCCGCTCGCGCTTGAGCCGCCACACGGTGGACAGCAGCTTCTGCGCCGGCACCGTGCCGTCCCAGGACTCCGCCGGCGTGAGGCAGGTGTCGCAGTTGCCGCACGGCTCGGCCTCCTCGGAGAAGTAGGCGAGCAACTGCACGCGCCGGCACTCGACGGTCTCGCAGAGCGCGAGCATCGCGTCGAGGTGCTGGGCCAGCCGGCGCTTGTGCGCCTGGTCGCCCTCGGAGTCGTCGATCATCTTGCGCTGCTGCACGACGTCCGCCAGCCCGTAGGCGAGCCAGGCCGTGGACGGCAGCCCGTCCCGACCCGCGCGGCCGGTCTCCTGGTAGTAGCCCTCGACGGACTTGGGCAGGTCGAGGTGGGCGACGAACCGGACGTCGGGCTTGTCGATACCCATCCCGAAGGCGATGGTCGCGCACATGACCAGGCCCTCCTCGCGGAGGAACCGGGCCTGGTGCTCGCGGCGGACCTCGGCGTCGAGCCCCGCGTGGTAGGGCAGGGCCGGGACGCCCTGCGCGGCGAGGAACTCCGCGGTCTGCTCGACCGACCTGCGGGACAGGCAGTAGACGATCCCGGAGTCGCCCGGGTGCTCCGTACGGATCAGGTCGAGCAGCTGCCGACGCGGCTCGGCCTTGGGCACGATCCGGTACTGGATGTTGGGCCGGTCGAAGCTCGCGACCACCTGCTTCGCCCCGGCGAGGTCGAGCCGCTCGGCGATCTCCGCGCGGGTGTGCTCGGTCGCGGTGGCGGTGAGCGCGATGCGCGGCACCGCGGGCCAGCGCCGGTGCAGCTCGGAGAGCATCAGGTAGTCCGGGCGGAAGTCGTGACCCCACTGCGCCACGCAGTGGGCCTCGTCGATCGCGAACAACGCGATCCCGCCCTGGGCCTCCAGCCGGTCCAGCAGGTCCACGGTCGGGCCGACGCGCAGCCGTTCGGGGGCGAGGTAGAGCAGGTCGAGCTCCCCGGCGAGCAGGGCGCGCTCGGTCTCGCGGCGCTCCCCCGGCCCCTGCGTGGAGTTGAGGAAGCCGGCCTGCACCCCGAGCGTGCGCAGGGCGTCCACCTGGTCCTGCATGAGCGCGATGAGCGGCGAGATCACCACCCCGGTGCCGGGCCGCACGAGCGCCGGGACCTGGTAGCACAGCGACTTGCCGCCTCCGGTGGGCATGAGGACGAGCGCGTCGCCCCCCGTGCAGACGTGCTCGACGACCTCCTGCTGCGGCCCCCGGAACGCGTCGTAGCCGAAGACCCGGTGGAGCACCTCGAGCGCGGGAGCGGGGGGAGCGGTCACGGCGCGATCGTACGAGCCGCCCCCGACGGTCCCGGACCGGTCGTCGACCCGCACGGGATCCGCGCGACGACGAGCGGGAGGCGGTGCCCCGTGCCAGAGTCGCCCCATGACCGATCAGCGCGACGCGGACCTGCTCGCCGGTGACTTCTACGGCTACGGCAGCCTGCTCACCGACGACGAGCAGAAGGTGATCGCCAAGGTCCGCGAGTTCTGCCGGACCGAGGTCGCCCCGATCGCCCTCGACGCGTGGAGCCGGGCCGAGTTCCCGCACGACATCGTCCCGAAGTTCGCGGCGCTGGACATCGCCGCGCTGCCGTACGAGGGCTCGAGGGGCCGGCCGCGCGTCGCCTGCTGATCGGGTTCGCCTCGCTGGAACTCGCGCATGCCGACCCGTCGCTGAACAGCTTCTTCGGCATCCACAACGGGCTCGCGATGGGCAGCATCGACCTGTGCGGCTCCGACGAGCAGCGCGAGCGCTGGCTGCCGGCGATGGCGCGGATGGAGCAGATCGGCGCCTTCGGCCTGACCGAGCCGCACGGCGGGTCCGATGTCGCGCAGGGCCTGGAGACCACCGCGCGGCGCGAGGGCGGCACCTGGGTCCTGACCGGCGAGAAGCGCTGGATCGGCAACGCCACCTTCGCCGACCTCGTCGTGATCTGGGCGTGTGGCGTGGGGGCAACCGGCACGATGATGGCGGCCTACGAGACCGCGCTCGCGTACAGCAAGGAGCGCGCGCAGCTCGGGCGGCCGATCGCCGGGTTCCAGCTGGTCCAGGACTCGCTGGTGAAGATGCTCGGCAACATCACCGCGCTGATGCGGATTCCGGCGGCGGACGAGAGCACCTTCATTCCCTCACCCGCAGGGCGGCGGGCGCCGTGGGCCGGCGTGTGGACCCACCATCCGGCCCCGCGACCTGAACCGTGGTCGAGGTCTACTGGCGAGCTCGCCGCGGTGCGCGGTGCGCATGTCCGTGCCGCTGCGGTGTAGTAGACCTGTGGGCGGAGACCCCCGGCGGAAGGACCAGCGTGGAGCTCAAGATCGGC